>CAIQHG010000048.1 GCA_903871545.1 uncultured Burkholderiales bacterium | reverse complement strand
CTAAGAAAGTCGTAGCAAAGAAACCTGTTGCCAAAAAGGCAGTAGCTAAGAAACCTGTCGCTAAAAAGGCAGTAGCTAAGAAGGCAGTAGCTAAGAAGGCAGTGGTTAAAAAAGCGGTTACTAAAAAGGCGGTTGCTAAAAAAGCTCCGGCCAAAAAAGTTGCTGCTAAAAAGCCCTCCGTTAAAAAGACTTTAGCAAAGAAAGTAGTGGCTAAAAAGGCTGTCGCTAAAAAGGCAGTAGCTAAGAAGGCAGTGGTTAAAAAAGCGGTTGCTAAAAAAGCTCCGGCCAAAAAAGCAGCACCAGCAAAAAAAGTGGCTTCTGCCCATAAGTCTGTAGTTCATAAGACTGCGGTCCATAAGCCAGAAGTGCGCACTGAGCACCACGCTCATCAGGTTACCACTCATGTGAGTCCTCAATCCGTTGCTCAAACGACGTTGAACCCACAGGCAGCCTGGCCTTTCCCCGTGTCGACTAAGCCTTAATATAGAGTCTTAATCCCCTGGGGCCTCAAACCCGACCCTGCAAAGTGTCGGGTTTTTTCTTGGCTTAAAGCTTAGAGTGAATAATTTTGTGGTCCGCGACTAGCTATTTTTATGGCGCCGACTTTGTTACCTAACTCGGCACATTTCTCAAGCGTCCAACCTTGCTCCAAACCAAACAGTAAGGCTGCCCGCCAAGCGTCTCCACATCCAGTTGGGTCTACGATGTGAGAGGCTTTAACCGGAGGGACCCAAGTTTTCTCGCCCCCAATCCACACCTCACACCCCTCGCCGCCTAAAGTCACGACCAAGCCCTCGACTTGTTTGGATATTTCACTAAATTCCCATCCCGTGCGCTCGCTCAGCATCTTGCCCTCATAGTCATTTACAGTGACCCATGTGGATTGGCCAATGAACTTTGACAACTCAGCTCCGTTAAACATAGGGAGTCCTTGTCCGGGATCAAAGACAAAGGGAATTTTTGCATGGGCGAGTTGCTCAGCGTGTTCGATCATGGCGTCCCGACCATCGGGGGAGATGATAGCAAGCTTGATATCTGCGCGCGGCACTACCTTGATTTGATTGGCAACACTCATTGCACCTGGGTGAAACGCAGTGATTTGGTTGTTATCTTTATCAGTCATGATCATCGCTTGTGCAGTCATTTGTTCATCAACTGTTTTAACGAATTCTGTTGAAATACCCAACTGACTGAGTCTGTCCAAGTATTCCTTAGAGTCCATTCCCAGGGTGGCCATAGGCAGGGGAGTTCCTCCTAAGAGCTTTAAGCCGTAAGCAATATTGCCTGCACATCCCCCAAAGTCGCGCCTGAGTTGGGGAACTAAAAATGAGACGTTTAATATATGCAATTGGTCTGGGAGTATTTGATCGGCAAAGCGCCCCTCAAAGCTCATAATCGTATCAAAGGCGAGAGAGCCGCAAATAAGTGCTGACATAGTTTAAATTTCCTGAGTTTAAAGTTTTATGGGTTGGAGAAATAGCTAGGGCTGGATGAGGGAAAATCAAAGCTAGACGCATGTTGCAGGCAATTTGCAGGAAACTAGCTCGAAAAGGGGTTTGGGCTATCGATTTTGTCAAAACTCAAACAAATTTTTATTGGATCTTAAACGGACTGTAGATGTTATTACATCCAGAGACGCTGCGTTGTTAAGGATAGAAAAAATCTATCTTATAACCCACTATTTGAGTTGAAATTGTGGGTTCGACAAGCAGATCAAGGCTTAAGTTTAAGTCTTTATCGGGCGCGATGGCCTCTTGGAGATCGAGGTCTTTGGGCTTAAAAATCTTTCTAACTAAGACATGCTCCTCAGCATTCAAGAGTGTGAGCTCCAGTAAAGGGGTCATAACCGCATAATCTTGCCGATTTTTTAGTCTCAGTTTGAGGCGGTAAGTTTCGCCTTGGATTAGCTTGAAGCTACTTGACTCTATGCGAAGGCTATCTATCTCTTGGGGCCAACTGAGCTCTACCCCCAATCTCGAACAAATTGATTGCACCAAAAAGTGGGACTCCGCGCTGAGCGCACCCAAGATTTCTTTGTAATGCCAAAGCACTTGGCACACACTTAGCAAGACCAATAAGGACAGGACAATGGGACGGACAAAAACCCACGCTCCAACGGAGTTATTGGGAGATGAAGTGGATTCAGGGAGCTCAGGCAAGCGGGGTATTTCTCCCGCGTGCCCTGAGGATTGAAATGCACCAAAATCCTGCAACTGTTGGCTGAGGGATTTTATGGCCTCCTCACCTTTTGTGTCAGTCGGGAGTTTGAGGGTGTTGTTGATCTGTTGATGAACGCTCCAACTTGACTCATCTAATGAGTCGTGTAAATACTCTAGGTCGGATCTGAGTTTATGGATCTCTGGACCGAGAGACTCATTTTTAAGCCCCACTTGCGCAAATTCGCTCACTGCTTCTGCTTCTGCTTCTTCTGCTTCTTGTGCTTCTTGTGCTTCTTGTGCTTCCTCTGACTCCTCTGACTCCTCTGGTTCTTTCAACTTCTCCAACTCATCCCACTCGCCTTTACTAATGCCAAAATCCACAAGGCCATGATCAACAAATTGGTCAAGAGATGAAGTGCCTGGTGTGGCCCCAACATCTGCAGGGACCACTTGTGCGGGGCTTGCTGTTGAAGGTGGGTATTCTCTTGCAAGAATATTTGTTTTTGATAACAACTCTTCGCCGGGTGCAGAGTTGGATTCTGAGCTTAATTCTGAGCTTAATTCCGAACTTAAATTTGCACTTAAATCTGCTTTTGAGCCAGCTTTGAAGTCATCCCGCGCCTGTACCGTTTGAGTGTCTTCATGGCCCTTTTGGGACGCTGCGACTTTGCGCTCAAACAAATGCTTATCCGACTCAAAGAGCTTAGTGCATTTGCCGCAACGCACCCAGCCCTGAGCTACCCGAATTTGGGCGGCATCAAATGCAAAAGCAGTTTTGCAATGTGGGCACCGAGTTATGAGTTGCATGTTGATTGGTTATTTGCGAATTAAAAGCTCAACACCTTTGCCTGTCTATTTTGCAACGAGCACGTCTCACACTAAGACCTCACAGCCGAGTCGAACCCATCAAAATCCAACCCTCCATTTGATCCAAAACACTCAAAGAACAATAAGGTTCGTAAGCGTCAATGAGCTCTTGGGCTTGACGCTCCAAAATTCCAGCAAGCACCAATGCACCTCCAGGCTTGACTGCGCCGGCCAACAGCGGAGCCAACACCTTAAGCGGAGAAGCTAAGATGTTGGCAAGAACTATATCGTATTGGCCTATCGCTAGATCGGGCGAGCCCGCCTGAATTTGACGCTCCAATTGGTTTGCTTTTGCGTTGTCTAACGTTGCACTAACCGCAGCGCTATCAATATCTACTGCATCTACACACTTTGCACCGTAAACTGCAGCGCCCATCGCCAAAATGCCAGAACCGCACCCATAATCCAACACTCTTTGCCCAAATGGGGGGTGCTGTGCAATCCACTTCAAACACATCTTTGTGGTCGGGTGCGTACCCGTACCAAAGGCCAGGCCTGGATCAAGTCGGAGCACCTTGCTGGCCCCAATGGGTAATGCGTGCCAAGTCGGCACGATCCAAAAATTAGCAGTAATTTCCACAGGATCAAACTGGGACTGCGTCAGTCGAACCCAGTCTTGCTCGGGTACAACCCGAATTTGCACGACCTTTGAATGCTCAGACCATTCACTATTGCCGCCAAACCACTCGCCCACCTTTGCCGCCTCACTCTCAAGGGCAAACAAAGCATTTACCACTGAGCGAGTCCAACCCATCACGGGTGCAGGCATTCCTGGTTCACCGTAGAGGGCCTTCTCTTGATAGGTCAATGCATCCGCATCCTCTACGCTCACACTAAGCGCCCCAAGCTCCATAAGTAAATCGGACACGGGCTCAACTGCGTCTTGTGCAACGAGCAGACAAAGCTCAACCATCGCTTAGCGCTTGTGGCTTGACAGCCACTCCTCCAAGTAGTGAATGTTTGTGCCGCCCGTTATAAATTTAGCATCACTCATGATCTCGCGGTGCAGCGCTATATTGGTTTGAATGCCCTCGACAACGCACTCAGACAATGCAGTGCGCATACGGGCTAACGCATGCTCACGGGTGTCCCCGTAGACAATCAATTTGCCAATCATTGAGTCGTAATTGGACGGCACAAAGTAATTGGTATAAGCGTGCGAGTCCACTCTCACGCCAGGCCCCCCGGGGGGATGCCACATCGTAATTCGTCCCGGCGAGGGGGTAAATTTAAAGGGGTCCTCCGCATTTATGCGACACTCAATAGCGTGACCTTTAAAGGTTATTTGACGCTGGGTGAAGGGGAGTTTCTCACCAGCGGCCACTCTTATTTGAGTCTTAACAATATCAACACCGGTGATGAATTCAGTCACAGGGTGCTCGACTTGGACTCTCGTGTTCATCTCAATGAAGTAAAACTCACCGTTTTCGTACAAGAACTCAAAAGTCCCTGCACCCCGGTACCCAATCTTTTTACAGGCAGCCACGCACCTGTCCCCGACCTTCTCGATCAGCTTTCTAGCGATACCTGGGGCTGGAGCTTCCTCGATCACCTTTTGATGTCGTCTTTGCATCGAGCAGTCCCTCTCGCCCAAATACACCACGTTTTTAAACTGATCGGCTAGGATTTGGATTTCAATATGTCGCGGGTTTTGAAGGAATTTTTCCATATAAACCGCTGGGTTTCCAAAAGCTGCGCCGGCCTCAGCTTTGGTGGTCTGCACTGCATTTACGAGTGCGGCCTCTGTGTTAACCACACGCATCCCGCGCCCACCCCCACCCCCAGCAGCTTTGATGATAACGGGGTAGCCAATTATTTTTGCAATCCGTTTCATCTCTAACGCATTATCTGGAAGCTCCCCGTCCGAGCCCGGGACACAGGGAACGCCGGCTTTGATCATTGCTTTTTTGGCTGATACTTTGTCCCCCATCAAACGAATTGATTCAGGACTGGGGCCAATAAATTTAAATCCACTTTTCTCGACCCTCTCGGCAAAATCCGCGTTCTCACTTAAAAACCCGTACCCAGGATGGATGGCCTCTGAGTCAGTGACCTCGGCTGCAGAAATAATAGCTGGCATGTTGAGGTAACTTTGACCCGATGCAGCCGGCCCGATACAGACCGCTTCCTCAGCGAGCTTCACGTACTTGGCCTCCCTATCAGCTTCAGAGTAAACAATCACACCTTTGATCCCGAGCTCCTTACAAGCCCTTTGAATGCGAAGTGCAATTTCACCGCGGTTTGCGATCAGAATTTTTTTAAACATACTTAAGCGGTTTACAAGGTGAGGTTACTCAATGACAAACAAAGACTGTCCGTATTCAACAGCTTGTCCGTCTTTGATCAATATTTGAGTGACGGTGCCTGAGTGATCGGCCTCAATCTCGTTGAGTATTTTCATGGCCTCAATAATACATATCGTGTCACCCTCTTTCACAACTGAGCCTACATCGATGAAGGGTTTACCGCCAGGGGTGGAGGACCTGTAAAAGGTACCGACCATGGGAGACTTGGCAACGTGTCCAGTGGGTTGATTCGGAGCACTTGCAGCATTAACCTCTGAGTTAGAGCTTTCCCCTCCCCCTGCACTTGAGCCTGTGCCTGCGCTTCTGGCTCCGCCCTGAGCTGCGCCCTCATGGGGGTGCACGCCTTTGGAGCCCTCACTGTGCGCGTCGTTGGGATGCGTATTCCCACCTAAGTTATCAAAATTATGGAGGCCACTACCTGATCGTCCAGACTGAGCAGAGTAAAGCGCGCCGCCGGGGGCACCTTCACTCTTAACAATCCTGACTTTGCCCTCTGCTTCAGTGATTTCAAGTTCAGATATATTCGATTCTGATACCAAGTCAATCAAAGTTTTGAGTTTTCTCAAATCCATAAAGTTACGCTCAATTTTTTGTTAAAGATGTAGTATTTTCTACTATTTTCAGCTGGAAAACTAATTTAACAAGAGTTTTTGCGTTTTTATAAAATCGAATTGAGCTCATCTGCCTTTAATTTGCCTATTTTTTTAACTAAAACAGACTCATCGGATCTTAAAATGAGCGTAAAAGGCAAAGAGCCTGTTTCATCCCCTAAGGCTACGCTGAGCTCAGTGCCCCCTAGGCCTGCCAACAAAACAGGGTAACTAACGGGATGAAGATTTAGAAAACTCTTAACTTTACTGGGCTGATCAATGGCAAGTCCAATCACTTGCCAGCCTTTAGAAACATTTTCCTTATAAAAGCGATCAATTAAAGGCATTTCCTCAACACAGGGAGCGCACCAAGTTGCCCAAAAATTAATGATCAAGGGTCTGCCCCTAAACTGCTTCCAATCCACATCATCACCGCTGGGGTGTTTGAACGCAGAGTTCCACAGGGGGTTTAAATCGGTTGGGTTTGTTTTAGAGGCGCCGTATTTAAGCCAAGAGGCAAGCGCCCCCAGCGACAACGCGCCACATGCTACCCCTCCCAAAATCCATCTTCGGTTTGGGTTTAAACGCTGGGAGGACTGCGTGTCGGGGGTCAGAGGTGGAATGTTCATATGTTGATGAGTAATGTATGAGTATTTTGGTATTTTATGAATTAAAAAGCATTCACAAAAAAATATCAATCGCCTAGAAGTAGCTTAAGCGCTTTTAAAGAACCAATCGGCGCGGTAGGGGCCGCGGGGAGAGCAGGAGCTTTTAGGGTTTGTGGGGTTTGTGGGCCAAGGGGGATCAAACTCTGGTCGGGATGAGTTTGTCTCCCTGATTTTTGCTTTTGATCAGACACCAACGCCCCCCTAAGATCGTCGTGGTCGTAAATCATTAGATGCAAACCAATCTCCTCTTGGAGCTCTTCGCAAAATGTTGAAATGCTAAGTGCATCTACTGGTTTCCCCCTAAACCCGATTACGCTTCGAACCTCAAAGTTAACCCCTTGGTTGATCAACTCAATTTCAGCCTCCTTAGAGTCATCACAAAAGAGTTGAATGTAAATATCGCTCAAGCGGGTTGCAGTGCCCCTCCAAACCGCCCCGCTCAAGTGGGGTCTGAAATACTCCAAACGCTGCATCCACTCTAGGGCCTTTGCTCTAAGAGCGGCCAACTCCAGGGGCTGGGTATCGGGGCAAAAAATGCTGATATAGATCCTCAGCTCCTGCTCCAATAAGTCATTAGAGGGCATCGGGGTTTTGTTCGCAGGCAGGCCCATGTCTTTGGCCGCTCTACGCTTGGCTGCGCCGTAATCCAAGCCCTCCTCCACAATCAGTCTAGCCGCTTGGGAGGCAATCTCTTGACTTAATTCTTGCATGAGCTGATTGTGCCCGCATTTCAAAAGCTCTTGCAAACACAGTCGCCCATAGCCCCTACAATTTAGGTATGCACATACACATACTCGGCATTTGCGGCACCTTTATGGGTGGCCTTGCAGCGCTCGCACGCCAAGCGGGCCATAAAGTGACGGGCTGCGACGCAAGCGTCTACCCCCCCATGAGCGACCAACTTCGCGCACTTGGCATTGACCTTATAGAGGGATACGCAGACGATCAACTCAGCTTAAAACCTGACATGTGGGTGATTGGAAACGTGGTCTCAAGAGTACACCTGAGTCCTGAGTCCCCTAAATTTCCTTTAATGGAGGCCATTTTAGAAAATGGTTTGCCCTACACCAGTGGACCACAATGGTTGAGCGAGCACATACTGCATACCGCTGAGCGCCCACACCACGTTATCGCAGTTGCTGGCACACACGGCAAAACAACGACCACAGCCATGTTGGCTTGGATACTAGAGTGTGCAGGCCTCAAACCAGGATTTTTAGTGGGAGGTGTGCCCCTTAATTTCAATCTATCTGCTCGCATGAGTGAGAACACAGGGGATAAAAACTCTAGCAAACTTCCCCCCTTTGTGATTGAAGCTGATGAATACGACACTGCCTTTTTTGATAAACGCAGTAAGTTTGTGCATTACAAACCGCGCACAGCGGTTTTAAATAATTTAGAGTTTGATCACGCTGATATATTCGACAACTTAGCCACCATCGAGCGACAATTTCATCATTTGGTAAGAACGGTACCGCGTTCTGGGGAGGTAGTGGTTAATGCGTGTGAGAAGAGTTTGGAGCGAGTGTTAGAGATGGGCCTGTGGAGCGGCGTGACTCGCTTTGGCCCCCACCCCCTTGCCAATTGGCGGGCAAACGGCGAAGCCCACTCCTTTGAGGTTTTATTTAACGAGCGCGTTGTTGCCAAACTCAATTGGTCTTTGAGCGGCGCACACAACCAAATGAACGCCCTTGCCAGCATTGCCGCTGCAAAGCACTACGGCGTAGAGCCTGCCCAAGCGGCGCTGGCGTTGCAAAGTTTCAACAACGTTAAAAGACGCATGGAAATCAAAGGCGCTGTGCAAGGGGCGAGGGATGGGCGGGTGGATGACCCTGATTCACTCATCACAGTCTATGACGATTTTGCGCACCACCCAACCGCCATCCAAACTACGCTTGAGGGGCTCAGGCACACAGTGGGCGCGGGGAGAAGGATTTTGGCTGTTTTTGAAGCTCGCTCCAACACCATGAAACTGGGCTCGATGAACTCTTTACTGCCCCAAAGCCTTGGCGCAGCAGACCTCTCACTTTGCCACTCTCAGGGACTGGACTGGAGCCCCGCGCAAGCCCTAAAACCGCTTGGCCAACGGGCTATAGTTTGCCAAACACTTGACGAGTTGGTCAGTCAAGTCTGCTTGCACGCGCAAGCGGGAGACCATATTTTGTGTATGAGCAATGGATCATTTGGCGGCATACATGAAAAGATCTTATCCGGTCTTAAAGAAGCCGCTAAAAATAGAGTTAAATAAAAGCGGGGGGGGGTTAACTTTTGCGTCTAACTTTAACGGCCTTAGATAAACTCTCAAGCACCGGGACCGAGCTCTCCCAACTGATACAGGCATCGGTAATGCTTTGACCCAATGTGAGCTTGGCAACATCGTCTTTGCCTGGGTTGAATTTTTGTGCTCCTTCAAGTAGGTGACTCTCCACCATTAATCCAAAAATGTGGTGAGAGCCGGCACTGATTTGGTGGGCTATGTCTTTAGCAACCTCAATTTGTAGGGCGTGTTGTTTGCTGCTATTTGCGTGTGAGCAGTCCACCATTAAGCGAGGCGCAAGCTTTGAGAGAGTCAACTCATCGCATGCGGCTTTTACGCTTTTAGCGTCGTAATTGGGCGCCTTACCGCCCCTTAAAATCACATGGCAATCGGGGTTGCCTTGGGTTTGAACAATCGCGACTTGACCGTTTTTATGCACTGACAAAAAGTTATGTCCCCGCGACGCTGCTTGAATCGCGTCGGTTGCAATTTTGATATTTCCGTCCGTACCGTTCTTAAACCCAATCGGTGCAGAAAGCCCGGAGGCAAGCTCTCGGTGCACCTGACTCTCTGTGGTCCTAGCGCCAATGGCTCCCCAACTGATCAAGTCTCCAATGTACTGAGGGGAGATGACATCGAGGAACTCACTGGCTGCGGGCACTCCGAGGCGATTGATCTCTATCAAAAGCTGTCGAGCGATCCTGAGTCCTTCCTCTATTTTGAAACTCTCATCTAAGTAAGGGTCGTTGATGAGCCCCTTCCAACCCACAGTTGTTCTTGGTTTTTCAAAATAAACGCGCATCACAATCTCAAGCGTATCTTGAAAACGTTCACGCTCTGCCCCCAAGCGTCTTGCGTATTCAAGGGCAGCGCTTGGATCGTGAATGGAGCACGGCCCCATAACGACCAACAGCCTGTCGTCGCTTCCTTGTAAGATCTTTGATATTTTTTTGCGCGTCGTTGATATCAAACTCTCCACAGGTGTACCCAAAATAGGAAAAAACCGGATCAAATGCTCAGGGGGTGGGAGCACCGTGATGTCTTTGATTCTTTCATCATCTGTGTGACTGGTTTTATCCGTAGGGTGTAGCCCAACTAAGGAGGTACCCCCTTGAGAGAAAGAGTGGTTAGGGATGGAGGATTGGGTTTTCATATTGTTTTTTAAGTATCGATCAAAAAACTCATTAATGAGGCGGATTTAAAAGATTCGGATTTAAAAGATGCGGGTAAGTTATCAATAACAGGGGAGATGGAAAAATTTGACAAAAAAAAACCACCTGTTGAGGCGGTCGATTCGCAGTTAAAGTGTTTTTGAACTTTTATGCCTCTCGACCGCTACTGTGGCGTGAGAAATAGAAGTAACTAAAAAAGAAATGAACTACTGACATAGGAGAATACTTTACCACAAACCAGGGTTAATGAAAAAAACCTGGCGTCCAAACTAGGCTGTGCCGCCCACTGTCAAACCGTCAATCCGCAGCGTGGGCTGTCCCACACCGACGGGCACACTTTGACCCTCTTTCCCGCAAGTGCCCACACCACTGTCAAGCGCCATATCGTTGCCCACCAAACTCACACGCGTCAGCGCGTCCGGGCCGTTGCCCACCAATGTAGCGCCTTTGATGGGGTACATTAGTTTCCCGTTCTCGACCCACCATGCCTGACTGGCGGAGAAAACGAACTTTCCAGAGGTGATATCAACCTGGCCCCCGCCAAAGTTACTTGCGTAAACGCCCTTTTTGACACTCGCAATAACTTCTTGCGGGGTCTTATCGCCCGAAAGCATGTACGTGTTGGTCATTCTGGGCATGGGGACGTGTGCGTAGCTCTCGCGCCTACCGTTGCCAGTTGGGGCCACTCCCATGAGCCTTGCGTTCAGGGTGTCTTGAATATAGCCTTTTAAGATTCCGTCCTCAATTAGCACGTTGCTTTGAGTGGTATTGCCCTCGTCGTCCACATTGAGTGAGCCCCTCCTATCGGCTAAAGTCCCGTCATCCAAAACCGTAACCCCTTTTGCAGCAACTCGTTGACCAATTTTACCCGCAAAGGCACTAGAGCCTTTGCGGTTAAAGTCCCCCTCAAGTCCGTGGCCAATGGCCTCATGCAACAAGATACCGGGCCAACCCGATCCAAGCACAACGGTCATCTCACCCGCGGGGGCTGCTTGAGCTTCTAAATTGGTCAATGCTGCTTGCACGGCCTCATTCACGTACTGCTCTAAAAGGGTTTGATCAAAAAAGGCTAGGCCAAACCGTCCGCCCCCCCCAGAGGAGCCCACCTCTCGCCTCGGGCCCTGCTCAGCAATGACGGTCAGGCTCAAACGCACAAGCGGCCTGACATCGGCTGCGAGCAGCCCGTCGGCGCGGGCAATCAGTACTACATCGTATTCGCTGGCCAAGCCGGCCATCACCTGGACAACACGTGGGTCTTTGGCGCGCGCCATTTTCTCAATTTTTTCCAAAAGCGCGACCTTCTCCGCGCTTCCCAAACTTGCAATAGGGTCGTGTTCTGAATAAAGACTGCGAGTGCCAGGAACTGAGTGCTTTGGGATTTGGACTGATTTGTTCCCCCCAGAGGCGGCAATGGTTCGGACCGTGCGCGCTGCGTCAAGCAAAGCAGCCATCGAAATGTCGTCTGAATAAGCGAAAGCCGTTTTCTCTCCGCTCACCGCCCTAACACCAACGCCTTGGTCGATGCTAAAAGATCCGGTCTTCACAATGCCTTCCTCTAAACTCCACCCCTCAGCGCGCGTGTACTGAAAGTACAGGTCAGCGTCATCGACTTGGTGAGTCCTGATTTGAGCTAAGGCATGGCTTAAATGAGACTCATCCAAGCCGTAAGGTTCGAGCAACAGTTTACGGGCTACTGATAAGCGTTCTAGGGTGGGTTCTCTTGAGATCATTGGGCCATTGTAATGGCTTGAAAATTGACACTGCGCTCAAGAGGGAATTTTTAGAACCTCTTTTTGTCACAAAAACATATTAAATGCTGCTTTTTGCGAAAATTTCTTAGGATTGCACCAACTGTTTTGCCTTGGCAACTGACATCAAGATGCCAATTCCAAAGCCCAGTGTCACCATTGCAGTGCCGCCGTAGCTGATAAATGGGAGGGGTACACCCACAACGGGCAACAGCCCACTCACCATTCCCATATTCACAAACGCGTAAGTAAAGAAGATGAGCGTGATGCTTCCCGCAAGCAAACGCGCAAACAAGGTCGGGCCTTGTTGGGCTATCGTCAAGCCGCGCAGCACTAAAAAGATGAATCCGCCGATCAGCAATAAATTACCAAACAAACCAAACTCCTCTGCATAGGCGGCAAATACAAAATCTGTCGTGCTCTCTGGAATAAAGTCTAAGTGGGCCTGTGTACCTTGACCAAAACCTTTACCCCAAAATCCTCCCGAGCCAATCGCAATCATTCCTTGGATGATGTGAAACCCTTTGCCCAATGGGTCTCGCCCAGGATCTAATAAGGTGCAGACTCTTTGCTGTTGGTATTGGTGCAAAAGTGGCCAACTAAATCCGTCAGCGCAAAGTGTGGGCTCAAAAACCACCAATAATGTGACGCATACCAACCCCACGAGCACGGGCGGGATAATAAACCACCAACTGAGTCCAGCAAAGAAAATCACAAACAAACCGGCAGATAGGACGAGAATGGCTGTACCCAAATCGGGTTGTCGAACGATCAGGGCAACAGGTATGAACAAAAGAACCCCTGCAACCAGGAAGTCAAGGGGTCTAAGTTGACCCTCTCTTTTTTGGAACCACCAAGACAGTGCAAGGGGCATCGCTATTTTTAAAATCTCACTGGGCTGGATAACAACCCCGACATTGAGCCAACGCTGGGCCCCTTTTTTAGTTAACCCAAAAAGCGCAACGGCAACCAACAACGCGAGACCTACCGTGTAAAGGGGCAGTGCTAAGGTCATCAATCTTTGGGGCGGGATCTGGGCCACACTAAACATAATGACAGTTGCGAGAACCATGTTTCTTAATTGGTCCCAAAATCGCTGGCCATCACCAAAACCAGATGAGTAAATAGTGATCAAACCCGCACAAGCAAGTAAAAAAACAGCTAGCGCCAAAGGACCATCAAATCCCTTTAAAAGGGGGGAGAGTCTGTAATAAAAATTAGGTCTATTGAACTCGGTTGCCATAGAGATGGATTATCGCTCAGACTTAACCACAGTTGCCCATAATATTGAAGCCCTTTACACCTACACTTTAAGACGCCCTTTAAGACGCCATTTAAGCCGCGCTTTAAGCCGCACTTGAACCCGCAGAGGACTTTTTTAAAACGATGCTTTTTAAAACCTATGATCACTCATCTTTTGTACCTACACGGATTTCGCTCATCCCCCCAATCATCTAAAGCTCAATACTTGGCTCAACTCCTTGAGGCTCGGTACCCAAAAATCATTTGGTGTTGCCCCCAACTCCCCCCCTCCCCTAAAAGCGCAGGCGAACTGATTTTGAATCTCACCCAAGATTGGCCCGTACACTCAAGCGCTGTGGTGGGCTCCTCACTGGGGGGGTTTTACGCAAACTGGATTGCAAAAGAAAAGGGAATTAAAAGCGTTTTAATCAACCCAGCGTGTCACCCGGCGCGAGACCTTAAAAACCACATCGGGGAACAAACTGTTTGGCAATCTGCACAGGAATCTTTTTATTTTAGGCCAGAGTACATCGACGAGCTGCTCAGTATGTCTGATCGGCAAAAAGACTTAAGCGCTGCGCCCAAACAGGCAAAGGGAGAAAGGCCTTTGAAACATCACTCACTCAATCAACTATCCCCACAACTTTTGATGGCTTGCACTGGAGATGAGGTGCTCGATTGGCAAGAGATGGTTTCTTTCTTTAGCGGGGCGGATCACTATATCGTGCAAGGATCGGATCACGCTATGTCAGATTTTCATAACCACGCGTCATATGCGTTAGATTTTTTGATGAAAAACTTCAATATAAATTGAATTTTTTCCCCCTTGAACGCTACCTCACTGGAAGCGACCCTTGCATCCATGGGAGAATCTACTCATGTACGCACTATTTGAAGATTCTGGGAAACTGGGCACTGGACGCATTTTGTCGCAGGCACAGTCTTCTTCGCAAATTGAGCTTGAAAGCGGTAAACGCATCAAGGTTAAAGACCCCGCTATTTTGTTTAAGTTTGAAACACCAAAACCAGAAGAGCTCCTCACAAGTGCGAAAGAGATTTGCGACAGCATTGATTTGCAAATTGCTTGGGAATTTGCGCCCACTGAGGAATTTAGTTTTTTAGATCTAAGTGTCGAATATTTCAGCGCCTCGCCCTCCTCGGCTGAGCAAGTCGCGATGCTTAAAACGCTTCACGACGCGCCTCATTACTTTCGGCGAATGGGAAAAGGGAGATTCAAAAAAGCGAGCGCTGAAGTGATCCAACAAGCCTTGATTGCAATTGAGAGAAAAAAAGAATTGCTATCGCAAATAGGTGCTTGGGCAGATGAGCTTGCACTTGGTAAGTGTCCCCAACCCGTATCCGACGAAATTTATAAGATACTGTTCAAACCGGACAAGAACTCAGCTGCCTATAAAGCCGTTGTGCAAGCCGCAAAACAAGCGCAAATGCCTGCCATGGCGCTCCTGACCAAAGCCGGCGCTATTGCCTCAGCTTATGAGTTCCATTGGCAGCGGTTCTTATTTGACCAATTCCCTAAAGGGTTTGAATTCCAAAGCAACACGGCGGCTCCAACTGCTGCTGAGTTGGACAAAATAACCGCCCCTTTGCCTTTGGCAAGTGCGGTTGCCTTTTCAATTGATGACTCTCAAACCACCGAAATTGATGATGCTTTATCGGTCCAAGGCTTGGGCACCACAGAAGTCACTGTGGGTATACACATCGCCGCTCCCGCTCTTTGGATTAAAACAAACGACAGCGTAGACACCCTTGCTCGCAGTCGTTTGTCTACGGTTTATATGCCAGGCGTAAAAATAACCATGCTCCCCAAATCGGTGATCGAGCACTTCACGCTTAGAGAAGGGGCAGTTTGTCCTGCGCTTTCCTTGTATGTGGTGCTGAACGCAGATACTTTTGAGATTCTTAACACCTACACTCGTATAGAGAGGGTCAAGATTGAGAAAAATTTAAGACACGACAGGCTCGACCATATCGTGACCGTGGATTGGCTGAATCATGAAGATTCACCAGCTTCACCAGACTTACCAGAGTTACCAGACTCAAGCGGCGAGCAAGACAATGGGGAGCTAGGTTCGAGTGAATCTCCCCACCTCCTTGGTATTCACCACTTATCCGACCTCCCCAGGACACAACTTAGCTACTTATTTCGACTCGCTCAGCATTTAAAAGCCCAACGCGAAGTCGTGCGCGGCAAGCCGGAGAACTTTAACAGGCCTGATTTTAATTTTCAAATTGAGAAAATACAAAACACCCCTTTAACCGGTAGCGAGATCGTCCGTTTAGAGCCCAGACACCGTGGAGCGCCCCTGGATTTAATTGTTGCAGAGGCCATGATTTTGGCCAACAGCACTTGGGGTAAATGGATGGCGGATCTGGGGGTCCCCGGTATTTACAGAAGTCAAGCCAGTATGGCTGCGGGTATTAAAGTGAGAATGAGCACCAAGGCTTTACCTCACGCAGGAATTGGGGTACCTTGTTACGCGTGGAGCACATCGCCTCTTCGTCGTTACACGGACTTGGTGAACCAGTGGCAGATTTGTGCTTGCGTCCAGCACGGAGCCACGGCCGCTTTAGTGGCTCCTTTTAAGCCAAAAGATACCGACCTCATGGCAATCATCTCTGCGTTTGATTGCGCCTACACGGCTTACAACTCCTATCAATCAAGCATGGAGAGGTACTGGACGCTTAAGTACGTTCAACAAGAAAACATTCATGAGTTGACGCTCAATGTGTTTAAAACCTATCCCGGCACTCCCCCCCTTGCACGGGCGGACACACTGCCGCTTGTATTAAGCGTCAACGGCGCGCCCGATTTGCAACGCGGGGCACAAATCAGAGTGCGCTTATCATCCATAGATTTGATGAGCATGGACGTTAAAGCAGATTTCCTAGAACTATGCCACCCCTCCTCCAACACTAGTTTAGAGAGCACCCAGATCCCAGAGTTTGAGGAGGACCCCGAGGACTCCGCACAGGCGCAGGACGCAGCCTCGGTTGGTCTTAGCGGTCTAAGTTTAGAACTTGATCTTGATGTTAGAGAAAATGATCCAGACCATGGTCCGCAAAGTGGTGCAACTTACAACGCCGGTGGTGAACAAGAGACTGTGGTGAGTGAGGTTGACTCTCATTCAAAGCACTCTGCCCCGCAATCCCCTGAGAAACCACAATCTCAGTAAAATTTAACGCGATAAGTTATTGCTATGAATGAAGAAAAAAATTTAATCTTAAAGAGTTTCAGTTACAGTCTCGGTTCTAGTTCTCTGTCCCTTATCAATCGTCATTAGATTTTAGATAGCCACTTGAGAGTCCATCAGTTTATTGTTTATGCCAAGAATCTGCGGCCCATTGAGTGGGCGTTGGGGGCATCTTTGTTATTACATGGGGTACTCTTAAGCATTAAGTTTCAAGTGCCTGAGCGCTTTGATCGATTCGTCCAAAATACAGAGTTCCCACTCATATTGGTCAACATTCGTTTAAAAGCAGATGAGAATTTAAAAGCTCAAGCGGTCGCCCAAACCAACCTAGATGGTGGTGGTGAGGAGCAAAGTGGACGAATGAGTTCACCGCTTCAAAACTCAGCGCGCACAGTCGAGTCCGCAGATAGTGAGGATGTGTACCGCGACGAGGCTGAAATCAAAGCGCTTGCTGTCCAGCAAAATAAACTACTTGCGCAGGTTAGATTGCAAGTGGCTGAGTTAAATTTAACACAACCCGATCCGACCAACCTTGAACAAGAAAGTAAAAGGCGTCGACTGCTAAAACTGATGGCAGAGATTGAGGCCAAAGTAGAGCTTACCAATAAAAGACCTCATAAAAGATTTTTCAGTCCCTCCACAAAAGAGAGTGCATTTGCACTTTACTTTGATGAGATGAAGAGGAAAATTGAATCCTACGGTACTCGTAATTTCCCAAGCACTGGTGGAGTTAAGCTTTACGGCGCGCTCACCATGGCTGTAACGGTCAACTCATTGGGTCAAATCCTATCGGTGGAGGTCATAGAGGGGTCTGGGTTTTCTACGCTTGATCGGCGCGCGCAGGCGATCGTATTTAGCTCAGGACCTTTCTCTATTTTTAGTCATGATTTAAGCGCAAAAGCCGATCAAATTTCCTTGATTTCTAAATTCACTTTCTCCCCCGACGGCACCTTAAACACTGAGATCCAAACACCTCAGAGGCCCTGAAGGCTGTTGCGTGCCCGACTGGCTACCCCCCATTCGAATATTTAATTACCAAACCGGGCCTAAAATAGCCCAAGTCTTTAAAACCCAAGGGAATGAGTCATTGAAATTTTTCATACTTCTTCTTTCTCCTCTTCGCCGCTTACTTGTGCTAGTGCTTCTGGGTGGGTTGTCACTTCAGCTTTATTTTTTTTTACGAGTCGCGCTTTGTCTACTTGTTGACCCGAGCAGCACATCTTTTGAGCGTTCCGAGGCTTTTAGAATTACTCAAATCCCGGCTGAATCTTCATACTTTCTTCCTCAAATAAAGCTTCCCTGGCTGCAAGATTGGCGCCCTTACACGCTCATCTCTAGCAACATCAAACGCGCGGTGATTGTGTCTGAGGACGACACCTTTAGCACGCACGTCGGTGTTCAGTGGGAGGCGCTTGAGCGCGCGTGGGCTAACAACAATAAAGCGCAGGCGTACGTAGAACATTACAACAAAGGACCCCACAAGCAGATCAAGATTGTGGGCGGATCTACCATCACACAACAGTTGGCTAAAAATTTATTTCTATCTAAAGAACGTACTTTACTTAGAAAAGCTCAGGAGCTGATTATTACGTTTGAGTTAGAGACCATTTTGTCCAAGTCAAGAATTTTAGAGATCTACTTAAACCATGTTGAGTGGGGACGCGGTGTGTTCGGAGTTGAGGGGGCGGCGCGCCACTACTTCTCGCGCTCGTCTTTGCAACTCTCCGCCTCTGAGGCGGCAAAGCTTGCAGTGATGCTCCCAAGACCTAAATATTTCGAGCGTAACTTAGGCTCGCTTTACTTGTCTGAGCGCGCACAGGTCATAGTTTCACGGATGAACAGCGCCAAATTGCCCTGATTAACCCATACACCCTTAAGCGATCCACTGTTATGTCTACAGCCCAGCCTTTTTTACCCAAACCTTCGGTTAAGCTTACCCCAACGAGCCAGTCGAATGAGCGCATTATTTTGGGCATTGACCCGGGTTTACGAACCACTGGCTTTGGCGTGATCGCCTCAAACGGCATTGATTTGCGCTACATCGCAAGCGGTACGATCAGTACCAAGCACTTACCGAGTGGGAATTTACCGCCTCGGCTGCAAGTTATTTTCCGCGGCATTGAGGAGATTATTGACCGCTACAAACCCACTGAAGCGGCGATAGAAATTGTTTTCATGAACATCAATCCCCAAGCCTCCCTCCTCCTTGGACAAGCCAGGGGGACGTGCATCGCGGCTCTTGTTCACAGGGACTTGCCGTTGAATGAGTTTACGGCGCTTCAAATGAAAAAAGCCATTGCTGGGCACGGTAAAGCCGCCAAAGCCCAGGTGCAAGAAATGGTCAAACGTCTCTTAAAACTACCCCAACTGCCTGGACCCGACGCAGCAGATGCGCTTGGCCTGGCCATTACACAGGCTCACGCAGCCCTGAGCATAGCCAAGTTGATGCAACCAAGCGGTGACGCTAGGCGCGCAACGGGAATGTTTGTTAGAGGAAGAGCTCGGTAATAAATATCAAAACAACAGGGCGGTTAAACAAGGACTTTTTAAGCCGCTTAGGCCACTTAAGGCTTATCATTACCTTTATTGCAGACTATAGTTACCTATAGTCACCTGTGGTGACATGTATAGCCCCCGGGTAGCCATCTACCGAGTTCAGACTAACTTCGCTGCAAATTCGCCGTCTGTTACCAAGCGGGTGCGAGTTGAGCCATTCCTTTGGGCGCACTGAGCTCGTCCTCAAAGGTTATGACCTCATAGGCGAGTGGGTCATTGAGTAACTCCCTGAGAAGCATATTATTTAGTGCATGGCCTGAGCGAAATGCACTGTAAGCTGCAAGCAAAGGTTTGCCTAAAATGTAGAGATCTCCCATGGCATCTAGGATTTTGTGCTTAACAAATTCATCCCCGTAGCGAAGTCCCTCTGCGTTCAGCACCTTGTAGTCATCCATCACTATGGCGTTGTCCAAACTACCCCCCAGGGCCAACCCCTTAGAGCGCATCATCTCCACATCTTTGGTAAAACCAAACGTTCTCGCCCGGGCTATGTCTTTCGTATAAGTTCCCGTATCCATATCGAACTCAACACTTTGCCCTGTTGAGTCCACCGCGGGATGTTGGAAGTCAATCTCGAAACTTAATTTAAAACCCTCAAAGGGTTTTAAGCTTGCCCATTTTAAATTCTCCCCCGACCCCTCGCTTACCTTTACCTCTTTTTTGACTCTTATAAAGCGTTTCGCAGCGTCCTGTAAAACGATACCTGCGCTTTGCAAAAGAAAAACAAAAGAGGCTGCTGAGCCGTCAAGAATAGGGACCTCTTCAGCGGTAATATCAACGTATAAGTTATCGATCCCCAAGCCACTACACGCAGACATGAGGTGCTCAACGGTGAACACTTTGGCTCCGTTTGCAGAGATCGTGGATGCCAAACGTGTGTCTGTAACCGCTTTGGCATTGACCGCAATCTCAACCGGTTTGGCAAGATCGATTCGCCTAAAAATGATGCCCGTGTTGGGTGCAGCGGGCCTGAGCGTCAACTCCACGCGCTGACCGCTGTGTAGGCCTACGCCCACAGCTTTGGTCAACGTTTGAAGAGTTCTTTGTTTAAGCACCCAGGTATTTTAGTCTGCTTGTTTGCGTAAAAAAGCCGGGATCTCATAATCATCCATTCCACCAGAGGACAATGCATCCACTTTCGCAGCCGCTTGGGTTCGGTTCGTGCGCCAAACGCTTGGAACTGACATTCCGTTGTAGTCAGGCGTGATCGCAGAGGGAGCGCTTGGGGCCGCCGTGGTGCTGGGCATAGAGCTCAAAGAGTTGGACGCACCCCCGCTCGAGAAGGAGGGCATGGCTGAGGGCATTGAAGACGGCATTGAAGACGGCATGGATGCAGACATTCCCACTGAGCTTGGTTGAACCGTAAAAGGCGCGTTGTCCGTTCCAGTTCTAAGGACTTGCAGAGTGGGTGCGTGGCGACGACCGGCCTGTGCGAGACCGGTTGCAACTACGGTGACGCGAATTTGGTCACCCAAATTATCATCATACGCAGTGCCGTAAATAACGTGCGCTTCGTTGGAGGCAAAGGCGCGAATGGTGTTCATCGCCTCTCTTGACTCGGAGAGTTTTAAGTCTCCCTTTGCCGCTGTAATTAGAACCAAGACGCCTTTAGCACCTGACATGTCGACGCCTTCGAGCAAGGGGCATGCGACGGCCTGCTCGGCTGCGATGCGTGCGCGGTCTGGGCCACTCGCGGTCGCAGTCCCCATCATGGCTTTACCCTGCTCGCTCATCACTGTTCTCACGTCCTCAAAGTCAACGTTCACCAAGGCCTCTACGTTGATGATCTCTGCAATCCCACCGACCGAGTTTCGTAGCACATCGTTTGCAAATGCAAATGCTTGATCTTGGGAGACATCATCACCCAAGACTTGTTGCAACTTTTCATTGAGCACCACGATAAGTGAGTCAACGTTTGCCTCTAGCTCGGCCAGTCCTGACTCAGCATTGGTCATGCGTCTTCCCCCCTCCCAGTCAAAAGGTTTGGTTACAACACCAACCGTTAAGATGCCCATTTCACGGGCAATGCGGGCAACCACTGGAGCCGCACCGGTGCCAGTGCCTCCTCCCATACCAGCGGTCACAAAGAGCATGTTTGAGCCTTTTAGGGTCTCGCGAATTTTCTCCACCGCCGCCTCCGCAGCCTCTTGGCCTCGCTCAGGTTTGCTGCCCGCGCCAAGACCACTGTCCCCAAGTTGAATGACCTTCTCAGCGCTTGAGGACTTGAGGGCTTGGGCGTCGGTGTTGGCGCAAATAAATTCCACGCCCCTTACCCCACTTTTGATCATGTGCTCGACAGCGTTTCCACCGCCTCCGCCCACACCAATTACTTTAATTTGCGTAACTGGGGTAAATTCATCTGTCTCAATCATTTCTATGCTCATAAGTTCACTCCATTATTTAAATTTTTTGCTATTGCAGTTGCTTGATTTATTTTCTTCTTAGCTTAGGATTTTGATTTTTATTTTTTCCTAAGCAACCTCTTTTTACGTTTGTTTTTTTGTTTACTTCTCTTGACTACTTATCAATTGACTTTTGGGTTATTTTTTTAAGGTGAGGCTCCCGCCCAACAGGGTCGCCATCGACGCTTGGGGTTGACTGGGGGGCCGCATTGATAGTTCATGATCGTTGGGCTAACAGGTCTTAAATTTATAATTTTATTTTTCATCAAAAATTCCCAACAAACCAATCTTTTAACTGACCCAGGGTTGTGGAGAAGGAGCCGCTTTTTTGCGCCACCTTAAACCCGCGCATTCTCGCCATACGGGCCTCCTCCAACAGTCCCATCACCGTTGCAGCCTTCGGGTGGGAGACCATATCGGACAATGAGTTTGAGTACTGAGGGATGCCTCGGCGAACGGGCTTTAAGAAAATATCTTCCCCTAACTCCACCATACCCGGCATGATGACACTGCCCCCAGTCAACACAATTCCTGAGGAGAGCATCTCCTCGTATCCAGAATCTCGCACTGCTTGTAAAACGAGTGAGAAAATCTCCTCCACTCTAGGCTCGATCACCCCGGCTAGGGCTTGCCTGCTGAGCATCCTAGGTCCTCTGTCGCCCAGGCCTGGCACCTCAACTTGTATCTCCGGATTGGCAAGCAACTGTTTTGCAAAACCAGATTCCACCTTAATGTCCTCAGCGTCTTTGGTGGGGGTGCGAAGCGCCATAGCAATATCGCTTGTAATCAAGTCTCCAGCAATTGGAATGACTGCAGTGTGCCTAATCGCCCCACCCGTGTAAATGGCAACATCCGTTGTCCCCGCACCAATATCCACCATCGCCACACCCAACTCTTTCTCATCTTGGGTGAGCACAGATAAACTAGAGGCATGGGGGTTCAACATCAATTGCTCAACATCCAGGCCACAACGTCTAATGCATTTGATGATGTTTTCTGCTGCGCTTTGCGCGCCCGTCACGATGTGCACTTTTGCCTCTAAGCGAATCCCGCTCATCCCAATTGGCTCCTTCACATCATGACCATCAATAATGAACTCTTGAGGCTCTACGAGCAACAAACGCTGATCGTTGGAGATGTTGATGGCTTTAGCAGTTTCAACCACGCGGGCTACATCTGGCGCGGTCACCTCCTTGTCCTTTACAGCCACCATCCCCGAGGAGTTGATCCCCCTAATGTGACTCCCCGTTATGCCTGTGTACACGCTCGTGATTTTGCAATCAGCCATCAACTCGGCTTCCTTTAGCGCTTGTTGAATACTTTGTACTGTTGCATCTATGTTCACCACCACGCCGCGTTTTAAGCCGTTGCTCGGTGCAATGCCAAATCCAGCTATCTTTAATTCTCCACCGGGCAAGACCTCGGCGGCGACCACCATCACTTTGCTGGTCCCTATGTCCAGTCCAAATACCAAGTCTTTATACTCTTTTGCCATTTTCAATTCACCTTAGTTATTTGCGCGTCCCGCTCTCCATGGTCTTTAGCCCATGCAGCCGTATCGCGTACCCGTTTTCGTGCCTTAAGTCTGCCGATTCCAGGGATGCAACCCTTTTATCCAATTTATTCAAAACATGGGTTAAAGTTTCTATGAAACGTTTGACTTTTAAGCCTATTTCTTCCACGTTTCCCCGTCCTAATTCAATCTCAGAGCCGGTATCAAGTGTCAAACGCCAACTCCCTCGCCCCGATAATTCAACTCCCCTGATGTTTAAATTAATGAGCTCAAACTGTTGGGATAAAGCTTTATACATCTCCAGCACTAAAGGGGACTCTGAATCGGGTCCCTCCAGTCTTGGAAGGACGTCGTTGTCTACTTCCTCTGTGTTAGCCGTGAAGACCTCCCCTGCGCTGTTTACGAGTCTAGAATCCGCACCCCCTCCCCAATAAGCCACTGCCCGGTGCTCCTCCAATTGAACCAACAGTTGATTTGGAAATTTCCGCTCAATTACAGCTCTCCTAACCCAAGGTACCGACTCAAATGCACGCCTAGCCTTTAAGAGATCAAGGGTAAAGAAATTACCCATCAACTTAGGCGTCACATTCGCACTGAGCGTGACTGCGTTGTTGTGCTGAACGTCTCCTGAAACACTGATATCCGTTAAAGCAAAAACCGGGTTTCTAATCAACGCCCACAGCCCTGCGGCACCTAAAAGTGCGACACATCCCAACAAAAGCACGCTAGAGGCCATATTCATCAACTTCACATCCAAGGGCTCAACGGGCACCTCTGGCACTTGAGCGTAGTTAAGCCTTTGGTGATTCCTTCGGCTGTAAACGTAGCTTTGTGCGTTCACGCTGCACTCTCCACGGTAGTCACATCTTTTAAAGAGAGACTCTGCCTTGAGTTGTTAGCGTCAGTAGTTGCGTTCGTCAAAATATTTAGACACAAATCTTCAAACGAGATTCCAACAGCCTTAGCCGACATGGGCACAAGCGAGTGCGAGGTCATACCCGGGCTGGTGTTCATCTCAAGCAAAAAGGGTTTGGAGTCTCGCTCGCGAATCATCAAATCCGCACGCCCCCATCCCCTGCACCCCAGTGCTAGGTATGCATTCAATGCAAGCTCTTGAATCTCTTTCTCTAAAGAGTGGCTCAAGCCACTTGGGCAGTGGTATTTAACGTCATCTGTAAAGTACTTATTGTTATAGTCATAAGCACCGCCTGGTGCAACGATGCGAATGACAGGCAAACACGCTGCACTGGGACCAGCCCCAATGATTGGGCAAGTCACCTCGGGTCCCTCAATAAAGGACTCACATAAGAGTTCTGGGTCGAATTTAATGGCCTCCTTTACTGCGCGCTCTAAATCCCCCGCGCGTTCTACCTTCGTTATTCCGATGGATGAACCCTCGCGCGGAGGCTTAACGATGAGAGGCAACTCAATTTCATCAATAATTTGCTTAATTCTTGCACTGGTTTGCTCATGCGGTTTTAAATAAACAGAGTGGGGAGTAGCTAAGCCCTTGGAGGTCCAAATCTGTTTGGTCATGTGTTTATCCATGGCGATGGCTGAGGCAAGAACACCTGAGCCGGTGTAAGGAATGGCCATCAACTCAAGCGCGCCTTGAATGGTTCCGTCCTCTCCGTGCCTGCCGTGAAGCGCGATAAAAACGTGCGTAAATTCTTGAATCCTGATTTGTTCAAGCGCAGTGTGTGATGGATCAAAGGCGTGAGCGTTTACGCCTTTTGCGGTTAAAGCATGTAACACCGCTTTACCGGACATGAGAGAGATATCCCGCTCAGCAGAGTCACCCCCCATCATCACAGCTACTTTGGCCGTTTGAATGTCAAATGAGTTTTGCATCGGTGTACCACGCGCGCCCTGCGTCATGAGCCAGTTCCCTTTTGAATTTTATGAGTTTTGTGTGCTTTTTTGCCCTTAGTTTGAGAGGCGGCGTCTTTTGTGATTGCACCCACTTTTGTATTGGTTTTAGCCTCCACCAATTTAAGCCTTAAAAGTGAGTTTTTCTTTATTTTTTTCTCGCCCCTTTCACCCTCTTTGTGAACGGTCTTTTCTTTCTTTTTTGGCTTGTCTTTGATTTTTTTGAGCTCGACCAATAAGTCAGATTGTTTGGCGCGTTGCATGACTTGAGCGGGAACTAGGCCGATGGTTCCAGCTCCCATGCACAACACAACGTCACCTCCAAGTGCGTTTTCTAAAACATGTTTGCTTAAATCATCCACTGTTTTAGCGAAACTTACCTCTTGTTGACCGCTTAATCGAAGCGCGCGGGTAAGGGCTCGCCCGTCTGCGCCGGCGATCGGTTTTTCTCCTGCCGCGTACACCTCTGTCATCCACACTGCATTGGCAGTTTTAAGAACTTGTACAAAGTCTTCAAAACAGTCCCTTGTCCTTGTGAACCGGTGAGGCTGGAAGGCCACCACAATTCGTCTGCCTGGATACGCGCCTTTTGCAGCCTTGATGGTGACGTCCACCTCGACTGGATGATGACCGTAGTCCTCAATCAGGGTGTAGGTCCCCCCTGTTGACGCTTTTAATTCGCCGTGTCTTTGAAATCGCCTGCCCACTCCCTTGAATTCGCAAAGCGCTTTTAAAAGCGCTTTATCAGAGATGTTGAGCTCCACTGCGACCGCTATAGCTGCTAAGGCATTCAGCACGTTGTGCTCACCCGCTAAATTTAGCTCCACTTGGAGCTCAGGCAACGTGACACCGTTAGATCTAGAGACCTTAAAGCTCATCTTCCCGTGCTCGGCCTTGACGTCAAATGCCCGGACCTGCGCGTCCTTTGAAAATCCGTAGCTCGTAATGGGGCGAGAGACTTCAGACAAAATACTTCTAAGGGCAGGGTCATCAATACATAAAATAGCAGCACCGTAAAAAGGCATTCGGTGCAAAAACTCTACAAACGCACCCTTCAAACGGTTAAAGTCATGACCGTATGTGTCCATGTGATCTTCATCAATATTGGTGACCACTGACATGACAGGTGAGAGGTTTAGGAAAGAGGCGTCTGACTCATCCGCCTCAACCACGATGTACTCACCTTGCCCTAGTTTGGCATTTACACCTGCGCTATTGAGTTTCCCACCAATCACAAACGTGGGGTCCAAACCGGCTTGGGCAAGCACGCTGGCAACCAAACTTGTTGTGGTCGTTTTACCGTGGGTACCTGCGATGGCGATCCCTTTTTTGAGCCTCATCAACTCAGCCAACATCACCGCGCGTGGAACTACGGGGATTAATTTTTTATGCGCAGCAACAACCTCTGGGTTTTCTGCTTGGACGGCGGTGGAGGTCACCACCGCATCTGCTCCCATAATATTTTTAGCGCTGTGTCCAATAAATGTAGTGATGCCCAGTTCTTTTAGTCTTAGCAGAATTGCACCTGTTGCCAAGTCCGAGCCCGAAACTGTGTAGCCTAAATTAAAGAGCACTTCAGCGATGCCGCTCATTCCAGCGCCCCCGATTCCTACAAAATGGATATGTCTTATGGCTTGTTTCAAATCACAATCTCCTCACAGGCTTGGACCACTGCTTCAGTGGCTTGAACTTTTCTAATCAAATATGCGTTCTTTGCTTTTTCCAAAATCTCTTCTCGACCTAAACTTATAAGCATGTCGTGGAGATTTTGGGCGCTTAGATCCTTTTGCTGCATGAGCCACCCCCCCCCACTGTCCACCACAAACTTTGCGTTCACAGTTTGGTGATCGTCCACCGCGTGGGGAAAGGGAACGTATAAAGCCGCTACACCAAGGGCTGCGAGTTCGCAAACCGTACTTGCCCCGGCCCTACAAATAACAAGATCTGCATCCATATAGGCCTTAGCCATATCATCAATAAAAGCAACCAGTTGAGTATTCTCATCCTCTAATAAACCTGCGTTTGAGTAAGCCTCTTTTAGGGCTTCTATTTGTTTTGCTCCTCCTTGATGCAGGACCCGTGGACGCGACTCTTTTGGTATGAGCGCTAAAGCCTTTGGTACCAAGTTGTTCAATGCTTGAGCACCTAAACTTCCCCCCACGATTAGTAGTCGAAGTGGGCCATGTCTATTTAAGAGTCTGTTGTCTGGGGTGGCTTGATTTTTGAAATCTTGTCTGAGCGGATTGCCTACCCATTTACCGTTTAATACTCCGGGGAAAGCACAAAATACGTGTTTAGCAAATTTAGCCAATAATTTATTTGCGCTTCCTGCAACAGAGTTTTGCTCATGCAGCACCAAAGGCTTGCCCAGTATGAGTGCCACTAAACAAGGGGGGACCGTTATGTAGCCTCCCAGCCCAATGAGTACATCGGGGCGTAATTCACGTATGATTTTTAGGCTCTGTATGCAGGCCCCAACCAAGCGAATCGGCAATTCAAGTAGTGTGCGCAAGCCTTTGCCCCGAACTCCTGAGAAATCAACGGCTCGGAAATCAAAGCCCTGCTTGGGCACGATTTGGCTCTCCATACTTGGAGCCAAACCGCCTACCCAGTGCACAGTCCAGCCCCTTTCACGCAGCAACCCTGCAAGCGCTAAACCTGGGAAGATATGCCCACCTGTGCCACCAGCAACAACTAGTGCAGTGCGGTGCATAAGAGTCGCTGATTGAGTGGAGAAATCGCTACTCATAGCCTACCCCCATGCATCAGTAAACGATTTTCATAGTCCACTCGCAAGACAATGGCAAGTGCAATTAAGTTCAACAAAATAGCAGATCCGCCAAAGCTCATCAACGGCAGCGTTAAACCCTTGGTCGGCAACGCCCCTAAATTAACTCCCATGTTGATGAAAGCTTGAAAGCCCATCCACACGCCCACACCTTGTGCGACTAGGCCCGAGAACACACGGTCCATTGCGATTGCTTGTCGTCCGATATACATAATTCTTCTCGTAAGCCACATAAACAAAGCAATGATCGTAAAAACACCGACAAACCCAAATTCTTCACCAATCACAGCTAGTAAAAAATCAGTATGTGCTTCAGGTAGCCAATGCAGTTTTTCTACACTTCCACCCAATCCAACGCCAAAAATTTCTCCCCGCCCAAGAGCAATCAAGGAGTGAGAGAGTTGGTAGCCCTTTCCAAGGGAATACTTCTCACTCCATGGGTCTAGGTAAGCAAAAATACGCTCACGTCTCCAATCAGAGAAATAAATCATTAACGCAAACGCACACACCAACACCAAAGCAATCAAAAAGAACATTCGCGCATTCACGCCCCCAAGGAACAAGATACCCATCGCAATCACTGCAATAACCATAAAGGCGCCCATATCGGGCTCATAGAGCAATAAAAATCCAGCCAATCCAACAGCAATACTCATTGGAGCTACGGAGGCGAAGAATTTCTCCTTGACATCCATTTTTCTGACCATGTAATTTGAAGCGTACAAAAGCACCCCGAGTTTGGCAAGCTCGGAGGGCTGAAAATTCATTACTCCAAAAGCAATCCATCGTCTTGCACCGTTGACCCCCTTTCCAATGAAAGGTACTAGCACCAGAACCAGCAACACCAAGGAGCCTACAAAAATATGTGGTGCATATTTCTCCCACACATCCATTGGGATTTGAAAAGCCAAAAGGGCAACCACAAATCCAATCACCAAAGATATTGCGTGTCTAAATAAGTAGTGAGTCTGTGAGAACTGGGCCGTATGTGGGTTATCGGGCATTGCAATAGATGCTGAATACACCATGATGAGTCCGCATATCAACAGTGTCCCAATCGATCCTATCAAGGTCTGATCAAACCCCTTAATGCCGACAGGGGCAACTGCGGTCCTTGCGAATTCACGACCATGAACACGAACAGGTAATGCGTCTACTCCGACTTTGGGTGCGCTACTAAAGCTCTCGCTTATCCAAGAGGTTAAACGACTAAAGAGGTTAGTACCTCTTTGCGTATCTTGTCCAGCCGGGGTATGGCCGTAGCGTGAGTTCTGACTCATACGGTACCCCCTTCAAGCGCTAAAGCTTTGACTGCTTCTACAAATACTTGTGCTCTGTGTTCATAATTTTTGAACATATCAAAACTGGCACAAGCGGGTGACATCAGTACTGCGTCGCCCTGGCCTGCGTGGTTGTGGGCCATGCCTACTGCCTCTTGCATGCTCTCAGCTCGCACTGTCTTGACTTGGCAATCCTTTAAAACCTCCTCTATTAGGGGAGCGTCTCGCCCGAGAAGCACCACGAGTTTGGCGTATTTCGCAAGTGGCTTTGATAAGGGATTAAAGTCTTGTCCTTTGCCTTCACCTCCTAGGATAACAAGCAAAGAATACTCAGCGCCTAAACCATTGATTGCCGCTAGTGTTGCTCCAACGTTGGTGCCTTTACTGTCATCAAAGTATTCGACCTCATTGATCCTTGCAACTGGCTCTACCCGGTGGGGCTCGCCTTTGTATTCTCGAAGCGCATAAAGCATTGGACCGTGGCCCAGTTTAGTGGCCTTTGTCGTAGCGCATAGGGCAAGAGCGGCTAGTGCATTTAACGCATTGTGTGAGCCCCTAATGCGAAGCGCATCTGAGGGCATCAAGCGCTGAATTAAAAGCGCATCGCTGAGTGCCTCTAATTTTCTTTTACGAGTTCTTGGCTCGTTTTCATCCTCATTGGGATCCACGGCTTTGACAAGCCACGTCATGCCGTTTACGCTCTCCAATCCGTAGTCGCCTGGCACAGTCGGCAGGTCACTTCCAAACGTGATCACCTCAGGCTCAAACCATTTTTCATCATTTTGCTCAGCTTGCTGTTTAGCTTTTTTACGCTCTTTTTCTAATAATTCAACCGGTTTTAAGGTGAGGGCTAAATCACTATCTCTACACAGTATCCTTGCAGTGTGTTTCCCAAAAATATTGGACTTCGCTTGAGCGTAGGCCTGCATATCACCGTGCCAGTCGAGATGATCCTCTGTGATGTTCAACACGACTGCACTGGTTGGGTCAAAGTCTTGTGTATCGTTTAGTTGAAAGCTAGATAGCTCAAGTACCCAGGCTTGGGGTAATTTGCAGATTGATTGTTCTGCGTGCGCGTCTGCATCAATCTCTTGGTCTTGGTCTTGATCTTGATCTTGATTTCGTTCTAGTGACTTCTCTTTTAAGCTTTGGTTGTATGCGTTTTGCTCCACTAGTTTTTCAGCCAACGTGTCCAACATCGTTGGGCCTATATTGCCTGCTATTGCACTTCTAACTCCTCCTCGCTGCAGCATCTGATGGGTAAGCGACGTAACCGTTGTTTTACCGTTCGTGCCAGTTACGCCCAGCACAGTCGGCTCATATCCACAGTCCTTTTTAAGCCTTTCTAAAGCGTGACTAAACAGACTTAATTCTGTACCAACCCAAAGTCCAATTGACTTTGCCTGGTTCCATACGGGAGCTACTTGATCTGGACTTAAGCCTGGGCTTTTAAATACTGCTTTTACAGGGCCTTTGGATGCACGATTTTCTACCCCAGTTGCTCCAGCTGGATCATTAGGCTGTGAGTGCTCAACGTGCTCATCTAACAACTCAGCTGTCAGCTCTGCACCCACAAAGCGCGCGTTAGGACACTCACTCTTTAAATGAATTAAATAAGGCGGCTGTGCGCGTGTATCAGCTACGGTCACAAAGGCTCCGTTGCCGTAACACCACCGTGCCATAGCAAGTCCAGAAGCCCCGAGCCCTAAAATCAAAACGTGCTGATCTTTTAAAAGATGCATACTTAAAAAATTTACCTAAGCTTTAAAGTTGATAAACCCACTAAACACAAAAGCATTGTGATGATCCAAAAACGCACCACAACCTGAGTCTCTTTCCATCCACTTTTCTCAAAGTGATGGTGCAAAGGCGCCATCCGTAAAATTCTTATACCCTGCCCGTATTTTCTCTTGGTGTACTTAAAGTACCCAACTTGGATAATGACTGAGAGTGCCTCTACAACGAAGATCCCGCCCATAATAAATAGGACTATCTCTTGGCGAACAATAACGGCAATCGTGCCCAGCGCGCCGCCCAGCGCAAGTGCCCCTACGTCACCCATAAATACCTGAGCGGGAAATGTGTTGAACCAAAGAAACGCTAAACCCGACCCGGCCATTGCGGCGCAAAAGACCATCAACTCCCCCGATCCCGAAATGTGTGGGAGCAGCAGATATTTAGAATACACGGCGCTCCCCGTCACATATGCGAATACCCCAAGGGCCGAGCCAACCATTACAACGGTCATGATCGCAAGTCCGTCCAAACCGTCCGTTAGGTTCACAGCGTTGCTGGATCCAACGATGACCAAATAAGTCAGCACCACAAACCCCAATACACCAAGTGGGTAACTAATCTCCTTGAAAAAGGGCAATAAAAGACCCGCTTTAGGCGGCAAACTTACATCAAAACCAGATTGAACCCAAGTGACAAATAGTTCAAACACTCTGTAATTGGAATTCTCAGAAATACTAAATACCAGACAAATTGCAGCTACCAAACCAATCACGGATTGCCATAAATATTTTTCACGTGATGGCATACCTTCCGGGTTTTTATCAACCACTTTGCGCCAGTCATCCGCCCACCCAATCAAACCAAATCCAAACGTCACAATCATCACTATCCATATGAAACGGTTTGTCAAATCCGCCCACAAAAGAGTTGATGAAAAAATTCCAATGAGTATCAACACCCCCCCCATCGTTGGCGTTCCACTCTTGCTCAGGTGCTCTTGAATTCCGTACTCACGGATGGGTTGCCCAATCTTTAATGCGGTAAGTTTTCTGATCACAAAGGGGCCCGCCACCAACCCAATCAATAAAGCAGTCATAGCCCCCATCACCGCCCTAAAAGTGATGTATTGAAAGACTCGAAAGAACCCTAAATCAGGAGATAAGTTTTGTAGCCAAATGGCAAGATTTAAGAGCATGCGCCCTCCTCAATATGAGCACTCTTCAGCGCATTTGGATGTGTATTCAGATTTGCAATTGAACTAGTTTTTATCTGAGACAATTTTTCTATTTCACTCACGAAATTCTCCATTTTCATGAAGCGCGAGCCTTTGACCAATAAACTGGTGTAAATCACAGATATGTTTTTGATTTCGCTATTTAGAGCTTGCATTGAATCAAAATGAAGACCTCTTTTTTGATCTTGCTTATGGTGATTGCTTTGCACATCAAACTCTTTTAAAGCATTATTAAAAGCAATAACGCTGTGTTTAGTAAGCTCCCCCACTGCGTATAGGGCAGTAACTCCTTTAGACGCTGCGTAGGTGCCGACCTCAGTGTGGTACTGAGGGCCTTCACTGCCCACCTCACCCATATCTCCAAGCACCAAAAGCCTAGGTACACTCATACTTGATAAAACATCAATGGCGGCAAGAACTGAATCGGGATTTGCGTTGTACGTATCATCAACGACAACAATAGCTCTCTCGCCAATCTTTAACTCAACCGAGCGAGAGCGGCCCTTAACCGGCTCAAAACTCTCTAGCCCCTTAGATATTTCATCCAAGGGCACCCCCATTGCTATGCAAGAGCTTATTGCGGCGAGAGCATTTTTAACATTATGTTGGCCTGCAATTTGCAACTTTGTCTCAACAATTCCAAGAGGGGTTTTTACTTTTATGTGCCACCCTCCCCCTGAGAAATCTGCACTTAATAAACAGATATCAGAGTCTCGCTTGACTTCTGCGCCCAACGCAAAAGAGCTTTGTGCAAATACCTGACCTGTTGAAAAAGTCATGTATTTATTTTGCTCGCACATAGAAGCCCAAAGGGCCGAGTATTCATCGTCGGCAGGAAACACGGCAATTCCGTCTTTGGTCAAAGACTTAATAACCTGTGCATTTTCAATCGCAACCGCTTCAACAGAGTTCATAAACTCTTGATGCTCGCGTTGGGCATTATTGACCAAGGCGACACTGGGTTTGACTAAGTCAGCCAAATAAGCAATCTCACCTGGGTGGTTCATACCCAACTCCGCCACAGCGCAGGTATGGTGCGCTCTGAGTCTAAGAAGAGTTTGTGGAACCCCGATGTTATTATTTAAGTTGCCCTTCGTAGCCAACGCGTCCTCGCCTGCGTGTTCCTTTAAGACACTCGCAATCATTTGCGTTACAGTTGTTTTACCATTACTGCCTGTTACGGCAATGAGAGGCACCATGTGCTTAAGACGCCACGCAGCCGCGAGTTGCCCCAGACAGGCGAGGGTGTCTTCGACGCAGATAGCGTTAATAGAGAGCGACAAAACGCTCTCACTCGCATTCTCTTTAACCAGTGCGCACACACCCTCCACAGTTGCAATATCTTTTAAGAAATCATGAGCGTCAAATCTTTCACCCTTTAATGCAATGAAGAGATCGCCTACTTGAACATTTCTTGAGTCCATTTGAATTCGCTGCACTCCAGCAGATTCGTTGCCGATTATTCGGCTGACTCCCTTTGTGTTTGTAGCGTTTAAATCATTGCTTGCTGAATCACCTAACATGGCTGCAACTTCGGCAAGGGTTAAGTTCATGAGTTCTTTTTGACTTGAGCTCATGGCTGAACCTCTCGCTTGCGTTGCTCACTGAGCATTGCAGCTACGGCGTGCTCTGCATCCGAAAACGGAAGTTTGATGCCATTGATATCTTGGTAGTTTTCATGCCCTTTGCCAGCAATCAACACAATGTCTTCGCTCCTTGCACGGCCAATGATTTTTATGATTGCAAGCGCTCTATCTAGCTCTACCTCTACTTTGGGGTTAGGTAGCGAGCTGAGCCCACTCAGCATGTCATCAACTATGGCCTGTGCGCTCTCGCCTCTGGGGTTGTCAGAGGTGAGCATGATAGAGTCAGCGTACTCGTTTGCAAATTTAGCCATCTGAGGGCGTTTGCCCGCGTCTCGCTCACCCCCACACCCAATCAAACAATGTAGTCTCCCCTTTATTTTTTCTTTAAGGGGTATGAGGCTTTGAAGGGTTTTGGCTAATGCGTCTGGCGTGTGCGCGTAATCGACGATCACGGTTGGAACTGCGCTGCTAGAGCTCTCAATTCGCTGCATGCGCCCAGGCACAGGGCGCAGTTGCATGCACTTGTCTATTACAGCTTTCAAACTGTGCCCTTGCGCGCACATTGTTCCAATCACCGCCAGTAAATTTGATAAGTTATAAAGACCTAGAAACTTAGTTACCAACACACCACTTTGCACCAAAGAAAGTTGATCGGTATAGGTCACCTTAAAACTCAAACCACCCCATTCGTTTGGATACGCAATCTCACTTGCTTGGAGATTTGATTTATTGTGTTGACCGTATCCTATGAGAGTTAAATTTGAATCCTTCTTCAACATTAGATTTTCATACAACTCAAGACCTTTAGGGTCATCTAAGTTGATCACAGCGTTTTTGAGATTGGGCCATTCAAATAAAGATTCTTTAACACTCCAGTACTCGTCCATACTCGGGTGATAGTCCAAATGATCCCTACTTAGGTTCGAAAAAATTGCAGTATCAATTCGAGTCCCGCTCAACCTGTTCTCCGCGATCCCTATCGAGGAGGCTTCTAGCGCGCAGTACTCAAAGCCCTTTTCTTTGAATTGCTTCAAACTACTTTGCAGCGTCAAAGGATCTGGCGTTGTAAGCCCATTGGATTTAAATTTAGACAACGCTTGTGAAACGCTTTGCTCATGCTTGTTGGGTAACTCACCCACACCAAGGGTACCGATAACGCAGCACTTTGCGCCGAGTAACTCCAGCGCGCAACCAAGCCACCAAGCGATTGAGGTTTTTCCGTTGGTGCCGGTCACGGCCAGTACTTTTAATGCCTCACTGGGTCTACCGTAATACTCATCTGCAATACGACCGCAATCAGCCTTAAGTCCTTTGTATGAAGCAACGTTTGACTCTTTCCAACTCGCGTTTTGGCTAAAAGGAGCGACCCCCTCATCCTCTATTAGACAAGCGTTTGCACCCTGCTCTAATGCGTTTTGAACAAAGACTCTAGCATCAAAGGCGTATCCCGGCCAAGCTACAAAGCCGTCACCCCTTTTAATACGTCTACTGTCGGGGCTCAAATCCCCACTAACTTTGTCTTGCAACCAACGCGCCGCTTGCACAGGTGTTTTAAGTGTTGAAATCACAAAGATTCCTTTTCAGCACTAAAAACTTGTGGCTTCACAGCCATGTCGGGTTGAACCCCCAGTAACCTGAGCGTCTGTTGCACCGTTTGACTAAAAACGGGAGCCGCATTTTCGCCGCCAAAATAAACCCCATCGGATGGTTCATCTATCATGACCGCAACAACTATTCTGGGCTGCTCAATTGGTGCTAAACCTACAAAAAATCCTCTATATTTATTACTCGAGTACCCCTTACCCTCCTGCTTGTGTGCGGTACCTGTTTTGCCGCCCACTGAGTAGCCCATGGTTTGCGCAAGCGGCGCGGTTCCCCCTGGACCCGTCACCATGTGCAGCATCCCCCTCAGCTCAGAAGCGTTTGATGCACTTAAAATTTTTGCGCCAACCGGTTTTTCTTTTCGCTTAATCAGACTCATTGGGATGATTTCCCCGTCTGCAGCAAATACGGTGTAGGCTTGTGCGAGTTGAAAAAGGCTGGTGGACAGACCATACCCGTAGCTCATGGTTGCTTGCTCAATAGGGCGCCAAGTTTTGTAGGCCCTCAATCTTCCAGAACCGGCTCCTGGAAATGGAACTTGAGGCCTTTGTCCAAAACCCACCTGGGTGTAAATCTCCCACATATCTTTTGGTTGCATTTGCAAGGCTATTTTTACGGCCCCGATATTGCTCGATTTTTGTATCACTTCGCGAACACTGATTGTTCCGTGCGGGTGTGAGTCTGATATCACCACGCCCGACATATTTAAATGACCACTTCCAGTTTGAATCATGGTCTCTGGTTTGACTACGCCTCGCTCAAGAGCAAGTCCCACCACAAAGGGTTTCATCGTTGAGCCCGGCTCAAAGGTATCAGTGAGAGCTCTATTCCTGAGCTGTTCACCGGTGAGTTTGTCTCTTTTATCGGGTGAGAAACTTGGATAGTTGGCAAGCGCCAAAACTTCTGCGTTTTGTACGTCTAAGACAACCACGCTGCCCGCTTGTGCCCTGTGCTGAATCACGGCTTCTTTGAGCTTCTCGTATGCAAAAAATTGTATCTTTGAGTCAATACTCAGTTGCAGGTCACGCCCGTCCAGGGGTGGGACCATTTCTCCGATATCTTCAACTACTTGTCCAAGTCGGTTCTTTATGACTTGCCGTGTTCCAGGCTTGCCCCCGAGCTGAGAGTTAAAGGTGAGCTCCAAACCCTCTTGACCGTTATTCTCTACGTTTGTAAATCCTACGATGTGAGCGGCTGCGTCCCCCTCAGGATAGACGCGTTTGTACTCCATTCTGGAGAAAACGCCTTTAATTTTTAGCTCTGTTATTTGTTGGGCAATGGGCTCCTCTACTTGTCGCTTTAGCCAGACAAAACTCTTATCTTCGTCTTGGAGTTTTTTCTCCAACTCTGCTGGACTGAGCCCCAATAAGCCAGACAACTGCTTTAATTTTTGCGGATCCCGGTCGATCCCCTCGGGGCTGGCCCAAATGCTCGGGACCGGGACGCTAGAGGCCATAATCAGACCATTTCGGTCTAAAATTTTCCCTCTGTTGGCAGGTAAATCTAAGGTTCTTATAAACCGCACAGCTCCTTGGTGCTTAAAAAAAGCGTTGTCTAAAACCTGCACATACGCAGCCCTTGCAACGAGTGCTAAAAATCCAAGCGCTATTGCAGCTACGATGAATTGACTGCGCCATATCGGCGTCTTACTCGCAAGCAAAGGACTAGAGGTGTATTTAACGCTTCTACCGATCACGGCGCCTCTCCAAAATTAGCCAATCCACCTAACTTAGACACATCACCGCGAGGCGTTGCGTACATGGTGATTGCAGGAGTAATGGGTCGCATTCTTAATTTTTCACGCGCCAGTTTCTCAACTCTTACAGGCGTTGCCTCAGCTCCCCGTTGCACGTCTAAGCGGCCATACTCAACTTCTAATTTATGAGCCTGCGCATTTGCTCGGTCAAGCTCAGTGACGAGTTTTCTGGACTCGTACTGAGTCCTCACCAAGTACAGTGCACTCGCCACCACAGCAAATAACAGCAACAAATTAATACGTGTCACAAACTTGGCCCTATTCTTTGTGCGATACGAAGAATCGCACTCCTGCTCCTTGGGTTTACCTTCACCTCCTGTGGTGATGCACGCACCCGTCCCAACGCTTTTAAAGCCATTACTTTTGGTGGCTCAAACGGTCGACGTCTGTCGTACTCATCTTTGGAGTGACTTGCAATGAATTGTTTAACGATTCGGTCCTCCAAGGAATGAAAACTAATTACAGCCAAACGCCCCTCTGGTCTTAAGACGTTAATCACGCCCTTTAGCGCAACTTTGAGTTCTTCAAGCTCTTGGTTGATATGAATTCGAAACGCTTGAAACGTTCGGGTTGCAGGGTCTTGTCCGTACTCCCTTGTTTTTACATGCTCGCCAATCAACCTTGCCAACTCAGCGGTCCCGCTTGGCAAACCTTTTTCTTCGCGGCGCTGCACAATCGCTTTTGCGATTGAATTCGCAAATCTTTCCTCCCCGTAATCACGAATCACTCGGGCCATCTCCTCTACTGATACTTTGTTTAACCACTGCTCTAAGCTCTCTCCCCTGGTCGAGTCCATTCGCATATCCAAAGGCCCATCGAACCGAAATGAAAAACCCCTGACAGGATTGTCGATTTGAGGTGAGCTGACGCCCAAGTCCAAAAGCACTCCAGCCACAGAGCTTGGTGGGAGTTCGCAAATGGCGCTGAAACCGCTGTGATGGATCTTTAGCCGTTCGTCCCCCATCTCCTGAGCTGCTTTCACTGCCTCCAAATCCTTGTCGAAAGCAATCAGCTTCCCCTGGCTTGAGAGTTTTTTCAAAATCTCCCGCGCGTGCCCGCCGCGCCCAAACGTGGCATCGATGTACGTATCGTCCCTGTGGATCGCTAGCGCCTCTAGGGCCTCTGATAGCATCACAGAAGTGTGTGTCCATTGGGGGGTCACTAGGTTCCTTCAAAAAGAAAATTCCTTGAACACATCGGGCATCTCTCCTTGCAATGCTTTGGCTTCTTGTTCTTCGTAAGTTGCTCGGTCCCACAACTCGCAGTGGGTACCCATGCCGAGTAAAACAATTTCTTTGGTTAACCCGCCTGCAACTCTAAGCTCTGGAGAAATTAATACGCGACCTGTTGCATCCATCTCCACATCCATCGCATTGCCAAGAAAGATTCTTTTCCACCACTGCGCAGACATCGGTAAATTGGATATTCGTGAGCTAAATCTTTCCCATTCAGGACGTGCAAACACCATCAAACAACCATGAGGATGTTTGGTAACGGTTAGTTGACCTGAAGCTGTTGCACTCAGCACATCCCTATAGCGGGTAGGGATCGATAACCGACCCTTCCCGTCTAAGCTGAGTGATGATGCGCCTTGAAACACGTAACTAACCCCTTTTTTAAATGCAAAGATAAAGCGGGAACCATTGCACTACACAATTTCCCACTAAATACCACTTATTTGCACTTTAACAGGTTTTTTAGATATTTGTAACTAGTTTTAGTAATTATTTCAATGAAATCAATAACTTAGAATGCTTTTCGTTGATTCTTTATAGATAAAATATTATTTAAAATTAAGCACTTAGTGAGTCAACTGAAAGTACATTGTGAGTTTTAAAGCATGAAAAAAATCTGTTGTTATTGACATCCACTCCGACCTTAGATGGACGCAAGGGCTTGCGCGGGAAGGACAGGGGATTCCTAAATCCAAGGGGTCATGCCGATTCAAAATTGGAGAACTGCGATGAACAGGTTTGAAATTGAATTTGGGGATCGTTTAAACGCTAACCACTAACCGCAGTCAATTTACACAGATTAATTTACACTTTTTACAGTTGTGCGCCTAAATCATACATTTTTAATTCTTAAAGGTTGATTTTAATGCCGTCATACCGACTAAAGACGACATCCCTTTATGCGCAGCTCCTTCATTTACTTCAGCTACATAAGTGCGCAAGTCCAATACTTCGTAATTAGAAAACTGATCTTTTAGGATTTGCTCTTCATATAAATGATCCAACTTACCAGGCCCGCCGGTGTTGTACTTTAATTGATCAACTCCGTACCCTTGAATGATTAATACGCCGCCCAATCTCAAAGAAATATCCATTTGCTTGAAAAGCTTCTCTCTATCAAAGGGATCAACAAACTGAAAGAATATTCCGATTACGTAATCATAGGTGGATGGTGTCCAATCAAAGCCATCCCACCCGCAGCAATTAAAGTCAACACTTACAGAGTTTTCATCGGCTAATTTTTTGGCTTTATCTACTGCTATTGGCGAAAAATCAAAAGCAGTAACAGTATGTCCTTGCCCTGCAAGCCAAACACTGTTTCGACCCTCTCCATCAGCGATGCAAAGTGTCTTTGGGTTGGCCAATTTTGGCAATTTAATTTGATGAAGAACTTGTTCTTTGAGGTACTGATTAGGATCTCGCCCAAAAAGATACCCCTCGTTTGAAAATCTTTCATTCCAACGATGAAGTGGATTTGTAAATTGGTTCATAAATTTTTGTCCTTACATTGATATGCGAGAATTTTTAATTTTGTCGCCAGGGTAACCCACTGGTCTTCCAACCGCCTTTGCGACCTCTTTGCGCATTGGAGTCGATATCACCTTCAAAGCCATCCAAAATGTTATAGGCTTCAATTCCTAAATCAGTCGCTCTCTTAGCCGCCGCGATGGAGCGAACCCCACTCCTGCAAAGAAATACAACCTTTTTCTCGGCGTAAACTCCTTTGATATCCTGATCAAAATTAGTGTTTAGCGTCATGTCTGGTGAGTTTTTCCAAGGCACTGAAATGGCTGCAGGGATAAATCCAACCCACTCTAATTCAGCTTGCGTTCTCACGTCTATTAGTACAGCCTGGTTAGATTGCACCCAACTCCAGGCCATATGACTTGAGATATCTCCAGCATAGCCTTGTGCAGGACATAGATCTCTAGATTGATATTCATTGGCATCATGCCTCAAACCTGAGAGCTTATTTGCGGGCACTGCCTCATCAATTCTTTTGGGTTTAGCTAGTTTGAGTTCAGACATGAGTTGAATAAACTCTTGCTTGGTTTTTCCCGCCAATCTAGTGTTGGATTGTTTTTCAATGCCAATGGTTGAGCTTTTTCTATTGTTGTAGTCGTGCCCTGGCCACACGACAGTTTCGTCGGGTAATTTAAAGAGTATGTTGGTAATACTGTTATAAATTTCTTCTGAACTACCAGACTGAAAGTCAGTTCTGCCGCATCCGTTAATTAACAGCGTATCACCTGTGAACACATTGTTGGCGCATACGAAAGACATACTTCCCTTCGTATGACCTGGGGTGCTTAAAGCAGTTAGTTTTTGAATACCGAATGTTATTTGGTTTTGATCTTCCAACTGCCAAGTTGCAGTACCGATATCACAGGCTTTTGGTGCCGCTACTTTCCCACCCGTTAATTCAGCCAACTTAGCCGAACTAGTAATGTGATCTGCATGCGCGTGAGTCTCTAAGATCCACCTAACACGTAGGTTATCTCGCCTGATAATAGCTAAGTCCCTCTCAAGTTTTGTATCCACTGGGTCAACGATGAGGGCCTCCTGGGTACTTTCATCCACCAGTAAGTAGGTATAAGTGCACGACTCGTCGTCAAAAAGCTGATGAATTATCACGATGAAATTCTCCTTTTGGTATATTTTCTCCTACTTACGTCAGTGCACCCCTTCAGATCCCTAACAAAAAAGCTATTTGTTGACCGCGGCCCTATTAAACTGACGTCCAATAAGCTACTCATGCTAATCTGAATGCTACACATAATCGAATCACATCTTCATCACGTCAGGGAGTGTAAAGACTCCTCTACTCAAATTAAATGACAAACGGGTTGAGTAAAATCTAAATGCTGTTAGTAAACTTACCCCCACAGTTTATCATTCACTAGTTTCTAGTTCTCGCACTTTTAGGATAATTCAATGTACAAAATAAATCCTCTCCCCCCCGCAATCGATACCCAATTATTGAAACTTCTTGTACAAGCGGAACCAGCAGTCATAGGACACTTTCGCTATACAGGGTTTATGTGCCCCGACATTCGTGCCCATTTCCAAGATCGTCGCGTTGCAGGCACCGCAATCACCATCCGCATGCCAGGCATGGACGGAGCAATGGTCCACTACGCCGTTGGGCAGGCAAGGCCTGGGGACTTCATAATAATCGACCGCTGCGGTGACATGTCGATTGCCTCTCTTGGTGGAGCAGTTGCTTATGCGGCTCGGGCTGCGGGGGTTGCCGGAATTATTGTGGACGGACTCGTCACTGACCTGGGAGAACTGCGCCAATACGGTGTCCCTGTATGGTCTCGTGGAACCTCAGCTGTGACGGTTAAGACTTTGGGACTTGGCGGCGAATTTGGTGTCACTGTCAGCTGTGGTGGTGTAGCCGTTAATCCAGGAGATGCTATCTTGGCCGATGAGAACGGCATACTGGTCATGCCACCTGAGGACATCGAGTACTCAGTGCGCCGCGCGCTAAAGATGATGGAGGAAGAAAAGCGCACGCTCGCCCGCATCGATGCCGGGGAAAAGTACCCAGACATAATGGGGACTACTCAGGTTATCCTAAGTGTGCTTGAGAAACAAAAACAGAGTTAAAGCCTACGTCAATTTCCCTTTCTCTTACCTTAACAACAAGGAGTCCCCAGTATGTTCAAATACTTTCGCCAAAGTGTATTTTTTGTCTTGATCTTAGGCTTTGGAATCGCCTCGGCTCAAACTTGGCCTTCCGGGCCGGTTAAGATCGTAGTGCCGTTTCCACCCGGAGGTAGCGTAGACATGGTGGCTCGCATAGTTGCCAAGAGACTTACAGACTCTTTGGGGCAACCCTTCCTTGTTGACAACCGCGCCGGCGCTTCTGGAAATATCGCCGCAGAATTTGTCGCAAAGACAAATCCCGACGGCAACACGCTCTTCGTCACTAGTTCTGGGGTTTTAGCTGCAAACATTCACTTGTTTAAAAGAACCGGCTTTGACCCATTCAATGACTTCACGCCAATCATCCGTCTTGTCAATCAGCCCAACATCTTGATGGTTCACCCCTCGGTGCCGGTCAACAGCGTGAAAGAACTGATAGCGCTTGCCAAGGCACAGCCCGAAAAGATCACAATGGGCAGCGCGGGTATCGGAACTGGGCAGGACATTGCTGCCAAGCAGTTTGAGATGGCGACTGGCGCAAAAGTTTTGCATGTTCCTTACAAAGGAGGTGCTCCAGCTTTGAATGATCTACTTGGGGGTCAAATCCAGTCGATGTTTGAGACTTCTCCAACAGCTTTGCAGTACGTCACTGGCAATAAGCTGAGGGGCCTTGCTATTACAAGCGCGAAGCGCTCACCCCTACTACCTAACTTGCCAACTGTCGCAGAAGCCGGTGTCCCTGGCTACGAGTCTGTCACTTGGATCGGATTAGCTGCTCCCGCGGGAACACCTAAGGCCATAGTTGACCGTTTAAACGCGGACCTCAACAAGGCGCTCGCGGCCGATATGGGCAAGCAACTCGCAGAAATTAGCTTAGATCCGATCGGAGGAACGCCGCAGTCCATGAGCGACGTGATCCGAACCGACTCCACGATGTACGGTCAAATCATCAAACAAGCCGGCATTGAGCCCCAATAAGCAAAACTCCTAATCTCTCTTATGCAATACGTCCGTCTTGGCAGCACCGGCTTAAAGGTGTCTCGTATCTGCTTGGGCACACTCACTTTTGGTTCGCCTGAGTGGCGCCCTTGGATGTTAGATCAAGCCTCAGCGCGGCCACTCTTTCACCGTGCGGTCGAGCAGGGCATTAATTTTTTTGATACCGCTGACACCTATTCTGGCGGCGAATGCGAAAAAATAACGGGTCAATGCTTGGCCGAGATGTTCCCTGGTGCACGGCGCGAGGAGATAGTGATAGCCACAAAAGTTTTCAACCCGGTGGATATGGACTTTGAAGGCGTAAATTCAGCATCTTTTAGCCACCGCCCCAATCTTGATGGTTTAAGCCGAAAGCGAATCTTCCACGCAGTCGACGCATCGCTGCGCCGCCTAGGAACTGACTACATTGATCTTTACCAGATTCACCGCTTCGACCAGGAGACTCCGATAGAAGAGACAATGGAGGCGCTTAACGACGTGGTGAAGGCAGGCAAGGTCCGTTACCTCGGAGCGAGCAGCATGTGGGCTTGGCAGTTCGCCAAGATGCAACAAATAGCGCAGCAAAACGGGTGGACCCGCTTTGTAAGCATGCAAAACCATTACAACCTCGTTTACCGAGAGGAGGAGCGGGAGATGATCCCGCTTTGTAAAGATGCGGGAGTGGCCCTGCTGCCCTGGAGTCCCCTTGCACGCGGCTTTTTGGTGAGCGATCCATCTGGTGAAATAGCAAGGGTCACCCCCCGCAGTGAAACTGATGATGCGCAAAGCAAGTTCTACGGCCGCGCGTCTGACTTACAGGTTCGCCAAGCGCTGCATTTGCTGGCGCAACAAAAGCACATCGAGGCGGCGACGCTTGCCTATGCTTGGTTGCTACATAGGGGAGTGACCGCACCTATCGCCGGTGTAAGTAAAGACTTCCATGTTGATCATGCAGTGGCTGCACTAAATGTGACCCTCAGTCCTAGCGAGATCTTACTGCTAGAAAAAGCCTATGAACCGCGCACTGTGCTTGGTCACTCATAGCGGCTTTAAATACTAAAAATCCGCCATCTTGTATCAGTCACTTATGCTTGGACGCGTCCTGGGGGTTTCTCGGTCAGATCTTCGATCATAAAATGCCCGTATTGCTGCGCAGAGGCAGGTTTGATTGAGCGCACCATATCAGAGACTAGTTTCTCCAACGCATCGGTATCTGCTTTGACGACTAAGAAACAGCAACCATCTTGCGCTAGCTCCCTATGAATATGAATCAAATCTAATTCATAGCCAAAATTTGCCATGGGACTTACATGCTCAAGCTCTTTGTCAACTTGTGCCAACATTTCGGTGTCGCTGTAAAGTACCATCGAATCTTGCTCAAAGCCAAGCCTTGCTAAATCGGCTTGCGCACTCGTGAGCTCTGCGGTTGTATGAAAGGCAATAAGCGTGTGCCCAACTGGCTTGAATATACCGAAAGTCGTCGGCAAGTCTTTTTTATTCATGCTTTTCCTAATTGCTGGGTTTGAAGCTCTTGATTAGCTGCGTGGAAAATGTTGGATCAGATCAGCAAGCTCATTGGCATGTCCTTCTTCGACCGCCAAAATGGTTTTTAACATTTCGCTGGTGGTGGGGTCGTCCGCGCCAAGATACCTGATAAGGTCACGGTAGCTATTGACAGCGATCCTCTCGGCCACTAGATTTTCGTAAATCCGGTCTTGGAGGGAGGAACCTTCAACATACTCAGCGAGACTTCGCTCGACGAGGCCGGGCGGAGCGAAGTCGGGGGATCCGCCAAGTTGCACAATGCGTTCGGCCAATAAGTCGGCGTGACCAAGTTCTTCGTTGGAGTGGTTCAAAAACTCGGCAGCTACAGCCGGTGCGAGAATTCCTTTTGACATGAAGTGGTGGCGGCGATAGCGCAGCACACAAACTAATTCAGTAGCTAGCGCAGTGTTAAGATGCGCAAGGACCACTTTAAGGTCTGCGGGATAGTCCGCAGTTACTGCGCCTTGCTCAATGTGTTTGCGCGCGTTTTCACGTATCGTCTCTATGTTGGTCAGTGGTGCTACTTTTGTCAATTCATTCTCCGTTAGTTAAAGGGGCAATGTTGCTTCGCTAAAGTAAGATCTCTTCAGTGCTATGCAAAAAACTTTTAGTCAAGCATCCTTTTTTGAGTCGAGATCTATTGACTGAGAAGAATCTTCTTTTCCTATTTATATGCACGAAATACATTTCAAAGCATTAGGAATTTTGGGCCGATTAGAGAGAAAAAAATAACGATCTTTTTTAAAAAATGAAACTATTTTGAATCTCTTAAAATCGACCTGTTAGCATCAAAATTATCAAAATTAATAACACTAAGCCTAGGGAGCCACTCGGATAATAGCCCCAGCCTCTACTGTGGGGCCAAGTTGGTATGGCCCCTATTACCATAAAGAACAACACGATGAGGATGATATTAAATAGCAATTTGGCCGTCCTTTTTTTTGAACTTTTAATTTACCCTAAGTAACTTTAGAGATCTGTACGACAGCGCTCTTTTGAAATATATTTAAAACTGCTTTTTTTACCGACCTAATTTCAGCGAAAAGGCAAATATAGTTTTAAAAATCTAGATGCATAGCTACGGTGTCCGTAGCTCTACTTTTATTAAGCCTGACTATTTGTATATGAGTGGTGGGAAACATTCACCAAGGGTTATCTGGCCTATATTCACCCTAGGAATGGTCAAGCAGACCCCAGAGGATGCGAGAGGTAAGATGTTTTTCTGCTTTCTATCTTATTAACTTCAATCGCCAAATTTGCATTCCGGCGTAAATGTGCCCATATCAAGACTCTCTTGACAGTTGCGCAAACGGTTTTTTAGAAATTAACTCAATTAAAAATTAACTCCATGAACAATTACTTTAAACTTACTTGCAATTTAGCTCTACTTTGCTTAGGACTAAATACCTACGGACAAGAGACCCCAAAAAATATTTATCTAGGCGCAAGTGCAGGATTTTCTCAGCTCTCTGACCAAACCTCGACCGTAAATTCAGAACTCACAAATGCGGTTGGCGGCACCTCCCAATCATCGCAAAATAACGGGGCGGCGGCGTACCGGTTGTTTGGCGGAATATTGCTGAACAAATATATTGCAGTTGAACTGGGCTATGCACAGACAGCAAATCAAACTTTAACTTTTTCAGGTATAAGCGCGCTAAATACAAATTATTCAGGCTCTTTTAACGCTTCTTACTCAGGAGCTGATTTAGGCTTAGTCTTGCATCCAGTTCAATTGCCGGTCTTTAAATACGTTTTTATAGACCTTGGCGCTACACAATATAAAGAGAAACAGCTGGGGAATGTCAGTACCAGCTTAGGCGGATATAGCCAATCGCAAAACCAAAGTGGTATGGGAAAGTTTTACGGACTTGGTTACGACTTGCCAATGGGAGCATCTACGGACCTTCGTTTCAGTTTGAACCATTACGACTCTATCGGCGGGGACAGTGCACTTAAATCAAATCTAGCATCTGTTGGGGTGACGAGAAGGTTCTAATTTGGATGAACTCGTATCCCCTCAATTGGGTCAATATGCTTGACCCATGGATTACTCTTTAAAACCTCTATTGTTCCCTCTAATCCCGAGTGGTACCGAGCTGTTATCCCCTCAGTTGAGAAGTCAATATCTCGCAGATCATCTTCACCCGGTACGGTGTCGACAGTTAGTTGAATGATGTGCATCTTAGTGCCACAGCCCCAAGCCAATAGTTCCTTGACTTCAGGGGTTTTTTTAACTTCATCCGTTAATTTAGTGCCCAACTCTCTGATTACGTGCCTCAACCTATGCAGCTGTCGCTCTTTTTCTAAATAATGGTTTCTTGATGCGTATTGAATATCTTTTATTTTATTGATGACACCGTTGATACTCTTAGGCTCGCCACCCTCAGGGTTCCACAACTGAACTGAAAAAATCAATGAACTAAGTCTTGGTCGATCTTCAAAAATTGCCTCCATTGGAGTGTTTGAAAATACACCCCCATCCCAATACGGCTCGCCCTTGATGAGGGTTGCAGGAAATGCAGGAGGCAAAGACGCGGAAGCCATGATGTGTTCAATCGATAGCTCCTCATCTCTGCTGTCAAAATAACGCATCTGTCCTGTGTTGGCGTTGACTGCGCCAACAGTCAAGCGAATGTTTTTAGAATTTAAATAGTCAATATTAATTAATTTCCCAAGCGTAGTGCGAAGAGGATCGGTACTGTAGTAGGACGCTTTATCTATTCCCAGGTCAGCATTGGGATAAACCCAAGCAGTATAGTTAGGCCTAAAAAATCCCTCTACACCCATAGTAACTGTCATGAAATCAAATAGGTCTTTCGATGGATAAGTAGACCTCCTCCCATGCGTTTTCATTAAATCCCAAAAGGTTTTTAAGGCCTTAACTCTTTTTTCTGGGGGGTTCCCCGCTATCAACCCTCCGTTTATCGCGCCAATAGAGGTCCCGATTAACCAATCTGGCTCTATGGAGTTGTTGTGAAGAGCTTCATATGCTCCGTACTGATAAGCACCAATCGCACCTCCGCCCTGAAAAACCAAAACGATCTGCTGTTTCTCTGGAGGTTTGATTTTGGGTTTATGAACGGTGTGTTGAATCATACAAAGTTATCAAAGAGATAGATGTAAATCGGTAAAAATAAACAGGATAAATATTTCTATTAAAGTTCATCATCATCTTTTCCTCCATCACGAGCAGGACAATGTGTCTGTGGACCACTTATATTCATTTGCAAACGTTGTATCAATCTTGTGCTCGACACAAAGAGTTTCATGTTTTTCTAATGTAATCTCTCGCTTAAGTATTTTCTACGCGGCAGCGAACATAAGCGTTGTCATGTGCTTTATGATTTATCTTTTGTAGTTCACATTTATGAGAATTCACATTGATTTGCAAAAAACAACTAAAACTTTGCCTACGAGCGGGAGAGCGTTGTGCAACAGACTAAGCCTTTGACTTAAATAATTTAAGATAATTCAATGATTTATTTGTTCACCAGATATCCGCAATTGAAATCAGCTGTAATTAGCTATTTGGCATTTTTAGTAAGCATGGTAGCTTTAGATTTAATTTGGCTATTCATCGTTGCTAGAGATTTATACATCAGCGAAATGGGCGTTCTAATTGCGAATCAGTCCGTTTTAAGTGCAGGGATTGCTTTTTATTTACTCTTCCCTTTGGGTGCAACTATCTTTGTCAGTATTTCGTCACTTAAGATGCAATCGTGGCTTAATGCACTCATATACGGTTTGCTCTTCGGATTCTTTAGCTACATGACTTACGACTTAACATGCCTAGCCATAATCGAGCAATTTCCTAAAAAATTGGCATTTATTGACATAGCCTGGGGCAGTTTGCTTTGTGCAGTATGTTCTGTAACGTCTTACCTCATAACAACGCAGATCTGCAAATTGAAAACACTTTAAGGTGAACAAAATAGCAACCAACAGTGCTTATTCAGCACCAATAGCACACGGACTTTAACAAGCGCTTGGGTGCGTCTATTTTAGATATTCAGCTGCTTAGAAAAAAATTTAATTGCCAACAGAAGCAGGCTATTTAGGAGCTTTGCAGATTTTCTAGATAGCACTTAGAAAAAATACTTCAATAGAGTTCAACTTTAAAGTTGAATTTTTAAAAACTAAATGAACCTATCAACTTGACTACCCAGTTATCTGAATTCGCATTGACACCTTTTCCAACACCAAAATTAAGCGCGGATTTAGCGTATTTAATATCCGCGACTAAATAGGCTGTTTTAGGTTGTTGCGTCGGTGTATAAAACCCTTTCACAGATAAGTTGTCAGAATAATATTCCCCCCCTATATCAACCTTTTCTGAGATAACGTAAACAAGCTTTGCTGATGGCGAGAACGTCCCTTTACTGCTCCTACCCAGAGTTACGTCTACGCTTGGGTTCAACGTAAACTTCCACCTATACAAATGCAGGCCAAGAATTGGAGTGAATTCATAATAGGTAGTCTCGTTTGCATCAATATCTTTTATGTAATTAATCTCATTTTTTACGCCGTAATGCCAAATACCCTCCTCATCGTGGGTAGGAATATACATGTGACTTATTTTCCCACCATTTATAAAACTTTTGCCATCGTTGTTACTCAAGTAAAGGTTAGCGCCCAACTCGCTGGTTTGCGTGATGCCGTATCCATACTCTAGTCTTGTCTGAAAAACATTAGACTTTAGGTTTTGTGATGCGGGAGTTTGGTAAAGGTTTGTCTCGACTTCATATGCAGATTGCTCAAAATTAGCAATCAAATCGTCATGCACTTTTATTTCGAACGGAGCAGAGTAACAAACACTATAAAGGAGCCAAAGCGTTGTGAAAGCAATTGTGTGGGCGCAAGCTATTTTATTACGAATAACCATTTGTTGTTGGCTGATTAAATTGATATGTTTCTAGTCCATTGAAGAAAATGTATTAAAAATTACATTCAATTCAAGAACCGGGTATCCTTTAATTTTATGCGTAATTAAGCCCTAAAGGAAAAGGCATAGTCAATTCACTTTAAGGCTTAAAACTTTGAATTATTCAAAGAAACTTTGTAATCACGCGTACGTGTTTACTTTGCTACCTTGCGTCAAACTAGCTAACAACTGAGCGTTCGCTGCTGGAGCAGGCGTGGGTGTTGCGACCTTTGCTTGCTGCCACTGAGATACGCTGCTACTTTGCGCTGCTTGAGCCATTGCAGCGCCACCGCTAGATCCAATACGCATTCCCATACAAACTCCTTATCGTAATAATGCTCCAATCATGGATTGATTAGAAAACACTTTACGCATTAGACTGATCGACTCCAGTTTTTAAAACTTTAATTGCTCAAACCATTAACAGCATCATTGAATATAAAAGTATTAAAATAGCTCTTTTTCATTTGATTTAGGATCATATATGGCCCATTTATTAATTATTGATCTTCCAGGTGGGAATGATTTCGATATTTTGCATAGCGCAAAAAATCGGGGCCATACTGTTACCTTCCTAACCTCTGATTTATCACTCTACCTTGAGCAAGAGGAGGTCAAGTACTATTTAGATGCAGCTTATCAACTTATTGAGGTTAAAGACTTTGTGTTTGAAACAGTCCTTGCCAAAGTTTTAGCTGCTCATCAAATCCTAAGAATCGATGCTGTCATCTGCCTCATTGAGATAAGACTCTTAGAGGCGTCTAAATTAGCTACTGTCCTTAATACCCATTATTTAAACCTCAATAGTGCGGTCTTATTAAGAGACAAATACAACGTCCGCAGACGCCTCGCAGAAAAGAATATTTTGCAGCCTGATTTCGCTTTAGCCACAACGACCGCAGAAATTAAATCAGCAATTCAAACACTAGGGCTACCACTGCTCATCAAACCCTCAGATGGTTACGGATCTCAAAATGTGGTGGTTTTACAGACTGAGCTTGATTTAGATCCACTTATAAGTCCAGTTGAGATCATGCTGCCTAGTCGTGCGGAGTACGGCCTAGGGGTTAAAGCAAATGACCGCCTCCTAGTAGAGCGCTACATGAAAGGGGATTTCATAGGGGTTGATACGTTGACCATAAACGGAGTTCACAAGTTCTTGGGAGTGCATGTCAAGAAAATGCTGCCTCCGCCCTCTTTTGCTATACAAGGGGGATGTTTTACTCCGCGCAATGAAGGCCACGCAGAGATTGAAAAATATGTATTTTCAATACTTGACGCGATTGAATTTGATTCGGGTGCTACTCACATTGAGTTGATGTTAACCCATGAGGGCCCGCGTCTTATTGAAATCAATCCCCGCTTGGTTGGCGCCAAAATAGCGCGACTGGTTAGTTACGCCCTAGACAGATCTATCCACGAAGATTTGATAGATGTTCATTTGGGTATTTGGCCGTTTGAGTTGACAAATAAGTCTGGCCACCAAGTCGCCGCATCCAGGTGGTTTACCTCACCAGTTGCAGGCACCATTAAAAGTATCACGCCGCCCCCCTGGAATGATAGTAATGTTAAGTGTGTTGAGTTCTTAAAGAAGGTTGGGCAACATGTTCAACCTGCATTTGAGAATTCCGAAAGATTTGGCTACGTGATGGTTTGCGGGGAAACAGAGGAATTAGCGGTAGCTTTGGCGCAGCGATATATTGACGATACGGATATTTATATTGAACAATCCGATTGAAGGGCCTACGCCAATTGCTTAACTAAGCCAGTGTGTAGTCAGCAGTCGTAGCGCAAACTAAAAAGTGTAACGTCTGTCATGCATTCGAAGTGTATTCTAATCAGCGTCATTGAGAGATGCTCTTTTGGGGCTGATACGTCGACAAACGCTGACACGGTCAAAACCCTAGATCTTCTACTTATGCAATGGGATTCAGACTGGCAAGTGACTGCTAAACAGTCATAGCTAATTAATTAAAAGACTTTCTAAATCCAATAGTCATGCCATGAGGCAATATACCTGCTGTAAAGGCGTGGTCCTCATTATGCGCCCACAATCCTGAGGCAACGCCAAGAGCCATCCCCGCTAAGACATCAGATTGCCAGTGCGCTTGAGATTTAAGTCTTGCCTCACCATCATAAATGGGCAGCAATGCTAGAGCCCAGACTGCGGGACTTTCTTGGTGGTATTCGCTGATAAAGGGGGTCACAATAGCAGTGATGTGAGTGACCTCTCCGCTTGGGAAACTAGCGTTGTTGGATGAGCCGAACCAAGAATTAGGATTATTGCCATCAATGGGTCTTTGTCGTCTGAATACTTCTTTTAATACCGTTGCAGAAATATCCGCGACAAGCATAGAGTCAGCTGATTTCCAAAAAGTTTGGCCCAATCGACTCTCGTTACCCTCCCAAAGAGCTCCTGCTATTACAACAGCTGCAGAGCCGTACTCCAAACTGAGTTGGTATTTTCTTGCCCAAATTCCGGATTGATCAAATGTTATTTCTCGGTCTATCCCCAATAATCCCTGACCTGCAAAGGTGACGCTACAGATATTGATTAGTAAAGTTAAGCATAAGAGAGATTTGTAATACTGTTTGTATTTCATTATTTAATTAGTTAATTAGTTTCTTTCTTTTAAGCCTAAAGAATAAGGCTTAAAAGCTCTTACTCTAGCTAAATTCAAAAATACAGTTTCAACGGACTTATTTATTTCAAACCGCTATTTCTGAAAGTAAAGAAAAACTGATTATGCACCATTAAATCGTACCTTACAGCCCTTAAAATTTCTAATGTACACCATAAGAGATTTTCAATATCGTATATTGCATTTGAAAGACTAGTAAATCGCAGATCTGAAATCGTTGGGTGGATAATATTTGAAATTATTTATATTAACAAATTGATATGAAAAAACTTTTCCTGATCTTACTATTTTCCATTTGTTCAGTATCTGTTGCATCTGAATTCTTTGGTCAAAAGACACAACATTGGAATGCCCCAGACTTTACCTTTCATACTGGGGAAAGCTTTAAGGAGTTAAAGATTGGTTACACCACGCTGGGAAATCCAACTAACCCAGCCATACTGATACTCCACGGGACGGCTGGATCTGGAGAACGGATGCTTGACAAAGACTTTGGAGGAGAGTTGTTTGGCCCAGGTCAAGCACTTGATGCGACCAAATTCTTCATCATCTTGCCAGACTCTATTGGAGCTGGTAAATCAAGTAAGCCATCGGACAATTTAAGAGCTAAGTTTCCAAAATATAACTATGACGATATGGTTTTAGCCCAATACCGGTTAGTCACTGAGGGATTGAAAATAAGCCATCTGCGCATGGTCTTAGGCAATTCGATGGGAGGGATGCACACTTGGCTTTGGGGAATTCAGCATCCTGGCTTTATGGATATTTTGGTGCCTATGGCCTCTTTGCCTATTGAGATGTCGGGTAGAAACTGGATAATGAGACGATTTTTCATAGACTCAATTAAAAACGATCCCGAGTGGATGGAGGGCAACTACACCAAGCAGCCTAGTAGTTTTCATTTTGCTTATACTTACTATTCAATCGCAACTAACGGGGGCACGCAAGCTATTCAAAAGCAAACACCAACAAGCGAGATAGCAAATCAGTATATTAAAAATCGTATGAGTGCTCCATTTGATGCAGACGCCAATGATTATCTATATCAGTTTGAATCTTCAAGTGATTACAACCCAACAGGTCAATTAGATAAGATAAAAGCACGTTTACTGGTCATAAACTCTGCCGATGACGAACGAAATCCAACTGAATTGAACGCGATCACGCCGGTTCTAAACAAAATTGCGTACTCACGGCTTTTTTTAATACCTGCTAGCGATCAAACTTCCGGGCACGGAACAACCTACAAGGCTAAATGGTGGAAAGACCAAGTCCAAGAAATAATTAATTCAGCACCAATTCTTACCAATACAAGTAACCTACGCTAGATGTATATTTCTGGAAAATCTCCTTAATTTGACCCTTAAGGAGTTGGTTTTAAAAAATGTTCCATGAAAATATTTCCGTTGTCTGCATGCTTAATTGTTCACAGCAGCTTATAGATGCAAAATATGCAGGTTTGTAATGAGTGATTGCTTTTTGCAAAGACAATTTCTTTTTATAATTTGAAACCATTTTGATTTCTATAGCTAATCTTTACTCTTTAGTCAGCATCTCTCCCTTATCAAGACCAATAAGTAAAGCCATCACAAGCACTGCCAAGACCTCTGATAATACAAAACCAATTACGTCGCTTGGCTCTATGCCCACAAAAGTGTTTGTAAAACCACGAGCGAACGCGACAGCTGGATTGGAGAAAAAGGTAGAGGATGTAAACCAATACCCAGCGGTCACCGTTAAAGCCACGAGCATGGGTAGTCGCTCTTTTGCTTGGACGTCCCCAATTCGAATGACGGATAACAGCACTAGGGTTGATATAAATTCGCTTATCCATATACCGTACCCATTTCTAAGCTTAGTAGATTGCTGAATTAGGGGAAGACTGAACATCAGATGAGTAAGCCATACTCCGCAAATCGCTCCTGAGAATTGACACGCCCAATAAGCCAGCATATTTTTGAGTTCTAGATGCTTTGTTCTCCAAAACATCAAGCTCACTACCGGATTAAAGTGAGCCCCAGAAATAGGTCCTAAAAGCACAATCAAGACATATAGACCTGCTCCAGTTGCAATACTATTGCCCAGCAAGGCAACTGCTGCGTTTCCTGAGCCCAAAGACTCTCCCATAATCCCTGAACCAGTTACGACCGCTAGTAGTAAGGCTGTTCCAATAAACTCAGCTAAATAGGCCTTCATGCCTCAGAGTGAATGTTTTTGAGAACATCCTTTGTAGCCATTAAGTCTAGGTGATCGATTGGTAGAGAAGCCAAGATATCAATTCTTTTCTTCAGACCGATCATGACTTCTCTAAAAGCGTGTTTTTTTACAGCCTCCGATCCTTCAACGAGGGAGGGATCAGGAAATCCCCAGTGCGCTGTAGCGGGTTGGCCTGGCCAAAAGGGACAAACCTCACCGGCTGCGTTATCACACACGGTGATAATGAAATCCATATGCGGAGCACTGGCCAATTCGTACTCATCCCAACTCTTAGAGCGCAGTTTATCTGGCGCTAACCCCATGTCGATCGCCATTTCAGCTGCGATAGGGTTGACTGAAGTTCCTGGACTAGAACCGGCAGAATAGCCGACAAATTTACCGCTCTCATGGGTTGTTGCAATAGCCTCAGCAAGAATCGATCTCGCTGAATTATGAGTACAAAGGAAGAGAATATTGAATTTTTTTGTCATGCTTTTTCTTTCTTAAGTGATTTGGTTGGTAGACAGGACTTACCACCGCAACAGTTGTCTAATAAAAATTCACTGAGTTTTTGTACCAATCGTGCGTTGGGGCGATAGATCAAGTTTCGGCTTTGACGCTCAACTCGAATAAGCTCAGCGTGCAAAAGCTCTTTCAAATGAAAGCTTAATGTCGCACTGGGTATACCGAGTAGCTCATTTAACTGAGTCGGGGTCAGACCCCGGTCGCCTTTTTGTACTATGAGACGAAAGATGTTTAATCTTGATTCTTGTCCCAGAGCCAAGAAAGCTGTGACAGCGTTAGTATTTTTCATAATTCCATTATAATGGAAATTATAAATTGAAACGTAATTTTTTCAGTTGAAAAGCAAACACTTTATTCAGGCTGGCTCGCCCGTTGCCTCTCTCAGGCCCAAGCCCCCACCCCACCCCACTCTCACTCTCACTCCCACCCCTTCCTCTCCTATGAACGAATTACCCAATATTGATCCCAAGTTTTTCAAAAAACCAGGGCTAGACTACTTACAGGACACTTCTCTCTTTAAGCACGCTCCTAAAATTCTTCTTCTTTACGGCTCTCTTAGAGAAAAATCGTTTAGCCGGCTTTTAGCTGAGGAGGCGCAACGAATTTTGAAGGCTATGGGATGTGAAACTAAGTTTTTCAATCCCCTTGGACTTCCCCAAGTTGATGCCGCACCTGATACCCACCCTAAGGTGGTTGAGCTGAGAGAATTAGTGCAGTGGGCTGAGGGCCTGGTATGGTCTTCGCCTGAGCGTCACGGGGCGATGACTGGGCTGATGAAGAGTCAAATAGATTGGATTCCCCTAAGTATTGGAGCTGTAAGACCTACCCAGGGCAAGACGCTTGCCTTGATGCAGGTAAGCGGCGGGTCTCAATCCTTTAACGCGGTTAACCAAATGAGGATTTTAGGAAGATGGATGAGAATGATTACGATTCCAAATCAGTCATCTGTGGCAAAAGCATTTCTTGAGTTTGACGATGACAACCGGATGAAGCCCTCAGGGTCTTATGACCGGGTAGTCGACGTGATGGAAGAACTCGTTAAATTCACTTTATTGACTCGAACGGCCTCACCTTATTTGACTGATAGATACAGCGAAAGAAAGGAAAGCGCGGAGGAGTTAATGAAAAGAGTTAATCAAAAATCTCTTTAAACTAAGCATAGTTAACTTATCTCGTGAAAAAATATTCTAAATTAAAAAAATATTTGTAAAAGATTAGACTCGATTCTGAGTGTTACATCTTATTATTAAACTACATACTGCATCTTCATTTATATGCCGCGACTCACAACACTAACTCATACCTATCGGAAGTTTTTGGATTTAAATCTATGCACGTAAATATACCAATCAACAAACAAAGAAGTTTTTGGTCAATTCTTATTATCTTTTTACGACTTGGACTCACCTCTTTTGGCGGCCCTGTGGCCCACCTTGGATACTTTAGGGAGGAGTTTGTCGCAAAACGCAAATGGCTAGATGAGCATACTTACGTCGAGATTGTCGCTTTATGTCAATTTTTGCCTGGTCCAACAAGCAGTCAGGTGGGTATGGTTTTGGGATTTTTTCAAAAAAAATATCTTGGCTTATTAGCGGCTTGGTTAGGATTTACTTTGCCATCTGCATTATTTTTGATGTTCCTATCTAGATTAGTATCAGGAAATACTCACTTGATACCTTTGGGGATAATCCACGGTCTTAAGATCGTGGTTGTAGCAGTTGTATCCCAGGCGGTATGGGCAATGGCAAAAAGTATTTGCACTGATAATTTTAAAATTTGTTTGATGTCTATTAGTGCGTGCATCGTATTGTTATTTCAATCCTTGATTTGGTCCACGCTTGCCGTTATTTTCACATCAGCAATTGTGGGGTCCATTTTTTTAAGGACAACTCAAACTATTCAGGACGATTTGTATTTGGTCTATTCAGATAAAAAAATTGCTTTTTTCTCGTTAATTCTATTTTTTACTCTTTTATTCGGGCTTCCCCTTTTACAAGAGCTATACCCCAATCAGTGGCTAGGGATGCTAAGTACTTTTTATAGGGCAGGATCCCTGGTGTTTGGCGGAGGGCATGTGGTATTGCCCCTTTTGCAAAGTGAGGTAATCCCCAAAGGATGGGTTACCGGCGACACCTTTTTGACGGGTTACGGCTTGACCCAGGCTATGCCAGGGCCTTTGTTTACTTTTGCAGCGTACATAGGATCATCTGCGAGTGAGGGTGTCAACAGTGTTTGGGGGGGGCTACTTTGCTTGATCGCCATATTTTTACCGTCCTTTTTGTTGGTTGTGGGGACGCTTCCATTTTGGGGTGATCTCAAACAAAACGCTAGAGCAAAATCAGCTTTAATGGGGGTCAATTGCGGTGTAGTAGGTATTCTTTTGGCCGCTTTGTATAAACCCATATGGATCAGTGCGATAGGCACTCCCCTTGACTTTTGCTTTGGCTTGGCAGCCTTCATCTCTTTAATGTATTTGAAGTTACCGCCTTGGTTTGTAGTATTAGCTACAAGTACTTTGTATTGGATTAGTCAGGCAATCAATTGATGATTGATTGATTGATTGATTACTTGCTTAATCTTGCCCCGCTCTTTATTAAATTCAATACGTCTCTAGATGCAAACGTCCCTCAAGCTTGAGGGCTTTTGAGACGCCCTCCCAGTTGAGTCCCCCCTCAGTTGCCACATCTCGTAAAGCCATCACGGCTCCCTCCTCCATGCTTTTGAGTCCGCACACATAGATGTAAGTATTTGACTCTTTAAGGAGCGCGACTAAATCGACTCTTCTGTCTCGCATGACGTCTTGCACATAACGCTTGGGTTGACCTTTCTCTCTTGAGAAGGCAAAGTTGATATCAATAAAATCTTTGGGTAACTTTTGTAAAGGTCCAAAATAAGGCAACTCTTCTTTCGTGCGAGCCCCAAAAAAGAGTAGCAACTTGCCCCCCTCAAACTTGCCGCCACTGCGCTCGCGTCTGCGCCACTCGGTCATTGCTCTCATCGGAGCACTTCCAGTACCTGTGCAAATCATCACAATATTTGACTTGGGGTGGTTGGGCATCAAAAAGGTACTTCCAAAAGGACCCACCACTTGCACCGAATCACCGAGCTTTAAATCACATAAATAATTGGACGCTACACCGCTCACTGCTACGCCTTGGTGATCTTCTAATACGCGTTTGACCGTCAAAGATAGATTGTTATACCCAGGGCGCTCACCGTTTCGGGGACTGGCAACGGAGTACTGCCTAGCGTGATGCGGCCTACCGTTTTCGTCAACACCTGGGGGCAAAATACCAATCGACTGACCCTCAAGCACAGGAAACGGCATGTTCGCGAAATCTAGAACTATGTGATGCGTCTCATTGGACGTGCCTGGTTCATTGACTTGTACGTTACCCACGACTGTTGCGCAAATTGGCGCTTTGGATCCGTATAAATTGGTATAGGGATGCGCTGCAGACCAAGGCGGCACGGTGGATCCCGCAGATGCTGGCTTAATTAAGTCATCTTGGCTGGCTGAGGAGGCGCTCGGGGAAGTTGGGTCTAAGGCCTTAGATGCATTGTGATTTTCAACTACAGCCTGATCTGAACCCTCACTCAATAGAGCTTCCTCGCATAGAGCTGCTGGCAACTCGTCCCAACCCAATTGCTCATCAACCGAGTAAGGTGAGACCCTGGAGCGCACTCGCCAATTATCGATCGAGCCAGTTGGGCAAGGCGGGACACAGGCCATGCAAAAATTACACTTATCGGCCAGTACCACGTAATTGCGGGAGTCATGTGTAATCGCACCCACTGGGCAGGTGGCTTCACACGTATTGCACCTGATACAAATTTCAGGATCAATGAGGTGTTGATTAAACAGTTCAGCGGTTGCGCTCATGACAAACAAACTTCCCAGCTATTAGTTAAAACGAATGTAATCAAAGTCTGCAGGCTGACGATTGATACCCACCACAGGCGGGGCGATCCAGTTTGCAAACTTACCTGGCTCAACAACACGTCCCATCAAACTCGCCACATAGGCACGGTCCTCAAGGCTTGGGAGCCAATCGTTAACTTTACCACTCCACTCTGAGTCGCTCAGCACTCGCCCATCTGTGGAGACTTTAACGCCAGCTAAAGCACCAATGTTACGGTGAAACGCTTTATGCGGTACGCTGAGTTTAAAGGGAATTCCGGCTTTATCAATAATACGGTTCCATCTCTCAACGCCGCCTTTGGAGTCTGTAATGTAGTCGTCCCTTAAAACTTCGTTAAGTGCGTTGAGCATAGGAACTTCTTTTTCTACAAGTTGTCCGTTTTGTACTTCTAGCACCTTATAAGTGTTGCCTTTTAAAACATGGTCGTCTGCGCGCTTACCCTCTTCGTAACGCCCTTTAAGACCTGAGCTGTAAAAGGTTGCAGCGTTTGAGGATTGATCGGCGCCGAACAAATCAATGGTCACACTGAAGTGAAAGTTTATGTAGCGCTGTAAAGTGGGCAAATCGATTACGCCGGCTGCACGCAACTTGGCTACATCATCCGTTTTGAGTTGGTTCATCGCGTCAACCGTTCTTTGAATCACGCGACCTACCCCTGACTCACCCACAAACATGTGATGAGCCTCTTCAGTCAACATAAATTTGGTGGTCCTGGCCAATGGGTCAAAAGCGCTTTCAGCTAGCGCGCACAACTGGAACTTTCCGTCACGGTCGGTGAAGTAAGTGAACATAAAGAAGCTCAACCAATCGGGGGTTTTTTCGTTAAAAGCTTGCAGAATCCTCGGATTGTCATCGTTGCCACTGTTTCTCTCAAGTAAAGCCTCTGCTTCCTCGCGTCCGTCACGTCCAAAGTACTTGTGCAGCAAATAAACCATTGCCCATAAATGACGTCCCTCCTCCACATTGACTTGAAATAGGTTACGCAAATCGTACTGACTTGGGGCGGTCAGCCCCAGGTGACGTTGTTGCTCCACAGATGCAGGCTCCGTGTCGCCTTGGGTCACGATGATGCGGCGTAAATTAGCGCGGTGCTCACCGGGCACATCTTGCCACACGTTGTCGCCTAGGTTGTCTCCGAAATGAATTTTTCGGTCCTCTTGGGCTTGGTTCATAAAAATACCCCACCTATAGTCAGGCATCTTGACGTGCCCAAACTGCGCCCACCCTTGTGGGTCCACACTGACTGCGGTGCGCAAATAGACATCAAAATTTTGCGACCCCTCTGGGCCCATGTCTTTCCACCACTGCAAATAGTTGGGTTGCCAGTGCTCAAGAGCGCGTTGCAAGGTGCGGTCTTCAGACAAATTAACGTTGTTGGGAATTTTTTCGCTGTAGTTGATCGCGGTCATCTTGAGTCTCCTAAATAATTAAATATGCGTTTTAAATTACAAAAACGTTTAAACGCGGTTTAGATCAAAGGCTGCTTTCTCGCCTTTTCCGTAGACTTTCAAAGCGCCTTTTTCCCCCACCGCATTGGGACGGTTGAAGATCCAGTTTTGCCAAGCGGACAGGCGTCCAAAAATCCGTGTCTCCATGGATTCCTTTTGAGAGAACCGTAAATTAGCCTCTAGCCCAGTCAAACTGTCGGGGGACATTGCAGCTCTTTGCTCCAAAGCGGTACGGATTTCATCGCTCCAATCAATATCATCGGGTGCGGCTGTGACCAACCCCAGCGCCAAAGCCGTTTCGCCGTCTAAGGGCTTACCGATTACGGCTCTTATTTTCTCAAGCGGCTCTACCTCTTCATAAAAACGGCGCTGCAAACGGGACTGATGATTGACCATTGGGTAGTACCCAAAATTTAGCTCACTGAGTACCAAATGCGGGCCACTCTCAGGAGTATCTGGCAAGGAGAGCATGTAGGTGCGGTCCGCCGCAAAAGCCAACTCAGCTAAGGTGCCTACAAAACAAGAGTCCTCATCTATCAAGGCAAAAATGGAGCGTGAGGACACATCAATCCGGGCCAACGTGCGTCTTAAATAGCCGAGTGTTTCTTGCACCAACCAATTTGAGCTGTGCTCTTTTAAGACGGCGTCTGACTCAAGCGCCAAAGACGGGTCGCCCTTTGCGCTGAGGATCCAAGTACCGATATCTAATTCGTTGGTCCGTAAACCAAGTATGGCATCGTCTAATTCACGCGCCATTTGAAGCGGGTACCAATTTGCACCCTCGGCGTGAATGGAGTCCAAATCTTTGGGGACCGCAACTTTAGGGGCACTTACCTTAAGGGATGCGGTGCGTTTACTTCTGTCAATGTCAACCTGCACGTACTCGTAGTGAAAAGAGTCCTGAGTTGTTTTTTTATTCAGTGGGCTAAACAGTACGCCTTGCCCTAAAGCCGCTAGGCCAGGACGCGAGCTTTTGGACGCTAGGTTTTTGACCCGCGCGGCAACTGCGCCAGCGAACTGAGCTGGCTTGGCCACCTCGTCCACGAGTCTCCACTCTACAGCACGCTGTCCCCGCACGCCCTCCACACTTGTGCAAAATACATCGGCCAAGTCGTGTCTAACTCTTCGTTTATCAGTGACGCGGGTAAGACCACCTGTACCGGGGAGCACCCCGAGTAAAGGCACCTCTGGCAAAGAGACGCTGGAGGAGCGATCATCCACCAGCAAAATCTCATCACACGCAAGCGCCAACTCATATCCACCGCCTGCGCAGGCACCGTTCACAGCGGCCAAAAATTTAAGTCCGCCTTGACGACTTGAGTCCTCCATTGAATTGCGGGTTTCGTTCGTAAATTTGCAGAAATTAACTTTCCAAGCGTGGGTGGACAAGCCGAGCATGAAAATGTTTGCGCCAGAGCAAAAAATTCGGTCGCGCAAGCTCGTCACAACAACACACTTTATTTCTGGATGTTCGAAACGAATTCTTTGCAACGCGTCGTTTAACTCAATGTCCACGCCCAAGTCGTAAGAGTTCAGTTTGAGCTTATAGCCAGGCCGAATGCCCCCATCCTCGTCGATGCTCAGTTGCAATGTGGCGGTTTCACCCTCGTACTTTACTGACCAGTGTTTGTAGTGGTTCGGATCAACTTCGTAATTGACTTGTTCGTTTTGACTCATTGAGCAGTCTCCCTTTTTTCACTTTAGGCATATAGAGCTGTTTGATATAGTTTGGTTAACAAACACTCTTTTAATAATGCATTATATTGCATTAAATACTTAAATTATGCACTTTTATTCATTAAAGGGAAAACACTTACTTTTTATAAAGTAAGCAGATCAGGACCGTTTAAAGTGCATGTAGTTGCACTTAGTTGCATGTAGTTGCATGTAGTTGCATGTAGTTGCATAAAAGACCGGGCAAATGTTTGGACGTGTTCATTCGGTTCACGCCAGGTGGTCTAAAGGGGCAACTTGAGGGCGGACCTGAGTTGGGTCCTTAGGGCCATAAAACTTTGTTCTAAAGGCTGCGCGCTGGTGTCAAAGCTCATATTTGCTTTGGCGTAAAAGGGGGCACGGCCCTCTAAGATGAGCTTCAAATCATCTAGAGCTTCTTTGGAGCCCGCCATGGGCCTCATATCCCCTTGGGCCACCACCCGCGACAAATGATCCTCTGGTTTGGCTTGTAGCCACACGGTATAGCAGTGAGAGAGCACTGCGTTGAGCGTGCCCGAGTCCGAGACCACCCCACCTGGAGTTGCAATAATGACCTCGGGATGAATTTGAATGGCCTCCTCAAGCGCCCTTCGCTCATAGCGGCGGTAAGCACTGAGCCCGTAAAGATTGTGAATTTCAGAGATGCTACAGCCCGCAAATTTTTCAATCTCGCGGCTCAGCTCGACAAAGGCATAACCCAAATCTTTGGACAACATGTGACCAAGGGTTGATTTGCCCGCCCCCCTTAACCCGATCAAAGCGATCCGGTTGGTGAGTGCTTGCTCCTTATTAGGGCCGTAAAGATCGGTCAGGTGAACTCTAACGCGGCGCAATTCCTCCTCACTTCTCTCACCCAGCAACTCGCGCAACATCAACCACTCTGGGTTGGAGGTAGTCACGTCCCCTATCAACTCGATCAATGAGCACTGCAAAGCATCTGCCACTTGGTGAAGCACAAGTATGGAGGCGTTGCCCTCCCCGTACTCCAAATTTGCCAAATGCCTCTCGGATATAGATGCAGATTGGGCCAGCGCTTTTCTAGTCAGCCCGCGCCTGGCCCTTAAGGAGCGAACGCGCTCGCCCAATGCACTTAAAAATGGGTTTTTTTCTTCATTAATTTCAGACATGTCCAATCTTGACCATTTACTTTGTTAGGGATTTACCCCAGGATATGCACTATATTGCTAGACGGGAGGTTTGGCACGTGATACGCTTGGAATAAGCATAATAATTCATATTCAGGAAAATAACAAGTTTTCAGATAGCCTTATTTATGTATGACCTATGACTCTTTTTTCCTTAATGTACTTATTGAGTCTTTGATTCAAATAAATTGTTTACTCTTAAATTAATCCAACATTAATCCCACATTAATTCAAAATTGACACAGCAGTTGATTCATTTACTCTATGAATTCCCAACTTATGACAGCCCTCAAGATAACACCCCAGTCAGCACCCAAAGTTTCACCTCCGCCAGAGACATTCAATTTTGCCGAGTTTTTATTGCAATGCAACACTGAGCGCCCAAGTCGACCCGCGTTTGTAGATGACCACGGAATTTTGAGCTTCAAAGGCCTGGATGAGCGCGTTAGAAAAACGGCTGCAGGCCTGCTCGCCCTGGGACTTAGACGTGAGGAACGAGTGTTGGTGTTGATGCATGACTGTAACGATTGGCCAGTCAGTTTTTTAGGGGCGATGTACGCCGGGCTCGTACCTGTTGCCGTAAACACCTTGCTAACGCCAGAGGATTATGCTTATATTCTTGAGCATTCCAGAGCCCAAGCGGTTTTGGCATCCGGGGCTTTAGTGCCTGTCCTCGCTGCAGCTATGGCTCAATCTGAGAACGAGGTAGTTAAAGTCATAGTCTGCACCCCACTTACGCAGCTTAGCCCAGCGCAGATAGAGTTTGAATTTTTCCTAAGCGAACAAACTCCTCTTCAAAAAGCCGCAAAAACTAAGGCAGATGACCCTGGCTTTTGGCTTTACTCCTCTGGCTCTACAGGACGACCTAAGGGCACGGTTCACACCCACGCAAATCCTTACTGGACGACCGAGTTGTACGGCGTTGGGGTGTTGGGTATTGCTCAGGAGGACGTTTGTTTCTCCGCCGCTAAGCTCTTCTTTGCCTATGGGCTTGGAAATGGGCTAACCTTTCCCCTGCGTGTGGGGGCATGTACGGTTCTAATGGCTGAGCGTCCTACACCGGATGCAACCTTCAAAAGGATGACAGGAGGGTCGGGGGGGATTAAGCCTACCGTATTTTTTGGAGCACCCACAGGATTTGCTGGCATGCTGTCTCATCCCAATTTGCCGTCCAAGCAGCAAGTTGCTCTGCGTTTGGTTTCATCAGCGGGAGAGGCTTTACCGGCGGAAATAGGAGAGCGGTTTACAAAGCATTTTGGGGTTCATATCGTAGACGGTATTGGCTCAACAGAGATGCTACACATCTTTTTGTCCAACCGGCCCCAAGAGGTTCGCTACGGCACGACCGGATGGCCTGTGCCGGGTTACGAGATAGAACTAAGAGGGGACGACGGTTTGCCTGTGCCAATCGGAGAGCCAGGGGATCTGTACATCAAAGGCCCCTCCAGTGCCCTTTTGTACTGGGGCAACCGCGATAAAAGTAGAGAAACGTTCCAAGGAGGCTGGACCAAAAGCGGAGACAAGTACATCAAAAACGATGACGGCACCTACACCTACGGGGGCAGAACGGATGACATGCTCAAAGTCAGTGGCATTTATGTGAGTCCCTTTGAAGTTGAGGCCACACTCATACAGCATGCATCGGTGCTGGAGGCGGCGGTGATTGGCACCAAAGACATTGAGGGTCTGACAAAGACTAAGGCATTTGTCGTTCTCAAAACTGGGGCAAGTGCGACTGAGGAGGAGCTAAAAGCCTTTGTCAAAGACAAGCTTGCTCCGTACAAATATCCCCGAATCATTGAGTTTGTGAGTGAACTCCCCAAAACGGCAACAGGTAAGATACAACGCTTTAAATTACGAGCACTCGAGAACGAGTGAGCATCGTTAAACACAATGCATACGCCCTTGTTTGCACAAATCCATTTGCCCCACAGCACGGTGTCAATTGAATACCAATGGATTGAGCCCGCTTTGCATGGGGGACAACCCCCTAAAGAGGGTCCAGGCTGGACTGATGCAAGGGTTCAAACTGGAATAAATTTAAAAAGCGTTGAAAGAGTAGAAGTTTTAGCAAGCGCACCCGTTATGATTTTTCTGCATGAAGGGCTAGGCTCGGTTGCGATGTGGAGGGATTTCCCGCTGGCTCTTTGCAAGGCTTTGAGAGTCAAAGGACTGGTCTACTCACGCCCAGGCTACGGCCAGTCTTCAAAACGCAGCCCAAAGGAGTCTTTTGAAAACGACTTTATGCACAAGGAGGCCTTTGAGGTGTTACCAGCCCTTTTAAAGGCATTAAACGTGCGTACCCCCCCTTGGCTTTTTGGGCACAGCGACGGTGGGTCAATCGCGCTTTTGTACGCCGCTTGCCGTCCCACTGCTGGACTTATCGTCATGGCTCCTCACATCTTTGTTGAAGAAAAGTCACTCCTCAGCATAACAAAAGCCAAAGAGGCCTATGAAAACACTGATTTACGGTCTCGATTAAGCCGTTATCATGTCGACGTGGATCAAGCCTTTTGGAATTGGAACCAAGTTTGGTTGAGTCCAGCGTTTAAGAGTTGGTCCATTGAAGAGGAGATTTCAACGATCACTTGTCCTATCCTAGCTGTGCAGGGCAAAGAGGACGAATACGGCACGCTCAGACAAATCAGACAGATTGCAACCTTAGCACCTCAAACGGAGTTACTTGAAATCAATGATTGCGGACACTCCCCCCACAAAGACCAAGTAGGGAGTTTGATGCAGGCTTGCTCAGTTTTTTTCAAAAATCACAACACTTGACATTATTTTTATCTTTTTTTAAATCAGGACAGTTATGCATAAAAGAAATCTTCTCAATTTAGGAATCACTTTTGCTTTGCTCAGCTCAACACCCTTTCTCGGCATTCAGGCTCAAGCGCAGTCCCAGGCTCAACCCCAAGCTCAATCTTCAGGGGCTAAATTAAAAATCGGATTCATGCTTCCCGCTACGGGCACTTACGCAGCCCTTGGCACTGCGATTGATAACGGCTTTCGTTTGTACGTGGCCGAGCAGGGCGGCAAAATTGCTGGGCGCGAAATTGAGTACGTCCGAGTCGATGATGAGAGCGATCCCTCCAAAGCGGCTGATAACGTCAACAAACTCATCAAACGCGATAACGTGGACGTGATCATTGGCTCCGTTCATAGCGGGGTTGCCATGGCTATGGCCAAAGCCGCTAAAGAATCAGGCACTTTGCTGATCGTCCCCAATGCGGGCGCCGTTGCAGTCACTGGTCCGATGTGCGCACCCAATATTTTTCGATCCAGCTTCTCCAATTGGCAACCCGGTTACGCCATGGGCGAAGTGGCTGCTAAAAAGGGACACAAACGCATCGTCACCATTACGTGGAAGTACGCAGCCGGTGAGGAGACGATGAAAGGTTTTAAAGACGGTTTCGAAAAAGGCGGTGGAGCTGTTATCAAGGACTTGACATTACCGTTTCCAAACGTGGAGTTTCAAGCCCTTTTGACCGAGATCGCTTCCCTAAAACCTGACGCCGTATTTACGTTTTTTGCAGGCGCTGGGGCCGTTAAATTTGTGAAAGATTACGCTGCCTCTGGTTTGAAGAAAAGTATTCCCCTGTACGGCTCAGGCTTTTTAACAGACGGGGTCTTGGACGCTGAGGGCGCGGACGCAGACGGCATCTTAACAACCCTGCATTACGCAGACAATTTGAATTTCAAACGCGACCAAAGCTTTCGTTTAGCTTACGCAAAAGCCTATAAATTGCAACCCGATGTGTACGCAGTCCAAGGCTATGACGCGGCTCAAATGCTTGGTATAGGACTGGGGGCCACGAAAGGGGATCCGAAAAATATTAGCGACTTTGCACAAGCCCTGCGCAAGGCCAAAATAGACAGCCCTAGAGGTGCTTTCACGCTGTCTAGCAGCCACAACCCGGTTCAAGATATTTACCTAAGACGTGTGGTCGACAAAGAAAACGTGAACGAAGGCGTTGCCTCCAAAGCGTTGGCAGATCCTGGACTAGGGTGCAAGATGTAAGGGACCGCCTGCGCGTGCCCGCGCGTGCTTGGGCGTGCTTGGTGCTGCGCTTGTATAACCTCTAAACAAGCCAACCACTCACATCTGGACGCTTAACTCTCAAGCAAGCAGTTATTTACAGACCTTTCATTTAAAAGCTTTATAAAGCCCAATGGACTTTGCTATCTTTTTCATTCAGTGCCTCAACGCACTCCAGTACGGGTTACTTCTGTTTTTGATTGCCTCGGGTTTAACTTTGATTTTTGGCATCATGGGCGTGATCAACCTTGCTCACGGAAGCTTCTACATGTTGGGGGCTTACATGTCCTACGCTTTAGCCCCCATGGTTGCGTCGATTTTAGGGGGAGGGTTTTTCACTACCCTGTTGGTAGGTCTCATTTTTTCTGTCATTTTGGGTTATCTATTGGAGTGGATCTTTTTTAGTTTTTTGTATGAGCGAGAACACCTGCAACAAGTACTCATGACTTACGGACTCATTTTGGTGTTCGAGGAGCTCAGAAGTATTTTGCTTGGCGATGATGTGCACTCAGTTGAAACGCCTAAATTCTTGGATGTATCCATCCCTTTGAATGCGGTTCTAACCTACCCGCTTTACCGCCTTTTTATGAGTGGCATATGTTTGGTTCTTGCCCTTGGGATGTGGCTGGTTTTTAAACGAACCCGCCTGGGTATGATGATACGTGCAGGCACGAGTAACCGAGAGATGGTACAAAGTTTAGGGATCGACATCACACTTCTTTACCGCACTGTGTTTGCCTCAGGAGTGGCTCTTGCCGCTTTTGCGGGTATGATTTCAGCGCCCGTCTCAAGCGTCTATCCGGGCATGGGCAGCTCGGTTTTGATCATCTGCTTTGTGGTCGTCGTGATTGGTGGGATCGGATCCATTCGGGGGGCTATGCTTGCATCTTTGTTGGTGGGACTAGTCGACACATTTGGCAAACTGTTGTTGCCTCAAATCTCAGGTATGCTGGTTTATGTGCTGATGGCATTCATTCTTTTATGGCGTCCTAACGGATTATTTAAAGACTAATAAGCCGAGACCTACCCCATGCGCTACTCAACCCCTTCTTTAGTTATTTTCTTTGCTTCTTTGGCACTTTGGCCTTGGTTCTCGAGTGCTTACGGTGTTGATTTAGTGGCGAAGATCATGATTTACGCACTTTTAGCTTTGAGCCTTGAGTTATTGGTCGGTACCACTGGTTTGGTGTGTTTTGGTCAAGCCGCTTTTTTTGGAATTGGCGCGTATGCAGCCGTTCTGCTCAGCCCTGCAGACTCAAGTCCTGCACCGCTCATTTTGTTACTTTTGGAGTCTGTTTTTTGTGCTGGTCTATTTGCCCTCTTGGTCGGCGCCCTCTCACTGAGAACGAGCGGCGTTTATTTCATCATGGTGACCTTGGCGTTTGCGCAGATGGCTTACTTTATCGTCCACGACACCCCAATAGGAGGGGGGACTGACGGCATCTTCCTATACGTCAAACCTGCCCTTGGGTGGATAGACCTTGATAAACCGATGCATCTTTATGCGGCTATATGGGTAAGCCTTTTGGCGGGTTATTTAATTCTCAACCAATTAAGCCTTTCTCCCTTCGGACGCGCCCTGGCAGGGATCCGCGTGAACGAACAGCGCATGAAAGCAAGCGGGTTTTCTACCTACCCCTACAAGCTGAGCGCTTTTACTGTTTCAGGGATGATCGCTGGGTGGGCTGGTTATTTGTTCGCAGTTAAAGACGGTTTTGTCAATCCAGAGTTATTAAGTTGGCACTTGAGTGGGGCAGTCTTGGTGATGATCATCTTAGGTGGTTTGGGCCGCTTGGGTGGCGCCCTTATAGGATCCTTTGCATTTGCATTTTTGCAAGAGCTATTCCAATCCGAGGCTGTATTTGCAGGCTTTGCAAAGCACTGGCAGTTGAGTCTTGGTATAAGTGTCATTGTCTGCGTCGCCTTTATGCCCCAAGGGCTAATTGCCCTACCCTCGCAGTTCGTTAAGCGCTTAAGAGGAGGGGCTGGCGCAGAGCCCCCCTCACCCAGTGTGGAGCAACGACTATGAGCACCACCACCCTCATGAGTTGCAACCACCTGAGTCGCCACTTTGGAGGCTTGGTAGCCGTCAAAGATGTATCCCTAAGCCTTAAGAGAGGGACTATCCAAGCCGTTATAGGGACCAACGGAGCGGGCAAGTCTACTTTGATTAATCTTTTATCAGGTGAGCTCAAACCCTCCTCTGGCCAGGTCAACTTACTGGGACAAGATGTATCAAATTGGTCTCAGGCCAAGAGAGCCCAAACGGGACTTGGGCGCAGTTATCAAAGAAATACCGTCTACCCTACATTCACTGTGCTTGAGAACTGCCGACTCTCTGCCCAAGCCCACTCACAAAGGGGTTGGGCTATTTGGATTAACGCGCAAAGGGACCCCAAATCTCTTGACACTGCGCGTGAGGTGGCGCGTCTTGTTGGATTGGAGGCGCAGCTTGAGCGACCTGCGGGTTTTTTAAGCCACGGACAAAAACGTCAATTAGAAATCGCTATGTGTTTAGCCACCTCTCCGCGGGTGCTACTCCTGGATGAGCCCCTCGCCGGAATGGGGGCAGAGGAGAGTGAGCGAATGCTTGCCTTACTCATAGATTTGAAACGTGAGCATGCCATTTTATTGGTCGAACACGATATGGACGCCGTATTCAAAATATCGGATTTGATAACGGTAATGGTAAACGGCAGCGTTATCGCATCCGGCACCCCTGAGCAAGTGCGGAGCAACCCCCTCGTTCGCACCGCCTATTTAGGTGAACACGCATGAGTGAGGACAAAGCAATCATTTTGCAAGCTCAAAACGTACACGCTTGGTACGGTAGCAGTCATGTCCTGCAAGGTGTTAATTTAGAGATCCGCAAGGGACAAACCGTTGGACTTCTTGGGCGCAACGGGATGGGCAAAAGCACCCTCATTCGCACCCTACTGGGCCATGTCGCAAAACGAGACGGACGGATCAATTTTCTTGGACACGACATATCTAACTCTAAGCCCCACTTGGTGGCTAGGTTGGGAGCAGCTTACGTCCCAGAAGGCAGGGGAATATTCTCAAACTTGAGTGTCCGTGAGAACCTGATCATGGCCGCTCGACTTGGTCAAGAAGCCCAAGACGAGTGGACGCTTGAGCGGGTGCTCAGTATTTTTCCTCGACTAGGAGAGAGATTAAATAATATGGGCAATCAACTCTCCGGGGGTGAACAACAAATGCTCTCGATTGGGCGGGCATTGATGACTCACCCAGAGCTCATCATCCTTGACGAAGCCACTGAGGGGTTAGCGCCTTTAATTGTGGATGAAGTGTGGAGCGTGATAGAGACGATCAAAAAGAGTGGTCTCTCGGTCTTGATTGTTGACCGTGACTGGCACAAAGTGTTAAAGCGCAGTGATAAAGCACTGGTGCTACAAAAGGGGTTGGTCGTTTTAGAAGGGGACTCGAAAGCGATGCTTCTTAATCCCCAACTTCATAACTTTTTGGGCGTTTGACAGGGGCTAAGAGCTTGTAAAAGCGCTCTGATTAATCACCAAACATTTTTTGTTTAAGCTCGCGTCGTTGCTGCGCCTCAAGGGATAAAGTTGCAGTGGGTCTAGCCAATAAACGGCCAACGCCTATGGGCTCACCCGTTTCATCACAGTACCCGTAGTCATTTGCATCAATTCGGGTGATTGACTGCTCAATTTTCTTAAGCAATTTGCGCTCACGATCTCTGGTTCTGAGCTCTAAGGCGTGCTCCTCTTCAATCGTTGCTCGGTCTGCTGGGTCAGGCACCACGACCGTATCTTCTCTGAGGTGCTCGGTTGTTCCTTCAGCATTGGCTAAGATCTCGGATTTGAGTTGGGTGAGTTTCATTTTGAAAAATGCCATTTGAGTATCGTTCATGTACTCTGAGTCTGGCATGGACAAAACCTCTTCGTCAGACAATTCCTTTAAGGGCTTTGATTTCCAGTTGTTTGCCAATTTGGCATCTTTTTTGTGAACAACAGGCACAACGTTGGGTAATTGTGGTGGGGACATGGGGGTATAGCTTGCCTTTGCAGTTGTAGAGGCCACCATTTGTCCTGGTGGGGGCGGCATAAGAGAGATGGCTTTAGCGGCTCTAGGAGATTTTTTTTGCGTTTCTTCTGACGCTTTAACGGCGCTCTTGGCTGCTTTTGCAAGAGCTTGGGCATCGACTTTGGGTGCCTTGATGATCACTTTGGCTACTTTCGCGGGTTTAGCTAATTTAGCTGGTTTAATTGGTTTGGAGGGCTTAGCGGCTTTGACTGCTTTGGTGGCCTGAGCCACTTTGGAGGTTTTAGCAGAGGAGGCGGACTTCTTAGGGGGAGTGGTTGTAGGATTAGATTGGGATTTTGTCGCAGATTTAACGGTCCCTGCTCCTTTAACTGCTCCTTTAACTGCTCCTTTAACTGCTCCCTTAGCGGCTCCCTTAGCTACTGATTTTGCTTGTACCTTGGTTGGTGTTTTTACGGCTTTTTTGGCTACTGTTTTAGTTGCGGTTTTGACAGCTTTTTTAACAGACGTTTTGCCAACGCCTTTGGTCGGTTGTTGGGCTGTGGCTTTTTTAGCAACCGCTTTAGTAACAACTACTTTCTTGGCTGGTGCTTTTTTAGTCGTTGGTTTTACAGACTTTGAGGGCGGCTTGGAAACAGTTTGGGCTTTGGTTGCCTTGATTGCCTTGGTTGCCGTTGTTGGTTTTTTTGCCTTATCGGCCTTTACCAACTTCGTAACTTTATTTAGGGTTGGTTTTTTGGTCACAACTTTTTTAGTTACCTTTTTTGAAGCTAGTGCTTTTTTTGTTTTGGTGGCTGTCATGAATATGTCTCCCTTTTCGCAGTTGCTAATTTAGAAGTAATTTTTAATTTTTTCAATCTATAAATAATCTCAAAAAGAGGACTATTTAAAAGTACAACTCCCCCAACTGAAGCTAAATAAATACAAGCAAGAACGGTACTTTACAAGGCGCGCTTTTCAAAAAAACTATCAAACTGAATGATTTCTAGATGCGCGCGAATTGTACTCATACTAAGCACTGTTCTAGGCCTTGCAGGAAAATATCTCTTGGCAGATCTATACCAATGAATACCATTTTATTCATCCGTGGCTCTTCTCTACCCCAAACAGGACCTAAATCACTACCCATGAGTTGGTGTACGCCTTGAAAAATAACTTTCTTATCCGTCCCCTTCATGAACAAAACCCCTTTGTACCGAAGCATCTTGGGGCCATAGATGTTCACTATAGCACCCAAGAAATCCTCTAACTTTGCTGGATCAAAGGGACGTTTGGACTTGAAGACAAAACTTTTCACATCATCGTCATAATGATGGTGATGACCGCTATGGTCGTGTTGGTGATCATGGGCGTGAGAGGGGTGATTACAGTCGGGTCCGTGATCATGATCGTGGCCTTTTTTGTGCTCATGATCATGGTGAGCGTGGGCTTCGCTCTCAGCTAAGAACTCAGGATCGATCTCCAATTTGGCATTTAAATTAAAGCCCTTTAGATCAAAAACTTCGCTCAACGCCACTTCTCCAAAATGAACACTCTTTTGAGGGGCCCTTGGGTTCATGTGCGTTAAGCGGTGTTGCAAAGCACCCAGATCAGCACTTGAGACGAGATCTGTTTTACTAATGAAGATTTGATCGGCAAACCCGACCTGGCGTCTGGCCTCTTGGCGATCGTTCAGTTGGGTTTGCGCGTGTACGGCGTCTACAAGTGTCAAGATAGAGTCCAACAAGTAAGACTCTGCAACCTCATCGTCCATGAAAAAAGTTTGGGCAACCGGACCAGGATCTGCCAAGCCCGTTGTCTCTATAACGACCCGGTCAAAATCGAGCTCACCGCTTCTCTTTTTCGCAGCTAAATCTCTAAGCGTTGTCCTTAAGTCCTCTCGTATGGTGCAACACACACAGCCGTTACTCATTTGAATGATTTGTTCGCCTGTTTCTGTCACCAATATATCGTTGTCAATGTTTTCCTCCCCAAATTCGTTCTCTATGATGGCGATTTTTTGTCCGTGCGCTTCACTTAAAACGCGCTTTAAAAGCGTGGTTTTACCTGAACCAAGAAATCCTGTCAGTACGGTTGCTGGGATTAACATCATTGAGCCTTAAAAATGTATTCTAAATGGTACTAAAAATAAAAAAAGTAATTATTAATTACCGGTTAAAAACCGTCGGTCTATATTTAAATAACCTAATATTTTAATCGATTTGAGTTATTTTTTCAAGACTACTAAGCCCTTCAAATATTCCCCTTCAGGAAAGTTTATGGTCATGGAGTGATCAACGCCTGCTCCAAGACGCTCCACAATGTAGCCGTCCACACCTGCATCCGCGCCGGCGGAGGCCACGATCTTATGGAATAAATCCGCTGATATGCCGCCCGAACAACTAAAGGTGAACAAAACCCCCTTGGACTTTAAAAGCTTAAAGGCCAGGCGATTAATGTCTTTGTAGGCCCTGGCAGCTCGTTCAGCGTGGGCTGCGGTGGGGGCAAATTTAGGCGGATCTAAAACGATCGCATCAAAACTCTCTCCCGCTGCAATCAGCTCACGCAAACTGGCGTTGACATCGGCGTCTTTAAATTGTGCGTGATGCGTATCGATGCCGTTTAGGACGAGTTGGGACCTCGCTTTAATAAGGGCGGGCCCAGACGAGTCGATCGATAGCACGAAGGTATCGTCACTGAGCGTGATTTGACTAATTTCGCTTGAGCCTTCATTTGCACCTGTCTTTGCATTGGCGTACATGCCTTTGAGCGCTGCAACCGTAAATCCGCCCGTATAACAATAACAGTTGAGCACCCTCTTAAATCCAAGTCGCGCTGCATAATCGCTAAAGAGTTTTCGGCTATCCCTTTGGTCCAAGTAAAACCCGGTCTTATGCCCCTCCTGTATGTCCAAGGCTAAAAACCAGTCGTGCTCGCGGATGATGATCTCAGTGGGCGCGGCGCCAGGCGTTGAGTTAGGGATTGAGACAGCTTTGGCGTCTGCGTCTGCGTCTGCGTCTGCGTCCTCGGCCTCGGTATTAACCAACCAGCCCTTTTTTAGCTCAAGCCCCTCCAAAGTTCTAACGTTTGAGTCTGAGCGCTCATAAATGCGCTTGATCCCTTTTATTTGCAAAAGACCTTTCACAATTAAATGCTTAAAACGCTCGACCCCGGCACTTAAAAATTGCACAACCACGGTGTCTTTGTAGCGGTCCACAATCAGTCCCGGTAATCCATCGGCTTCGCCGTGTATTAAACGAAGACCATCACTTTTTATATCAAAGTAAGACCTAGCATCTACGCTTTGTTGAATTTTTTTAATAAAAAAATTCTCATCGATTCGCTCTGATTCTAAAAAACTCCATATCCGCACGCGTATTTTAGAGGTGGGACTAAATGCACCCCAACCTAGGAACTGGCCCTCCATGCTTTCTACGCGCACGGTCTCACCAAAGTCACCCCCACCACTTGCAATGGCGGTCTCAAACACCCACGGGTGACCTCTAAGTGCTGCGCGCTCTTTCCCCGTTTTAAGTCGAATTGTTTTCACGTCTGATTTACTTTTTTGTTACTTTTGTTTTGTTTTTCTTCGCCGCCCTGGGATGCGCTGCGTCGTAGGCTTTTGCCAGGTGCTGAAAATCTAGCCTTGTGTAGACCTGCGTGGTTGCAATATTTGCATGCCCCAGCATCTCTTGCACGCCCCGCAGGTCCGAGCTTGACTGCAGCAAATGGCTTGCAAACGAATGCCTGAGCATATGGGGATGAACAGGTGTAGAGATACCTGCTTGCAGACTTCTTCCCTTAAGTCTTTGCCAAATCGATTGAGGAGTTAAACGGGTCCCGTTGCGGCCAATGAAAAGTGCTTTTGAAGATTGATGATCTGTTCTTGTTGGTTTTAAACCTCGAATTTCTATCCAAGCTTTTAGGGCCTTAATGGTCATTGAACCAACGGGTACCGATCTTCTTTTACTGCCTTTTCCAAGCACGTGGGCCTGCGAGCTCTCCAGATCAATCCAACCCGCGCTTTGATTGCTACCCACGCTTGAGGGGCGAAGATCAAGACCCACAAGCTCCCCAACTCTGAGACCACTGCCGTAGAGAAGCTCCACGATTGCTGCGTCTCTGACGTCCAGCCAATAGGCTAAAGGGTCGTTGGTGCTTTTTGCAACTCCTAATGCTTGCACATCTACTTCTGCTGCCCCTACTTCTGCCGCGCCTATTTGATCCTCATCCGTAAGCTCAAGACTAACTTTGCTCTTGGTTTGGACAGGGTCAACACCCCCTTTAGAAAGACCTCCAACGCCGCCGTGCCCAGCCCTGTACTGTGCAAGCCTCACCGCATCATCAACGCTCAGGGCTTTGGGCAGGGGTTTGGGAACCTTGGGAGATTTGACCCCGACCACAGGGTTAGTCTTAACGTGTCCGAATCGTCCAAGCCAGCTGTAAAACCCGCGCCAGCCAGACAAAATCAAAGCGATCCCCCTAGGCGTTCTGCCCGTAGAGTGCATTCGAACTAGCCAGCGCCTAATGTCTGCACTCGTGACTTCTTGAGCGCTCAAGCCGCTTTCTTTTAAAAGCGCAGAGAGTTTTTTTAAATCCTCAATGTACAACTCACACGTTCTTTGCGCCAGTCTTTTCTCAAACCGCACGTGGTCCAGGTACTGATGCATGAGAGGATCTGAAAATTCCTGGACTCCTACCAGTTCAGCATTAGTACCTGGGACTTGGATCACTCTTTTTAAACTCTTAAACGCGCAAGGGAGGAGCTTGCTAACTCGCCGATTTGCTCCAAAATCAGTGTTCCCATCCCCGAGTGATAGCGGTGCTCATCATCTGAGGCAAGCACCAAAAGGCCAATAGCGGGATCCTGGACTTTTACGCCGCCTTGAATAGGAGTGACGCTAAACATCTCATAAGCCCTGAGCGGGATCAAGGCGAGTGACTTAACTTCTTGGGGTCTGGGTAACCAATCAACCGCTTCAAACCCGGTATTGGGGCCACAGTAGGGTTGTGGCAATGCGCTTGCAAAAGCCTGAACTTCTTCGCTTACGCCTTTTGCAAAACTCTCCTTCTTAGCCGCTTTAGAAACATCCCACACCTTGACTGCTGCTTGGGGAACGTCAAAGCATATCTCTAAACGCTTGACTAAAAGGTCCGGAATATCAATGGCTTTATTGATTTGAAGGAGATTCTTTGTCCAGTTGTGAAGGTGCTCGGCGATCACTGTGTAGTCCCCTCCGCTGCGCATCATGTCCATTATTCTGAGTTCGAGTCCCTTTATTTTTTCCCGCATCAACTCCGCTTGTCGTTCTTGCAAACTCACTGCCCGGTTGCCGTGAGGGCTGGAGAGCCGAATACTTCCAAGAGTCTCTGCGTGACGTACAAAGAAATCAGGCGTATTGACTAAAAAATTTGCAATATCGTCCTCAGTGATGGGTGACATGTTTGAATTACTCATGTAAATTTATTTCGCCTTTAAAAACACTAACTGCAGGTCCTGTCATATAGACATGAGCAGGGTTGTTGGGTTGAGCCACCAATTGACCAAAGTGCTGCACTTCTTTAGGGGCTTGTTGATTGGGTTGATGGGCGTCCTTGCCCATGCCCGCCCATTCAATAGTGAGCTTACCCCCTTTGGTATGCACATCCACAGTCGTCCCAAGCAGGCCCTCCCTAATTGAGGAGACGACTGCTGCACAAGCCCCTGTGCCGCAGGCCAAGGTCTCGCCCGCCCCCCTCTCAAAGACTCTTAGCTTGACTTCATACCGATTCAAAATTTGCATAAACCCGACGTTAACACGGTTTACAAACGCTGCGTGATGCTCAATTTGAGGACCTAGCGTCAAGACTGGAGCGAGCTCAGTATCATCCACGATCAACACTGCATGGGGGTTGCCCATTGATAAGACGCATATCCCCTGAGCGGTCTCAGCAAGCCCTTTAAGCTGCCAGCGACTCCAGCTCTTATCTTTTGAGGGGAGGGGCCAAGCGGACTGCGGATCAAAAGGAACACGTTTTAAATCAAAAACGGGTTCTCCCATATCTACCCTGACACGCCCGTCTTGCTGCGCTTTTAATTCAATCTCCCCGGTTTGCACTTTAACCCTAATAGGATTTTTATCCGTCAGGCCAGTTTCATGAACGAAGCGAACAAAGCACCTAGCGCCGTTGCCGCAGTGCTCTACCTCTGAGCCGTCAGAGTTGTGAATCACGTACTCAAAATCAACTCCCTCGTAAGGGGGTGGCCTCACACTGAGTATTTGATCTGCACCGACTCCGAAATTGCGGTTGGCAAGGAATCTGTATTGTTCTGGTTTGAGGAAGTACCTTTTTTTCGTCTCATCGATGACAACAAAATCGTTTCCTGCACCCTGCATTTTTGTAAATGGAATAATCATCCCCTAATTATCCAATATAAAAGTTCAGCCAATACGCTTAGAGTAGCCCTCAGCGATCACTATAATTTACAAAGAGGCGAAACTCTTTAATCAAGTTCGTCACAACTCCCCCCACCACCCCGACAACTTTAATTTTAAAAGGCTTATATGAGAATTCCCGATTGGTCCCAAGAAAAGCAAGCAATCCCAAAAGATCTCGTTGACTCGATCTTGGAGCGCCGAGGGGGCTCATTGCTAAACCTTGACAAGGCACTTTTGTGGAGCGAGCCGGTTGCCAGGGGTTGGAATGTTTATTTAAAAAACGTAAGAACGGGCCTGTCCACAAGCCGCAAATTAAGAGAACTGGGCATTTGCACGGTCGCTGTTTTGACAGGCGCTACGTACGAATACCACCATCACAAGCCCGACTATTTGGCTGCGGGTGGTACAGCTGAGGAGTTGGAGGCGTTAAATAAAGTCTTAGCTTCCCAACCAGGCTCTGTGGTCAGCGATCCCAGTCTAGGGGAGATTGAGAGTGTGGTGATTCAATACGCAGCGCAAATGACGTTGACTGTGAAAGTTGAGAACTCTGTTTTTGATAAGCTAAAGAGTCATTTGAATACACAAGAAATTGTGGAACTTACAACGGCAATTGCCACTTACAACATGGTCGCAAGATTTTTAGTAGCGCTTGGGGTAACGCCTGAGGTTTGATACTTAAAGTCTTGCCCCCGGTGCGTTAATTCAAAGGGCTTAAGGGTAGAGGGCTTAAGGGTAGAGGGCTTCAAGTCCGCAAATGCCAGTCAAGTTAGAGGATCACTCTACGCGAACGTTATTTTCTTTGACCACTTTTGCCCAGGTCGTGATCTGATTGTCAATGAAAGCTTTTGCGCTTTCGGGGGTGCCACCAATGATATCGATCCCTTGGGCATCCAGTTTTTTAGCTACCTCAGGATTCTTCAACACCTTATTGAGTGCCTCGTTCATTTTCTTAACCACATCTGCGGGCGTCTTTGCAGGAGCAAGCAGTGCCCACCAAGAAGGTGCCTCAAACCCCGGGTAGCCAAGCTCTTCAATCGTTGGGACACTAGGCAAATCGGGACTTCTTTTCTTAGAAGTAACGGCCAATGGACGAAGTCTTTGTGCATCAATGTGGGGTTTAGTCACAAATACGGATGCCATTGATAAAGGCACGTGACTGGCAACAGCATCCGTCATCAAAGGACCGCCCCCTTTATACGGAATATGGGTCCACTCTACGTGTGCGTTTTTAGCAAGCAGTACCATGGACAAATGGCCCAGGCTCCCGTTCCCTATCGTACCGTAGCTGACATTTTTATTAGCCTTTGCTGCAGTCATCACGTCTGCAAACGTTTTGTATTCAGACCCCGTGTAGGTCGCAAGCACCATCGGAGATGTGCCTACAAGAATAAGCGGTGTTAAGTCCTTTTGAGCGTCATAGGATAAGTTTGGATAAATACTTGAATTGACTCCGTGGGTGTCAAATACCACCGCAAAAGTGTAACCATCTGGGGGGGACTGAGTGACAAAGGAGGTTCCAATCGTGCCTGAGGCCCCGCCTTTGTTGTCAACGATTACGGTTTGACCCAGCTCTTGGCTTAGGGGCTGGGAGATTATTCTTGCGACCTGGTCTACGCTGCCCCCGGCTGGAAACACTGCAACTAACGTGATGGGTTTGCGACTCGGCCAAGCGCTTTGAGCAAATGCGTCACTTTGATTCATATGCAAAAGGCACAAACTGATAAACGCGGCGCTGAGTAAATTAAACAGACTGTTGAACCTGAATTTAGTCTGATTATCCGGGGTGAGGCAAATTTTCATCATATTTGCGCGATGTGCATGTCCAATCATTAAAATTTCCTTTTTTATTTAAAGGGTGGTTTAGACTCGTCTCAGCCGAGTTATCACATCACATCCCCTATTAACGCATTCTAGGACAACCCAGCATGGTCAGGCGAACACAATTTTTAAACCCCACAATGCAAGAACCCTCAAGCCTAGACAGTGATACAAGTACTGTCAATGCTAGCCTCAGTCTTAGTCGATCAGGGCGGATTGGTGAGCAAGATAAAACTTTTACTGAGAAAGACAGTGCCTACGGAGAGTTGGCACTTAAACAAGGTATGACTGCGTGGGCTCTAAACGGTGATCAACAAACCGGTGCAGTGCAACCCGCAATTTTTCTTGATTGGCAATCGAATACGGGTGTGCCACTTCTACAAAATATTCAAAGAATCACCGCCCCCAACCCAAGTCTGATGACTGGGCCGGGTACCAATGGTTACATCGTTGGCACAAAAGAAACGGGCTTTATTGTGATCGATCCTGGTCCTTTAAACCCTGCACATACACAGCGTATCTTAAGTGCATGCGCGGGTGACATTCGCCTAATCGTCTGTACCCACTCCCATCCGGATCACTCACCTGGCGCGCGACCTCTACAAAAAGCGTGCACAACCCAATCCAACTTCACCCCTCCCGTGCTTGGTCTGTCATCCCTTCCCACTGCGCGAGCCCACAGTCAATTCACACCCGACAGGGAGTTGATTGATTCAGAGCGTTTGACACTGCGCACTGAAACGCATGGACTGGAGGTCACACACACCCTACGCGTGGTATTCACCCCGGGTCACGCCGCTAACCATGTGTGTTTGGTTTTAGAGGAAGATGGAGTGCTTTTTAGCGGAGACCATATTTTGAACGGAAGCACAACCATTGTGGACCCACCCGATGGTCATATGGGGGATTACTTAAGCTCACTAGAAAAATTGGAACAGATCTGCAAAGACGAGAGGGTTGAATTCATAATGCCTGCTCATGGTTATGTACTGGGTAATTTTTGGGGACGACCTAAAAGTGCACTAGAGGTTGTACAAAACTTGCACAATCACAGGTTGACACGGGAGGCGAAAATCTACCAAACTATTCAAAACGATTTAAACGGTTCGATGGACGATTGGGTACAAAAAGCGTATGACGATGTACCGTCCTCGATCTGGCCAATTGCCATGCGCTCTTTACTCGCCCATGTTGAGCATTTAAAGCAAAGCGGCCGCTTAAATAGATAGTGTGAAGTCCGCCGATACGCCGGATTCTGTGCACGGGGTTTCCCCCGCGTGACCGTCATTCCTCTGGGCCATGGGTCACCCTCATGGCTCAATGCTACCCACCCGCCAACTCCGCGGACCACATCATAATTGGCCTATTCGGTATTGCTGCGCGCAGAGATTGCCCGTTTCACCCAAAACCCAAGTTACCCAGGGCCTTGACTCGTCTCTGTTGCTCTAATCCTCACCTCACGGTGGAGAGGCGTTACCTCCTGCGCTGTCCTTTGCAGTCCGGACGTTCCTCCAGTGCGGCGTTTCCACCCTTGCACCAGCGACGGCCTAGCGAACTTCACACGCCTATTATCGTCCTTAGCGCCTTAGAACGCCACTTATTACTTAGAATTCAAGGATAATGTACGCATATCTACTTTGCTCGATCGCCACGAGCCAGTTTGAAAATGATTCGCATCAGTGAACTTAGACTTCCCCTTGAAGCCGCCCCAACGGAGCTTGCCGAGCACCCTGACAAAGGAATACGGCCTGCCTACTTAGAGCCCGTTATTTGCGAGGCTTTGAGCATCTCAATTGAGCAGATCGATCATTGGCAGGTGTTCAAAAGAAGCTTTGATGCGCGTAAGGCACAAATTTATGTGGTCTACATTCTTGATATCGCACTCAAAGATCAAAACAAAGAAAAACCGCTGATTGCTTTTTTTAAAAATACCAAAGTCTCAGATAAATTTAGCGCCGTTCGTATTCAAGAAACACCGGATATGAGCTGGCACGCACCCCTGCCTATCATTGAGTCTGATCGACTCAGCCAAACTGAACAGATCAATCAGATTAGCCAAACAAGCGTATTGCATTTGAGCTCCAAAAACTCTCGTCCAGTTGTGGTTGGATTTGGACCTTGCGGTATCTTTGCAGCGCTTGCTTTGGCACAAATGGGGCTTCGCCCTCTTGTGCTTGAACGGGGCAAAGCCGTGCGCGAACGCACCAAGGACACGTGGAGCTTGTGGCGCAAATCGGTTTTAAACACACAAAGCAACGTTCAATTCGGAGAAGGCGGGGCAGGCACTTTCTCCGACGGTAAGCTATACAGCCAAATCAAGGACTCAAGGTTTTTAGGGCGCAAAGTCATTGAAGAGTTCGTCAAAGCCGGTGCGCCTGAGGATATTTTGTACGCGGCTCACCCCCACATCGGCACCTTCAAGTTGGTTAAAGTAGTTGAGAATTTGCGAGCTCAAATTGAAGCTTTGGGGGGAGAGGTGCTTTTCCAACAGCACGTTGTTGATTTAATCGTAGATAAAAAAAATAACTCCTCTGAGAACTCGCAGATCAAAGGCCTTATCGTGCGTGATCTACACACTGGACTCAACCGAGAAGTGCTGGCAGATCATGTCATCATGGCCCTTGGGCATAGCGCGCGGGATACTTTTTTAATGCTCTACAACCAAGGGGTTGCAATGCAGGCCAAGCCCTTCTCAGTTGGTTTTCGAGTTGAGCACCCCCAAGGCCTCATTGACCGCGCGAGGTGGGGCCGGCACGCGGGTAACCCACTGCTTGGCGCTGCAGACTACAAACTCGTTCACCACGCAAGCAACGGGCGCGCTGTTTACAGCTTTTGTATGTGCCCTGGCGGCACCGTGGTTGCAGCTACCTCTGAGACTGGGAGGGTCGTCACCAACGGAATGAGTCAGTACTCAAGGAACGAGCGCAATGCCAATGCAGCCTTGGTGGTGGGTATCCAGCCCTCCGACTATCCGACGAGTCCAGAGCTTTTCGAAAAAAATCTGGGCTCGCCTTTTAAAGCTCATCATAAAAACTTCAGACTAAACAATTCACCCCACAACAACGTGCACCCACTTGCCGGCATAGTCCTGCAAAGAGAGCTCGAATCTAAGGCCTATGTGATGGGCGGGAGCAACTATAACGCTCCCGCTCAAAGGATAGAGGACTATGTTGCCGGCCGTGCGTCCTTGCATCTTGGATCGGTTATTCCCTCCTACAAGCCTGGGGTGTTGATGACCGACTTAGCGGACGCCCTGCCCTCATACGCAACAATAGCACTTAGGGAGGCATTGCCTGCGTTTGGCGCTCAGATCAAGGGGTTTGATCTGCCAGATGCGGTACTTACGGGGATTGAGACAAGAACTTCTTCTCCGCTGCGAATCGACAGGGACGAGCTCCTTCAAAACTCTACACTCAGGGGTCTGTATCCTGCAGGAGAGGGGGCGGGTTACGCGGGAGGTATTTTGTCTGCGGGTGTAGACGGTCTCAAAGTAGCAGAGGAGCTCGCAAAATCAATTACAAAGTCATTAGAAATGAACACTTAACTAGCTTAGGAAGGTTCCTGTATGCACACAAGGAGTCTGAATTGCCTAAAAGCTAAAAGCCTTCAAAAATATTTAAATTAAGAAGGAGACTTCGTTTTGTTTTCCATCTCAATCATCTGAGCATTTCTAGTGACGCAATCGCCTTCGATTGTTTTGCATAAATCGTCGTCCGATATTTTGAGCTCAAGCTGAAATGGCCTAAACTTTTTCAAATAAAAAACGGCAACAGAGTCTGAATTTGGCATTCCATTTTTACGCCCGGCCATTGAGGCTAGCCAAGCATAATAACTGGCACCTAAGTACTTTGCCTTGTCGTCGTTAGACTTCAATGGAATCTTTTTTAAAAATTCATCGGCGCAAATTTTGTATTCTGCGGCGTCATCGTGCATCAGTTTTTGGCATTTATCACGCAGTGACAATCCCGATTTTGAACTAATTTGTAGGTACTTATCTGTCGCTGCAGAAAAAACGGTGCCTGCACAAAGAATGAGTGAAGTTGCGATTACTGTTTTATACAAAATTTGGGATTTCATTTGGCAATTAGAATTTTTAAGAAAAACGGGGCTCACAAAGCCCCGTTTTAATCACTTTACTGATTTAAGGATTGCCACAAGTGCTCCAAGTGCCGGTCACACAGGCGTTACCGCTGGCATCTAGCTTTGTAATACGGTTAGCGGGTAAGGCAGAGTAGACAGTGCCAGTTAAGGTAGGCTTAAGGTAGGAGACCAAACTATCAATATCAAAACCACCTTGTACAGGATTTTTTCCAACTGTAAAGTTGGTGAAGGCATCACCGCCAGTATACAAAAAGGTATTCGTCACAACTCTATAAGTGGTGTTGCCCGTCATATCAAGCGCAACACCGTTCAATTTAATTGAACCTGAAACAACTCGGGTACCTGCTCCAGGTTGGGCACCAGCCGGTTGCCTTGAGTCCCACGTATAGGTAAATCCAGTTGAGGGCATTAATATTTCTCCGGTACCACCTGGCGCATAAAAAAGTGGTCCTGTAACGCTTTTACCATTGACTGTACAAGTCACAGGAACATTGCTTCCAGAGGCAACAGGCGCCCCATTGGGACACTCCCATTGCTGCTCAAGTATCCTCAGAATTTGAGGACCAGTGAAATCCACAGCCACGAGAACGTTATGGAATGGAGTGGTAGTAAACAAGCCCGAATAATTGACCGAGTCTGGGTATGTTCCAGAAACAGTTACCAAGTTAGCACGGACACCGCCGGCATTGTTAAGAGCAATTTGACCAGGACTTGCAACGCTAGAGCCTTGCATCGATGAAAGCATTGCATCTGCAGTCAGATCACCTAGCGGCGTTTCAACAGTTTTGTTACGCGATCCAGAGTCACAAGTGCCGGCTGTTGCACAGCCAGTTGGAGGAGCTTGAATATTAATTGAGCTGGCAATTTTTCCAACTAAAACAGAGCCAGCTTTTTTAGAGATAGCAGCATAATTTGTTACAGCTGTTACTAAACTTGGTGTCGGTGTCTGAGCTACAACCCCAGTTGGGTAAGCAGTCGTGTTGGTATCGTTAATGACAGGAATGTTGCTGGCGACTACTTTAGATACTGCTGTATTGGCAGTGTTTAATTGCAAATCAATAGCAGTTACTCCAGTCGTATAAAAACCGCTTTGAGTAACGGTGACGGTTTTACCGGATGCGACTTTTACCTGGCATACGTAGTCTGTGTGGGTGTGTCCGCTTACAACAAGGTCGACGTTATCTGATAGTTTATTGACGATAGGAATAATTTCACCGTTAAATCCTGGACAAGTCGTGTCACCGTAAACGGTTGAAGTAGTAGAGCCCCCTTGGTGAATCAAAACAACTACGGCATTAGCGCCGTTTGATTTAAGGGTTGCTGCTGCGCTGTTGATAACGGTTGCTTCGTCGGAGAATGTAAGTCCAGCAACACCAGAGGGTGTAACTTCTAAGGGTGTGTTTACAAACGTTAGTCCGATGAACCCCACTTTAAAAGTGGACCCGTTGACTGTGAAAGATTTGGTCGTAGTTGCTGGGAAAATAGTTTGCCCACTTGAATTCGTTACGTTAGCGGCTAGGTAAGTCCAGTTGGCTCCTGTAAAAGTATTGCCAGTCATCAAACATGTATCAACTCCAGCCACACCGAAATTACCTGAAGTTGGATAGCACGTGCTTTTGCCATTCGTCCCTTGAATCCTTGCTAGCTCTGTAGCACCTTTGTCAAATTCGTGATTACCGACAGATGAAACTGACAAACCAATTTGGTTGAGTAGATCAACAGTGGGCTCATCGTGTGCAATATTAGAGTTGTAGGGTGATGCACCTATATTGTCGCCTGCTGCAACAATGATGTTATTGGAGTTGACTGATTGCAGCTTTTTGATCAATGCGCCCATGTAGGCAATACCGCCTGTACTTACTTTTGTACCCGTTGTGCTACCAGCAGTTCCGATCACCGACGTTGAACTCGAGTCAGTTGGTGCTAGGTTCCCGTGCACATCGTTAAAAGCGATGATTCGAATAAAGTTGGGAGTGGAGACTGTGGAGGCAACGCCTACCGAAGTTGATACGCCGTTGGCAGCGTAGTTTGATGTTAATCCGGACTGAACAGCAGCTAAAGTGGGTATCTTTGTAGAGCCTCCTAAATAGCTACTAATAGTTGCTAGTCTAGTATCTGTAGGTGAAGATAAGTCATCGTTGACAATAGTACTCAGATCAATGTTAACGTTGGACAAAGCAGTCGCAACTGTTGTAGGGATTGACAAAGCACCTGAGACTACAGTTGCGTTTGCGCTTGAATTACCAGCAGTCTGCAGGAACTGTCCAATCACGTTTGCTGCATTACTGGTGCTGCTTCTGCTTACGCCGGCTAAATCGTGTGGAGTTATTTTAGAGTCTGAAGCGAGTGAGGTAATTTTTCCAAGAGTTACGGCGCCTACTGAAAATGTACACGTACCTCCCGAGTATAAAAAGTTACCACTTGCATCCGTTGTTCCTGTTTGCGTTTGACCTGTACTTGCCACACATGAGTAGGTGAGGCCTGCTACGGGACCGTCAACTACTTGGGCTGTAGTAGGTGCTATGTAATTAGTTTGACCCACACCGCATGAGATTAAGAGCAGTGAACCGGCCAATGGCAAGTACTTTTTAAAAGGCCTTAATAAATTTAATTGGAACATTTTGAACTCATAAAGTTATGATTAAGATCGGTATCCTAATCTACATTATTTACAAAATGATTAAGTTTTTGTTTCCAAATGATTAAGTTTTTGTTTCAAAATTAAGTCAGCATTCAACTCAAAACCGTCAAGTAGATTTTCAGAACTTCAACTCATCAGTATCTAATTAGTGCTAACGGAAAACAGAGCGGTCTGAATAAAAATTAGGATCTGAGTTCTTTTCATACCAATTGGGAATTCCAAGGACTGGTAATGGATAAAAAGGTTTTGCACACCAATTAAGAGCATTCATACGGCTGAATAAATATTCATCGAGCTGATCGTCACCCAACTCGTTCGTTATTTTTAATTGAAGCACATGACCCGTGATAGCAGTTCTGGGTTGAAGTAATTTCTCCAAAAGTGCGTGCCCAAAAAGCCAAACTCTTGCCTCGTCCCACAACGCTCTATGCTCGATAAAAAGACTTTGCCAATCCTTGTCTTGCAAAGCGCGCCAAATTCGGTCATCCGCTTGAAGAAGTATTCCGTTCTCATCAAAGACTGTGAGCGCGTCCCTAAGCGGTCCCCGAACGCTTTTTAAATCTTGATCAACGCTTTGACCTGCCGCCTTGGCCTGTAAACCAAGCATTGCGGTCTTAGCTTTAGGGTACTTTATCCAACTAAGCCCGTTAAAGAAATCATGGCTATTTGCCCGAGTTGGAATGCATCTGCTTTGCTCAACATAAGTTTCATAAGTAAAGTGGTCACAGAGTTTACTTTGATCGATGAAATCAAAGCTCAGCTCGCCTTTGTGCATATTGAGGGCGTTAACTAGTGAAGAAGCATTTGCATGGGTGTTACATAAAGCATGTTCCTCAACGCTGCGCCCAACTCCCCTAGACACAGATTGGCCCAACTCCCTCCAACTATCTAACCAAGGAACGTTCCAGTCTATGCTGGTATATAAATTCAAGAAACGAAACGCCAAGGCAAAGCTTCCCCAGCTCTAAGCGGTATCAACTTTGCATGGCCAAAGGCCAAGGATTCGGGCATTTGACAGCTCTCACGCCTAAGCGTGATACGACCCTTATTGCGGGCTAGCCCGTAAAAGTCGGCTCCATTAAAACTAGCAAAAGCCTCTAATTGATCCAAGGCTCCTGCGGCGTCAAAAGCCTCTGCATAAAGCTCCATTGCACTGAAAGCGGTATAACAACCCGCGCAACCACTCGCGTGCTCTTTAAGGTGCGCAGCGTGCGGGGCACTATCCGTTCCAAGGAAAAATTTAGCACTTCCACTGGTCGCGGCTTTCACCAAAGCAACTCGGTGCTTTTCACGTTTTAGAACCGGCAGACAGTAATAGTGCGGGCGAATACCGCCCGTAAACAAAGCGTTGCGGTTGTACAGCAGGTGATGCGCTGTGATGGTCGCGCCCAAATATTTATCCCCAGCTTGGACGTAGTGCGCCGCCTCCTCAGTTGTGATGTGTTCCATCACAATTTTGAGTTCGGGGAAATCTTTTCGCAGTTGCACCAAATGCCGCTCTATAAATACTGCCTCTCGGTCAAAGAGGTCGACCAAAGGATCAGTCACCTCGGCGTGAATCAAAAGGGGCATTCCAAGACGCTGCATCGTCTCTAGCGCAGGGTAGGTGCTGAGAATATTGGTGACTCCTGCGTCGCTATGCGTGGTTGCACCACTGGGGTAGAGTTTGACTGCAACGACTCCAGCGGAAAAGGCTTTTTCTAATTCTTGAGGAGAAGTTGTATCGGTTAGGTACAACGTCATCAAGGGCTCAAAACTAAACCCGCTGCCCTTGAGGCTATGGGGAACAGGCGTCTTACTGAGCGCGTCCATGATCCTTGACTTATAAGATAAGGCTTGCTCAGTTGATGTGATGGGGGGTTTAAGGTTGGGCATCACAACCGCTCTTGCAAATTGAAACGCGGTGTGTCCCACTACTTTTGAGAGCGCGTCTGAGTCTCTTAGGTGAACGTGCCAATCATCGGGCCTTGTGATTGATATCTCAAGTGCAGAGTTTGTGGCTTTTAAGTTTTTTGTATCGGTAGACATAGGATTTAAAAATTCAGTGCTGAAGTATCTTTGCTAAAAACTCTTTTGTTCTGCTTTGCCTTCCTTCGGGTTGATTGAAGAATTCATCGCTTGAACAGTCCTCTAAAATTTTGCCCCCAATATCCATAAAGATCACACGGTCGCTGACCTTTTTAGCAAACCCCATCTCATGGGTGACGCACACCATCGTCATCCCCTCTTTTGCGAGACTCACCATGACATCTAAGACCTCTCCCACCATCTCCGGGTCAAGCGCGGATGTGGGCTCATCAAAAAGCATCACAACTGGGTCCATGCACAAGGCGCGGGCAATGGCTACCCTTTGCTGTTGCCCACCGGAGAGTTGGCCCGGATGTTTATCTTTATGCTCAGTTAGCCCCACTCGCTCTAAATATCTAAGACCCTGAGCAAGCGCATCCTCTTTAGATCTGCCAAGTACCTTTATTTGTGCAAGCGTCAAATTCTCAGTCACGCTTAAATGGGGAAAGAGCTCAAAGTGCTGAAACACCATCCCGACCCTGGATCTGAGCTTGGGCAACTCCGTGCCTTTGGCGTGCACGGAGACGCCCTCCACAAAAATCTCTCCCTCTTGAATCGGCTCTAGCGCATTGATCGTTTTAATAAGTGTAGATTTCCCCGAACCCGAGGGTCCGCATACCACAACGACCTCACCCCTGTGGATCGTGGTTGAGCAATCGGTGAGTACCCTCACAGCACCGTACCATTTAGAGACGTTTTTAAGTTCAATCATATGAGCAACTTTCTTTTTAAGACTGAATCAAGCGTGGACAAACACCAAGCCGCGGGATTCACCTGATGATGGAGATTTTGGCTTGCAAACGCTTAACCAGAGTTGATAAAGAAAAACACATCACAAAATAAATCACAGTTGCAAGCAAATAGGCCTCCTCAGGTCTTCCGTAAATTTTGCCTGCAGTCACAAAGCCCTTCAGTAAATCATAAGCACCGATTGCATAAACAAGGGATGTGTCTTGAAATAAAACAATTGTCTGCGTGAGTAAAACGGGGAGCATATTAATAAAAGCTTGAGGCAGTATCACGAGCCGCATATTTTGCGAGTAAGTCATCCCCAAAGCCTCGCCCGCATAGACCTGTCCTTTTGAGACGGACTGAATACCAGCGCGCACGATCTCTGAGAAAAACGCAGCCTCAAAGGCGATAAAGGTAATAAAGGCCGAGCTCTCCGCTCCAATCGAGTGACCAATTAGGGACGGCATGAGGAGGAAGAACCATAAAATCACCATCACCAGCGGAATAGATCTCATTCCGTTCACATACACAACTGCAATCATGCTGAGCAAACGACTGCTCGATAGTCGCATGAGTGCCAGTAAGGTCCCCATTAACACGCCCCCGATCGTAGCTACAAGGGTTAACTCAACGCTGAAATAAAAACCTTTGAGAACAAACTTGCTGATGATCTCAAAATTAAAGAAGCTCAGGTCTAATCCTCCCATCTCATTTCCCTTTGCCGGCGGAGGAATTTGAGAGCCTGCTACTACCCGGTATGTACAGGTACGACTCAAGACCTGCCATGAGACGGTTGACTGCGAATGCAGAGACTGCGTAGAGTCCCGTCACAGCCAAATAAATCTCAATTCCTCTGGAGGTTTCCTCCTGCGCTTGCATGGCAAACATAGTGAGCTCGGGTATGGAGACCGCGAAGGCAACTGAAGAATTTTTAAGCAAATTCATCGACTCACTGGTAAGCGGAGGCAAGATAATGCGAAGCGCCATAGGCAGTATGACGTAGCGGTAAGACTGCAAGGGGGTCAGGCCAAGGGCTAAGGCGGCCATGCTCTGTCCTTTTGAAAGCGCGTTGATGCCGGCCTTTACTTGCTCTGCAATTCGAGAGGATGTAAAAAAACCAAGCGCAAGCACCACCAGTAAAAATCCTGGCCACTCAAGCATTGGCGGGAATATTTTAGGGAGTACGAAATACCAAAGAAATACTTGGACTAAGATGGGCACATTCCTAAACGCCTCAACCCAGGCGTTTCCCGCTGCCACCAAGAGAGGGTATTTGTGAAAAGTTCTGAGTGTGCCGACAGTAAAACCAACAGCAATTGAGATGACCCAGGCACAAAACGCGACTGACAAAGTCCATCCCCACGCCTGCATCATCCACTCCAAATACGTACGCCCACCACCGTCGTCATTTAAAAAGACTTGCCACTCCCAGGTCATGAGAGTGAGGCCGAAAAAGACAGAACAGTTGTAGCGAGGGAGTTTGTCAAAGCTTTCAAAACTTTATTTCTTGGAATATTCTTCCATCGGCTTTTCGTTTAAATTAGCCCAAGCCGCCTTGGTGTTCTCACTCACAGGCAAGCCCACTTTTGTGTTTTTGGGAGGAATAGGTTGCATGAACCATTTGTCGTAGAGTTTTGCCATTTCCCCGGATTTAACCAAATCGCGAACCGTATTGTCGGCAAGTTTTTTCAAACTCGCATCATCTTTTCTGATCATGATCGCAATTGGCTCAACAGATAAAACCTCGCCTACAATTTTGAAGTCACTTGGATTTTTGGCGTTTGCAATGTTACCGGCCAGAATTTGTCCATCCATCACAAACGCATCTGCACGCCCAGACTCAAGCATTAAAAAACTCTCTGCGTGGTCTTTGGCATAAATTTCCTTAAAGTCCACGCCCGCGGATTTCTCGTGTTTACGCAGGTGCTGAACTGAGGTGGTACCCGTTGTAGTCACTACATTTCGGTTATTGAGTTGATCAATAGATGTAATACCGGAATTGGCTTTCACCGCCATACGAACCTCCTCAACATAGGTGGTGAGCACAAAGGAGACATCCTTTTGACGCGCTAAATTGTTGGTGGTGGATCCGCACTCAATATCAACCGTTCCGTTTTGGACCAGTGGGATTCGATTTTGCGAGGTCACGGGTAAGTACTTAGTCTCTAACTTTTTATCCACCGCTTTTTCTAAGTTGGCGATGATGCGTTGACAAATCTCAAAATGAAAGCCTGCGTACTTGCCGTCTCCAAGGGTATAGGAGAGCGCGCCTGAGGAGTCTCTAACGCCCATGGTGACAGTGCCACTGGCTTTCGCTTTTTCTAGGGTATCCACGCTCTCAGCTAACGCAAACTGAGATCCCAACAAGCCCAGAGCAAGGATACATGCATTAAAGATTTGCTTTTTCATCATTTTTTCCTTAGTAAATCAACTACTTAAATCAATTACACAAGTGAACCAACCGGACATCCTGTCCGGCAAAAAACAGAACAAGAGAACGCAAAATAGCCCAAGCAGGGACATGCGGACTGAGGAAATTTCCCTTTAATCAGCGCTCAAAGCACACCCGTGCTTGTGACACTACCTAAGCCAAATCTAGTATACAGGGTAGTTTGGGAACTAAAGTGTATGGTTTGCCCCTCAAGGTTACAAAAACAGTACTTTTAGGGTGCAAATATGAAATTTAATTAATTTTGAGCCTTTTTTAGATTCTTAGAATGCAAGGTGTCTTAATTTTAAGCAACACAGCGCTATTTAAGGCTAAGAAGACAAATGTTTGCAGAAAAAATTGAATAGCCCCTGATCGAATTGATGAAGTTCTCAGGTATTCAAAGATTTAGGCAGTCTTTTAAACGGAGATTTTCATGATTTGGCTCGTTCGCATTGCCCTTAAAAAGCCCTACACATTTGTAGTGCTTGCGTTACTGATCATGATTTTTGGACCCCTTGCAGCGCTGCGGGCCCCAACTGATATCTTCCCCCACATCAAAATCCCCGTCATCAGTGCGGTATGGACTTACAACGGGCTCTCCCCCGAAGATATGTCGGGGCGGGTAGTTTACTATTATGAGCGCCAACTCAGCTCAACCGTCAACGATATCGAGCACATTGAGTCCACATCTTTGCCGGGCTACGGAATTGTGAAGATATTTTTTCAACCCAACGTTGACATCAGAACCGCAACTGCTCAGGTCACCTCCATCTCGCAGACCGTTTTAAAGCAAATGCCCCCTGGCATTACCCCTCCACTGGTTCTCAATTACAACGCCTCTACAGTCCCCATTCTTCAAATAGCTCTCTCCAGCGCGACCGTACCTGAGCAAAGATTATTTGATTATGGTCAAAACTTTATTCGACCTCAGCTTGCAACGGTTGCGGGCTCCTCCATCCCCTCACCTTACGGGGGTAAGGTTCGGCAAATCCAAATCGACTTGAATCCCCAAGCGCTGCTATCAAAACATTTAAGCGCACAAGACGTTCAAAACGCTTTGAACGAGCAAACTCAAATCATTCCCGTTGGCACTCAAAAGATTGGCAGTTTTGAGTACAGCTTAAGACTGAACAATTCACCCAACGCGATTGAGGAGATAAACAACATTCCCATTAAGGTCATTGGCAACACCGTTATTTTGATACGCGATGTGGCCAGTGTGCGAGACGGCAGTCCCCCTCAAACCAACGTTGTTCGGGTTGACGGGGGTAAAGCGGTTTTGATGACGGTATTAAAAAGCGGGTCAGCCTCCACGCTTGATATCGTAAAAAGTGCCAAGGAGTTGATCCCAAAAATTGCTGAGAGCATCCCGCCCGAAGTAAAGATAGACACTTTGGGGGATCAATCCATTTTCGTAAAAGCCGCTGTATCGGGAGTTGCCAAAGAGGCCTTACTTGCTGCGGTTTTGACGTCCTTTATGATTCTTCTCTTCCTTGGGAGTTGGAGGTCTACAGTCATTATTGCCGTCTCAATTCCCTTAGCCATACTCTCTTCCATCACGCTTTTATATGCATTAGGTGAGAGCTTAAACATCATGACACTTGGGGGGCTCGCCCTTGCAGTTGGAATTTTAGTAGACGACGCAACGGTCACCATTGAGAATATCAATTGGCACTTGGAGCAAGGCAAGCCTGTTAGGAAAGCGATTATGGACGGTGCTCACCAAATCGTGACGCCTGCGTTTGTCTCTTTGTTATGTATTTGTATCGTCTTCATACCTATGTTCCTCTTAAGCGGTGTGGCGCGCTATTTATTTGTACCCATGGCTGAGGCTGTCGTGTTTGCGATGATTGCATCGTTCTTTTTATCGCGAACTCTTGTGCCCACCATGGCCGCTTACCTGTTACGGCCTCATAGCGTTGAAGGCCATGCCTCCCCTCACCTGGCTGAGGCGATGCGTGTGGAGCACAAATCGAGTGTGAAATCAAAGAATCCGTTAATTGTGTTTCAACACAGGTTTGAATATTATTTTTCTACCCTTAGAGGGTCTTACTACTCTGTGCTGACACTGGCCATGCAGCACAGGAAACGTTTCGTTTGGGGTTACGTCATTTTTGTGATTGGCACATTTTTTCTCGCACCATTCTTAGGGCGTGATTTCTTTCCCCCCGTTGACTCGGGGCAAATCAAAATACACGTACGCGCGCAAGTGGGAACCCGGATTGAGGAGACGGCGAAGTTATTTGACCAAATTGAGGCAAGAATTAGGGAGATTATTCCAAAGGAGGAGCTTGCCAGCATCGTGGACAACATCGGACAAACGGTCAGTGGCATCAATACTGTTTATAGCAACACAGGCACCATCGGTCCCCAAGACGGCGATATCTTGATTACACTCACGCAGGAGCATGCACCCACAGAGCCCATTTTGCATCAATTGCGAATGAACTTAAGCCGCGACTTTGCGGGCGCAACGTTCTCGTTTTTGCCAGCGGATATCATCAGCCAGATTCTTAATTTTGGATCTCCCGCGCCAATTGATCTTCAGATTATGGGCCCCAACAAAGAGGCCAACACCGCTTACGCAACAGTGCTCATGAAAGATCTCTTAAGGGTTGGTGGGCTTGCGGATGTGCGCATACAACAGGCAAACAACTACCCGATGTTAAGCATTGAAGTTGACAGATCGCGCGCCAAGAAAGTCGGAATCACCGAGCGAGATGTGACCAACAGTTTGGTCACCAACATGGCTGGAAGTGGTCAAGTTGCCCCTTCATATTGGTTAAACCGCGCCAACGGGGTTTCCTACCCAATCGTTGCGCAGGCGCCCGATTACAGATTCAATACGCTCTCGGATTTAGAGAACTTGGCCATTGACTCGGCCCTTACCAGCAGCACAAAGGACTCTCAAATTCTGGGGGGCTTGGCGAGCATCAAACGCTCCACAACGCCTGCTGTGATCTCTCACTACGCGGTGCAACCGGTTATTGATATTTATGCAACCCCTGAGCGGCGCGACCTAGGTGCAGTTGCAAAGGATATTGAAGCGGTGATTGCCGCGCACGCTGACTCCAGGCCCAAGGGGGCCACCATTACGCTGCGGGGTCAAGTAAATACCATGAACACCGCGTTTTCTGGTTTGCTATACGGTTTAGTGGCGGCGATTGTGCTCATTTACTTTCTGATCGTCGTGAACTTTCAGTCCTGGAGTGATCCGTTTGTGATTGTGAGTGCTTTGCCCGCCGCGCTGGCGGGGATCATTTGGATGCTCTTTGCAACTCATACAACACTCTCAGTTCCCGCGCTCACAGGGGCCATCATGTGCATGGGAGTGGCAACTGCCAATAGCATATTGGTGGTGAGCTTTGCAAGAGAGCGCATACTGCACTCAAAAAATTCTGTTCGTGCAGCGCTTGAGTCGGGCTTCACGCGCTTTAGACCCGTAATCATGACTGCGCTTGCTATGATCATTGGCATGGCCCCTATGGCGCTAGGACTGGGTGAAGGGGGCGAGCAAAACGCCCCCCTAGGCAGAGCAGTGATTGGGGGGTTGGTGTTAGCAACCCTAGCCACGTTGCTTTTTGTGCCTGTGCTCTTTAGCATGATCCATGAAAACTATGTTGATCCAGTTGAGTATGAGGATTTAGATTGAACATGATCAAAACGCTACAAGACATCGGACTGTGTCTTTTTAAAAACGAGTTTATTCGCCCGCAAACCCTGTCAAGGCATAACACTGCCTCAGTTTACGCAGCCTCAGTTCACGCAGCTTCAGTTCAAGCAGCCTCAGTTCAAGCAGCCTCAGTCCACGCGGTCTTTGTCCACGCGGCCCCAGTGCTACGTTGTCTAGCCGTATCTTGTGCCCTTTTTTTAGGAGAATCCTTTGAGCTCTGAATACACCGATTTACCCGATCAGGTAAAGGCGCCTCATTTCCTTAAAACACTTGGATGGGTACTTTTTTCGGGAGCCTGTGGGTTGGTGATTGGTGGTCTTTATGGGCGCGTCAGTGATGAAAAAACGCTGATCGAGACAGCAAAAATTTATGCAACCCCAAGCGTACGCACCATCCGCCTTGCCCCACTCTTAGAGGGCGAGGCACTTACCCTGCCCGGCACTTTACAAGCCCTCAATTCCGCCCCCATCTATGCAAGGGTTAATGGTTATTTGAAACGCTGGCTTTGTGACATAGGGGATAAAGTTCAACAGGGCCAATTGCTTGCTGAAATTGAGACCCCCGATCTGGATCAACAACTTGCGCAAGCGCTTGCAGATTTAGAGACTGCAAAAGCGCATGCCAATTTATCGGAAATCACGGCAAAAAGATGGAAAAAACTGCTTCAATCAGACTCCGTCTCCCCGCAGGAGGCGGATGAGAAAAACGGCGACTTTTTGGCAAAACGAACTATTGTTGCTGCCTCACAGGCGAACGTAGACAGACTCAAAGCTTTAGAGGGCTTTAAGCGAATTACTGCCCCCTTTGCTGGCGTTGTGACGACCCGCAACACAGATATTGGCGCGCTGATTAATGCGGGGCAGCAATCGGGGAGAGAGCTCTTTACGGTTGCAGATCAAAGCAAGTTGCGTCTTTATGTCAGCGTGCCTCAACTATTTGCAGCTAAATTAAAGGAGGGCTTGCAAGCTCGTCTAGATGTACCTGAGCATCCGGGACGTGTTTACAAGGCAAAGTTTATAGCCGAGTCCAGAGCTGTCGCGGAGAGCTCGGGCTCCATACTCATTCAGCTTTTGGTTGAAAATAAGGATCAAAGCCTCAGAGCCGGTGAGTTTGCAAACGTCGTGCTCACGATGCCTGTAAGCGAGAACGCACTAGTGGTTCCTTCAAGCGTATTGATCTACAGAAAAGAGGGTCAATTCGTGGCTACTTTGACACCGCAAAACACAGTGAAGCTTAAAAAAGTTGAGATTGCAAGAGACTTGGGCACCAAGGTGCAAATTGCAACGGGTTTGAGTGCAGACGACACCATCATTGATATGCCCGCCGACTCGGTTGAAAACGGCGACAGCGTTCGACCTACCCAGGGGGCGGCGACTAACGCTTCACCGCCGACCTTTGCTAACGCAGGAGTTGGTAAATCTGAGAGCAGTACGCCCAAAGTCGATAAAAACGACAAGAGCCTAATTAAGAAATGAGTACGCTCTATGTTTAACCCTCACTCAAGCCGTGACTGCGAATTGCGAACCTTGATGAGCCCTTGCATCTGGCTTGGCTCTGATAGTGCCAATAGTGCCAATAGTGCCAATAGCGCCAATAGCGCCAGCCGCTCTAGCCTCTCTATCCGTTCCAATCGAACTCCCGAAATCAAATCACCTCTTTGGTTTTTTCTGAGAATATTAACCGTTTCAAGCTTTGCCGTTTTAACGAGTTGTTCTTTTACCCCAATTTATAGCGTCCCAAATGTTGGCGAGTCAAACACCGATAAGTGGAGAGATGATCCTTGGGTCGAGGCCAAACCATCTGATGCAACTGATAAAGGCCAGTGGTGGAAGCTCTTTAATGACGCGTACCTAGATCAGTTAGAGGAGACGCTTGAAAAGGGCAGCCCCTCACTGGCCATCGCTCTTGCCAAGTACGACCAGGCAACCGCTTATTTAAAGCAAGCGGAGTCACAAGAGCTGCCCACAGTGGACGCCTCTGGGAGCACGACACAAAACAGGCAATCGCGTAATCGTCCACTTAGGGGCTCCAACCAGCCAGATTATTACAACGCATATACAGGGATGCTCACAACCAATTACGAAATCGATTTTTGGGGAAGAGTGAGAGGACTGGTTGCTTCGGCTAAAGCGCAGGCACAGGCCTCTGCTGGGGACCTTCAAACCGAGAAACTCAGCCTTCAAAGTAAATTAGCCCAGATTTATTTTCAGCTCAGAGGCAACGATAAACAGATCGCTGTTTTAGCTGAATCGATAAAGGCATATGATCGCGCCCTCGTTTTGATAAAAAATAGGTATGAAGCAGGGATTGCCTCAGGAGTTGATTTAGCTAGGGCGCAGACTCAACTGAGCACAGCCAAAGCGGAGGTCTCAGAGCTGAGTATTCAACGCGCGCTTTATGAGCACGCAATTGCTGTTTTGGTTGGTGCGCCTTCGCAGGCCTTTACGGTTGCGCCCACTTACTCTGTGCGCGCTGAGTTGGCCGCCCCTTTTGTTAACGCGGCTAATTACGCAAGCAAAGGCGCTCAAAACGAACGGACTGAGAGCGGACGGGCTCGTGACTCGAGCTCTATCAGTCCCGAGGAATTGGCATCCTATTTAAAAGCACTTCAAGTTGTAGACCCACCCCAGGTTCCCACAGCGTTGCCCTCCACCCTTTTGCAACGCAGACCCGACGTAGCAGCAGCAGAGCGAAGGGCCGCTGCGGCCAATCAACGCATCGGAGTTGCCAAAGCAGCTTTTTACCCAAGCTTTTCTATCGGCGCATCTGCAGGCTATCAAAACACCGGAGGGCCCGCGTGGATGTCAGAGCCAAACAGCGTTTGGTCAATCGGGCCCGCAGCGAGCTTTAATCTCTTTGACAACGGACTACGTCGCGCTCAACTCTCTATTGCTAAATCTGCGCTTGAGCAGTCCGGCGGCGAATACCGATTGGTGGTGCTTACAGCCTTCCAGCAAGTTGAGGATGCCATGGTCAAGCTCAAAGAGTACAAAGTCGAAACGCGCGACCGAGCATTAGCCGCTTTTGCAGCCGATCGGGCCATGCGTCTATCAACTTCAAGGTATAAGGACGGAGCTGTAAACTACCTTGAAGTGATTACAGCCCAGACCGCGGCTTTGCAAGCCGAGCGTTCTTTGATAACTTTAGACACGTCCAGACTGATCACCAGCATTGAGCTGATCAAGGCGCTTGGGGGAGGATGGAGTAAGGGGAGTCTTGGCCCAGACGTCTCGCTGCGGCAAGATTAAGCAAGCTCTTGAGCAACTCAATATATGAGTTGCATAAAAACCCTTAATTAAATCCCTAATGAAATCCTAATAGAAATTCTTATGCCAATCATTATTGGCATAGTTACAAAGTTAGTTGTTTTTTTCGATTGCCTAAACAAATAGACATAAATCGGGTAACATCATTGAAATGATTCGACCCTGAAAGTAAATGCCGCTTATTTTTATACTTTCTATAGCTAACTCTCCATGAACAAAAATTCCAAGGCAATTCTTCGTGAACGTGTTAATCAGCGAAACGGATTGCTTGTCCCGGGTGCCTTCAATGCTTTAAGCGCTAGAACCATTGCTGATCTAGGCTTTGAGGCGGTTTATCTGAGCGGTGCAGGCTTGACAAATATGCACTACGGGCTGCCCGACTTGGCATTCATCAGTTTGAAAGATGTGGTGGAAAACACGTTCGCCATCCGAGATGCCGTAGAAATCCCTTTGATTGTGGACATTGACACTGGCTTTGGCAACGCCTTAAATGTGCGACAAACAGTTCGTGCACTGGAGCGCGCGGGTGCGGATGCAGTTCAAATTGAGGACCAGACTTTTCCCAAACGCTGCGGCCACTTCTCTGGCAAAGATGTGGCGCCAGTTGAGGAAATGATTTCTAAAATTAAAGCGGCTGTGGATGCAAGGCAAGACCAAAACTTCCAAATCATTGCACGCACTGATTCGCGTGCTAAGCATGGTTTTGAAGCCGCCATTGAGCGAGCTATCCAATTTTCAGAAGCGGGCGCTGATATTTTGTTTGTAGAGGCCACAGAAAGCATGGAGGAGGTTCGTAGCCTCACTAAATTGTTGGAGAGACCCCAACTTATCAACATTGTTATTGGCGGCAAGACCCCTGCCCTTGATCAGGCTGAACTAGCAGAACTGGGGTTTGGTGTGGTGCTTTATGCCAATGCAGCGCTCCAAGGCGCAGCCCTTGGCATGCAAAAATCCTTAAGTCAACTCAAACATAATGGCCGCTTGGACGAAGACCCTGCATTGGTTGTGACGTTCCTTGAGCGCCAACGCATTGTTAACAAGCCTCTGTTTGACGCGCTTGAGAAGAAGTATAGTTAAAGTAACTTGATATGTTTTTTAATTTAATCAAATTACATTACGATGTTAATAATATTTTCAATATTTAAATATAATGGTATTCCCCTGACAGCAACTTAATCTGAGTACCTTTTTCAACACAATTTCGCTTCACTCAATTTGGAAGCTTAGTTGTTAAAAAAATTCAATCAGTCAAACTATAAGAATTAAATTTAAATACATTTAATTTTTCCATGATAAAAATAAGCTGCGTTTATCCATCAGGTCGATTCATCTCAAACATGCTGCCCAACTGGGCGTAATCGCCTTTGTAGCCCGCGCGCAAAATGGGCTGTGCTGCTTTGATATTGAAATAACCGTCCTCAAGAAATTCATGTCGAATATGGACTCCCACAACCTGACCGATGGCAATCCAGTTGTTGATGGGTTCACCGACCAGGTCATTCAAGCGCAGTATTTGCAGGAGCTTGCACTCGAAAGAGGCGGGTGACTATCCCACGCGAGGTACTTTGACGTGGCTACCAGGGACTTGAGTGAGCCCTGCCAACTCAAACTCATTGACTTGGGGTGCCACACTGGCGGCGCTTCGGTTCATGGCCTCAGCCAGGGCAAGGCTTGTCAGGTTCCAAGTGAACTCGCCCGTCTCTTCGATGTTTCGAATGCTGTCTTTATAGCCATCGCTTGAAAACGCTATGACTTTGGGATTGTCTGAAAATCCCCCGAAAAAACTGTAGGGCGCCAAATTGGCTTGTCCTTTTCTATTACAACTTGAGATCCAACCTATCACGCGAGGCGCCAAAATGGCTTTAAAGGGATCGTGGGGCAAGCCGTGTCCCGCTCTTGGGTCATAAAAGTAAGTGTCTTGGGTATCGTTAGTGGCTTTAGTGGCTTTAGTAGCTTTAGGAGCGCTAGTTTCTTGAGCAAAATTTTCGCGCATCCCCCGACTACAGCGAAGCTTAGTCGCGGGTCAAGCGAAAGGAGCCGAAGGCGACATGCGTCACCTACGGAGGCGATTCTTGATCCTGGATATACGCAACGAGCTGCTCGATGCTCGCAT
>CAIQHG010000047.1 GCA_903871545.1 uncultured Burkholderiales bacterium | reverse complement strand
CCCAACAACCCACTCAAGGATATGAATATGTCAACGTTCAGCGCAAAACCCGCTGACGTGAAGCATGAGTGGTTTGTGATTGACGCCACCGATAAGGTGCTCGGACGGATTGCCAGCGAAGCAGCCCTCCGTTTACGCGGTAAACACAAAGCCATTTATACGCCTCACGTCGATACAGGCGACTTTATTGTCGTCATCAACGCCTCCAAAATCCGTGTCACTGGCAATAAAGCTCTTGACAAGGTGTATTACCGACATTCGGGATACCCAGGCGGAATTTATGGCACCACATTTCGAGATATGCAAGCCAAGCACCCAGGTCGCGCGCTTGAGAAGGCTGTAAAGGGTATGTTACCCAAAGGCCCACTCGGATATGCCATGATCAAGAAGCTGAAAGTCTACGGAGGATCTGATCATCCCCATAGCGCTCAGCAGCCCAAAGTTTTGGAAGTCTGAGGAGCTCAATATGATTGGTGATTGGAACAACGGAACCGGTCGACGCAAATCTAGCGTCGCGCGCGTATTTATCAAAAAAGGTACAGGCGTCATTACCGTTAACGGTAAAGACATTGCTGAGTATTTTGGTCGTCAAACTTCGATCATGATCTCTAGGCAACCCCTTGAGCTGACTGGTCACGGCCAAACATTTGATATTCAAATCAATGTGCACGGCGGCGGCGAGTCTGGACAAGCAGGCGCAGTGCGTCACGGCATCACGCGTGCCTTGATGGACTATGACGCAACCCTAAAGCCCGCTTTATCTGCTGCAGGGTTTGTAACCCGCGACGCCAGAGAAGTTGAGCGTAAGAAGGTTGGTTTGCACGGTGCACGTCGCCGTAAGCAGTTTAGCAAACGTTAATCTTTATTGGTCAGCTCTTTGCTGCCTTCAAAGCCGCGAGCGGGACAACCCTGCTGCGCGGCTTTTGTATTTTGTAGTCCATTAACCTCATTGGTAAACCGGGTAAACGGGTAAGGCTGGTATTGTTGACCAAAATACGCTACTATTACGATTAACTAAAGAGTTAGGAGCTATACATGAGTGCACTTGCAGAAAACATTGAAACCAAAATGCCTGACCCCATTGTCTTTACAGACAGCGCAGCCTCCAAGGTGGCTGATCTTATCGCTGAAGAAGGTAATCCAGATTTAAAACTGAGAGTCTTCGTACAAGGCGGGGGTTGCTCTGGTTTCCAGTACGGTTTCACTTTTGATGAAATCGTCAATGAGGACGATACGACGATGTCAAAAAACGGCGTGTCTTTGCTCGTTGACGCGATGAGTTATCAATACCTCATTGGGGCTGAGATTGATTACAAAGAAGATTTGCAAGGCGCGCAGTTCGTTATCAAAAACCCTAACGCAACCTCCACCTGTGGATGTGGCTCCTCTTTTTCTGCTTAATTGTCAAATAGATTTAGAGATTTGAAGCTAATTTAATTTTTAAGCACTAGGCTTGATAAATTGCACCGAGTATGCGGGCGCCTTGTGCGCCCGTTACGCTTCTTACACTAGCTGTCTCCCCGTTCATGCACTGTTTGGCTAGCCAGGCAAATGCTGCCGCCTCGACTTGCAAAGGCGGGAGACCGCGCAGCTGGGAGGAGACTACTTTCATACTCGGCAAATAAAGCGCTAAGAGACGCATTAAATGAACATTAAGAGCGCCGCCTCCGCAAACGATCAACTCAGCACAAAAGGGTGCCACGCGTTCAATGCTTTGCGCGCAACTCTTCGCCGTCAAGGCGGCCAGAGTTGCTTGGATGTCAACCGGGCGAGTCGTACCTTCTTTTGTTTTTAAGCGCTCTAGTTTGTCTAAACTCTTATCAAGCCACTGCATATTAAAAAGATCCCGGCCCGTGCTTTTGGGGTGTGGGGCATTAAAGTAATCCTCTTGCATCAAGAGTTCCAAAAGAGGCTCAACCACAGAGCCACTCGCAGCCCACCTCCCAGACTCGTCAAAATCTTGCCCCGTATGCTTACGGCACCACTCGTCCATCAAACAATTAGCCGGCCCACAATCAAATCCAATGAGCTCGGGTTGATCAACACTTAACCCAGGTGTTTCAATTTTTGCAGGAATCACGCTTAAATTAGAAATACCGCCTAGATTCAAAACGCAAACACTGTTCTTGTCTGCGCGAAAAAGGCTCATATGAAAGGCGGGCACGAGCGGGGCGCCTTGTCCCCCTGCTGCGATATCTCGTGCGCGAAAGTCAGCGCAAACAGTGATCCCTAGGCGTTCCGCTAAAAGCGAGGGATTGTTAAGTTGAACCGTATAGCCAATTGAGTCATAAGCGCCGGGGCGGTGCCGAACTGTTTGCCCGTGAGCCCCGATTGCTTTGATGTCTGAGGCGCTAAGGGTTAGACGGTTCAAAAGCTGTTGGCAAGCTTTTGTGTAATACAGTGCCAGTGTGTTAGAGGCAAGGTAGGCTCGGTGAAGCTCATCGGCTGCAGGCGCTTGAAGCCTTAATAAGTCCGCTTTAAAAGCACTTTCAAAGGGAAGGCTTTCGTGTCCAAGGACTTTAAAACCTTTGTCAAAATCGACCACAACTGCGTCGACCGCGTCAAGTGAGGTCCCAGACATTAGGCCAATGTAGAGCTCTTGCATAGATTTGACATCTGAGGCCTTGCAGCGAAAGATTATTGCGCGAAAGATACCTGCTCTTCGGTGGCATCCCCCCGAGCACTTAACTGTGAAAGAAAAGCTGCCGCCTGTTTATCAAACAAAGCCCTTGATGCGCTTGAGAGGACAATTGGTGTACTTTGGCGGGCAATGGTCGAGGGATCTCGGTACTGGTCGTTAACTCTGAACTCAAAGTGAAGGTGTGGACCTGTGGTCCAACCCGTCTCACCCACAGCACCAATGACTTGACCTTGCTCAACGGTTTGACCCGTCTTGACCTTAAATTGGCTTAGGTGAGCATAAACCGTGGTTTGCGAATTGCTGTGATCCACGAAAACCACATTGCCAAGTCCGTTCATCCATCCCGCAGAGCGCACAACCCCCTTGCCAACCGTGTGCACAGGGCTGCCCGTTGGAGCGGCGTAATCGATTCCTTTATGGGCTTTCCAGGTTTGCCAAATCGGATGCATACGCATCTTGTAGCCGCTTGTAATTCTGGAAAACTTAAGCGGGGCGGCGAGGTAGGGGCGTTTAAGGGTTTGGCCCTTTAGATTAAAGTAGTTGCCCTCTCTCGCCCCACTTTCCTTGAAGTACATGGCCTGGTGGACTACACCGGCGCTCACAAATTCGACCCCTAAGAGTTTGCCGTAACCCATAGACTCCCCATCAGCGTCTAACGCTTCGTACAAAAGGGAGAAGCGGTCACCCTTTTGCAATGAGCGGTGAAAGTCGATTTCGCTGGCGAATACATCGGCAAGTTGGGCTGCGATGCTATCGGGGATTTGGGCTGAATCAGTGGCAGCGAAAAGGGAGGTTTTTATCTTCGCACTTGCAAAGCGCACGGACACGTGAAGGGGAAGGGTGTTTTGTTGTAACTGGTATGGGCTTGCGGGTTTTAAGCGAGTGTGTTGTGTAAAGCTTTTTGAACTTATTGAGCTTGTTGGGTTAGAGTTCTCAGTTCCTGTGGAGGACACTAAAGCTGGCGCAAGATAGGTCGCCGCAGTCGCAGAAGTCACAGCTGTCGCGTTGATGGCATTAATTGGATTAATCGCGCCAGTATCAGTGTTTTGCGCTCCTTGCACACCAACTTGTTTGGTCAACTCGAGCACCGTATAAGTCCTCTCTGAAGATGCCCAAAGTACTTTAAGCGACAGTAATTTATCCTGTGCGTCAACCTCTACTCGCACGGGGCGTGAGGATTTGCCAAGTAAATTTTTTCGCAGTTGCGCATTACTTCGAATAAAAGAGGCCGCTTGTTGGTCGTCAACACCGAGGCGCAAAAATAAACTCTCTACGGTATCACTGGACCTGGTGGTGTCTGCCCTGTAAAGCCGCAACTCTTTGTCTGCACTAAGAATTGGCATCAATTGAGTTGCAATTCCAGGGGGAATTAAAAGCTCCTCCAATGCGTGCTGCGTGACTAAAGACTTAGTCGAGGTTAAGCTTGAAACGGCGTAAGTGGCTCCGCCCACCAAAAGCAGCAGAGCACTCAATCCATAAAAGAGATGCTTGGTTTTAAACTGAAAAAGGTCAAAACTCACTTGCTCAGTAAAAGAGGGCTCTTTGGGCTGAGCGCTCGGGCCAGCAACAATTGCGGGCTGTGTTAACTTAGGACGGGTAGATTGGCTGAACAAAATATTGTTTTATTTTATGGTTTAACTAAGAATTGACAAAGTCAATTGCGCGCTAGATTTAGGTGATTAGGGGTTTGTAGCAAAAGAGGTGTTCTCCAGCTTTGCACTTAATTTAAGAGGAAGTTGGCTTCAACAAGTCGATTTACTTGTTCGTTAGCTACTTCACTGATTTGTAAATTTATTTTTTGCCCCTTGAGCTGGTTGGACCAGTAGAATCAAGAAAAATTTTTGGCGCAATAATCTAAGAAATCATCGGCGCTGCGATCTTAAAACGATTCACAGTATACCTTTTTATCCAAGAAAAATAGCTCATTTTGTACCTGAGCTTAAAAAAAATCTATATGAATCAATTGCCTACAACAATTACTTCAAATCCCCAGGGGTCTGAATTTAGCGTGCATGACCTGCCTGAGCGAGTACAAGATGCTCTGTTCGTAACGCGCAGGGGGTGCGATGAATTAATCCCGGAGAAAGAATGGGTCGCAAAGCTTTTACGCTCGCACACCAGCGGTATGCCCTTAAGGATTAAGCTGGGCCTTGATCCAACCGCTCCTGATATCCATTTGGGTCACACGGTGGTTCTCAACAAAATGAGGCAACTACAGGATTTAGGACACCAAGTGATTTTTTTAATTGGGGACTTTACCAGCATGATTGGGGATCCCTCAGGGCGCAACTCAACTAGGCCGGCCCTGACCAAGGAGCAAATCACCGCAAACGCACAGACCTACTACAAGCAAGCCAGTTTGGTTTTAGACCCCTCAAAAACCGAGATTCGCTACAACAGTGAGTGGTGCGATCCCCTGGGCGCCAGAGGCATGATTGAGTTGTCCTCGCGCTACACCGTTGCCCGCATGATGGAGCGTGATGATTTTCACAAAAGATATAGCGCTGGACTACCGATCAGTGTTCATGAGTTTTTATATCCACTCATGCAGGGCTACGACTCCGTTGCCCTTAAAGCCGATTTAGAGCTAGGGGGGACTGATCAAAAATTTAATCTCCTCATGGGCCGTCATCTCCAAGAGGACTACGGCCAAGAGCCCCAGTGTATTTTGACTATGCCTTTGTTGGAGGGGTTGGACGGGGTAGAGAAAATGTCCAAGAGCAAAAACAACTATATCGGCATCAGCGAGGATGCCAACTCCATGTTTGCCAAAGTGCTATCCATAAGCGATGAGTTGATGTGGCGTTGGTATCCCCTTCTCAGTTTTAAATCTCTCGCCCAAATTGATAAGTTCAGGCAAGAGATCTCTGAAGGCAGAAACCCCAAAGAAGTCAAAACCCTTTTAGCAAAGGAGATTACGGCCCGCTTTCACGGCGCTAACTTGGCGGATAAAGCCGAGGAGGACTTTAACAACCGCAGCAAAGGGGGAATTCCAGATGTGATCCCTTTGATGGAGCTAGGCGGTGCTCCCCAAGGCATCGGCTCCCTCCTCAAGCAGTGCGGCCTTGCCAGCTCTGGGGGGGAAGCAAACCGTTTAATCGAGGGTTCGGGAGTTCGAATTGACGGCGTGACGATTGAAGATAAAGCCTTAAAGCTAGGGGCCGGAACCTATGTCATCCAAGTCGGTAAGCGCAAGTTTGTCAAGCTGACTTTGAAGAGTTGATGAAAAGTTGTTGGGAAATCAAGAACTCTTCAAAATGAATTTTCAATCAAAGGTTAACAGTCTCAAACTCAGCGGGAAGAATAACTTCCAATAACTCCACATCATCAGAATAGTTAAGAACTGCATGTGCAATGCCTGGAGGTTGGATCCAGCTACTTCCCATCTGCATTAAAATTTCACCTTGATCCTCAAACTTGTTGAGAATCCATCCCTTTAGAACATAAATCATTTGAAAATTAACGCTGTGAAAATGCAACTTAGCCGCCTGCGGGGTGTGTGGGGGCAACATCCTTATAACGTGCGCTTGAGCTAGCCCGTGGGTCGCTTTTGCAAACCCAAGATCTCTATACACCGCATAGGGGCGAAGACCGTCTCTTTTGAAATCCTCTTCCTTTAAATGACTCACTGTAAATTGTTGGGTTTTATCGGACACACTCAGCTCCTGTTAAATTATTAGCGGGAAATTTAAGCAACCATCAGTTGTTCAGTAGTTTAGATGTTCAGGGGTTAAAGAAATTTATTTAGTTTAACCAACACGTCAGCCGACTTATTTTTGAGTTTACACACAGTAGACTTAATTTCTATTCATCACCGTACGGATCATTAAAGCCAAGCGAGAGCATCAAAAAGCTTTCAAGCGTCTCCATGATGAGCGCATCAGACTCAAGCACTTCGTGCTCGTACCCCTGGGCGTGCAAAGTCGAATGAACAATGAGGTGCGCGCAGTGCTCTTTAAGTGAAATTCGTAATTTCTCAGATTCATTGATCACCACAGGTGCGCACATCACTAAATCAGACTGTAAGTTGGTTACCGCTGAATAATTAAATGTCAGTATATTTGTCGCATAGTTTTTGCCTCGAAACTCACGGTTGATTCGCCGCCCCTCGGCTAGGCCTACCACTCTGAGAGTAATTTCCTCCAAGTTAGGGGCCAACGGGTCGCGCGCCCAAGATGCCCACCTGCGCAAATTGGCTTTTCTCAAAATGGGCTTTAAAAGATAGAGTTCATCCAAGCTCAGCTCATTTGAGAACTGAACTTGTACCTCAAGGGGAGGCGCAAAGGAGATCAAAGTCTTATTTTTCAAATAAATTCTTTCAATAATCAGTCATCACAAAAATGCACTGGTTTCATTGCACTCAGACGTCTGCGTCCGGGGACCTTTTAACCGCATAGGCATCCACAATTCTTGCAACTAAGGGGTGGCGAACCACGTCTTTGGACGTGAAGTGCGCAAAGCCAATACCCTGAACGCGCCTTAAAACCCGCTCAGCGTCAATCAAACCGCTGGGATGCCCTTTGGGCAGATCGATTTGGCTGACATCGCCGGTCACAACCGCTTTCGCACCAAAGCCAATGCGGGTAAGAAACATTTTCATTTGCTCGGGAGTTGTGTTTTGTGCTTCATCTAAGATCACAAATGCGTGGTTCAGCGTCCTTCCCCTCATAAAGGCAAGGGGCGCGATCTCAAGGATTTGACGCTCAAACGCTTTTTGTACCCGGTCAAACCCCATCAAATCGTAAAGGGCGTCATAAAGGGGCCGCAGATAAGGGTCTACCTTTTGTCCTAAATCGCCAGGTAAAAACCCCAGTTTTTCGCCCGCCTCAACGGCGGGCCGGGTAAGTATGATCCGCTGAACACTGGCCCGCTCTAGGGCGTCTACTGCACTGGCCACTGCAAGGTAGGTTTTACCGGTCCCAGCTGGCCCGATCCCAAAAGTAATGTCATGCTGCGCTATGCTGTCCAAATAATGAGCTTGGTTGGTCGTGCGCGCTTTCAAATCAACCCGTCTAGTGAGCAGAGTCGGTACCTCTTGGGTATTCGGGTTCAGAAGTGTTTGGGAGGCAGTTTTTTTAATCCCCTTGCCCCTAAGTGCTCCCACCCAGACGTCAGTTCGAGAGCCCAGGTCTTCAGCCAACATCAATTGAATTTTATCATCCGAGACGGGGCGCGCGGCCATCTCATAAATTGCCTGTAAGATCTCCATCGCTTTCATGGCGTTGGCTTTAGGGCCTTCTACTTTGAAATGCTCATGGCGGTGAGCAATCTTTGCCTGCGTGCCGATCTCGATCGTTCTTAAATGCGCATCTAAGGGCCCGCAAAGGTTGGTCAAGCGGGTATTGTTGGGGGGCGTGAATGCATGTCTAAGGATCAAGGGATAATCTCACAAGTTATGTTCTAAGGACCTGGTCAATGATTGGTCAATTAAACGGTATTCTCCTTGAAAAAAATCCCCCTCAAGTTTTAGTGGACTGCGGGGGCGTTGGCTATGAGGTCGATGTGCCCATGAGCACCTTTTACTTATTGCCCCAAACGGGAGAGCGAGTAAGGCTTTTGATCCACTTCGTAGTGAGGGAGGACGCTCAAATTCTTTACGGATTTGGAACCCTTGAGGAAAAAGCGGCTTTTAAACAACTGATCAAAATCTCTGGGGTTGGCCCTCGCACTGCACTTGGCGTGCTATCAGGCATGAGCGTGCAAGAGCTCACGCACGCCATCGCCGCCCAAGAGCCCGTGCGATTGACGAAGATTGCGGGAATTGGCAAGAAAACGGCAGAGCGTTTGTTGCTTGAGCTCAAAGGCAAAATGGTGGACCCCCTCCTCACAGGCGCGTCTGGCGCCCAGCACGGGCTGGGCCCAACCCAGGGGCAAAAACAAAACGATATCTTGTCCGCTTTGGTCGCACTTGGGTACAGTGAGCGTGACGCGGCCCTGGCCCTCAAAGCATTGCCTGAGGATATTGGAGTAACAGAGGGCATAAAAGAAGCACTGAGGGCGATATCAAAATGAGTATTCAAACCGATGACTTCTCAGCTGAGCAGCGAATCGTATCCCCCGCTCCAACTAGCCCCAATGAGGAGGCCATTGAGCGTGCGCTTCGCCCCAAAATGTTGGAAGACTATGTAGGACAGCTCAAGGTCCGAGAGCAGCTAGAGATCTTTATCAGCGCCGCCTCCCAACGCGGCGAGGCGTTGGACCATGTGCTACTTTTTGGTCCCCCTGGACTTGGAAAGACCACGTTGTCACACATTATTGCCAATGAGCTGGGCGTGAATCTGCGCCAAACCAGCGGGCCTGTCTTGGAAAAGCCAAAGGATTTAGCCGCGCTTTTAACCAATTTAGAGAAAAACGATGTTCTCTTCATTGACGAGATTCACCGTTTATCCCCCGTTGTGGAGGAAATTTTGTATCCCGCGCTCGAGGACTACCAAATTGACATCATGATTGGAGATGGACCCGCTGCAAGGAGCATCAAATTAGATCTCCAACCCTTTACCCTTGTGGGTGCAACCACACGGGCAGGGATGTTGACCAATCCGCTTAGAGACCGCTTTGGTATCGTTGCAAGGTTAGAGTTTTACACCCCCGCAGAGCTACAAAAGATTGTGATTCGAAGCGCGGGCTTACTCAAAGTTGAAATGGATGAGGCAGGCGGATTTGAAATTGCCAATCGCTCCAGAGGCACGCCCCGCATCGCTAACCGTTTGCTCAGAAGGGTGAGAGATTACGCACAGGTTAAGGGCCGCGGCATCATCGACCAGCAGATTGCCAAAGCCGCGCTGACCATGTTGGATGTGGATCCACAGGGCTTTGATGTGATGGACAGAAAACTCCTAGAAGCGGTCATACACCGCTTTGACGGGGGACCGGTCGGGCTGGACAACGTGGCGGCAAGTATTGGAGAGGAACGCGAGACAATTGAGGATGTAATAGAACCTTATTTGATTCAACAAGGCTATTTGCAAAGAACGCCAAGGGGGAGACTCGCAACTCTTGCGGCCTACAAACACCTGGGCGTGACCCCACCTAAAGGAGCGGGCGGCGAGGGGGTTTGAAGCGCTCAGACTGTGTTCGACAAAAAATCCTTAAGCGCTGGCATCATCTTTAGAAATAGAGTCTAGGTGCGCTTTATCGCCCCAACTAAGCAAACCAAATGCGCTGGGTGACCATAAAAGCCGGTTGATCACCGCGTTCTCTAAAGACCAGTTTCTCGGGGATTTAATGTCTTGACCCGTAGCCCATCTGTACAAAATATCCATCACCCCGCCGTGGGAGACGATCACGATTTGAGCGCCTAAGTGTCGAGCTGCAAGCTCCCCCACAACCCCTTTAACCCGTGCCTCTAAATCGTTCAAACTCTCTGAGCCCTCGCCGGGGCGCCAAAACGGGTCTCGCTCTCTCCATTTAAGAGAAACCTCGGGGGAGTGCTCATCAATGTCTGCCCAAGTTTTTCCCTCAAAGTCCCCAAAGTGACGCTCCCTGAGCCTGATGTCTTGCGTGATTGGGAGTTGTATGGCCTGCGCAATTTGCTCTGCTGTGTGGAGCGCTCTTTGCAGATCGCTTGAATAAATTGCGGCTATTTCGGCTATTGGATTGTCAGCACCAAGGAAAGATTTGCCAACCAAGGAGGCTTGTAGGCGACCTTTTTCGTTCAGTCCAATGTCAATATGACCTTGAATGCGATTTTGAGTGTTCCATAAGGTCTCCCCGTGGCGAATGGCGATGATGCGTGTAGATTCCATTGCAGTAATGCTTTTTAAAAAAAGGGACTTAGGGATTTTAAGGAATACAAAAGGGGGTGAGTCTCACTCAACAGATGAGTTTACACTTTCTGTCAAAATACCCACACTATTTAGCTAAAACTGGCCAATTTCAAAATAACACAAGGAAAACCTAAGGCATGTCAGATATCTTAATTCACCAGCAAGGGGGTGTTTGCACGCTGACCCTAAACCGACCTGACAAAAAGAACTCCCTAACCAGTGAGATGTACGCTGAGTTAGCAAATCTTTTTTTACAAGCCCAGGGCGACGAGCAAATTCGTGTGTTGGTGCTTCAAGGCAGTGAGACCGTATTTTGCGCGGGCAACGACATCTCAGACTTTATTGAAAACCCGCCCAACTCCCCAAATGCCCCTGTCTTCAAATTTTTGCACGCTTTGGTCCAGTTCCCAAAGCCGCTCATCGCCGGCGTTTGCGGCCCAGCAGTGGGCATTGGAACCACTCTTTTATTTCACTGTGATTTGGTTTATGCAGGAGACAACGCGGCGTTCTCAATGCCTTTCGTAAACCTGGGGATTTGTCCGGAAGCTGCCTCCTCTTTGTTGGTCCCCCAAGTGATGGGGTACCAACGCGCTGCACAGGCTCTTTTGCTAGGGGAGCCCTTCATGGCCGAGGCGGCGCTTGAGGTGGGGTTGGTAAACCAAATTCTTCCACCAACGGAGCTTAAAGAGTTTGTGCAGCGACAGGGTGCCAAATTAGCCGCAAAACCGCTGAAGTCCGTGCTTGAGACTAAAAGACTTTTGAAAGCGCATCAGTTGCCTCAGCTACAAAAGCGAATTGCTGAGGAGGGAGAGATGTTCTCTAAAATGCTCACCGAACCGCCCGCGCTAGAGGCTATGCGCGCGTTTCAAGAGCGTAGGAGACCTGATTTCACCAAAATCTAAGGGGTAGGATTTTTTCTCACTTGGGCCCTGTCCCAGGCTCCCCCCCCGAGATCACTTTGGGTTTGCCGTCCTCATCTACGGCCACATACGTAAGAGTGGCCTCGGTGACTTTTAGGTATGTGCCGTGGGCTTGAATGCGTTCTGCAAAGACCTCCACGTGGACCGTGATGGAGGTCGTGCCAACCCGAACAATCTCAGCGTAAAAGCTCAGTAAATCGCCCAGTCTGACGGGTTGTTTAAAAATAAACTCTTTAACAGCCATCGTTGCAATGCGTCCCTTCACGTACTTAAAGGGGAGCACTGAGCCAGCAAGATCGACCTGAGCCATGACCCATCCCCCAAATATGAGACCGTATTGGTTGCAGTCTGCAGGCATGGGGATCACTTTGAGGACAAGTTCTTTGTCGCTTGGCGGCTTTAGTTTAGTTAAATGGTGCTGAGTGGAGTGTGTGTTCATATACTTAAAATAAAAGGTTTAAACAATTTTTTTGCAAACTAAGTGCACAATTGAACCAGCGGCAAACGTGAAACCTTCGATACTGCGGTAAAAACTGAAGACATCAGGCGTACTGTCTTATTGTCCGCTTTTAATTATCTTTAGTTTATTCCATCATTATGCGATCTCATGCAAACAGCACACCCTCGGTAGGCTCACCCTCCGTCCCCCAAACCATAGAGCCCGCAAGAGACTGGAACACCCTTAAACGGTTGTTCCCGTATTTGTGGGAATATAAATGGCGAGTCATGGCCGCGCTGTCTTTCATGGTCGGCGCGAAAGTGGCAAACGTGGGTGTTCCTGTTGTATTAAAAAAATTAGTCGATACGCTGAATAATTCAGCTTTCGTAACCAGCTCAGCATCGACTGGGTCATCAGCCTCTTTGGAGGCAACTAACCCTTTTGATTCGACACTTATTGGCAGCCTAGAGAGTTATTTGCACAATGCATTTGTATTGGTGCCTGTTGCGCTTTTGGTAAGTTATGCGCTACTGAGGCTTAGTGTCTCGGCCTTTACGGAGCTGCGCGAGCTCGTCTTTGCAAAGGCCACCCAAGGCGCAGCAAGGCGCATCGCACTGCAAACCTTTGATCACCTGCACGGCATGAGTCTGAGGTTTCACCTTGAGCGACAAACGGGGGGCATGACAAGAGATATCGAGCGAGGCGTGAGGGGGATAGAGTCTTTAATCTCTTACTCTCTTTACAGCATCATTCCCACCTTCATTGAGGTCTCCCTTGTCTTGGGCGTGATGGCAGTTCAGTACGATATGTGGTTTGCCCTCATCACGTTTGTTGCCTTGACCTTTTATATCTACTTTACTGTAGTCGTGACTGAGTGGCGCACGCAGTACAGGCGTCAAGCCAACGAGTTTGACTCCGCAGCCAACACAAAAGCGGTTGACTCGCTCATCAATTATGAGACCGTTAAGTATTTTGGAAACGAGGCTTTTGAGTCCGAACGGTACGATAAAAGTTTGATCCGACTTCGCGATGTGAGGCTCAAATCGCAGCGCTCTTTGAGTCTTCTTAACACGGGGCAACAACTGATTATTGCCTGCGCATTAGTTACTATTTTGTACCGCGCAACGCTTGGAGTCGTTGAGCACCGGCTTAGTTTAGGGGACTTGGTCATGATCAACGCATTCATGATTCAGCTCTACATACCGCTCAATTTCTTGGGTATGATTTACAGAGAGATCAAACAAAGTTTGACAGATTTAGACCGTATGTTTGCGCTCTTAGATAAAAACCAAGAGATCGCAGATACACCAGATGCAACCGAATTAAAGCTTGAGTCTGCGCCCTCTGTTCGTTTTGAGAATGTGCATTTCTCCTACGAGCCCAACCGGGAAATACTCAAAGGGATTGATTTCAGCATCGCGCCCGGCAAAACAGTTGCAGTGGTGGGTCCCTCAGGCTCGGGTAAATCAACTTTGGCCAGGCTTATGTTTCGTTTCTACGATGTTCAAAGTGGTGGCCTCAAAATAAACGGACTAGATATCCGAACCCTAACTCAGTCCAGTTTGAGACGAGCAGTTGGTATTGTCCCGCAAGATACGGTGCTGTTTAATGACACGGTTTATTACAACATCGCATACGGGCGACCCAGCGCTTCACGCGCTGAGGTAGAGGAAGCTGCCAAGTCAGCCCGGATTCACGACTTCATAGTCTCTACTCCAAAGGGGTATGAGACCATGGTGGGTGAGCGGGGCTTAAAGCTCTCGGGAGGCGAGAAACAACGCGTCGCTATTGCAAGAACGCTTCTTAAAAATCCGCAGATCCTCATATTTGATGAGGCTACATCAGCGCTTGATAGCGCCAATGAGCGTGCGATACAAGCAGAGTTGCAAACGGCGGCCCAAAATAAAACCACTTTGGTCATCGCCCACAGGCTCTCAACAGTCGTAGATGCTGACGAGATACTCGTCATGCATGAGGGAGTTATTGTGGAGCGTGGAAACCACAACCAGCTCCTGCAACAAGGGGGACGGTATTCAGATATGTGGGCAATGCAACAAAACTCGGATAGCTTTGATAGCCTAATTGCCTAAATAGCCCAGACAATTTGGCTATCCCCTTAAGTATGCCTAAAGTGTAGACACAGCATATTTTTAGGAATCCATTTACTCAAGCTCCCTTTGCTAGGGCATATCGGGGTTCTCAAGCGCGGCTTTGGATGCGTCAATGGGACCGATCATGCCAAGTCTTGCCTTAAGCGACTGGGGCTCAGAGGTAAGCACCGCCTCGTAGTTGATGGTGTTTGAGAGCACCTTCTTCACGTAGTCCCTAGTTTCGTTGAACGGCAAAAACTCAGCCCAAATGGCCCCCTCAACCACACTTCCCTCCTGCCAGTGCCTGACGCGGCTAGGCCCGGCGTTGTAAGCAGCAGCAGCCATCGGCATAGAGCCATCAAAACTGTCAAGAACTAATTTTAAGTAACCCGTGCCAATAGAGATGTTGACTTCGCGGGAGTTCAAGGTCTCGAGTTTAAAGTTAATTAAACCTATTTTTTTAGCCGTCCAGATGGCCGTCTTAGGCATGATTTGCATCAGACCTGAGGCGCCGACAGTGGATTTTGCATCCATCACAAAGCGGCTTTCTTGTCGGATAAGCCCGTACACATAGGCCGGATCGAGGTTAATGTCTTTGGTGCGTTTGAGCACAAGCTCCTTAAAGGGCATTGGAAAGCGAAGGCCGGGCTCAATGAGCTTGGCGCGCTCAGCCGCGTTCACGCACCTGTCCCAAATCTCGATCTCACAGGCCAGCGTCGCTGCTGCGAGCAGCTCCCGGTCCGTCATCCCCCCCGCATGTCCCGTGTTGTCAACCAAACTGGTTCCGTAATTCCATTCCCGGTTACCCTCAGAGCGGAGTCCTAAATTGATGGCGTAAAGAGCCCTTCGAATTGTTGGGTTGGATTTTGCGGCTTGCAACTCCTGAGGCTTTAGGGGCTCGTTTGGGCTTGAGATCATGATCTTTTTACCCAACTCCTCAAGAGCGAGTTGCTCATAAAAACCCCTTGCGCTTGCGATAGAGTTTAAAAGAGCCTGCGCTTCTTGCATGCCTTGAGGGGTTTGGGGCCTCTTGGCAAGAAGTGCACGCGCTCTCCAGTACACCCAGGTGGGTTCTTTTTGAGAGTTTGCACTCATCGCGTTGATCGCTGACTCAACCATCTCCCAACGCGGGCGGATGTCCATGCGCAGTGAAACTCTTACCTTCCAGCCCAGTAACTCATCGTTTGAAATGTCTTTATCCGAGCTTGCGCGCTCAAAGTAATCAAGCGCCTTGATATCGTTTCTGAGCGCAGCCTCGCGCCCCGCCACTGCCCACACCCAGGCGCGTTGCTGCGGGTTTAAAAGAGCGGACCATTTATTTTGGAATTGACGGATTGAATCTACTGGGTCGCTGGCGCTTAGTCTAATAAGCGCTAAGGTGACCAATTCGTCTTTGGGTCTAGGCAGATTGGAGCTTTGTTGAGAAAGGAAATGGGCTGGACTTTTGAAAATATCCTCTAACTCAGGCAAATACTTTGGCTCTAAGATTTTGAGTGCGTTCTTAGCCAACCGGGCTGAATTAAATTCGGTTGCGATGCGCACTTTTCTCCAAATATCTTGATCAGATATTTTTCGCGCGTCATAAAGCCTGTCTACTGCAAGCATGCAACCATCATCAGAATCTTTAAGAGCTTGCCAATTTTGTAGAACAAGCTCCGCCGTCTCTGGCAAAGCCTTGGCGCCTAGTTGAACAAACTGTGCAAGCAAGTAGTAGCACTGCAACTCTTTATCATCCCTCATCCTGAAAAATGGATACTCATCAAGTATCGTGTCCCAATCCCGTCTACTGCCCGCCATCAAGAGCCAATCGTTCCTCATTCTGTCTTCTTGGTAGGTTCCGGCGTAGCGCTTTAAAAAACTTCTAACCTCAGTGTATGAGGCCTCATCAAGCCTTGATCTGAGCTCCCAGTAAGCTGCCCAAGGCTCAAGTGGATGCCCCTGGGCGTAGACCAGTGTGGAGCTCAGGCGTTTGCGGTCTCCTCGCTTAAACGCAGATGCCATATCAATAAGCGCATTGTCACCCGTTGTATTTCTCTCGCCCGTCGTTACAGAGTAAGGGGTAAGCACAGGCTCTGCAAATTTGGAGGGGGCTGAGTAAGTGACGGGTGGGATTGCCACGCTAGGAGAGACGACAACAGCGTTCACCACTGACGCAAGTGTCGTTGTTTGCTCGGGTTTATTGGTTTTTTCAGGGGAGGGCGATTTCCCACCCAACCAAGGCACATTAAAAAGTGAATCTATAAAAGAAGTGATCTTTGAGGGCATGTCATTTGAGAGCAATCCATTTGGGGTTGGTTCTGCCCTCGTTTTGTTCTCCACCACACTACTTTGATCTTGAATAGAGGCTGCAGGGGTAAGAGGATTTAAAGCGTCGCTAGTTACACCCGCGTTGTTGGTTGCAGGCGCAGAGGTCGGTGCAAGGCTGGAGGGGGAGAGCGCGTTGATCAAAGGACTGGGCAGGTTTGGGCTTGGGTTTGGGCTAGTGCTAGTGCTAGTGCTAGTGCTTGGGCTATTGACCTCTTTAGGCGCAAAGCCTAAGCCACTCGCCTCATTGCCTTTAATTGTTTCATTCCAAGTCCCATTTGCCGTGTTCTTGGATTTAGATTCCGTAGAGGTAGTTGGGTTTAGGGGAGCAGCGGAAGGGGGAGACAGGGCGTGCTCTTTCCCTGCTTTGGGTTCGTTTTTATTATCGTGGCTCTTTTTTTGGCTCTTGTCTTGTTTCTTGTCGTGGCTGTTGGCTTGACTGTTGGCTTGACTGTGGGCTTGATTATTGGTGTGAGCCTTTGTAGGACTCTTGGCCTGTGGGTGAGCGCCGTTATCCACGGGTTTAGAGGTTTGGATAATCGTCTTTGGCTGCGCACCCACAACGGCCTCGGCCTCCATCTTAGGCTCGCTATCTTGTGGCCAAGCCCCACAAGACATAAAACAGCAAAGAACAAGGACGCTTAAGTGTTTGTTTTTCAAGATTACTCTGTGACTCATTTTAAAAATAATAGGGGCAAACGGCTTAGAGGGTGTCACAATGGGAGATTCACACAAAGCCTGATTATCTCCTCATGGACAAGAAATCATTAAGACAAAAGCTAATTAAAGACCGCGCAGAGTTAAATAATCGCTTCGCACTTACAACGGCATTACAACAAGTCATGAGGATTTGGTTGGTGGGTAGGCCTGACGCCATGATTGGGGCTTATTGGCCCATTAAGGGGGAGTTTGATCCCCTTCCAGCGCTTCACCGCTGGAAAGAGGACGGCGAGCTCACCGACCAAGAGACCAGGCGGCGTATAGGACTACCGGTTATTAATAAAGTACACAAGACTTTAACCTTTCATGCTTGGTACCCGGGTTGTCCTATGGAAAATGACGCCTACGATATCCCTAAACCCAAAGACACGGAGGTACTTGTTCCCACTTTGCTATTTGTACCCTGTGTGGGGTTTGGACCAGGCGGATACAGACTTGGCTACGGGGGCGGTTTCTACGACAGGACCTTGGCCTCTTTGGTGCCAAAACCTCTTACGGTTGGTTTGGGGTTTAGTTTGGGCTTCGTGCAAGACCTACAAAATGAGCCTCATGACGTGCCCTTAGACGCCATTTTGACAGAGGAGGGTGTCGCCTGGATCAAGGAATGACAGTCTCTCAGTGCACCTTGAACTGCAGCGGATTTAAACTGTTATTTCTTTTTAGATAACTCAAGCACGTCTTGCTCCAGACTTTGAAGTGTTTTTAACGCATGTTGTCTTTGTTTTTGAGTGGTGGAATTGTGAAATTTGACTGCTCGTGGGCACTGAGACTTCAGGTTTTTGTAATAATATTCTCTGAAACTTGCATCCGGCGACTCAAACGTGCTTCTCAATAAAAGAAGTCGTACCGGTTGCTGGGCATCGCTGTATGTGGGGCGATCAAGGACTAGCGCTTTAACTGTCTCAATGCTGTCGGCTTGTTTTCTCAGCCGCTCTGCGTAAGTTTTGCTGGCCTCAAAGGGTGAATCCTGGACCAACTCTTTTAAGAGCTCTTGTTGCTCAGCGCTCAAACGTCCGTACAGCCATTCAACGATTTCACGGTCCTTTTTGACTCTAAACGCAAGTCTGTCTTGGGCGCTCCCCTCCAACCAATCGTGTCTCCAATCTTTGTTGTTCTTGTCATACTTTCGTTGCAAGGTTTTAAGTTGCTCGGTTTGCATGTTCATAACCAAATGAATAAAAATAGGCTCAAACGCTTTTAATAGGTCATGCGCCTTTATTTCGATGGATTGCTCAAGCGGCGTGCAAATATCCTCAGGGGTTAAATCCATCGTTACTTTAGAGTCCAGAATTCGAACAGTCTCTAAATAAAGGGGCAGTTGTGTGTTTCTGTGCCAAAGCTGGAGCTGGGCCAAGTCATCGCTTAGCGCGTCTTTTTGTAAACGGCTCATGTCCACAAAACCGTCTAACCACCAACTCATTAACTCTGGAGCCTGGTTATAGGTCGTTTGAATTAAAGTGCAGCCCTGCAGCCCAAAGGACAGCATAAAGGCAAGACAAATCCACACACGTGTCTTTAGAAAATTCATCAAATTAATAGGAACTTGTTTTGCCAGGGAGTAGGAGGAGGTAAAAAAAGCAAAAATGTAAACAAACTGAGACCTTAAAGAGGCAGAGAAACTTCCCCAATATTGTTAAATAAATGAAATTGTCGATATCTTAAAAAACTTCTTAGATTATCATAGCCCCTTGGAGTAATTTACAAATATTTAAGGGTAGATTTAGAAATGATGCCGATTGATGTCGTAATCATGGCTGCAGGTAAGGGGACTCGTATGAAGAGCAAGATCCCCAAGGTTTTACACACACTGGGTGCAAAACCTTTGCTTGGTCACGTGATAGACGCTGCCCTGGAGTTATCGGCGCGCAAGATTGTTTTAATTACGGGCCACGAATCCGAATGGGTCAGACAAGGAGCGGTCTCTTTTTTTGAGCAGCATCTCAAAATAGACTCAAATTTGGCTTCAAAAGTCGAGCTAGAGTTTGCTCTGCAAATGCCGCAGCTGGGTACTGGCCATGCGGTACAACAAGCAGCGCCGCTTTTAGAGGACGGGGGCCTGACACTGATCTTATCTGGAGACGTCCCCCTTACTCAGGTCCAAACCCTAAAGAGCTTGGTTCAACAAAGCTTACTTCAGGGCGGACTGGGTTTAGCCAGGACGGGCAAAGCAGGATCCCCGCAGTCTGCCCTCAGCCTTTTAACTTTAAACACCTTAAACCCCTTTGGCTATGGACGCGTGATTAGGGATCCAAAAGATAGCGCCAAGATCATTGCGATCGTAGAAGAAAAGGACGCAACGCCTGAGCAAAAAAAAATCACTGAAGTCTACACCGGGGTATTAGCCGCTGCAACTGAGGATTTAAGGAGATGGGTAAACGCGCTGGATAACAAAAATGCGCAAAATGAGTATTACCTAACTGACGTTGTCAAAAGCGCAGTCGCCGATGGTGTGTCCGTGAGTGCACTCGCAATCGATGACCCCCTTGAAGTGATGGGCGTTAACAGTCCCGCACAACTAGCAGAGCTCGAACGGGCTTATCAGCTAAAACAAGCTCACCATTTAATGCAAACTGGCGTCAGGTTAAAAGACCCAACTCGTATCGATATTAGGGGCGCGTTAGAGTGCGGCCCGGACGTGGAGATCGACATCAACTGTATCTTCAAAGGCGTAGTGAAAGTAGGCTCCCAAGTTCGAATTGGCCCCAACTGTGTGATCGATAACGCATTGATTGAGGACGGCGCAATACTTGAGGCCTATACGCACATTGAGGGGGCGAGTCCTCTTCAACCAGTACGTGTCGGTGCCTTAGCAAGGGTGGGACCATTTGCTCGGCTCAGGCCCGGCGCTGTGTTGGGGGCGGACGTTCATGTGGGTAATTTTGTAGAGATTAAGAACTCCACTCTCGCTGCAGGCGCCAAAGCAAATCATTTGGCCTATGTGGGAGACGCAGTTTTAGGGGAGAGGGTTAACTTTGGAGCAGGTTCGATCACAGCAAACTACGACGGCGCCAATAAACACCAAACCGTGATTGAGCAAGATGTGCACATTGGAAGCAATTGCGTATTGGTGGCCCCTCTCACAATAGGCGCCAAGGGTACTGTGGGTGCGGGCTCAACGATCACGAAAGACACGCCCCCAGGCGCACTTACTATTACGCGTGCAAAACAAGCCAGCATCTCCAACTGGACTCGACCCGTCAAGGAGAAAAAATAAAGACCAACTTCAAGTCAAGCCTGTTTTTTATTATTTTTACTATTCTTTCTTTACTTTGCCCGGATCTTGAGCTCTTATGTTCCCCCTTTTAGCCACTTTTTGTTAACCGTATTTAGGAAATTTTATGTGCGGCATCGTAGCAGCGGTCTCTGATAGAAATATTGTCCCAATCCTTGTCCAAGGCCTTCAACGTCTGGAGTACCGGGGGTATGACTCCTGTGGGGTCGCGGTCTACTCTGAGGGGCTAAAGCGGGCAAGGAGCACCCTGCGCGTGTCTGAGTTGATGGAGCAGGTAAGCGCCGAACATATAGAGGGCAAAACGGGTATCGCCCACACCAGGTGGGCAACCCACGGTGCACCCGCAGTGCACAACGCGCATCCCCACTTTAGCCATGGGCCGACGCTTGACGCTTCAAGCACAGGTGAGGGCCGGGTGGCTGTCGTGCACAACGGCATTATTGAGAATTACGAGGAGCTTAAATCTAATTTACAAAAAAAAGGCTACGTGTTTCAAAGTCAAACCGATACGGAGGTTGTTGCGCATCTAGTCGATAGCCTGTACAGGGGAGATCTATTTGCGGCCTTAAAAGAGGCGCTACCTTTGCTGCGCGGTGCTTACGCGCTTGCCATCTTTCATAAAGACGAGCCCAATAGGATTGTGGGCGCAAAGGCTGGATCTCCGCTCATCTTGGGGGTTGGCCTCGCTAACTCGGGCGCATCGCAGTCTAAGGAAAAAACTGCCTTAATCAGCGAAGTATTTTTAGCCAGTGATGCAATGGCGCTTGCTGGGGTTACGGATCAGATTGTCTATTTGGAGGAAGGGGACGCGGTTGATGTGCACCTTGGTTCTTACAAAATAGAGGATAAAAACAAAGCCCCAGTAACCAGAGCTGTAAAGACCGTCACCGCTCACAGCGGCGCGGCTGAGCTCGGCCCGTATACGCATTACATGCAAAAAGAGATCTTTGAGCAACCCAGGGCTATTGCAGATACGCTTGAAGGAGTTGTGGGCGTTGTGCCAGAGCTTTTTGGTGAAAAAGCCCGCGCTGTGTTTGGTCAAATCGACAATGTCCTAATCTTGGCCTGCGGCACGAGCTACTACAGCGGATGTGTTGCCAAATACTGGCTCGAGTCAGTTGCCAAACTGAGCACTCAAGTTGAAATAGCAAGCGAGTATCGCTACAGACAGTCAGTGCCCAATCCCAAAACACTCGTGGTCACAATAAGCCAGTCCGGTGAGACAGCGGACACGCTCGCAGCGCTTAAACATGCCAAGAGTTTGGGTATGCTGCACACGCTCACCATTTGCAATGTCTCTACCTCTGCGATGGTGAGGGAGTGTGAGCTCTCTTATGTAACTAGGGCAGGCGTAGAGGTTGGGGTCGCTTCCACAAAGGCATTCACCACCCAACTTGCAGCACTTTTTCTGTTGGCACTTTGTCTGGCCCAGGCCAAGGAAAATCTTGACTCCCAATCGCAAGATCAGTTCTTAAAGGAGATGAGACACTTACCCGCGGCCTTGCAAGCCGTGCTCGCCCTTGAGCCACAGGTGATGCGCTGGGCAGAGGATTTTGTTTTAAAAGAGAACGCCCTTTTCCTAGGCAGAGGGACGCATTACCCAATTGCAATGGAGGGCGCGCTAAAGCTAAAGGAGATCACTTACATCCACGCTGAAGCGTACGCCGCCGGAGAGCTTAAGCACGGCCCATTGGCGCTCGTCACAGATGCAATGCCTGTGGTGGCTGTAGCTCCCAATGACTCTTTAATTGAAAAGCTTAAAAGCAATCTTCAAGAGGTTCGTGCCAGAGGAGGAGTTTTATATGTACTGGCTGATTCAGACTCTAAGATAGAAAATGCTCCAGGAATACACGTGATTAGAATGCCTGAACACTACGGCCTGTTGTCCCCTATTTTGCATGTGGTTCCGCTGCAGTTGCTTGCGTACCATACCGCTTGTGCAAGGGGAACTGATGTGGATAAACCAAGAAATTTAGCAAAGAGCGTCACGGTGGAGTAATCTTGCTCCGTTTTTAATTAGCCTTCAAAAACGAGCTGATTTCAGGGTTGCGGTGACCCTAACCATCACTACAAATACCCTCAGTGATTGGTACGTTGAGCCTGAACACGCCACTCTAATTTCAACGATTTCAAGCCTTGCTAGTCAGGGTTTGACGATGAAGGCGATAGCCGATTCACTAAACGCTCAAGGGTTT
>CAIQHG010000046.1 GCA_903871545.1 uncultured Burkholderiales bacterium | reverse complement strand
TCACATCAAAGCTAGTCGATGAAAAACCTGACTGCTGCGCAACGGACGCGGTGTAGTTGCCAAATTCGGTTTGCTGGGTATAGGAACCAAGGTTTGCCCCATTGCTCCTGGCTTGAAGCGAATATCCATAGCCCGCAGCGCTTGGAACGCTCCTTTGCAAGGTAGATGTGAAGTTATTTGTGCCCCCCGCACTACCGCCCCTTTGAGACTGGGCGCTCACGCTTGCGGTTGTGGTTTTACCGAGAGGGACACTGTACATGCAGAAAATAGTGATCTCCCCGTTGTTCAGATAGTCCTTTAACGCAGTGATACTGATTGAGCCGATTTGCCCAAGCGAGAGCCCGTACCCGAGAGTTAGAAGTCGGTTGCTTGCAATATCTCTGTTGACTTGGTTGATAAAGGAAACATTAAAAGAACCACTGCTCTTGGTTGTGTAACTGAGGTTAGCGATTGTTATATCAGCGGGTGAGGACTGAGCCGTTTGTTGACCTACTTGCGTAAACCCACTGCTTGCCCACTGTGAGCGGATGGCCATTCCCCAAGGAGGGGCTACTCTGTCCATACCGACCAGTAACAGCCCGCCATTTGCAGTCGCAGTATGTACAGGCGCATCACCTGCATTTAGGGGTACATCGGTTGTTGCATTTGTTGTCGGGATGTATTGAGCAAACTGATTACCTTGCCCGGTGATGTTTCCTACATTGATCTTGCCCCTACTACCAGCAACATAGGTGCTGAGTGTGCCGAGCAAAGGGATTAGATAATCTGCGCCTACCCCACTGGTCAGATTATCTGACGTAACCTCGCTGTGAACTTCTGCCGTAAGATTGTCATTAATGCCTCGCCTGTAATTCTCAGAGGCAACCCAATTGCTATAGTTGTTGCTATCGATACCGTAGTTGTTCCTAACTAAGCCGAGCTCGTAAGAGAAGGCACTCAAATCTGTTTTTAAGAGGGCTTGACTTGAATAAAAGGGTTGCGTGATGAGTTGTTGTCGACCAAAGAGATCTCGAACAACTAAATTAACCTCACCTGCACCTGAGATGACGGGAAGGTTCGTAATGTCAAATGGACCTGGGGGTACATTTTGCCTGGATACCAATGCATTGTTAACAAACACATCGACAGTTGAGGGCAGCACCGCTTGGCCTCTTGCTGTTCGCATTGGGTAGGTGATGAACCCAGGGCGAGTGTTAAAGTTCGTTGCAAACTGAACACCTGCAATGCGCACAGAACGCCCCCACGTGCCTGGACTGCTGATCGCGTCTCCAATGCGAAGGGTCTCAATGCTCTCGGGTTTATCTATGGTCCAGGTTGTGTCTAGTCGCGTGGCCTTTGTGCCTGGGTTGCTAGTGTTGTCTGAGTTTTGAACGAGCACGTTACTCGTGCCGACTCCTAAACGGTTGAAGGCTCCGAGCTCAAAGAGGCCCGAGTGCTGGGAGAGACCTGCTGAGTTGGAAGTAAAAAGATCATAATTAAAAAACCCACCTGGCTGAGACCTCGTGGGGGGTGGTAATTTGGCATACGCAGTTGAGCGAGTGGTTAGAGTAAATGCACTCGCTTTAGATTGCAATGTTAGTGTTCCTTTGTTTGTATCAACAACAAGGGACTGAGCAGATAAGGCGGTACTTGGATAGTAAGTTTGTCCTTCATAGTCGATTGAAGAATTTAGTGGGGGTTCGGCGAACCGCCAAGCTATTAAATCTTGGACCCAAAAGTAATAAATTCCAGATGCATCTTGGAGAACCAATGAGGTTTGGTTTAGCTTTTCACCGTTAATCTCAACCTCCAAAAGCGCAGGCTTGTAATTGGCTGCACCGGTGCGACGGCCAATATTTGCTCTTGGATATTCGATCGGAGATACGCCGCGAGATCCAGACGGACTTGCAAAAGGATAATCAACCTGAGGGATATTCTCCTCGGCCCACAGGGGCAGACAAATAAGAGATAGAGCCCATACTGGCCAAGTCCGTGTGGATACCCGAATGCATTTTCGAATGCAAGTAGGAATATTAAGGCTTGTCCACAAAGATGACAGTATCCAAATCTACTGCGTCTGTGTATGCCAAAAGGTGAAGATGTTCCTCCTCCACTTTAGCGGATGTGATCGGTTTTAGCATCCAGGTATGCGTTTGACCGGGCAAAACGTAGCTTGCTCCACTGTCTTGGGCGACCTTGACTTCACTCCCAATAGTTGAGAGTATCAAATCGGTTACTTTGATGTGTGCAGTTCCTTCATTAATGAGTTCGAGCTTAATCATATTCTCAGGTGCTGCTGTGGCACGCCAGCTAAGCTTTGAAACGGCCTTTTGGCCCTGTGGTTGAACAAAGACGGGAATACCAACGCGCATGGCAACCTGAACACCCCCTGCATTCTTTTCTTTGTTTGGATTGGGGGAAGGGATTTCCTGTAAGTTAACTCTGTAGGAGAGTTCTTTTGATTTATCTGCTTTTACGCGAAGGGCCATACGCACGACTTGAGAGCTTTTAGCTGGGATGGTCACAATTGGGGGTGTGACTAGAAGCTCTCTTGTAAGAACCATTTCGTCCTTACCCATGTCCTGCGACCATATGTAGGACAGAATCTGAACTGTGCTTGGCTGATCGGAGGAATTGGTGATCGTTAGAACAGCCGTTTTGTGGATTGGGGAAAGATCCACCCTTAGTGGCTCGACGTTCCAGTTTGTGGCCAGTGCCCAAGTTGACATGATTGTTAAAGTAAAAATACCTAGCAATTGTTTGGATTTGGATTTGGATTTGGTCTTAGTGATGTGATTAGTGTTTGTCATGATTTAAAAATTAATTGTTGCAATGATTGTGTCGCTGTACTGGTCAACTGGGACACTCTGGCCGCCCGGTACCGTGCCGCAAATACTGTAAACACGAGCAACGCTGTCAGGGGAAGGCACTATACTTAACAGCCCTGCCCCAGTCGTGCTCCAGGGAACTGCTGCAGGGAAAGTACATAATGCTCCAGCAGCATTAGACGATGGTTGACCAATGGTGTAGGAGAGCAAACTAGGGGTGGTGGTGCCAACCATATACCGAGTGCTCGTCCCCCCTGAGTGTTGACCATTACCAATCCCAACTGTCATACCCGTTGATCCCTTTGTGCAAGTTACAGAGATTAAACCGATTGCATTTAGTGGGGTGGTGGCATTAGCTTCAATGGGGTCATACCAACCGAAGGCGATTGCGCTAGAGGTTGAAATTGTGCAGGATTGACCCACTTTTGCACTGACCGGCACACTACTTGTGTTACTGCTGACGACTTGTGCAAAGGCAGGATTAAACAAAGGCGATGTTATAAATACAAAGACGATAAAGAGGGGGAGGAGAAGATTTTTCACGCTGTATCCTTTTAAAAAAATTGTTTCATTGATGTTGTAAAAACTCTTAATATTTGCTTAAGTGTGGTTTCAGTAGAAGATCAAATACCCTTTGTGTTCTAGAAATTAATAGTTGCAATGATGACGTCGTTGTATGTGTCTGCTGGCACGACCTGGCCTCCAGGGACTGAGCCACAAATGTTGTAAAGACGCGCGAGGGTATCAGTAGCCGTGGGTATACTTAACATACCTACTCCTGCTACATTTGTCCACGGAGTGCCTGGGAAAGCGCAAACTGCCCCTGAAGTGTTAGACGCCGGTTGACTTATGGTGTATGCAAGTAAAGCCTTTGATGTCGCACCAGCCATATTTCGGGTTCCCACGAAGTTGCCCCCATTACTGATACCCAGAGTAGCACCTGCTGAATTCTTTGTGCAAACCACAGAGACTGTGGCGGTTGCATTCAGAGATGCAGTTAAATTGACATTAACTGGGTCGTACACACTGAAGTTGAGTCCGCTGGTGGTTGAAATCGTGCAGGATTGGTTTACTTTCACTGTGACCGCAACATTCGAAGTATTGCTGCCGCCAATCACAATTTGAGCAATTGCAGAGTTATAAAAAAGAGACATAAAAAGCGCAGAAACTATGTGTAGGGTGAAACGTAGTTTTTTCATAAATAATCCTCTTTAAAAAATAATGTATTCGTAGACACCTCGTTACTGCAAATTGGAGACGACATGCAGTGTCCCGTTGATTTCTGTGACTGTGTAATTGGAGAGGCTGAGTGATCCGCCTGTCAAAGGACCAACTTGGATGGGATAGTCGCCTAAGGCTGCATTACTGGCCGTACCAAGACTTGTCTCTGTTAGTGCACCGATGGTGTCCCCTGGAACCAAACCTTTGACCGAGAAAGCGGTCGGTGTCATCGTTGTGCCAAATAATTTCCACTCGTCTGGTATTGATATGAGCAGTGGAGTTGGCGTTACATACAACATGCCATTTGTATACGTGATGTTGTAGTTTGATGCAGCAAAAGTCCCGCCTGAGGCGTTACTAGGTGTTATTGCGTAAGGCGATAAAGGAACACCTGCGTTAACTGCTGATCCCGCACTTGTTAAGACCACGCTACCAATTGTTTCCCCGCCCATCAGTCCAGAGCTCGTAAACTGAGTAGGAACAGCCGATTGACCATAACTTTTATACATGTTTGAAGCCGTTACACTTAGAGCCGCTTGGAGGATATTGGCAGTTGTTATAGCCGTTGAATTAATGCTGTAGTTACCTGCATTAGGGCCGGATTCAGTGATGCCAGTCACCTGAACAGGAATTGATACTCCAACATTGACAGTATTGAAGGCGCTCGGCCCGGCTAAAAAGCTGACAACATCCCCGATCAGTGGTGTTGCAGTTACCAAAGCAGTTGCTAATGTTGTGCCGTCATATGTTTTATTCACGCCAACTGCAGTTACAGTAAGAGGTTTGGGCGTTATATTTGCTAGAGTTGTGTTTGAGTTTGGAACCAGGGAGAACCGTGATCCGTCAGGTCCTCCCAGACTGTACCCATTAAAGACGATTGGAACTCCTGTCCCAGCGCTCGCTGATGCAAACGACGCTGTCCCGTTAAATAAAGTTACATTACCCCCGAGAGTTGGATTGCCAACAATTGATAAGGGACCAGCGGTTGTAGTTGCGTCGTAGACTTTATTATTTCCAACCAAATAAATTAGCGCCCTCGAGTTTGATCCAACAGGATAAAGCGCAATGTTTGCAGCTGTATTGGAGTAACCATCAGGATTAAAAAGAATTGAAACACTTGTTCCACTCACGGGTCCATTTAGAACTACAGTTCCAGAGGTTAAACCTGGGCTGGTACCGGCTAATCCTGAATACAACTCTACGGGCGATGTCGCACCGACAGTTGAAACCGCTGAGCCAACTGTGAGGTTTCGCCCAGCGAGTAAATAAATATTAGTGCCTGCACCAGTCGTGTTTAAGACACTAGCGCCTGAAGTTATTAGGTCTCGTCCGGCGTTCACGTTAATGCTAGTGGTCGCACCTAAACCCGATATGGGCGAATTAATCTGAGTATCACTACCAGAGTTCACATTTAAATGCGCTGATACCCCTGCTATATTGACTCCCCCTCCAATAATTACATTATTCTGAGCATTTAATGTGATTTGACTTGAAGCCGCGGCTACGGAACTGATTAGGGCAGTCGTAGTTATGTTTTGTTTTGCCAAAATAGTGAGCTCAGAGCTCACTCCGTTTATAGTAATCGGTGAGTTGATATTCGCATTATTCCCAGCGTTCAAAGTTATTCCCGTTTTGACTGCGTAGCTAGCAACCTGAGCGTTGACGTTGATGTCCCCCCCCGCATTGAGAATCAAGTTAGAGCTGACAGCGTTCTCCGTAATGGGTTGAGACAAGACGATGTTGTTGACTGCATTCAGGGTAAGCGTTGTAGCTGCTAACCAGTTAATACCTTGGTTGACCTGAATGTTTCCATGTGTCCCACCGTTCCCATTTGCACTCGATATCACGACATTAGATGTTGTTAAATTTAAGTCAAGGGTAGAGGCGTTCATGTCGCCTGCATTGGCGATACTGTCAATAATGAAATCTGTTGGATCAAGCGTCCACGTCCCTGTCTTACCTTTAGAAGCTAAAGTATTTATAGATGCAGCTTGGCTCACCTTTACAGTACTGCCTGAGGTTTCCACTGCCCCGCCGTTCCCGCCTAAGTTCCCGCCTTGTGCAGAGACAAAACCCATCACATTGGTTTGACTGCTTGGGTTAGTGAGGTCCGCAATGAATGATACTGTTCCTGCATTTGAGCTAGTGTTAAGAGCTGCGTCCGCTTTGATCGCGCCGCCCGCGTTAATGGTTTGCGAAGCTGTGAGTCTTACAACACCCCCATCGTTTACGGCCCCAGTTGCATTTAACACGCCTGTGTTGCCAATCACTCCGCTTTGTATTTGTCTTGCGCCTTGAGCGGATAGGATGATGAGACCACCTGGCGCGTAGACAGCGTTACCATTGGTGACCAAAGCATCAATTGCCGCAGGAGTGACTGTAACTGCACTTAGCGAGTTGCCTCTAAACTCAAGGGTGTATTGGCTCCCTGCGGCGAGTGCTACTGTGCCCATCTGAGCAACGATGACTCCGTTGTTTCTAACAGTGGGTGCAAGCAGTGCAATATAGCCACCAAGAGACGCTGTAAGGGCCCCATCGTTAACCACTTGAGAAGCAAATCCATCACCGGAAAACTTAGTGAGTCCGCGCATAAAATCTGACGCACTGATCGTATTGGTTGTTGCAACGAGTCCCCCCACATTCGCACTTGCGCTGGGTGCGAAATAGATGCCACTGGAGTTGGTCAAGAAAACTTGTCCATTCGCATTCAAGTGGCCATATATCAGGGACGGGCTTTGGCTCTGGACCTGATTCAGTAAAACGCTAGAGCTGCTCGGTTGGTTGATGTTGACTGTTGCCGCACTGCCGATATTAAAAGTAGTCCAGTTTAATGCCGCTTGAGACGTGGATTGATTAATGGACATAACAGGCCCACTTTGAATAACAGTTGCTTGGCCCCCAACAAGAGAGGCCCCCGCGGGCAGCTGTGCAGAAGCTGGAGGCGCAAGTGGCGCAGCATCTGCTGGGAAACTCATTGCAATGGCAGTAATCAACATCCCGATTGTCAAAAGTACGACTACGGCACAAATGTATTTAAATATTTTCATTATTAAAACCCAAGACTTGCAAATAACCATAACTGAGTGCTACCGGTGGATCCATTTTGATAAGTCCCTGTGCTTGTCAGGTTTGTATCCGTTCCCATTCGTTTAGCCCATACTGCTTTGATGTCAAATTTTGGTGTGGGCTTTAAACCTACTGATAAGCCCGCACCCTTTTGGTCATAACTATTGAGCACACCGATAACTACATACGCATTGTTTGGATTGACTTGAACATGTCCATAGTCATAAAAGAGTGCAATATTTGTATTTTGAGCTATGAGCTTTCTTAGTTCTAGAGTTACGATTTCACCCTGACTCCCTGCTCCTTCATTGGTTGGGTAAGCTCTGACCCCGTTCATTCCCCCTAAGTAAAACATCTCTGAGGAATCTAAATTAGCACCTGTCGCTTGCCCGGTAACGTTGGCGTAAGCACTGAACCCTGTGTCCAGTGTGAGTGTTCTATTTGCTGTGTACCGAGTTTTAGTGAAGCTGCCTTGTGCATTGTTTGTGGAGATTACTCCCAATTGATTAGGGGAACCGTTTAAATTCGTATTGCCGTTTATCACCACTATATTGAGGTTGTTGGTTGCAGATCCCACCAAATCTTGAGTACTCAGAAATAGGGAGGCTGAGTAATCTGTAACCAAATATTTACTAAGCACTGCGCTTGGTGCGTTGCTGTTGTTAAAGGCGCGGTAATCAGCGTTTGCACCAAAGTAAAGGTTCGTTAATTTAGATCGGATGATTGGATATAGAGCTTCGAGCCCTCCAGTGGAAGTTTGTCCGGTTGCACCAAGGGATTGGAACTGACCCGAGACTAACTTATATGACATTGCCGAGCCGTTGATGCCTAGTCGAAGTCCATCAAAGCCAACAGGCAAGGAATAGCTCAGTCGTTCGTAATTACTACCGGACGTAGCCAGGTAAACTCCTGAGAGTAAGTCCCCCACCCCGAGCGGGCTGTTGACGTTTAAGTTTCCGATAAACCGGTTTGCTCCAATAGATGTTGGCCCTAAGTTATCGGTTTGTACGCTGCCGTAATACATGGGCTCATCAATTGCGTTGACCAAAAGATCTGTGATTAAAGGAGCACCGCCTTGAGTTAAGACTGCCCCTACAGCTACACCTGGCAGATCATCTGCTAATAAGACTCCTCGTTCTAAAGAGCCAACATTCATGAGTTGTCCGTTATTTTGGGTCCCCGCTACAGTTTTACTAATCTGCTCTGGTTTAACTCTTTTAGGATTGCCCTGGACTTTGATCTCACCTAAGTTAGACTCCTCAATTAGAATTCTCAGCGTTTGGTCGCTTATTTGTTGCTCAGGAATAATGACGCGAGCCAATCTTCCCAACCTCCTGTACGCCTCCTCAAGATCGTTGGCCAACGCATGCAGTTGACTAAAATATATATCCCTATACACGTAGGGCGCCGTTAATTGCTCTACTTGAGAGTTTGATAGCAATGTGTTGCCACTAAATACAATTCGCTTAAGGTTAAAAGAGACTCCTTCATTAGGAGTAACAATTGACTCATTAAATAGCTTTGGTGCTACCCTATAAGGTAAGGGATTTTGACGTAAGCTGTTTTCAATATTTTGTTGCAGAGAACCTGCGTTTGGTGGAACTTGAGAGAATGCCGCCAATGCAGAGCTGACGAACCACGCGGCTAATACAAGTGAAACGTAACTTTTCATGTTGACCAATGAGGACTAAAAAACGATCATCGTTTCTTTGGCCCTTCGGGTCTGTTCGCTCACGAACCCTTAGCTTATTTTGTCTATGCAGATAATGAAGTTGCAATCCATTCGAACAAAATACGTACTTAATATGTATTTATTACTTGCTTAATGTGCTCAGATGTTTTGATAAAGCAAAAAAGAATGATGGGTAACTAAATCACCAGTAGAAAAAATGAAATTCAGTGCTACAGCGCCGACGTCATAAGCAATTTCTTATCTGATTCCGCATCGACCTGTGAATCAGCTCGCCCTGTCTAACTGTATGAGTGGCTGATAATTCAAAAAGTCTAAAATAGCTAGTTTATCAACAGAATTTTCGGATATTCAATTGGTCAACGAACTGGGTAAGAATATCACTTGGCGCATGCCACCCGATAACTGGAGCGAGAACTGCTCTTGGATTTAAGCGGCGGGTAAGAAGGCGCCTGTTGTTTCGATACTGATTTTCGCCTTCAAAATATTAGATTTTATAAGATTGTAAGTTGGAAGAGTTTTTAAATTGGCATGCTCTAAAAATCTGAACGCTAGACCCCCTTGTGATTGAAACTCTTGCAGATACTGAAGTGAAGCAGAACGTGCTGAAGACTTTAATTTCTCATACTCAGATTTCTCAGTAGCGGTTGTTATGTTTACTGGATGAAATAGCTCATCTGGATCATCCAGTAAACCCGAATTTAAAAGTAGTGCGGCATAAACAGGAACTTCAGTTGACATGTAAGTCATTAAATGATCAAAAGCCCTTTGGCTTTCACTCAAATTAGAGGTAATACTTTCACTTGAATACCACTGACTCTCAAACTTAACAGTGCTATTAAGCTTTACTTTAGGCTCCTCTATGTGGGGAATATCTCCAACAATAGCATTTCGGCGGCCCCGAGTGGGAGGAGGGGGAGGAACTTCAAGCATCATAGTTGGTGAACCAGCAATGAAATCCAATTCCGCCTTGAAATCTGCGATTTTGGCATAATTAAAATATCGCTTCACTAAATTGTAAAGTAACTTCAACGCGCCCAATATTAAATCGACAATTTTAAGTCCTAAAGTAGCAGCGCCGGCAGTTGTGATCATGCCTGCAATTTCGGCACCCAATTTAAATACTGATGTCGCAGCGGCCACCATTGCTTCTGTCGCTTTGTCTTGAAGATAATTACGCATAGAGTTAAATACAACGTTCCAACAAGACATTAAACCAATAACTTTTTCTTTTGCCTCAGAAAAATCAAACGACTGTGCTCTTGCATCTACAGCAGCGGCAATTGCCTCAATACCACCAATGAGATTGTCTAATAATGGAATAGTGTAATTAAATATTGTTGATGCTACTAGAGATGCCACTTTACCCATGAATAGAAAGAATTTTCCCACATTCCTTAATCTTGATAATGCGCGATCTGGCACAACTGCATTGATAAGATCTATTATTTTTTTTAGAACCCAGTCTTTAAGTTTAGTCCAAGCGCTAGTGGTACTACCCCCTTCAATTTTATATTTTCCTTCTGCCCAATTAGCAGTTGCTCGAACTGCTGCGGTAGATACGGAAATCACACTGTTTCCCGATACATCAAACATTTTAAAGTCTACACCAGCTACCCCTAACGCAGAGGAAACTACATCGCCTGAATCTGAGGTTAGTTGACCAAATAAGCCCATGGGTATTGGATCTAGGGAGGCAAGAGTTGCTATTACTGCTTGTTTTAATATTGGATTTTTCTGTTCAAACTTTGCTATGTTGGCCTGAACTTCATTAGAAGTAATTTTTGTTATTAACTGGATGTCTTCTTTTAATTCATCAAACCCTTTTCTTTTTAAACCATCAGATGCATGAGCGAGCTGATAAGCCATTATTGCATTACGTAAATCAATTGCCAAACTAGCTTTTTCAGTTTGTTCATTTTCCATGGCAATTTGACCGACCAAGGAATCAATAAGTTTTAATTTTTCTCCGCCACTACTTGTATCAATATATTTCCCCTCACTGTCTAATTTCCAGCGATCATAGTAGCTCAACTCAATAGGAGAAAAATTATTCCAAGGGGCACCAGTCAATACAGAACGATCACTAATCCATATCGATTGAGCGTCTTCTTTTTTATCTAAATACGTAAACACTGGATTTTCTCCAAATATGATTTAATTTTCAGTAAATGATAATTAAATAATTTAATAGGCTATTATTACAATCTTAACAGAAAAAAGAAATTTTACCCTTTTATTAATTATCATTTAAGTAATTTACACAATTTATATCTAAAAACAATTTTATTAAATATGAGTATATTGCGACGCTAAAAAGGTATAAAGATTTTTAAAAATTTGAAGAACGGCTTTTTTATTACAAAAAAACCAAATCTTTGGAAAATTTTAAGTTTTTATGTTGTAGAAACAACTATTTGGACAAACTAGGGTTGACTTAATTCAGTCCGAGTAAGGTAAAAGTCTGACTTCACCGTGGCTTGCTTCAATTGTAAGCACTGCAGAACTTGGCCTTTGGGGGCCTCAAACTCCCCAATAATTCTTTACTTCCTCGGGGATCATTTCATCTACATAACCTAGGTTCATTAAGTCATCTCTTGCTCGTATCCAAGGGCTAACACTATCGGGGACCGTCTTTAGAACTAAAGGGATTTAGCAAATCTCTAAATTTGTAAAAATTCTAAACTCTAGCGTGTGATCGGTCACTGGATCTAAGACAATTGTTGAGAAATTAGTTACCTTAGGTGTTTTTCCTAAATGAATTCCTACTGGCATTTTCTCAATTTCGGTTGCCATTTCTTTAAGCATGGTAGGCAACTCAGTTTTTCCAAAATTTTATAGGGTTGCACCCCCCACATCTGAACAGATGTGACATATCCCGATGCACCTTGACCAAAAGCAACTGAGGCGTTTGTCAAGAGATATCCTCATTAATTTTGAACAATACAATTAAATCCGTTAATAAATTTACGTTTTTAAATCAAAAGATTTGATTATATAACCTTGTTTTTTTTCGAAAATAGGCGATGATCGAAGTAAAACTAGTTGAATATTTTGTTGTTGGATAGTATTTGGAATTTTTTTCAATTTAAACAATTAGATTACACTGGTTTTTAATACTATTGAAGTAATTATCTTTATTTCTCCATGAAATTTAACATAACCATCGTAAAAAATACTGCTGCACAAAGCGCAAACCAGCAGCTTAAAAAAAAACTTAACCGTGCTAAATCAGATTTAAAGCGTATCAAAGAGAAATTTGATTTGTGGATGAGTTATGCTAAAAAACACGACCAACTTCATACCTCGCAATTACGCCCTGAGATAGAGAAATATTTTTTAGTCAAAAAATCTTGGCTCATGTCCCTAGTAGCTGTCTATGACAAATATGAATGGAATGAGGCTGAGGATGAGTCAATATTTCTTCAAATCTTAGATACTATTGAAGAGTTTGAGGGCAGGTTTCAAAATGACGCTGAAATTCAGTCGATTTCACAGAGATTTTATATCGATGAACAAGTTGCGCCGTTTAGTGGCTTGGATGAGAACGAGGATCTGCTCAACGACTCAGAGGATGAGGATTCAAAATTTAGTTCTAAAGAGTTTAGAAAATTACTAGATAGGGAGGAAATGGAATATTTTATTGAAGAGGCAATACATAATTTTGGATTTAAGCGTGAGGATTTCGAAGACTGTATGTCAACACCCGAGGTAATTGCAAGGATTCAAGGAAAAATGGGCGCCAGACGAACTGAACAGGAAAATGCTTCATTTGCTGCATCTAAGGGTAAAAACTCAACAGAAGTGAAAGATCTTTACCGCAGACTTGCCAGTTTGATTCACCCCGACAAAGAGACCGATTTAATTGCCAAGAGCCACAAAACTGATTTAATGCAAAAACTCAACACGGCCTACCGCAATAATGATATTGAGACGTTAATGCAAATTCAAACTCAAGTTGAGATGGAAAATCCAGTGGATTTAACAACTTCTGAAGAGGGTCTCAGGGCAATGCTTGCGAATATTAAAAAGGAGTATCAGCGTATTAAAAATGAGACGGATCATTATGTGACGCAAATGGAGTACGCCTTAGGAATTGAGAAATTAGGTAAAAAAAAGGATTTAGAAGCAACGATCGAGCGAGTGATTCAAACCCAGCGTACAGATATTTTAAGGCAACAACAATTTTTAGAAAAACAGATCATCAAAGACTTTACTACTAAAAAAGCGGTTAAATCCCTCGTTAGGCGGTGGATAAAAGATGACGAATTCGGAGAATTGTACTAGGTCAAAATTTTTAGCTGGCACGGCATTTAATAAACATTCTCTCTTACCTTCATTTGAGTTTTGATGGTCTCAAGGATGTATAAAAATTATCAATAAATAATATTAAAAAAATTAAAGCGGCCTAAAAAAGAAATACGCTGCCACGACGACGCAACTTATAGCGAGTGTCTTAATTGTGGTGTGGGGGTTAATAAATCTTGATAGGCTTGTCTTTTGAACCATCCACACCGTTACTCCCAAAGCAGCACTAAAGAGCATTTGCCCAAGACTTATGCCGCTAATCATCCCACTCACATTAATCCAAGAAAGATCAATCCCTTTAGCATATTGCATCATTTCCCATGCAAAACCTAGTCCATTTGAGACGCCTAATAAACTTACCACTCCAAGCAAGATCACAACGGACACTTCTTTTTTGAACCAATTTAGTGCCCCAAGCGCACATATGATCATTAGAGTTGCCACTTCAGCGAAATAAGAGTCAACAAAAATATACCCAAGCGCGCCAATCGTATATGCGCATGCTTGAGTCACTAAAAGTAGTGATAGGAGTAAAGGCCATTTACGGGCATTGGAGGTTGAAATTAACAAAAGAAGTATCACGATCAGGTGATTGATGCCTAAAAAAATGTGATCTAAGCCTAATTCGGACCAATCTAGGAATACCTGCAAAGGCCCATCAAAGAATGTGTGGTTTGGTAGGTGTTTTGAGAAAACGGCAACTTGAAACTCTTCCTGCCTTCTGACCTGAAAGGCGTAATTTTTACTATTCGTTTTAGGGTTAGTGGAATCAAACCAATTCATTTGAATTTGTATAGGCTGATTAAACAGCGCACCTGCAGGCAAACTACTTCTTTTAGACCAAGCTATTTGATCCGTGCTTCCTTTAGAGTCCAAGTGAACTGAAACTAATAAGTCATCTGTGATGGTTACAGGATGCTCACCCGCCACTGTAAAAATCAGAGACTCATTGAGTTGCTCAAAAATCTCGGATTTATGATTTTTTATTTCTTGAGGCTGGAGTAGACCGTCCGAGTTATCGTCTACACCCTTTAAGATGCTCACGGGAAACGAGATATAACTGAGTATCTGATCTTGAGTTATATTGATTAGACCGATACCCACAGTTAAAACGTGAGCTTGCAAAAGCATTGAATTAAAGCTTAACAATGCAAGCAATAAAAACTTGCTCGTAAGTTTTAATAAATACATTTACTTTGACTACCCTACCCCCCCAACTACCACCTGTGTTTATTTAATAAAAGTCTTCAGGTCATGTGGGTAAGTATAGATGTGCAGATTCTCAATTTTTTGTATTGGCCCAAGACGATGCAGTGCCGTACACACAGCGAGAAATAAAGGGATAAGTCTCGGTAATAAAATAATGATAAACCGCTGTGTTGGGAGACTCTGGCGTCACGCCTATTCGACCATTACATGCGTCCAAATCTCCTCCCACACTTGCAGCGTCGTAGACCCAGTCCTGGGCGAACGATCCAATAGGAGCTAATGTGGTTGCGGGGCGGTCTGTGTAACCTGCCTTTGTTATCTCATCTGCTGTGCGCAATCTGTAATTTGATTTCATCACAGATACTCCGCCTGTTACATCATTTAGTTTGGTGTAACCGTAACGTGCATATACTGGGAATCCGTCATTTGCAAAACCCACCAGCGTCATGGTGGAGTTTCCTTTACCTATCCTAGATATGAAGGCCTCTGGCATACCGTGGTAGTGATAGTAACCGTAATTACTGTTGGAGGTAGGTCCGCCGGTGGGCTGATTATGGGCATTACTGGGGTCTAAGCCTACGTCCTGATAGTAGCTCTTACCCTCTGTGATGTAGGTTGTTTTGGGAGAGGAACTGGAGCTATAGGTTTCAGCTGTTCCTGGCTCGACCTTGACAGAGTTGTTGAAGTAGGCATAAATGGAGACCCAAGTGCATTGAGCAGCTGATTGAAAGGCATTGGTTGAGCTAGGCTCGCTTGTCTGGTTGTAGGTGTAGCAAGATTGGGTATTGATTCCTTTTGTTTGGCTAAAAGTGCTGCTAGTCTGATAGCTAGAAGGAAGTGATGGGGTAGAAGAGACTGACACATTGACGTCTACAATTCCAACGTAGTTGGGCACCCCCGTATGAATACTAGAGGTACTATAAGCGCTTAAACCGTTGGTAAAAAAAGCAGCCGCCGCATGGTCAGGTACAGCGTTGCCTTTGATGGTTCGGGTACTACCGGAACAAGTGATAGTTGCATTGTTTACTGCAGTCGTGCTCTGACCGCTTGTGGAGCCGCTTGTACCGTAGACTTTGCCGGCCGATCCGCCCAGAGTGGGGGGAGTTGTCATGCCCGTTCCGGTGGTGGAAGCATTGATATAGTTACAGTATTTATCGTAGGTTGAATATGTATTGGCAAACGTAGTGTTTGGGGTGCTAGCCAAAACTATGCTCTTGCCGTCAGATGCTGTGGTCTGAGTAGGTCCTGCGTTAGGGATAGTTGCAAGCGAAGCAGTTGATGTAGCGGACAGGGAACCTACGCCAGCAGTCACTTTACAAGTGTAACTCACGCCGTTGGTAAGTCCACTTACTGGGATTGGATTAATCCCTGAGGCAGAGACAGAGCTTCCATCTGAGGAGGTACAAGTTGCTACGTAGGAAGTTGCAGCACTAAACCCTGTGGCTCCTTGATACACAAGGTTTCCACCGGCAAAATTGAATGCAACACTCACACGTTGATCTCCGGGTATGACTCCAATGATCACGGGTGTAGCGGGGGGAGTAGAACTAGATCCTGATGATGTGCTTGATGATGTGCCTGAGCTCGAGGAGGAACTTGAACTAGTGGACCCATTCACCCAAAAACCAACCCCTTGTCCCAAGGATTTGTTTTGCTGCGTAAAGTCCTCATATTGGTTGGTGCTAATGTAGGAAGATAATGCGGTACCGCCCTGGGCTTCAAGACTTGGAGAGTAAAACAGCCATTTCTTGGTTCCTGCGTCCCATGCCCAAAGTGTTTCAAAACTAGTTGGTACGCTTGTAGAGCCAGAACTTGATCCATTATTAGCTAGTCCTTGGTTGAATATCGAAGGAGTGAGGGAATCCCCCGTAGCGATAAGTTGCCACCCAGAAATCAACGCATTCGATCCGGTGCTAAGATAGTTTTTGCCGGCGAAACTACCGCTACCTAAGGGTATAGTAAAAGTAGAAATTGCATTTACCCAGTAACCGTCTCCCGGATTAATTGAAGATAGGAATTCATATTGCTGAGATGCAGCGTAACTGGCCCCTCCATCAGAATAGGAAGGAGAATAAAAAGCCCAAACTTTAGTTGTTTTATTCCATTTCCAAATGGACGTGACGATTGTCTTATCACCAATTGAGCTCGGCTGGATGGCGGTTGTTGAACCGTTTCCAAGTAAATTCCAACCCGCTACCACACTCACTCCAGACACCTGCGCCATGTCTGTTGTCACGAAACACAGCATTGACAAAATACCCAATGAAACCAAAAATCTAAGTCGATTGATGATTTTAAAGAAATTAGAACTTAATTGAGGTAGCACACAAACTAATGATTTAAATATGCCGTGGCTCAGAACCTTTTTTGACATCAACAAACTCCAAAATGATCAATAGTTTCAAGAAATAAGTTTATACAGTGCACAATAAATATAAACTATTCTAGAACGAATTAGAGAACTTTAGAATGAAATAAATTAAAGAACTTAAAATAATATGAACTTATCTTGGTTAAGTTGTGACGGGTTGGCAACCATGCACAAATACACACAAATACACACACTAAAAGCATCCAACTCATTGGATGAAATGTACAAATAGCTAAAAAAACGTTTTAGATAAGCTACAAAAATTAATTTAATTTTGTGAACTTATCTTTTTGCTTTTTGAATAGCAGTCCACACTTTATAAGGCGTAAACGGCATATGCATTTCATGGATTCCAACGGGTCTCAGTGCACTCATAACTGCATTGGCCAGAGCCGGAAGAGAGCCAGTGCAACCAGATTCCCCTACCCCTTTTGACCCTAATAAATTAAGAGTCGTCGGCACCTCAACAGTTTCATTTCGCAGATTCATCAAAGAACCTGCACGGGGCATAGCGTAGTCCATAAATGAACCTGTTAAGAGTTGCCCTTGCGCGTCGTAAACAACCTCCTCCATCAAGGCTTGACCCAGACCTTGGATCACTCCACCGTGCACTTGACCTCTAACGAGTACCGGTGAAATAACCTTACCTAAGTCATCAACAGCAGTGTAATTTAGCACTTCAATCTCGCCCGTCAAGGGGTCTATTTCCACCTCAGCGACGTGACATCCATTGGGAAATGTAGCCCCAGAGCTGGCCTCACCTATGGCGTGCAAACTCATTATCTCAGTTGAACTGCATAGTTTTATAGCCTGCGCTGTTGTGATTTTTTCAGATTCCTTAGAGGACGAAATCCAAATACCGTTTAGAAATTCAATTTGATTCCCATCACAGTGCCATTTAAGCGCTAAAAGTGATTTGATTTGCGCCCTTAGCTTTATAGACAAATCCTTAATTGCGCTTCCCGCCCCGTACAAGGTCCTGGACCCGCCGGTGCCGTTACCAATTAATTTGGTACCAGCGACACTGGCAAGATAAACAACGTGTTCAGGAGATAACCCAAGCTCAGACTCAACGATTTGCGCAAAAGAGGTCGCATGACCCTGACCAGACGCCCCGGTCACCCCGTAAATAGTTAAAACTCCTTGCTCGTTAAATTGTCCTTCAACTTGATCCTTTTGAGCATTTCCAGCAGCAGAGGACTCAAGCACTGTGGACAAACCAATTCCTCGCAATTTGCCCGAAGATTTGGACATATCTAAACGTGACTTGAAGCTGTTATAGCCGGAGAGCTCAAGGGCGCGACTTAAAACTCGATCAAAATCGCATAAATCATAGGTCGTTGCGTTTGCGGTCAAATAAGGGAATTGCTCAGGCTTGATAAAGTTTTTACGCCTGAGCTCAATCGGATCAAAATGGTGCTCATGAGCAGCAAAATCTACCAGCCTCTCAATTGCATAGGCAATGTCGGGACGACCGGCTCCTCTGTATGCAGAGATGGGGGTGGTGTTTGTAAATATTAGATCACTTCGCATGTATAGAGCCGGCACTTTGTAAACGCCGCCCATCGTGACCGATAAGTTGCGAGTCCCAATAAATGAACTCATGTAGCTCGTGTAAGCGCCTAAGTCTGTATAGTCGTGGTACTTGAGGGCAAGAATATGGCCCTCCTTGTCCAATGCTACAGATGCGTTCAGCGTTAACGCCCTGCCCTGCCAGTCGCTTAAAAAGACTTCTGAGCGGGTTCCGACCCACTTTACAGCCCGACCTAATACTTTAGAAGCGATGATCACACCTACGTGCTCGCTGTAGGGACCGACCCTAAGTCCAAAAGAGCCGCCCACGTTTTGTATTTCTATCTTCATCTGCTCAACACTCAGACCTGTAGCTTGGCCAAGGAAGTTTTGCATGCCGTGGATACCTTGGGTGGGAGTGTGCACGGTGAAGCGATCATGCTCCTTATCGTAAAAGGCCGTGACTGCCCTTGGCTCCATTGGATTACCAACTAATCTTTGACTTTTAATGGTTAAGTGGCTTGTGTAAGCTGCAGTTGAAAAGGCTTTATCGACCGCGGCTTCGTCTCCTGCCTCAAAGTCAGCGGACAAATTTCCAGGCACAGAGGGGTGAATTTGGGTTGCTCCACCCATAATTGCCCCTTGAACGTCGGCAACAGCGTCAAAAGTTTCAAACTCTATGTCCGCCAACTCACTGGCATCTTGAGCAAGGAGCGCACTTTCAGCAATCACAAATGCGATGGGCTGCCCTACAAAATGAACCCAATCCTTAGCTAATATTGGCATTCTCACTATCTTTTGAGCCTCCTTGGAGCGGCTCGTAACGGAAATAGCGTTGGGAATATCTTTGCCGCCGTGCTCCTCTATTTCCTTGGCAGTTATAACCCACAACACGCCAGGGCTACTGAGGACTGCGCTTAGGTCTAGTTTATTGATCTTGGCGTAAGGGTGAACTGAACGAATGACATGCATGTGAAGCATACCGGGGTAGTTGTAGTCGGCCGAGTATTTACCCCTACCCGTAATCAACTCTAAATCCTCTTGCCTTGAGAATGCTACAGATTTAACGCTCGTTGTTTGAGTAGTAGTGTTCATAATGAATTGGCCTTATTGATCTCTTTGGCCGCAACTTTAACGGCTTCAATGATGTTGATATAGCCCGTACACCTGCATAAGTTCCCCTCAAGGCCGGTGGCGATCTCGAGATCACTTGGATCAGGATTTTTGTTCAGCAAATCAACACAAGACATGATCATTCCAGAGGTGCAGTATCCACACTGAAGTGCGTGACACTCAGTAAAAGCCTTTTGAACCGGATGAAGACCATTCGCACCCAAGCCCTCAATGGTTGTCACCTCATGCCCAACCGTTTGTACAGCCAGGTGAGTACAAGACTTTATCGCCTCACCATCCAAAAACACAGTACAACACCCACATTGGCTAGTGTCGCACCCAGTGTGCGATCCAGTAAGCCCACATGCATCCCTTAAAAAATCGATCAGTAAAGTGCGTTCCTCAGCGGGGTGAGTTTCTAGTTTGCCATTGACTTTTATAGTGATGTTCATCTTGGATTTAAAAAATGTGAAAATTCAGAAAGTAAAGAGAGTGAAGTAAATACGCATACCGGCTTAGACAACTTGTACCGGATCCCAGGGGGGATAATGAGTTGAAGATACGACTTTAAAAAAGCAAATAGCTCAACATATCTACTATATTACAAAAAAGGCGTTGCTCAAGCAAATTAAGCAACCAAAGCCATAGAAGAAGATCACAATTAAAGCGCTACGGGGTTTTCTCAATTTCTCAGTTATGTAGGAGCCGGATAGCCTTCAAGGCATACGATTACACCTAAAACAAGGGTGAAACTACTTGTTAAAAAGACTTTTCAAAAAAGAATAGAATATAAAAGAATTCATTCTTAAATTGACAACGGGATTACAAAATGGATATGCAAGGTACGCGTTTATTAGGTTCGACTCAAGAGCAGGCTTGGGAGGCTTTGAATAACCCTATCATTTTAAAGGCCTGCATTCCAGGTTGTGAAAAATTTGAACTTACTGAGCCCAACACATATTCTGTCGTCGTTGCTTTAAAGATTGGCCCCGTTTCGGCCAAGTTTTCTGGGAAAGTCAGTTTGCAAGATATATTGCCTCCTAACTCCTATTCCCTTAACTTTGATGCAACCGGGGGGATTGCAGGCTTTGGTAAGGGGGAGTCGCATGTTCAACTTAAACAAGTGGGTGCAGGAGTAGAGCTGTCATATACCGTGAACTCCAAAGTGGGTGGGAAAATCGCTCAGCTAGGCCAACGTCTAATAGACGGTGTAGCCAAATCCCTGGCGGAGGATTTTTTCACCAAGTTCGAGGAACAATTAAAAAAACAAGTAGTGCAGCAAAACGCCCTCCCCTCAACAGATGAGGACATTTCAACAAAAAATGAGAAATCAATACCCAGTTGGGTCTTTGCAATTGCTCTTCTCGGTATAGTTGTTGCTACATGGTTTTCAACCCGTTAGTGGGTGAATTGGTTTTACCCATTAGTTAAGAATGAGCCCACTTTGATTGGTCATCAATAAGAGTCTTAAGTAATGGTTTTATAGCGTATTTATTTGAGTTTTCACTAGAGCCAATAACTTAGACAATAGTTACGAATTATTCGTTACGAGTTATTTGTTACGAGTTATTTGATAAGAATCAGGTGTTGCTACTTACAACCTCACTCAAACACAGATTAATTCACAGATTTATTAGTAGGCAGGCTGAGCCGACTTAGCGACACGTTCAAAACAACCTCAAACATTTTTAATCCAAAAGAATTAAAAAAAAGATTCAGCGGTTGATACATAGTAGCAAAATATGTTGGTTGACCCAAAAATCAATCAGTTTTAATAATATTAAATTAAAATAAGACTTTTATTATTAATAAATTAACATATTATGAAAATAATCTTCAAACTTATAACATTAATTGCGTTGTTTCAAAATTATGCATTTGCTGAATCAGAATCATCAGGGCCAGACTTGAGTGATGCGTATGAAATTTTAGGTATAGTGGGTATAGTGCTCTTAATCATCGTATTGCTGCCAGCAATTATTGGTATATTGGTTCAAGGGTTACAAAAAAGTGTACTCCTAAAAAGTACCCATTCTGGCCTGACTAAAAAAGGCTATACGGG
>CAIQHG010000045.1 GCA_903871545.1 uncultured Burkholderiales bacterium | reverse complement strand
GGTTGATGTTTTTAAACCCTTCAGATGGAGTCGCCTTTGCCTTTTCAGGCAGGCGGAGTAATGTATGAGTGAAAATTTAAGTATCAATGAATCAGTAGAAGTTTTGGACATCCCGGCTCTAATTGTGTCTACTATCAGCCCAGAATCTGCATTAACTGGAGATCATGCGGTTGTAGTTCCAGGCGCTGCTTTAGCTAAGTCCGCGTTGAATAGTGAGGACTCGGACAGTTCAAAGCCGCATAAAGTTAGATCTGAGAAGGCAATTGATCAAGCAGTAAAAACAAAAGATGAAGTCAAATCTGTTTCCGAGTTTGAGGCGCTTGGCTTAGCTCCTGAACTTAATCAAGCAGTTTTTGATCTTGGATACACCAAGCCCACGACAGTCCAGCTTCGAGCCATACCTCTTGCAATGCAAGACAAGAGTGAGAAGCAATTTAACGATTTAATGGTTTCTAGTCAAACGGGAAGTGGCAAGACAGCGGCATTTTTACTACCCGTTTTAAATACTTTGCTGTCCCAGCAAAAAGAAGAAATTGCGCAAGAAGATAGGGACTGGAACGCAAAGGTTGCCGAGGCCTTGGCCAAGGGCGAGCCTCAGCCAAAGAGGCCCAAACGCAAAAATCCCTTGGACGCAAGAAATTTCAAGCCTGCTGTGCCAGGCGCATTGGTGCTTTGTCCTACTCGCGAGCTCGCTCAACAGGTTGCCCAAGATGCAATTGGGTTGGTTAAGCACTGTAAAGGTCTGCGAGTTGCGACAGTCGTAGGCGGAATGCCCTATGCCATGCAAATCTCAAAGCTCCAAAATGCCAATCTCGTTGTCGCTACGCCTGGGCGTTTAATTGATCTTCAAAATTCACGTCAAATTCAGCTGTCTAAAGTTCAGTTTCTTGTGATTGATGAGGCGGACAGAATGCTGGATTTAGGGTTTGCTGACGATTTAGCTCAAATTAATGAGTTAACGCGCGAGCGCAGGCAAACAATGATGTTTAGTGCCACTTTTGCTCCTCGGATTCAACAGCTCGCGTCTCGTATTATGCGCAGCCCGCAAAGAGTTCAGGTTGACTCCCCTCAAGACAGGCACAACAACATCAAGCAAGTTCTTTTTTGGGCAGACAGCCAATCACATAAACGCAAGTTACTCGATCATTGGTTGAGGGACACAACAATTGCACAAGCAATAGTTTTCGCCAGCACTCAAATCGAATGCGACTCATTGGCTCAAGACTTGCAGCAATCTGGCTTTTCTTCTGTGGCCTTACACGGAGCGTTGAGTCAAAGCATTCGCAATAGACGCCTGAATGCGCTAAGAGAGGGGCACGTGCAAATCTTAGTGGCCACAGACGTAGCCGCCCGTGGCATTGATGTCCCAAGCATTAGTCATGTGTTCAATTATGGTTTGCCAATGAAGGCCGAAGATTATGTTCACCGAATTGGTAGAACAGGTCGAGCTGGGCGGGACGGTTTAGCTATCACTTTTGCCGAATTTAGAGATCGCCGCAAGATTGTTGATATTGAACACTTTACCCAGCAGCCATTGAGGTCTGAAGTCATACCTGGGCTAGAGCCTCAGCCTAGAAGTAGTCGTCCACCCTCAGCGCCAGCGCGACGCGGCGCGCGCGCGGATGCGAGGGACTCTAGGCGTGACCCGCGTGGAGCAAGTCAGGAGCGAACATTTGGTAAGCCTGCTAAGTCCGGTGCCTGGGTCGCAGATGCTCGCAAACCTTCGTTCGAAGGCGGATCGTCTGAGCGCAAACAAGGTAGCTCTGCTAATGCAGGAGGCTTCTCTGAGCGTAGCAAATCAGGAGATTCAGGGCGAGAAAGACCTGCTTTTAAACCGAGGTTCTCCAAGTAAGGTTGCACTTGCCTAAATTATTAATGATTTAGTATTTTTGTGTGTTTCCCCCTTCGGTCTGACAAAAAGATTAGTCCGCTTGGGGGTTTATTCAAAATAACCAATAAAATCTTTACTAAGTATTTAAATCGTGTTGCGAAAATATCTAAAAATATCTAATAAAATCAACTAGTTCAGAAAAAGAGTTAATTTAGTGGATTTATTTGATAAGATTATGTTAAGGAGATACTATGACCAATCAACCTGATTCACTTGAGAGCGTAGTCATTGGCGACGGAGTTGTCGTCAAGGGCACCTTTACTGTTCCTTCAAAAGCCGTTATTAACGGCGTTATTGAGGGAGACCTAACTGCTGAGGAGGTCCTCATCGGGCCCACCGGCAGAATTACCGGAAGAGTGTCGGCTAAGGTTATTGATGTGCGCGGTCAATTGCACAACACAATCATCAGCGAAAAGAATTTAATTGTTCGTTCTACTGGAAAGATTGCAGGTAAGGTGCATTACTCCGAAATTGAGATTGAGAAGGGCGGAGAAATTGAAGGCTCTCTTAGTCAAGATATTGAAGAGATGCAAGCTCCCAACAATAACATCAATAACAACGTTGGCGCTTTCCAGCGACAAACTCAGCCCCAACAGATGCCATCACAAACCCAAGTGCAAAACCAAGCCCAATCGCCTCGTTCTGCTCCCAACCCAAATCAACAAAGCTCAGTTCCTTTGCAAAACCCAAGGACTTCGATTGCAAGTGCTCCAACGCCGAATGCCCCAAGCACAAGTGGTATCAACCAAAATCGTCCTGGCATGAACAATCCTCCTCAAGTGGGTTGAGTTTATTTAAGAGTTACGGCTAAAGATCATGATTACCCTAGGCACAGTTCCTACTAAAATGCGAGTTTTTACTCGCTTTTTGGTCCAGTCATGGACTAGGGAGTACCAAGATGCACGAATCATTCTTGAGCAAAATGGGGACTTACGTTATTTAAATATTCCAGCTAGTCTACAAAGGCTATTCGTGAGATGCACGATGGTGACGACTGGCTTGATGCTAGTTATTATTATTTTCCTGGCAAGCACTAGTATCAACCTATTTACAAGCAGGGCAAGGTTAGAGCGCTCTCACGAGGAAGTTTACCGGGCACTATTAAACAGCGCCTTAGACGGTAAGGATGTCCAGGATGTTCAATTAAGCGAGGATCAAATGGTTGCATTGGCCCAAACCATTCGAGACAGAGATATGAGTATCAGGCGCTTTGTAGATACATCAATGGTTGCCGTTACACAAGAAAATGACACAATGAAGTCACAACTTGACTCATCCGGTTTAACTGAAAAAATTGTAAAAATTATTCAACAAAACTCCGCAAATGGAGGCTTGACTCCCGATAACACTTTATCGGACAATCCGTTGCTTCGGGGTAAAGTGGCTGATGAGTTGTCAACAAATAGAGCCTTGCGAGAGGTTTTGTACGCGTTGCCAACGTCTATGCCTATAATTAATTACAGCGTCTCATCTGATTTTGGAATAAGAAAGCATCCCGTAACCGGAATACCCCATTTTCATACGGGTGTAGATTTATTGACCGCCACCAATGACGACAATGTTCACCCTGTCAAGCCTGGCATAATTGTCATGGCAGAGTATCACTCAACCTACGGCAACACTGTTGTGGTTCGTCATACCAACGGAGTCGAGTCTTTATATGCCCATCTTTCGGGAATTATTGTCAAAGTTGGTGACAAGGTTTCAATGGATGACATCATTGGAAAAATTGGTAATTCGGGAGTTTCGACGGGGAAACATTTGCACTTGGAAATTTTGGTTGGTGGATATCCCGTAAATCCTCAAAAAGTAATTCGAACGGCCCAGTATGTTCAACAAATTCATCAAAACCCACAGTAAGATATCGAAATCTTTCGTGAAATTGTTAGAAAATCTAGCAGATTAGGATTATTTAGAAAAATAACTTTTTTGGCATTCTCCGACTTGAACTCTAATTGCAATTTAAAAAATTAAATTGCTTTTCTTTAACACTATAAAACTTGTAAAACTATTATGATGGACATCATCTCATCAAACTCAAATAAGCCCTCAATCCTGAGTGAAGGTTTTTCCTTTAGAGGCGAAATCTCTGCTAAGGGAGCTATACACGTTGAAGGCTCGCTCAATGGTCAAGTCCAGGTGGATGAGTTAACCATCGGGTCAAAAGGTCAAGTTGAGGGCGTCGTAACTTGTTCTAGCTTGCATATCAAGGGAAAGTTCTCTGGAACTGCCACTTGTAGCGAGTTGATAGTAACTTCCTCTGCATCTTTAGATGGACACGTTGTTTATCAAACTTTGTCAGTACAAAAGGGAGCCTCCATTAAAGGCGAATTGTTGTTGGTTAAATAATAAACCGTAAGTTAGGAACAAATCACCCCATGTCAGATCCGCTAATTATCGACGGATCCCTTCTACGACAAAGTCGTGACTCAATTGGGTGGTCCCAGGGGGAACTAGCCTCTAGAGCTTGTTTATCGGTTAAACAAATAAAGCAGCTTGAGGAAGGCGGGTCGAGCTGTTTTTACAGCGAAAACGTAAAGCTCACTGCAGCAAGAAAAGTAGCACAGTTACTCGGTTTATCAGAAAATGAATTGCTTGGGCGATCAATTGTTCAACCAGATAACGAGCATCAACTTACTCAAAAAGATCAAGCTAGCCCCTTAGCTCAGTCTGATTATGCGGACGTTCAGTCCCAACCCGACCCTGAGACAATCAATACGAAAGAAAAAGCAGATCACATCGATATTGCTCACGGGGAGTCTTTAGAGCAAAGCAGTTATCACCTTACTCAAGAGTATTTAACGTCTCCTCCTTCCACTACTGGGTCAGAGCAGGGCCTACAAATTGTGCCAATGAGAAGCGAGGTACTACACTTCTTGGCTCAGCCTCCAGTGGATAATGAGCTAGAAAGCAACCCTAAAGAGCAAATTTTAGAAAGTGAGCACTCACAAAAAGAATTTACTGAGTTGCCCTTAGACGCCTCATTAATTTTGCCAGCTCAGACTGAAGCAGTTGTGTCAGCAGAGACGAAAGAATTATCGCAAACGACTACCACTTTGAATGACTCTGAGCCGGACAATGCTATTAATGAAGCTGCTAAATTTGATAAAAAAAAGGAATCTGGCAGCGCGTTTTCTAATTTTCTGAAAATAGCCATTATTTTTTTACTGGTTCTCGGTGTTACAGCTTTATTTACACCAAAAAGTTTTGAAGAACGCGCCGACGCGCCTCCACCCCTACAAGTTTTACCCGATTCAGCAACTACTTCTCAACCTTCTAATACATCAACCAAAGCTGAGGAACAAAATACGCCAGGATCTACAAGTTTAAATTCTGCCCCGCCTTTTGCAGATGAACAAAAGAGTGCATCTACCTCGACTAATTCTAAAGTTAAGGCACCTTTGTCAAATGCTTCTAGTAATGATATCGATCCGAAGCCTAAAACCGCACAGGTTGACTCCTCAGGCAACAAACCATCTAGTGTGAAGGCGGCCGCTCCTGCGAGCTCTGACGCTTCCTTGGTACCTGCACCACCTAGCAATGATGCCAACAAAACGGCCCCATAAAGCCCTTGAAATTCGTTAATTGCATCAGGCAATTTAACCCAACTTGCACTATCTCTACTCAGTCGCCCCCACGGAAAGTGCGTTTTGTTTAGAGATGATGCGTTGCGCCTCCGTTTGGGGACCACTTAATCGCCACCCCGTGGTGTTTTCTTCAATAATTTTGCTTAAGGCTTTTATCCATTCAGCTGAGTCGTTTAGGCAGGGTATGTAATTGAATTGGCTACCGCCCGCATTTAAAAAGGTCTCTCTCACCTCCATTCCTATTTCCTCAATTGTCTCAAGGCAATCGCTCGTAAAACCAGGACATACGATGTCTAAATTTTTTATACCTTTTTCTGCAAGTGACTTAGCTGTGGGCTCAGTGTATGGCTCAAGCCATTTTGCTTTTCCAAATCGAGACTGAAAAGTAATAATATATTGATCCTTGCCAAGACTAAGTGCCTCAGCCAATAATCGACCCGTTTTATGGCATTCACAGTGGTAAGGATCTCCTAACTTTAAAGAGCGTTCTGGTATGCCGTGAAAGCTCATCAGAAGTTTCTCACCCCTCCCGTGCAGTTTCCAGTAAGAACTGATGTTGTCCGCAAGAGCTTGTATGTAGCCGGGGTGGTCATGGTAATGGTTGATGAATCTGAACTCAGGGAGTTGTCGATTTTTCATCCCCCAAGAAAAAACACTATCAAAGAGACTAGCTGTTGTTGTAGCAGAATACTGGGGGTATGCAGGTAATATCAATACACGTGTTACACCCTGTTGCTTCAAGAGATCAAGCTCAGAGCCGATGCTTGGCGAGCCATAGCGCATTGCATAGCGAACTAATAGGGGCTGATCTGAAGGGGCAGCATTATTTTTTGTTGCGAGGGAAACATCCCCATTAAATGTACTTTGCAGTGCTCTTGCTTGGCGTTGTGTCCAGACCTTTAGTGGAGAGCCGTCTTTTGTCCAAATACTCGCATATTTTTTGGCAGAACGAGCCGGACGGATTCTTAATATAATCCCGTGCAAAATAATGAGCCATACCCATCTGGGTATTTCTACCACTCTTGGATCACTCAAAAACTCAGCAAGATAAGTTCTTAAAGCACTGGCAGTTGGGGCTTCAGGAGTCCCTAAATTGCAATACAAAACAGCAGTTTTATTAGCTTGGCCATGTAAGTATTTGGGTTCTGGATTAAAGCGAGGTTTGATCAATGACATACGTCTATTCTCTCCCACCTTTTTAAAAAATGGAAGATCATAATCAAAAAATTATTAATCACAACTTGATTAATTACAAATCGTAAGCAACCATTTTCGCTACTTGAATTCCAGACATCACTGCTCCTTCAATAGTTGAGGGATAAGGCCCCTCTAAGTAATCGCCACAAGCCCACAAGTTTTTGATTATTTTGTTGCCAGGGCGCACCGTGCCTGGAGTGCAGCAAAAAGTAGCGCTCTTCTCTGTTACTGTTCCAAGGATTTCTAGGTCCCTAAGTTTTAACTCCTTTCTAGCTTGATCGTATACAGCTGCAGAGATTAATTCGTTAGGTAATGAAGTGTAACTAGAGACAAAACTTAGCATTTTTTTGTTACTCGCAGCTTTGATGAGATTGGAGTGATTTTGGAAAAGAAATCCCCTGTCAAATACAAATTGTGCGGTTTTCTCCCCAAAATCGTCCTCTGCGTTACTCGGTTCAAGCATCATAATGGGGCGCTCTAGTTTAATAAATTCTGGATCAGTACAGTGAACGTATGTCGTTGAAATAGCGGCGTGGAGTAAATCGCTGCATTGGGAAGCCCAGGCCTCATTGATTGAGCTAACAAGGCGAGCTGAGCTCTTTGCATCGCAGGCCAATATAACCGCATCTGGCCCCGTGTCCATTAAAGATGAGCTCTTAGGCAAAGGACAGTCCTTGAGTCGGTGAGCCAAAGTGATTTCACAACCCCTATCATTAAGCCATTGTTGGGCGGCTTGGGGAAACAGTTCTCCCATGTCGGCCCTCGGAATCAAAAGGTCTGAGCTGCCCTTGTGGGCTAATAAAGCATCGCGTAAAACTCTTAAAAAAACCGATCCGCTAGAAAGCTCTAATGGTGTGTTAAAGACTGCCAAACACAAAGGAGACATGAAATTATTTTTAACGCAATTTGTGATGCCACTACAAAGATCACTAACAGATAAATGTTGTTGACAATTAAAATCAGAATAAACCCACTTAGCTGCAGCCATTAGAAGAGAGAATTTATCTAATATAGACCATCCCTTGCATCCAATTGTTCCGAGAATAAATTGAATACCAACGGGCAACCATTGATAACCAATTAGCCTAAATCCCTTTGAAGCTGCATTCCTTAGATCAAGACGTTGTCTATATAAAAGCTCGTCAGGCTTTAGCCCTACCCTTAGCATGACGGACAAAGTGTTTTTGTAAGCACCTAAAAGAATGTGTTGACCATTATCAACTTCTTTGGAACGGAGTTGAACAGTTCTGGCTCTGCCACCTAATTGTTTTTTTGCTTCAATTAATCTAACTTTTAGACCCAAATCGACCAATTCAATGGCTGCACTGAGACCTGCCCAACCCCCGCCTATGATCCAAACAGTCTTCAAAACTTGCCTAATGCTTGAACTCTCCAGGCGAGCCAAAATTTCCTCAGCGGAGTTAGAGAAACTCTGTGGTTTAAAACTGGAAAATTATCGCGTTTAATTTCCTCTAACAGTTGGCTATAGATGCTTGCCATCATCAGTCCAGATTTTTGCGACCTCCTATCGCAGTCGGGCAAAAGAGAAAATGCTTGTTGGTATAAATCTTTAGCCCTAGCGTATTGAAATAGCATGAGATTATTAAATCTGTCCGAATTAATTCGCTGTAAAATTTCATGCGCTTTAACGTCAAATTGTTGTAATTCACTTATGGGCAAATAAATTCTCCCTCGTAGGGCATCCTCCCCCACGTCTCGAATAATATTGGTGAGTTGAAAAGCTAAGCCTAATTTATGAGCGTAATCAGTGGTGTGAGTATCAGTTGACCCAAATATTAAAGAGGAAACCTCTCCAACTACAGAGGCAACTAAAAAGCAGTAACGACTTAGGGCTTGAAAGTCTAGATAACGTGTTTGAACAAGGTCCATCTCACACCCCTCAATCACAGACAAAAGGTGATGTTGTTGTATATTAAATTCAGCACAAAAGGGGATTAAAGCCTGCATGACAGGGTGGTTTGGTGCGCCACTAAATGATTGAATAACTTCACTTCTCCACCAAGCCATTTTATGAGCGGCTACGGCTGGATCGCTCACCTCATCCACTACATCATCAACTTCTCTGCAAAATGCATAAAAAGCAGTTATTGCTGCGCGTTTATTTTTTGGTAAAAATAAAAAAGCGTAATAGAAACTACTCCCTGACGAGGATGTCTTATTTTGAACGTACTCTTGAGGGGTCATTGGGGTAGAGAGAAATAATGCTAAATTATAAAATCTTATAGGGGTGAAAAATACTTCCTAAAAATACAACGCCATGTTATCAAAGCATAGTCTACCTTTGTAATTTGAGGTCTATGAGTTGAAGGATCAATATGCTTTAATTTGTCGATAATCCGAAGCCCTCCTTGAATTACGGCTCTTAGCTCCCAACCAGCTCGCCCCTTAATCGACAGTGCTAGAGTAGATCCACTAAGCATTAAATCTTTTGCAAATTCTATTTCTTCTTGGATTGTCGAGTTCTCTGGAAGATAAAACCTTTTTCTTGGTGAATCAATGCTTATATCTTGCCAGAAATTAATAAGCTGTAAAGCACAGCAAATAGCATCGCTTTTTTTCAACTGCTCTTCCCCACTCTCACCCAAAAGGTGCATCATGATTCTTCCAATCGGCGCCGCCGATTTATGGCAATAAGCAAGTAATTCATCTCTATTTTTGTAACGACGCTCCCTCAATGTGTACATGACGTCTTGCTCAAAAGCATCAAGCAGTCTCTCTAGGGGTTCAATTGGGATGTTAAATTGTTTTAAAACAGAGCCAAGTGGTTTGAAAATGTGCGGCCATTTAGAGTGTTCTAAATAAGCATCTCCGGAATCTGCAGCGCAGTGATTCAAGTCAGACCTGTACTCTGATAAATCAAATAAGCGTTGCTCTGAGCTAGATTGTCCTTCGTCTGCTATGTCATCTGCTGTTCTGGCAAATTGATAAATAACAGTAATTGGAAACCGTAGGTGGGGTGGGCAAAGCCAAGATGCTACAGGAAAGTTCTCGTAATGGTTAATCTTTTGGATCTGTGCGTGATTCGTCATAAGAGCGATTTGTAAACAACCAAAATTAGGTCGGAATTTTATTTTTGTACTTTTTTTGTTATGAAATTCCCGAAGATAATGCCATTTTTGTATTAACCGGAGATCAGTAGTAGATTTTAGACGGTCAATATTAGTATTTGGGCAAACAAGGAGGTAGAATTTAGGGTTGAGACCGATTTTAAACGGGTGGTTTGCAGAAGTAAACCGCCCGTTACTATTTGATAACCTGCGCGGGTGGCGAAATTGGTAGACGCACCAGGTTTAGGTCCTGACGGTAGAAATACTGTGGGGGTTCGAGTCCCCCCCCGCGCACCATATATATTACCCATTCAATTTTGGTGGGTAAAGTAATCAGGAAATTAATTATGACAATCCACGTAGAAACACTTGAGAAACTTGAGCGCAAGATGACTTTGACTTTACCTGTTGAAGTTATTCAAAATGAAATTGACACTAGACTTAAGCGCTTGGCTGGAAAAGTGAAGATAGATGGGTTTAGACCCGGTAAGGTACCAATGAACATAGTTGCCCAACGTTACGGGTATTCAGTTCATTACGATGTGATGAACGATAAAGTTGGTGAGGCTTTCCAATCTGCTGCCAACGAGGCTAAGTTGCGTGTTGCAGGCTCCCCAAAAATCAGTGAAACAGAAGGCGCACCAGAAGGGCAGTTGTCTTTTGACGCTATTTTTGAAGTTTATCCAGAGATAACAATATCTGATATTTCTGAAATCAAGGTTGAGAAACTCACCTGTGAGGTATCGGACGTGTCTTTGCAAAAAACAATCGATATCCTAAAGGCACAAAAGCGCACCCATACCCTTCGAGGCTTGGATGCTAAAGCTGACAAAACGGACCGCGTTACTGTGGATTTTGAAGGCCGCATTGACGGTGAGACTTTTGAAGGCGGCAAAGCAGAAGACTTTCAATTTGTATTGGGAGAGGGGCGCATGCTCAAAGAGTTTGATGATGCCGTGCAGGGCATGAAGCTTGGGGAGAGTAAAACGTTTCCCCTCGCCTTTCCCGCTGACTACCATGGGCGCGAGGTTGCGGGCAAAACAGCTGACTTTATGGTTACGGTGAAGAAAATTGAGGCCTCGCACTTACCTGAATTAAACGATGCATTTGCAAAGTCTCTGGGAGTTCCAGAGGGCACGGTTGAGGGCTTAATGGCAGAAGTTCGCAGAAATCTCGAGCTTGAAGTGAAAACTCGTTTGCTAAAGAAGAATAAAAACGCAGCTCTTGATGCTTTAATTGACAATGCTCAACTTGATTTACCTAGATCTATTGTTCAATCAGAGATAGATAGACAAATAGAAGGCGCGAGGGCTGAGCTGAAGCAGCGTGGGATCAAGGACGCTGAAAAGGCTCCAATTCCTGAGGATATTTTTCGCCCCCAGGCTGAGAGGCAAGTAAGGATGGGCTTAGTTATTGGCGAAATGGTCAGAAGCCATTCCCTACACGCCACCAAGGATCAGATAAAAGCCCAAATTGAGGAAATGGCTTCAAGCTATGAAAAACCAAGTGAAGTTGCAAGTTGGTACTATAGAGATAATCGACGCATGGCAGAGGTTGAATCTTGGGTCATAGAGAATAACGTAACTGACTTTATCCTTGCCAAGATGCAGGTTTCTGAGCGCGCTGTATCATTTGACGAATTAATGGAACAACAGCAACAGTAATTATAGAAAAATGGAGATTTAATATGAGTTTTTTAGAGACCCAAGCTTTAGGATTAGTACCGATTGTGGTCGAGCAATCAGGAAGAGGCGAGCGGTCATACGATATCTACTCCAGATTACTCAAAGAGAGAGTTATATTTCTAGTGGGGCCAGTGAATGATCAAACTGCCAATCTGGTTGTTGCCCAACTTTTATTCCTAGAAAGCGAAAATCCTGACAAGGATATCTCCCTTTATATTAACTCTCCTGGCGGATCAGTAAGCGCTGGCTTAGCAATTTTTGACACTATGAATTTCATTAAGCCAGATGTATCCACTCTGTGCACAGGTATGGCGGCTAGTATGGGCGCCTTCTTATTGGCAGCAGGGGCCAAAGGTAAAAGATTCGCCTTACCTAATTCTAAGGTCATGATTCACCAGCCTCTGGGGGGAGCTCAGGGGCAGGCAACCGAAATTGAAATCCATGCCAGAGAAATTCTCAAAACGCGTGAACAACTCAATAAAATCTTAGCTGAACGCACGGGACAACCCTTGGAGAAAATAAACCACGATACGGAACGTGATTTTTATCTTTCTGCTGAGGAAACAAAAGAATACGGAATTGTCGATCAGGTCATTTCAAAACGACCTTAAGACGGTTGCGGAACTTCGCAAAGGCGCTAAAACTTGCACGATTCCTGCTTTATTTCAAAAGTGGCCGGTTTTAGGCTAAATTTAGTTATCATTTGGTTTCAAAGTTTGAATTAGGCGGAAATGAATGGCCGATAAAAAGGGCAACCCTAGAGAAAAGACCTTGTATTGTTCCTTTTGCGGCAAAAGTCAGCATGAGGTCAAAAAGCTAATAGCAGGTCCATCTGTATTTATTTGTGATGAATGCATTGATTTATGCAATGACATCATTCGCGACGAGGTGCCCAACGAGGCTGCCGCGGGAACTCAGCGTAGCGATTTGCCCACACCCCTTGAGATAAAAAACAATTTAGATTTTTACGTTATCGGTCAAGAAACGGCTAAGAGGTCTTTGGCGGTAGCGGTTTATAACCATTACAAGCGGTTAAAGCATAAAGAAGTTGCTAAAAAAGATGATATCGAGCTCACTAAGACCAATATTCTTTTAATTGGTCCAACCGGGTCTGGTAAAACACTGTTGGCACAAACTCTGGCGCGGATGTTAAACGTTCCGTTTGTCATGGCAGATGCAACCACGCTGACAGAGGCAGGTTATGTCGGCGAAGACGTTGAAAATATCATCCAAAAACTACTGCAAAATTGTAATTATGATATTGCAAGGGCTCAAAAAGGAATAGTTTACATAGATGAGATAGATAAAATTTCTCGAAAATCGGACAATCCTTCTATTACCCGAGATGTTTCGGGAGAGGGTGTTCAACAGGCCTTACTCAAACTCATTGAGGGGACCATGGCTAGTATTCCTCCCCAAGGAGGAAGAAAGCATCCTAATCAAGACTTTCTTCAAGTTGACACGACTAACATACTATTTATTTGTGGCGGTGCCTTTGCCGGGCTTGAAAAGGTGATTCAAAACCGCACTGATACCTCAGGAATTGGTTTTGGTGCTGTTGTCCGAACTAAGGCTGAAAAAACGCTCACCCAGGTTTTTGGTGACGTGGAGCCCGAAGATTTGATCAAGTTTGGATTGATCCCTGAGTTGGTTGGACGTTTGCCCGTAGTTGCAACTTTAGACGAACTAACAGAGGATGCTTTGGTCCAGATATTGACGGAGCCCAAAAACGCTTTGCTTAAGCAATACGCTCAATTGTTTCATATGGAGGGGGTCGAGCTTGAGATAAGACCTGCAGCTCTCAAATCCATAGCCAAGAAGGCTCTTGCTAGAAAAACGGGCGCCAGGGGGTTGAGATCCATACTTGAACATTCGTTAATTGACACCATGTTTGAATTACCGAATAAAAGTAACGTTGAAAAAGTAGTGGTGGAGGAATCCACCATAGATGAGAACAAAACACCTTTGTTGGTGTACCGTGAGGCAGCTAAAAAGGCTTAATTGCATAACCGTGATCTGTGGGGTCTTGTCTCTTTGAGATTTTTAGCCCCCAAGCTCATTTTTAAATGGAAATAAACCATGTCCGGACAAGTATCCCTTCCCTCAGAACCGATTGATTTACCCTTGTTACCACTTCGTGACGTAGTGGTGTTTCCACACATGGTTATACCGCTTTTTGTGGGTCGCCCCAAGAGCATAAAAGCTCTTGAATCAGCAATGGTTGCAGAGCGAAGAATAATGCTTGTGGCGCAAAAAACCGCTTCTAAAGACGAACCTGCAGTGGATGATATGTTTGAAGTGGGTTGCGTGTCCACGATACTTCAAATGCTCAAATTGCCAGACGGAACTGTCAAAGTATTGGTCGAGGGACAACAAAGGGCGTTAGTAAATAAAATAGAGGAAGGCGAGTCTCACTTTAGCGCCAACGTAACACCCATAGAGCTAGATCTCAGTATCAAGAGCGAAAATGAAATTGAGGCGCTGAGACGTGCCGTGATGCAGCAGTTTGACCAGTATGTCAAACTGAACAAAAAAATTCCCCCAGAGATACTCACCTCTATTGCAAGCATCGATGATCCAGGAAGACTTGCTGACACGATTGCTGCTCATTTGCCTTTAAAGCTAGATAACAAACAAATCATTTTGGATTTATCAAGCGTGAAAGCGCGTTTAGAAAACTTATTTACTCAGCTTGAGCGGGAAGTTGACATTTTAAATGTAGACAAAAAGATTCGTTCCAGGGTTAAGCGCCAGATGGAGAAAAACCAAAGAGATTTCTATTTGAACGAGCAGGTCAAAGCGATCCAAAAAGAGCTTGGAGAGGGCGAGGAGGGCGCAGATATTGAGGAGATTGAGAAGAAAATTAAAATGGCAAAAATGCCAGCTGACGCTCGCAAAAAGGCAGAGGGAGAACTGAAAAAATTAAAACTTATGTCTCCAATGTCTGCTGAGGCGACTGTGGTGCGAAATTACATTGACGTTTTAGTGAACTTGCCCTGGGCCAAGAAAACTAAAATCAAGCATGATCTACCCTTTGCTGAGGAAGTGCTCAACGAAGATCACTACGGACTTGAAAAAGTTAAAGATCGAATTCTTGAATATCTTGCTGTTCAAAAGCGCGTAGACAAACTAAAAGCTCCAATTCTTTGTTTGGTTGGCCCCCCTGGTGTTGGAAAAACCTCACTTGGCCAATCCATTGCAAAGGCGACTGGGCGTAAGTATGTGCGAATGGCTCTTGGAGGGATGAGAGATGAGGCAGAAATTCGGGGTCACAGAAGAACTTACATTGGTGCTTTACCTGGAAAGGTTTTGCAAAGTCTCACCAAAGTAAGTGCTCGCAATCCTTTGTTTTTGCTAGATGAAATTGATAAGTTGGGTTCTGATTTTAGGGGAGACCCCTCTAGTGCTTTACTTGAAGTTTTAGATCCGGAACAGAACCACACTTTCAATGACCACTATGTAGAGGTTGACTTTGATTTGAGTGATGTGATGTTTGTTGCAACTTCAAATTCAATGAATATACCCTCAGCTTTATTAGACCGTATGGAAGTGATAAGGCTGTCTGGTTACACTGAGGATGAAAAAGTAAATATTGCTCAAAAGTATCTTTTCCCCAAGCAACTTAAAAATAACGGCTTAAAGGAAAACGAATTAGCCATATCGGTTGAGGCGATGATAGATTTGGTTCGTTATTACACACGTGAGGCGGGGGTACGTTCGTTGGAGCGCGAGATATCCAAGGTGTGTCGCAAAGTAGTTAAGGCCATTCAACTTGGTGAGATGAAGGCTCAAGTAAAAGTGACCCAAGAGAACTTAAATGATTTCTTAGGAGTTCGAAAATACAGCTACGGCAGAGCTGAGCAACAAGATCAGGTAGGTCAAGTAGTAGGTTTAGCGTGGACTGAGGTGGGTGGGGATTTGCTCACGATTGAATCTGCAATGATGCCAGGCAAAGGCGCGATCACTCGCACCGGATCCCTGGGGGATGTTATGAAAGAGTCTGTCGAGACTGCAAGAACGGTGGTTCGCTCACGATCCAAAATTTTAGGTATCAAAGACGAAGCTTTTGAGAAAAAAGATATTCATATTCACGTCCCAGATGGTGCAACACCAAAAGACGGCCCAAGCGCAGGAGTTGCGATGACTATCGCGATCGTATCAACGCTTACGGGAATTCCAGTTCGAAGCGATGTGGCCATGACGGGGGAGATTACGCTGCGAGGTGAGGTCACAGCAATTGGGGGATTGAAAGAAAAACTTTTAGCAGCGTTACGAGGCGGCATCAAAACAGTATTGATACCTGAGGAGAACGTTAAGGACTTGCAAGAAATTCCTGAAAATGTGAAAAATGGGCTAGAAATTATCCCTGTTAAGTGGATCGACAAAGCACTTGAAATTGCTTTAGTAAGGATGCCAACTCCCTTAACTGAAGAGGAAGTTGCCACCCAAGTAGTCGCATCTGAAGGCACCAAAAGTCCAACTACTGCAGTAAAACATTAAACTAAACTCAAATTAAGTCCAGACATTTATACATAATTAATTATCTTCGGATATAATACCTCTCACGCGGGAATAGCTCAGTTGGTAGAGCGCAACCTTGCCAAGGTTGAGGTCGCGAGTTCGAGCCTCGTTTCCCGCTCCATATCTCTTAAAGGGAAGCTTAAGCTTCCTTTTTTTTACATCTTTTGAATTTACGGCGCGGTAGCAAAGCGGTTATGCACCGGATTGCAAATCCGAGTAGGTCGGTTCGACTCCGGCCCGCGCCTCCACCTTCAAAGCCACTGATTCAACAAAGTGGCTTTTCTTTTGACCTTAAATTATTGCATGCACATTATTGCGCAGGTTCTGCTGAATAAATAGGCGGTATGTAATTGCGACAGCTCTTTGGGGTGGGGTTGAGTTAGAGTGATGGGCAACCTTTTACTACACTAGACATAGTTTGCACCAATTGCTCGGACTGGGGGGCGAATTGTTTTTAACAACCTCCAATGGTCCTCAACAACATCAGACCCTGGATACGAAGTGTCGGTTTGACCCGACTCTTAATCATTAGGGTCTCAAGGTGCAGCTTCATGTTTGATGGCTGGAAGATGCAAAAGATTGAAAATCCTTATGTCGGTGGTTCGATTCCGCCCCAGGCCACCATTTGGGTTCATCTGTGATTTATCAAATGCTCAGATCCAACTTGCCACAATGAAACAAAATTCTCATTATGTAACTTTTGAAGTTTCTAACTCCTCTGGCATTTGTTTTGATCAATTGAATCACGCTATTGAATCCCTCCGCAGTAGAAGTGGTCCAGAAAATTTGAACAGCGGGTTAATTTGAAAGTCAAAGCAAAATCAGACCCTAGTCAGCAAGTCCACCCCTTCAAAATATTCAAGGTATTCAAGGGATTCTCTTCATGAGATAGGTGACCCAAACCAGGTTGGACTATCACTTCGTAATTTTTGAACCTACATGCGTTGTCTAAACTATCTTTTGGATTAACTATCCGATCATTTTCTCCGAGTATTACTTTGACTTCACAATTTATTTTACTTAAACGTGAGGACAACTCAGATAAATCCCATGAAGCCATCATCTGAGTCACTCCTCTTATATGAACTGCGTTTGAGGTAAGTATCTTATATAAATCTAATCCGTTTTGATCGATCTTAGACGCAGTGTTATGGACCAGTAAATCCCCTAGATGTGTTTTATCGAAAATTGACGCAAAAATAAAAGGTACTAAAGGTGTTGCTGACACCGCCTTTGCTATGGAGGTTAATATAAAACCACTAGCCCCAGAATAAGCTGTCCAGGCTGGATTCAGACCAACAATTAACTTTGGGTTTAATAGACCTGAAAAAACCATTTGCGCCGCGATTGCTCCCCCTGCGGAATGGCCCACTATTACATTAGGTTTAAATTCAAGGTGGCTAAGTAGTTCATGCAGTTCGTGCCCCATAGCATTGATAGATAAGGGCTCCTCATCTATCGATCTTTGATCTACGCAAAGTCCTGTAAATGCATGGCCGGGTAAGTCCACAGCTACAAATTCAGCCCACTCAGACATGGGCAATAAAATATCTCGCCAGGTGTGAGTAGCACTTCCTGCCCCGTGTAACAACAAAATTTTGGGTACTTCTGATGAGCGATGAGTGTTTTTTTGAAAGTGCCAGCTTAACTTACCTACTAACTCCTGACGGCTAAAATTGCTGTTAGGCCAGAGGTGTTTATAAGAGCTCAGATCTAAGCGAGTAGAAGACATATTGATTTCTCAAAGTTTAATAATAGAAAATTTGGATTAAGTTAAGCCCTTAATCTTGCCACGTAGACATATCTTTTTTCGATATCAAAGCTTACTCGGTCTATCACAAAAATATTAGCGCAAAAAGTCTGGTCAGACTTGAACTATTGGCCGGGAATATTTTTTCACTCATTAAATAGATTCGTCCTTTCAACAGTCGGAGCTGTGTTTCCTTCAATTTATGATAACTTTTAGAACATTAAAGGGTAATCCACATGTGAAAGATTATTAACTTAAATTGATAAAGACAACTTTTTCAGTTGAGTATCTGAGTTCAAGCCGTCCTCATGTATCGGCCAAGAAATGTGGGTTCATCCGACATGAAATAACAAAGATTAAATGATTATCAATTAAATGTAGCAATTTTAAATTCATTTCATTTGTAAATTTAAATCTTAAGAATTCATTATTTAATAATTATAACGCAAGGGTAATTACTAATTTTTTTTAAATTAGGAATCAAAAATAACTATACTTAATCTTTAATTTAATTTCAATCAACCATGACAACTGTCAAACAATGTATTGATCAAAAGTCCAATACTATTTATTCATTAAGATCAACTGACTCAGTAGAGGATGTATTAATACTGATGCGTGATCATCGAGTTAGAGCTATTTTAGTAATTGATGAAGGCAATTTAGTTGGAATAGTCTCTCAGGGTGACTGTGCAATCAAAGTACTATTGCCATTTGAGAACCCAAAACTAATAACAGTCTCAAAAATAATGACATCAAATCCATTTACTGTGACACTTTCTAATTCATTAGAGGAGTGCATGGCAATAATGGTTCATAAGAATATTAGACACCTGCCGGTATTGGATAAAGCAAAAGTGGTCGGTGTAATTTCCATCGGGGATACAGTAAAAAACATTATTGAGCATCAGTCTGACCAAATTAAGTTTCTTGAAAACTACATTAACGGCTACAAAGGGGGAATTAACGGGTCGCAAATTTAACAGGCATTTGCTTATGCCTGACCAATATAAATTTACAGTCGGTCAGCCCTTTATTTGTTTAACAAAAGAATTCTTTCTAAGATAAATTTGAAAACAGGAAGCTTTTGGTACCGATCTTAGGACAGATTATTCTATCTTGATCAATTAAGTACGCCTGGATTAGCGTAAGTGCAAAAAGCATCCTTACACCTTGCGGGATTTGTTCCAACCGGAAAATTTTATTGGATTTTTTTGAAATTTGAGCACGAAATTTAAAAATTCATACCAACACCTAATGTTGTAATTTGCGAAATCTCAAAAATGTAGCCCCATCAATTTTGGAGACAAGTTGTTTACTCTCGGTTGAGATTAGTGTTCCTGTGCCGGCAAAAAAGAAATTATTTGCTTATTCGTCAACTTAGACTTAGTTCATCCTTGCATCAAAACCAATACCTTAATAAGGGCATACAAAATTTTCTGCTACGTGGCTGATTAAAGGAGGAGTCAAAAGTAATGGGAGTGAGACTTTAATAATCTTTCTAAATAAAATCTAATTCTGCATTTCTTTGGAATTTATTTACCCGTTACCACCTCTAGCATGATAATTTATAGGAACATTAACGGTACCGATTTAATATTTCTAGAATATAAACCCTTTGAAAAATTTTATAGCTTGATATAAATCACGTTAGAGCAACTTAAAAAAATTTGAACTTAGTCTGACTTACTTGATTTAAAAAAAATAAATGACTAATACATATTTACAAGTTCATCATAAGTAAATTAGAGCCTAAATAAGAATAAAATTTAACTAATTAAGATTTGTTATTTAAGTATAGAAAAGGAAATTTTATGACTCTATTTTCACCAGATAAATTCGGAGATGTTCTTGTCAAAAACAGAGTATTTATGGCCCCCCTGACCCGTATGCGTGCAAATAATGATGGGGTACCCGGCAGCTTAGCGGCTCAATACTACGCACAGCGCGCTTCTGCTGGGTTGATCATATCTGAAGCGACTCAAATATCTGAGCTTGGAAAAGGGTATCCTGGCACTCCTGGTATCTATAGCAGTGAGCAAGTCTCAGAATGGAAGAAAGTTACTGCTGCTGTTCACGAATCTGGAGGCGTTATATTTCTGCAACTCTGGCATGTTGGCCGTATATCCCACACGTCTCACCATCCTAAAGACGGACTTCCGGTAGCCCCCTCAGCAATTAAACCCACTGGTCAAGTCTACACAGCCTCATGGGCGCTAACTGATTATGAAACGCCCAGGGAGATTTCTTTAGAAGAAATTAAAGAGCTTAAGTTGTCTTATATTCACGCTGCTAAGCTTGCCAAGGAAGCAGGGTTTGACGGAGTAGAGTTACACGCAGCCAATGGATATTTACTAGATCAATTCTTACAAGACGGCTCAAACCTGAGAGATGATAAATACGGCGGATCTATCGAAAATCGTTGTAAATTGATTTTAGAAATTTTGGAAGACATTATTCCAGTCTGGGGAAGCGGTCGTGTTGGTATTCGACTCTCACCTTACGGCACATTCAATGATATGAAAGACTCTGATCCTGTGAAGTTGTTCTCCTATTTGATTGAGGCCCTTAATCCTTTGAATTTATGTTATTTGCATCTCATTGAACCTAGAGCAACCTCAGCAGGCGGTGACGATCAGATCGTGGAGGACGCCCCTAAAACGGGTCAATTGTTTACTAAATTATTTGATGGCAAAGTAGTGCTTGCGGGGGGATTTGACAAAATATCCGCAGAACAGGCAATCGATAGCTCTGAGGGGGATGCTGTTGCATTCGGTCGTATATTTATCTCTAACCCTGACCTTCCTAAACGATTGGAGTCAAACTCCTTGTTAACTGCCTATGACAGATCAACTTTTTATGGTGGAACTGAAAAGGGCTATACAGACTATCCATTTATGTAATGAAACATTAGTTTTTTGTTGTTGACTTCTAGTTGTACTTCTCCTCAAACTTATTTTGATTCATAAATATATAAAAAATCAGTTGAGGGGATTTATTTATCCAAGATATTGATTTTTGAATACTTATAAGCCTTCATTAAATTATTCAATACAAACGCCACTACAAAAAAAGGTATTCTGAAGTTTGAATATCAATGCCCTCCCTCTCCTCCAGCAAAAGGTGGCTTAGCGAGCCATATGACTGGAATGAGGCAAATCATGATTAAGCCGGACGTGATCATTAGTTTGTTTGTGGAGAGTAAATAGGCCTGTGAATTTATCATGACTTCAATGTATTGGTTACTTTGCGCTACAGACATGCCTTGGGATGTTAAAGTTGAGGCAAATTGATAGTTATTAAAGTTGTTGTTGGTGATGTTTTGCGCTAACTCAGCGTGGTATGAGGCGGCCTGGTTTTGCCAAAGAGTTACTCCAACTGCTGTGCCTACACTTCCTCCCATATTTCTAAGAAAATTTGTCAATCCCGTCGCAGAGCTTATTTGACTTGGATGAAGTTGTGAAAGGGATATCGCAGTCATAGGAACAAAGAAGCCGGCAATTCCCATTCCCATTAAAAGCCGAACAAACTGGAGGTGCTCAAAACTCACATCCGATGATATGGATCCGCTCGCCCAAGCAGCTATACCAAATGAGATAAACCCAATCGTTGCGACTTCCCTAGCACCAATTCGGGCAAGATTAATTCCAAAGAAAGGACCAAAAAATAAAGAAAGTGCACCTGTAACTGCCATTACCTCGCCTGCACGCGTGGGGGTATAGCCCAGTTGAGTTTGCATCCAAAGGGGGCCTATGATCACAAAGATATAAAATGCAAAGGAACCAATCGACAGGCATACAGAAGATACGAGAAGGTTCCTATTAAGAAATAGCCGCAAATTGACCATGGGATTCTCCTCACCTAGTTCCCATATGCAAAATACTGTGAGCGTTACTGAACTGATAACTGCTAAAGTCAAGATAAATGGAGAGCTAAACCAATCAAGCTCATTGCCTTTATCTAAAAGAATTTGCAGTGTCCCAACCCCAACAGTTAATAAAGCTAGGCCAACCTTGTCTACAGGTAAATTGACCAGTTTTGATTGACGTCCCTTCATTGTCTTGGTTACCAAATAGGCGCACAACACACCGAAAGGAATATTGATAAAGAATACATACCGCCACACATAATTATCGGTGAGCCAACCGCCAATAATAGGACCAAAGATGGGTCCTGCGATGGTGGTCAATGACCAAATACCTAACGCTGCTCCCCTTTTGTCAGAGGGAAATATTTTAATAATGAGAGATTGGGACAACGGGACCATAGAGGCGCCAACTACACCTTGGAGCACCCTAGAAAGAATGAGCAGTTCAAAAGTTGGTGAGGCTCCACACAGAAAAGAAGCTAAAGTAAATAAAAGGGTTGAGATAACAAATTGCCTTACATCACCAAATCTGCCAGCAAGCCAGCCCGTTAGCGGAAGCATAATAGCCTCGCTCACTGCGTATGAAGTTATCACCCACGTTCCTTGCGCAGGACTTACGGCAAAATCACCTGCAATTGATGGTAAGGAAACATTTGCAATTGATATGTCCAAAATGTTCATAAACGAGCCAAGTCCCAGGGCAATAGTAGCTAAAACTAATTGAGAACCTGTTAGTTGCTTGGGTGGATTTATTTCTAAATTCATAAAATTTCATCTGGCAGAGCGAAAATAAATAAAAATTTTTATTATGACTGTACTTACAATTCGTATCTCTTAACTTAAAAGGTTCAATAACTTGAAGAAAACGGTTGTTCACATTACTACGGCTGACTGAAATTAAAAAAAGAAATATTAAAAATGGCTATGAGGGTTTATTTTGGATTTAATTTTTTTTATAAATGCCTTATAAAGATGATCATGCAAGAACATACCAATAAGCATTGACAGGACAAACAATAGCGCTTTTGGTGATCCAGTGTAAAGAGCCACTAGTGCAGGTCCAGGACAAAAACCCGTTAAAGCCCAACCAATTCCAAAAAGAAAACTGCCAACTATTAACTCTTTATTTATGTAACTATTGCCAGGCAGATGAAGTTTATCGTTGAAAACGGTCTTGTCTTTCTTTTGAAACCATCTAAATCCAATGAAAGAAACAGGAATTGCTCCTAACATTACAAATAATAGGCTTGGATTCCATTTGCCCGCAATATTTAAGAAGTTTATAACGTTGCTTGGATTGCTCATACCTGAGAAAATCAGGCCAATTCCGAAAATAAAACCACAAATTAAAACAAGGAAATTTATCATAGAGTTAATTTTAAATGAGGTTGTAAAAAATGTAAGCTGTTAAAAAGCCACTGCCCATAAAAATAAGAGTTGCGAGAATTGAGCGATGTGAAAGTCTTGCAATTCCACAAACTGCATGCCCGCTTGTGCAACCAGATCCCATGCGTGTTCCAAAGCCTACTAAAAGCCCACCTAGGATCAACGTAAGGTATTCATTATTAATTTCTGGATAGACCTTTAAGTCAAAGTAATTTGCGATCCAAGGTGAAATTAAAATACCTGAAATAAAGGAGAGTCTCCAAATATAGTGGTCTTTTGGAGTATTGTTTATTTGCATGAGCGAGCCTACTAGGCCACTTATTCCTAAAATCCTCCCCTTAAAAGCGAGTAGTAAAACAGCAGAAGTGCCAATTAGTAACCCACCCAGAAAAGATGCAATGGGTTTAAATTGGACCCAGTCAATTTGAAAAAACATAACGATCCTTAAAAAATACTTTTGTGCAGCATATTAAGCGCCACACAAATTGTGAAAACTGAAAAAATCTTTTGTACATGCAGGGGATTTATTCGTTCTATTAAAGTTCGTCCAAGAAACAGACCTAAAACAGAGCCAAAAATAAAAGGAACAGCAGCATTCAAGTTAATTGAGCCAGTAACTGTTGAAAAAAATACACTGCCCGTAGAAACTATCGCTATAACTCCAAGGGTAGTCCCAACTATTGATTTCATGGGTAAATTAGTAAATTTCTGAAGTGCGGGAACCAAAATAAACCCACCCCCGACGCCTAAGAGACCAGATAGAAATCCCGTACAAGCTCCGGTTAGAAATAAAACCCTAAGGCAGGATGAGGACCATATGAGTTTACCAGTCGATTCATTAAGCTGGCACAGAGCGGGGCTTGGCAAAAAGGTTAGTGGGGTTTTAATAAAACCACAAGCGTGAATTAGCATTCGAGCAGAGATGAATAAAAGTAAAAATCCAAATATTAAAATCAAAGGTTTTTCTGGAGTTAAGTTAGCTACTGCTAGGCCCAGTGGAGCTGTGGCTAAGCCGATTGCACTCATTAACATGGCCGCTTTGTAGCGAAGTATTTTGGATCGAAAAGCCAAATACGCTCCAATAAAAGCAGAAGTGGCTACGGATGCTAAAGCAATTGGAGTTGCCTCATAAAAGGGAAGCCCCATCACATAGATGAGTAATGGCACAGACAATATCCCTCCACCTGCGCCGGTCAAGCCCATCAATAGTCCAACGAATAGACCTAAAAAAGTGATTAAAATCGTATATAGTTGCATTTTTAATATTATATAATAAAATATAAAGTAATGCTAACAGTTTATAAAGAAAAAATAAATATATGAATAATTCACCCCTCATCAAAGAGTTCTTTGACAAAGACACGGGGACATTTAGTTATGTCGTGTATGAAAAAAAGGGATCCCCGGCGATCGTCATTGATTCTGTTTTAAATTATGATCCAAAGTCAGGGAGGACTCGGACAAGTTCGGCTGATCAAGTCGTATTTTTTACTTTAGAAAATGAATTAAAAATAGAATGGATTTTAGAAACCCATGCCCATGCTGACCACTTGACGGCGAGTGCTTATTTAAAAGAAAAGGTAGGCGGAAAAGTTGCAATAGGAAATAAAATTAGCTTTATTCAAAAAACGTTTAAAGATATCTTTAACTTAGGAGAGGATTTTTCTACTGATGGCGCACAATTTGATTACTTATTAAATGAAAAAGAAGAGGTAATTTTTGGGAATTTAGCTTTTCAAACTCTTTTTGTGCCCGGACACACTTGTGCTTGTGTTGCGTATAAAGTGGGAGACGCAATATTTACTGGCGATACTATTTTTATGCCGGATGTTGGGACAGCCAGATGTGATTTCCCGGGAGGAGATGCGTCAACACTTTATGAGTCCATACAAAAACTTTTAAGCTATCCCAAAGAGGTAAGACTATTTATGTGTCACGACTACCCACCTAATGGAAGAGAGATACGATTTTGTACAACAGTTGCTGATCAAAAGAAAAATAATATTCATATTCATGATGACGTTAAAAAACAGGACTTTGTAGAAATGCGAAATTCGAGGGATAAAAATTTGGCTTTGCCAGTTTTAATGATACCTTCCATACAAATTAATATTAGAGCAGGCCATGTTCCGTCCAAAGAAAGTAACAACATCTCCTACTTAAAAATACCCATCAATTT
>CAIQHG010000044.1 GCA_903871545.1 uncultured Burkholderiales bacterium | reverse complement strand
GTAGCTCAATTGGCAGAGCGTCGGTCTCCAAAACCGAAGGTTGGGGGTTCGATTCCCTCCGCCCCTGCCACCAGGCCAAATTGGGTTTGGTGGCATTTGAAGGCCCGCCGTAACAGGTGGGCTTCGGTGTCTTAAAAGATCGATTAGATTACAGGATTAAATGCCGTTATGGCTAGTGCAAATATTGAAACGGTAGGCCAGACAGGCGATCTAGTTAAGTCCATAATCGCTGGGCTTTTGGTGATACTGTCTGTTATTGCTTTTTATTTCTTAAGCGACAAGGGCGGAATTGCGCAGTGGGCGAGTTTGTTGGGCGGACTGATTTTGGCTGTGGTGGTGTTTTTTACGTCAATTCACGGCAAGCAGTTGGTTGCCTTTGGCAAGGACGCAACTCGGGAAGTTAAAAAGGTCGTATGGCCGACTCGCAAGGAAGCGACCCAGATGACCCTTTACGTGTTTGCTTTTGTGGTCATCATGGCCACATTTCTGTGGTTCACGGATAAGACTCTTGAGTGGCTTATCTATGACCTCATTTTGGGATGGAAGAAATAATGACCAATGTAGTTGAACAATCAATTATTTCTGATGCGCCGGCGCATCCTGACATGCGTTGGTACGTCGTGCATGCTTATTCTGGCATGGAAAAAGCGGTTGAGCGAAACATCGTTGAACGAATTAACCGTGAAGGTATGCAGTCAAAATTCGGTCGGATATTGGTGCCCACTGAAGAAGTAGTTGAGATTAAAAATGGTCAGCGTAAAACCACTGAGCGTCGTTTCTTTCCGGGTTATGTATTGGTTGAGATGATCATGGATGACCTCAGTTGGCACTTGGTTAAGCATACGAGTAAAGTAACAGGGTTTGTGGGAGGCGCGAAAAATCGTCCTGCCCCCATATCACAGGCTGATGTCTTAAAGATCGTAGGTCAAATGCAAGAAGGCACTGATAAGCCGCGCCATAAAGTTGAATTTATGGTGGGTGAGTTTATTCGGGTGAAGGACGGACCGTTCACGGACTTTAACGGCTCTGTTGAAGAGGTGAATTACGAGAAAAACAAGCTACGCGTGTCAGTTACTATTTTTGGTCGATCAACACCGGTTGAATTAGAGTTCAGTCAAGTTGAGAAAACCTGATAGATAAGTTTTGAAAAAGTTTTGCCACTTTTAGACTCGGTGGCGAATGTAGAGGAAAGAGTCGATAACCCCGGGGAGCTCTAAAAAAGCGCATGCACCCGTAAGGAGTAACAAATGGCGAAGAAAATTGTCGGCTACGTTAAGCTACAAGTTCCCGCTGGAAAGGCTAATCCCTCTCCACCAATTGGCCCAGCACTGGGACAACGCGGATTGAATATCATGGAGTTCTGTAAGGCGTTTAATGCGCAAACTCAGGGCGTAGAGCCTGGACTTCCATTGCCGGTAGTGATTACTGCATTTGCAGATAAATCATTCACCTTTATTATTAAGACGCCTCCTGCAACTACTTTGATCAAAAAAGCGATCAAATTGGACAAAGGTTCGTCCAAGCCCCATAGCGATAAAGTTGGCAAGATCACAAGAGCACAGCTCGAAGAAATTGCAAAAACTAAGATGAAAGACATGACCGCTGCCGATTTAGATGCAGCAGTGCGAACAATCGCGGGTTCAGCCCGTTCGATGGGCGTGAATGTGGAGGGCGTATAAATGACTAAACTCACTAAAAAACAAAAAGCCGTAGAAGGCAAAGTCGACAGCAACAAGCTTTATCCTTTAGCGGATGCATTGGCAATCGTTAAAGAGTGTGCGACTGCTAAATTTGATGAATCCATTGATGTGGCAGTCCAACTTGGAATTGATGCCAAGAAATCTGACCAAGTCGTTCGTGGTGCGGTTGTGATGCCAAACGGAACTGGTAAAACTGCGCGTGTGGCTGTTTTTGCGCAAGGCGCTAAAGCTGAGGAGGCTAAAGCTGCTGGGGCGGACGTGGTTGGTATGGACGATTTAGCTGCGCGCGTTAAAGCTGGGGACATGCCCTTTGATGTAGTGATCGCAGCGCCAGATGCAATGCGAGTTGTTGGAACACTGGGCCAAATTCTTGGGCCACGTGGACTGATGCCAAACCCTAAAGTCGGAACTGTTACGCCTGATGTCGCAACCGCCGTCAGGAACGCAAAAGCTGGACAAGTTCAATTTCGTGTGGACAAGGCCGGTATTGTGCATGCAACTATTGGAAGAAGATCTTTTGAGTCTGATAAGTTGCTTGGCAATTTAGCAGCTTTGGTGGATGCGCTCGTAAAAGCGAAGCCAGCAACAAGCAAGGGCGTATTTTTACGCAAAGTTGCGTTGTCCTCAACAATGGGTGTGGGTGTGAGAGTTGATACTCAAACACTTAACGCTTGATAGACACCCAGTTGCATACAGTAGTTGTATTGAATTGAGAGAGTTGTGAGGTGACACATCGTGTCAGCTCAAATAAGGTGGGCCGAGAGCTTGGGATTTATCTCAAGCAACGGGCCATCCAAGACCGTTGGCGTGCGAACTTGTTTGAAAAGGCAGGCGGCGTACTTAATAAATGCCAACGCAGATGGCGATCCCACTGTAAGGAATTTCCAAACAGTTAAGGTCGCTGAAAAGCAAGCGTGTCCCAATGTGAGATTTTTTTGAACACAAAGGGGCATATTTTAAGGAGTTGACCTTGAGTCTGAATCGCAGTGAGAAAGAAGCAGTCATTCAAGAAGTGACGACACTCGCCGCACAAGCTCAAACGCTGGTGATGGCGGAGTACCGCGGCATCACGGTTGCTGACATGATCAAACTACGTTCCGATGCGCGCAGCAAAGGTGTCACGCTCAGTGTGTTGAAAAACACATTGGCAAGACGCGCTGTCGCAGGTGGACCGTTTGAAGTTGTTGCCAACCAGATGACTGGTCCGCTAATCTACGGTTTTTCAGTTGATGCAATTTCCGCCGCTAAAGTGGTGTCCGACTTTTCAAAGACAAATGATAAGTTGGTGATCCGTGGTGGAGCAACATCTGGCAGAGCTTTAGATGTAAACGGCGTTAAGACGCTCGCAAACATTCCTACCAAGGAAGTTTTGCTTGCTCAATTGTGTGGTTTATTGATGTCGCCTATCTCTCGTACCGCAGTGGTATTGGGTGCTTTGGCCGCTAAAAAAAGTGAGGCTGCAGCTTGAACGTGTAATGCTTCAAGTTGAGTCAATGTTTAACGGTTGCCCAAGAGGCGACTATATTAATTTTAGGAAAACAAATGTCATTTGATAAAGACGCATTTTTAACAGCATTGGACAGTATGACTGTTTTGGATCTCAACGAATTGGTAAAAGCAATCGAAGAGAAATTCGGTGTAAGCGCAGCAGCTATGGCTGCACCTGCAGCAGGCGGAGGCGGTGGCGCTGCAGCTGTTGCAGAAGAGCAAACCGAGTTCACAGTGAATTTGACTGAAGTTGGCGCAAACAAAGTGTCAGTCATTAAAGCTGTACGCGAAATCACTGGACTTGGCTTGAAAGAGGCTAAGGACCTAGTGGACGGCGCACCTAAGCCAGTCAAAGAAGGTGTTGCTAAAGCGGACGCCGAAGCGGCAAAGAAAAAACTGGAAGAAGCAGGCGCGAAAGCAGAAATCAAGTAATTACTTTCTTCACAGGCGGCGGCTCCCCAAAAGGGCCTCTGCCTGTTGGTGCCTTAAAGAGCGCACACGAAAGTGGGAACTTAATTTCTATTTTCGTGTGTCTTCTGAGCAGACTGCAGAAGAACCTTGGTTCGGGTTGTGTGCAATGCGCAACCGTCCGCCAAAGCTGGTAGAGGCCAGCGGCCAAGACCGGGAGTGAAGGTAATTGATTTACCTAAACTCTCATTCAGTCCCCGAGAGAAATAAATCCGGAGAACTCATGGCTTATACATACACAGAACGCAAACGAATCCGCAAGAGTTTCGGAAATCGTGACAGCGTCTTAGAAATCCCTTATTTGCTACAAATGCAAAAAGATGCTTACACAGCATTTTTGCAAGCAGATCTTCCCCCTAAAAAACGCAACAACGAAGGGTTGCAAGCGGCTTTTGAAGCTGCGTTTCCAATTGTTTCTCACAATAATTTTGTGGAAATGAAATTCTTAGAATACAACTTGGCCAAACCGGCTTTTGATGTGCGTGAGTGCCAAACCCGCGGACTCACGTTCTCCTCTGCTGTAAGAGCGCGCGTGCAACTCATCATTTACGACAGAGAGTCCTCTAGCTCGCAGTCTAAAGTGGTTAAGGAAGTCAAAGAGCAAGAAGTTTATATGGGCGAAGTACCGTTGATGACGGACAAAGGCTCCTTCATTATCAACGGCACAGAGCGTGTTATCGTATCTCAGTTGCACCGCTCACCGGGCGTGTTTTTTGAGCATGACAAGGGTAAAACGCACAGTTCAGGAAAACTGCTTTTCTCCGCCAGGATCATTCCTTACCGCGGTTCTTGGTTGGACTTTGAATTTGATCCAAAGGACATTCTTTATTTCAGGGTTGACCGTAGACGCAAAATGCCAGTCACCATTTTGCTCAAGGCAATTGGACTCAACCCAGAAACCATTCTTGCTAACTTCTTTGTTAACGACAGCTTTCGCCTGATGGACAGCGGTGCGCAGATGGAGTTTGTATCCGAGCGTTTGAGGGGCGAGGTCGCACGTTTTGATATCACCGACAAGAACGGTAAAGTTATTGTTGCTAAAGACAAGCGGATTACGGCAAGACACACGAGAGAGTTTGAGCAATCGGGGACAACTCATATTAGCGTGCCTGAGGACTTTTTGGTAGGTCGCGTCATTGCAAAAGACATCATGGCAGATGATGATACGGGCGAGATCATTGTGAAGGCAAACGAAGAATTGACCGAAGCAATGCTTGGTAAATTGCGTGAAGCTAATGTTCAAGAGATTCAGTGTATCTACACCAATGAACTAGACCAAGGGGCCTACATCTCACAAACGCTTCGCATTGATGAGACAACGGATGAGTTTGCAGCAAGGGTTGCAATTTACAGAATGATGCGCCCAGGCGAGCCGCCCACAGAGGACGCAGTACAAGCATTGTTCCAGCGTTTGTTCTACAACAACGACACCTACGACCTATCAAGGGTTGGCCGCATGAAGTTCAATGCACGGGTCGGACGTCCGGACAGCACAGGCCCTATGGTCCTAACCAACGAAGATATCTTGGCTGTGGTTAAGATTCTCGTGGACCTTAGAAACGGTAACGGCGAGGTCGATGATATCGACCACTTAGGAAACAGACGCGTTAGATGCGTTGGCGAATTGGCAGAGAACCAGTACCGCACTGGTCTTGCCAGAATTGAGAAGGCTGTGAAAGAGCGTCTAGGACAGGCTGAGCAAGAGCCTTTGATGCCGCACGACTTAATCAACTCTAAGCCCATATCAGCAGCGCTTAAAGAGTTCTTTGGTGCTTCACAGTTGTCACAGTTTATGGATCAAACCAATCCATTGTCTGAGATTACGCACAAGCGCCGCGTGTCAGCCTTAGGCCCAGGTGGTTTAACCCGCGAGCGTGCAGGCTTTGAAGTACGTGATGTGCACGTAACCCATTACGGGCGTGTTTGTCCAATTGAGACTCCAGAGGGTCCCAACATTGGTTTGATTAACTCATTGGCTTTGTACGCAAGGTTGAATGATTACGGATTTATTGAGACACCTTACCGCCAAGTGGTTGAGGGTAAAGTAACCAATCAAATCGATTATTTATCCGCGATCGAGGAGAGCAAATACGTGATTGCCCAGGCCAATGCGATCCTAGATAAAGATGGACGTTTGACCGGGGACCTGGTTTCTGCGCGTGAAAAGGGTGAGTCAATTCTCTGCTCTGCAGAGCGTATCCAGTACATGGACGTTTCACCTGCGCAGATCGTGTCTGTTGCAGCGTCTTTGGTGCCTTTCCTTGAGCACGATGACGCCAACCGAGCGTTGATGGGCGCAAACATGCAGCGTCAAGCTGTGCCCGTACTCCGACCCGAAAAAGCCTTTGTTGGTACTGGAATTGAGCGTGTAGCCGCTATTGACTCGGGCACCGTTGTGACTGCGACCAGGGGTGGTGTGGTGGACTATGTGGACGCCACTCGAATTGTGGTGCGCGTGAGCGATAACGAAACTCAGGCCGGTGAGGTGGGTGTAGATATTTACAACTTGATTAAATATCAACGCTCAAATCAAAACACAAACATCCACCAAAGACCAATCGTCAAGCGTGGCGATAAGCTCTCCAAGGGAGACGTGGTGGCTGACGGCGCATCAACCGACATAGGCGAGTTGGCACTGGGACAAAATATGCTGGTCGCATTTATGCCTTGGAATGGGTATAACTTTGAAGACTCAATCATGATCTCTGAGCGTGTGGTCGCAGAAGATCGCTACACATCTATTCATATTGAAGAGTTGGTTGTAATGGCCCGCGACACCAAACTTGGTGCAGAGGAGATCACACGGGACATACCCAATTTAGCGGAAACGCAGTTGAACCGTTTGGATGACTCAGGGATTATTTTCGTGGGAGCAGAGGTACAGCCTGGTGATGTTTTGGTTGGAAAAGTAACGCCAAAGGGCGAGACGACGCTGACACCTGAGGAAAAGCTTTTGAGGGCGATCTTTGGCGAAAAAGCAAGTGATGTGAAAGATACGTCTTTGCGCGTTGACCAGGGCTCACAGGGTACGGTGATTGATGTGCAGGTGTTCACTCGCGAGGGAATCGTCCGTGATAAGAGAGCTCAACAAATTATTGATGATGAGCTCAAACGTTTTCGCTTGGATTTGAATGATCAACTGCGTATCGTAGAGGCAGACGCTTTCAGTCGTATTGAGAAGCTATTGGTCGGAAAAGTTGCCAACGGAGGCCCCAACAAACTCGCCAAAGGTGCGAAGATTGATGAAGCCTATCTAACAAGTGTCGAGAAGTTCCACTGGTTTGATATTCGCCCACAAGATGAGGACGTTGCCTCTCAGCTTGAGAGTATCAAAAATGCACTAGCTCAGACTCGTCACAGCTTTGATCTCGCGTTTGAAGAAAAACGTAAAAAACTGACCCAAGGCGACGAATTGCCAGCAGGTGTGTTGAAGATGGTCAAGGTCTACCTGGCTGTCAAGCGTCGTTTGCAACCAGGCGACAAGATGGCGGGTCGTCACGGTAATAAGGGTGTGGTTTCCATAATCGTTCCCGTAGAGGACATGCCCTACATGAAGGACGGCACTCCGGTAGATATCGTTTTGAACCCGCTTGGTGTTCCCTCTCGTATGAACGTTGGACAGGTCTTAGAGGTACACCTTGGGTGGGCTGCTAAGGGAATTGGCCAGCGCATCGGGGACATGCTTCAAGAGGAGTCCAAGGTGGCTGAGATCCGCGGCTTCATGGATAAGTTGTACAACTCATCTGGGCACTTAGAGCAGTTGAATGTTTTGAGCGATACAGACGTGCTGGAGATGGCTAAAAACTTAACGCTAGGTATCCCGTTTGCAACGCCTGTTTTTGACGGGGCCTCAGAGGAGGAGATCCGCTCAATGCTCAAGCTTGCATACCCAGAGGACGTGATGCTCACGAAGGGACTGACTGCGACGCGCACTCAAGCGCAGCTCTTTGATGGACGCACGGGGGAGTTATTTGAGCGCCCTGTCACGGTGGGCTACATGCACGTCTTGAAGCTACACCATTTGGTAGACGATAAGATGCACGCACGCTCAACGGGTCCTTACAGCTTAGTGACCCAGCAACCTTTGGGCGGAAAAGCTCAGTTTGGTGGACAAAGGTTTGGTGAGATGGAGGTTTGGGCGCTTGAGGCCTACGGTGCGTCTTACACACTGCAAGAGATGCTCACGGTTAAATCCGATGACGTCCAAGGGCGAACGAAAGTTTATGAAAACATTGTCAAGGGAGAGCACGCAATTGAGGCAGGAATGCCTGAATCGTTTAACGTGCTTGTGAAGGAAATCCGCTCATTGGGCATTGATATTGAGTTGGAGCGTTCTTAAACCGAATTGTCGAGCCTTAAGTGGCTCTAGCCTAAAGTTTGGGCTGGAGTTTGCTGATGGACCTTCTTTGATAAAGAAATGGAAAAAATCTTATGAAATCATTACTCGATCTATTTAAGCAGTTCACACCGGATGAACATTTTGATGCCATCAAAATTGGACTTGCATCTCCAGAGAAAATTCGTTCATGGTCTTTTGGTGAAGTGAAAAAGCCTGAAACCATCAACTACAGAACGTTCAAACCTGAGCGGGATGGCTTGTTTTGCGCAAAAATCTTTGGCCCTATCAAAGACTACGAATGTTTGTGCGGTAAGTACAAGCGTTTAAAACACCGCGGGGTTATTTGTGAGAAATGTGGCGTCGAAGTAACGCAGACCAAAGTACGTCGTGACCGCATGGGCCACATCGACTTGGCGGCTCCTTGCGCACACATTTGGTTTTTAAAGTCTTTGCCTAGCCGTTTGGGCTTGGTACTTGACATGACCTTGCGCGACATTGAGCGGGTGCTATATTTTGAAGCATACGTGGTCGTGGATCCTGGCATGACTCCTTTAAAGAAGTTTGCGATCATGACTGAGGACGACTTTGACGAGAAGACCAAAGAATACGGAGACGAGTTTGTTGCCAAGATGGGTGCTGAGGGTGTTCGCGATTTGCTAGAGAGCATTGAGCTTGACTCTGAGATAGAGCGATTGCGCGGGGACTTAACTGGCTCTGAGGTCAAAGTTAAGAAAAACTCTAAACGTTTAAAAGTACTTGAAGCGTTCAAGAAATCTGGCATCAAGCCTGAGTGGATGGTGTTGTCTGTGTTGCCCGTTTTGCCACCGGATCTACGTCCGTTGGTACCACTGGATGGTGGACGTTTTGCGACCTCTGATTTGAACGACTTGTACCGCAGGGTGATTAACCGCAACAGCCGTTTGCGCAGGCTCTTGGAGCTGAACGCGCCCGAGATCATTGCCAGAAACGAGAAGCGAATGCTTCAAGAGGCTGTGGATTCTTTGCTGGACAACGGACGCCGTGGTAAGGCAATGACTGGGGCCAACAAGCGTGCGCTGAAATCCTTGGCAGACATGATCAAAGGTAAGAGTGGTCGTTTCCGCCAAAATTTGCTTGGTAAACGTGTTGACTATTCAGGACGCTCGGTTATCACTGTTGGTCCAACCTTAAAACTGCATCAATGTGGTTTGCCAAAATTAATGGCTTTGGAATTATTCAAGCCCTTTATTTTCTCGCGACTAGAGGCCATGGGCATTGCAACGACCATTAAGGCGGCCAAGAAGGAAGTTGAGTCAGGCACAGCAGTGGTGTGGGATATTTTGGAGGAAGTTATTAAAGAGCACCCCGTGCTTTTAAATAGAGCTCCCACACTGCACCGCTTAGGTATCCAAGCCTTTGAGCCGATCTTAATTGAGGGTAAGGCCATCCAATTGCACCCGCTTGTTTGTTCGGCTTTTAACGCCGACTTTGACGGTGATCAGATGGCTGTTCACGTACCTCTTTCGGTAGAGGCGCAGATGGAGGCACGCACTTTGATGTTGTCCTCTAACAATGTGCTCTTCCCAGCCAACGGAGAGCCCTCCATTGTGCCGTCTCAAGACGTGGTTTTAGGTCTTTACTACACCACACGAGAGCGGATCAACGGCAAGGGTGAGGGTATGGTCTTTGCTGATATTCCTGAGATCATTCGCGCGCTTGAGGCAGGTGTGGTTGAGTTAACCGCCAAAATCAGTGTGCGTTTAGTTGAATGGACAAAGGATAAAGAGACGGGAGAATTTGTGTCCCATGCCTCCGTGGTTGAAACAACCGCGGGTCGCGCACTGTTATCTGAGATATTGCCTAAGGGCCTGCCGTTCAGCAATTTGAATAAAGCGTTAAAGAAGAAAGAAATCTCCAAACTCATTAATACCTCTTTCCGTAAATGCGGACTTAAAGAGACGGTGGTATTTGCGGATAAATTGCTTCAAAATGGTTTTCGTTTAGCCACTCGCGCTGGCATCTCAATTGCGATTGATGATATGTTGGTGCCTCACGAAAAGCACCAAATCATTGAGGACGCTGAAAAAGAAGTCAAAGATATCGAGCAGCAATATGTGTCTGGCTTGGTAACTTCTGGGGAGCGTTATAACAAGGTGGTTGATATTTGGGGCAAGGCTGGAGACGCCGTCTCAAAAGTGATGATGGATCAGCTTAGAAAAGAAAAGACCGTCGACCGACACAACAACGAAGTCGAGCAAGAGTCTTTCAACTCCATCTACATGATGGCTGACTCAGGTGCTCGTGGCTCTGCCGCACAGATCAGGCAATTGGCTGGTATGCGCGGTTTGATGGCAAAGCCAGACGGCTCTATCATTGAAACACCGATTACAGCTAATTTCCGTGAAGGTTTGAATGTACTTCAGTACTTCATCTCCACTCACGGTGCGCGTAAGGGATTGGCTGACACCGCCCTAAAGACTGCGAACTCTGGGTACTTGACACGCCGGTTGGTGGACGTTACTCAGGACTTAGTGGTGACTGAGGTTGACTGTGGAACACACAACGGTCAACTGATGCGCGCCATCGTTGAGGGTGGCGAGGTGATTGAGTCTTTGCGCGACAGAGTGCTTGGGCGTACAGCTATCGAGGATGTCTTAAATCCTGAGACACGCGAGGTCATTGTCACCACAGGTGAGATGCTGGATGAGGATAACATTGATGTCATTGAGGCCTTAGGCGTTGATGAGATCAAAGTTCGTACGGCCTTGAACTGCGAGACACGTTTTGGTTTGTGCGCCAAATGCTACGGCCGAGATTTGGGCCGCGGCGGCTTGATCAACGTGGGCGAGGCAGTAGGGGTGATTGCTGCTCAGTCCATTGGAGAGCCAGGTACTCAGTTAACGATGCGCACGTTCCACATCGGTGGCGCTGCGTCTAGAGCGGCAATTGCGTCCAGCGTCGAGGCCAAGTCAAATGGTGTCATTGGGTTTAACGCAACAATGCGTTATGTGACCAACCTCAAGAAAGAGTTGGTCGTGATCTCTCGCTCAGGTGAGGTGATCATTCAAGACGATAACGGACGCGAGCGCGAGCGTCATAAGGTCCCTTACGGTGCAATTTTGTCCGTCAAGGCTGATCAAACGATCAAAGCAGGAGCTATTCTTGCTAATTGGGACCCATTAACTCGCCCTGTGATCACAGAGTTTGCAGGTCAAGTTAAGTTTGAAAACGTTGAGGAAGGCCTCACCGTTGCCAAGCAGCTTGATGAGGTAACTGGATTGTCCACATTGGTTGTAATAGATCCAAAACGCCGCGGTTCTACGAAGAGCGTTAGACCGCAGGTCAAATTGATTGATGCAGCTGGTAAGGAAGTTAAGATTCCAGGCACCGATCACTCAGTGACGATTGGCTTTCAGGTAGGCGCGCTCATTCAGGTGCGGGACGACCAAGATGTGGGTCCAGGAGAGGTGTTGGCGCGTATTCCTATCGAGGGTCAGAAAACGCGTGACATTACCGGTGGACTACCGCGAGTGGCAGAGTTGTTTGAGGCGCGTACGCCAAAAGACAAAGGCATTTTGGCTGAGATTACAGGCACAGTATCGTTTGGTAAGGAAACCAAAGGTAAGGTGCGTTTGCAGATCACGGACCCAGAGGGCGGTGTTCACGAGGAGCTCGTGCCTAAGGAGAAAAACATTGTGGTTCACGAAGGTCAAGTGGTCAACAAAGGCGAGAGCATTGTGGACGGACCTGCAGACCCACAAGACATCTTGCGTTTGTTGGGTATGGAGGAGTTAGCTCGCTACATCGTGGACGAGGTTCAAGACGTGTACCGTTTGCAAGGTGTAAAAATCAACGACAAGCACATTGAAGTGATTGTTCGTCAGATGCTTAGACGTGTTGTCGTTGAAAATGCAGGAGATGCCAACTACATTAACGGCGAGCAAGTTGAGCGCTCTGAGATTTTGAATACCAACGAGGCTTTGCTCTTAGAAGGCAAGATGCCTGCAACCTACAGCAACTTGTTGCTTGGTATCACGAAGGCATCTCTCTCAACGGACAGCTTCATCAGTGCAGCGTCTTTCCAGGAAACAACTCGCGTTCTAACCGAGGCTGCAATCATGGGCAAACGCGACGAATTGCGCGGCTTAAAGGAAAATGTGATTGTGGGCCGCTTGATACCAGCGGGTACAGGTATGGCTTACCACCAAGCCCGCAAGGTCAAAGATGCCATGGATGAGGCAGAGCGCCGTGCAATTTCTGACTCCGAGGCGGCCGAGTTGGCAGAGGCCACAGGCGCGGGCGACGAAGTCACAGCGCAAGCGGACTAAGAGACTACAAACAAAGAAAGCGCAGCATCGGATTAATTGGACAAACCGAATTATCCGGATGAGCTCTTTTATGAGTTTGATGGTTTAAGATCAGGGTAGGATTGGGTTTTAAAATCCAGTCCTACCCTTTTTTTGTGCTCTATTTGAATTGACCGATCTCAAAGTGAGATTGGTACTAAGCTTTTAGGGAGGGTGGCGAGTTTAGTTAAATCAAATTGACTGGAGGTGACTTGAGCTCACCTCAAGTCAATCACAGCTCTTCAAAGGATTGCGAATGCTGTTCGATGATTGGTGGTTTTGGGGTTGTATTGCGGTACTGATCTTTTGGTCTTTAGGCGCTTACAACAGGTTGGTTAGGACAAGGAATCTTGTGATTCAGCAGTATTACGCTTTGGAGAATGTGCTTTTAAAGTACCAAGATCTTGTGCAAGAGGCGATTACGAGCGCTGCAACAGCGGTGAACGGGTGGAGAGCTAGTGTGGCGCCTGAGTTAGGTGCTAGTTTATGGACCCGTTTGCAGGTCTGCGCCAATCACGCAGCAATGGCGCTTGCCCGTATGCATGAGCATCCCCTATTACCCAAATCAGCCGATGAGTTGGTTGAGACGAGCGAGGAGTTGGAAAGCGCTTGGCTAGCGCTGATTCACCCTGATGTTTATTACCTATCAATTCCGGATGTGCTCAAAAAGAGCTGGAGTGATATAGATGTCTTGCTGCAACCGGAGCTTGAAAAGTTCAACACGCTCAGCAAAGAGTACAACAGGGCAATCGAGATGTTTCCGGCCTTTTTTATTGCCAAGCTCTTTAACTTTAAACCGGTAAGAATACTCAATTAAATGCTTGCATGACAAAGACCCCATCCCCTGCGTTATGGCAACAACTTAAAGAAACTCACGAATGTTTGCAGCGGGTCTTAGAGGGGGCCTCAACCAGCGAGATTTTGCTAAATGTTCCCTCTGAGCTCAGACCTGCGACGCAGGCCCTACTTTTTTTAACGCTAAGGCGACTCGGAACCGCAAAGGGGTTAGTTAAGTTGTTGGCTAAAAAGGCACCCAAGGAGCCGGCGCAGTCTCTTTTATGTGTCGTCTTGGCCATTGGCAGTGTGGACGTAGATCCCATGTACTCGGACTTTACGTTGGTGAGTCAAGCCGTGGAGGTGGCAAAACGAAATCCTTTAATGAAGGCCCAGGCGCCTTTTATCAACGGGTGTTTGAGGAACTTTCTGCGCGAGCGCATTGGTATTTTGGCCTCTTTGGAGAACGACCCGCAGTCAATATGGAATCACCCACTGTGGTGGATTAATTTGCTTAAAAAACAGTACCCAAACCATTGGGGAGACATTTTGAAGGCCAACAACGAGCTGCCTCCACTTAGTATGCGAGTTAACCGATTGCGCTCGACACGGGCTGAGTTGTCAAGGAGTTGGACAGAAAAGGGGATTAATCACACCCTACAGGGCGAGCAGGGTTTGATCATCCAAAGCCCCATAGCCGTTCACCTGATCCCCGGCTTTGATGAGGGTTTGTGTACGGTTCAAGACGGTGGCGCTCAAATGGCGGCTCAACTCTTAATGCAAGGAATTGGGGTGCAATTTGAAACACTAGTGGAGGACGGGGGTCCTACTAAAAAAGCCCAAAAGGTGGGTCCGCCTAGCCTTGTGCGGATTTTGGATGCCTGCTCAGCGCCGGGTGGCAAGACGACTCATCTCTTGGAATACCCCAATGTGCAAGTCACGGCACTTGACATAGATCCAGCTCGGTGCAAAAAGGTTCATGAGAGCTGTGAACGGATGGGAGTTCAGGCGCAGGTGGTTTGTGCGGACGCAGCCGATTTGGACTCTTGGTGGGACAAAGAGCTTTTTGATGCCGTGCTCCTTGACGCCCCATGCACAGCCTCTGGCATCGTCAGGCGCCATCCCGACATCCGATGGCTCAGGAGGGAGTCCGACATTGCACAACTGGGTGAGATGCAAAAACGCCTTCTTGATAAAACCTGGCAAGTGCTTAAGATTGGGGGTAAGTTGCTCTTTTGCACTTGTTCGGTTTTTAAGCAAGAGGGTGAACAGCAGGTGCAATCGTTTCTTAGGCGCAACACAGATGCTTCAATATGCACGCAAGTAGGGCATTTGCTACCTACTTTAACCTCAAAGGGGGAGTTGCTGAAGGACAATGAACTGATAGATCATGATGGATTTTTCTACACTTTATTGCAAAAGAACTAACGTTCTAAATTTCGGTACCGCTCAGGCTCAACGCTTTGCATTGTGTTTGCTAGGTTTCGTTTTTGGAGTAATGTTTCACGTCACTGCTTTGTCTCAGCAAATGCTTCAAAGCGGGGACTTTGAGGTCAACGCAGGTGAGGACGCCTATTATTTGCAAGCCACCTTTAATTTTGATTTGCCCATAGGAGTGGAGGAGGCGCTGAATAAAGGGGTGCCCTTATATTTTATTGCTGAGGTGGATGTTCTAAAAGAGCGTTGGTACTGGAGTGATAAATTGATCACCCACAATGAGCGGCACATGAGGCTGAGTTATCAGCCTTTAACCAGACGGTGGAAGGTTTACATATCTTCTCAGCCCATATCCAACTCGGGTCTTGGTGTGGCGATGGGACAGAGTTATGAAAGTTTGTCTGAAGCGTTGGCCGTTGTGAGGCGAGTGACGCGCTGGAAAATTGCAGACAAACAGGAAATCGACTCATCCAATAAATATCACTACAACTTTAATTTCAGACTCGATCTATCCCAACTGCCCAGACCCTTACAGATGGGGGCATTTGGAGACTCTGAATGGGTGCTTAGTTTCACCCGCTCACAACGCTTATCAACAGACCCCGCTGAATGAGAAGTAAAGGGTTTCAGCGTTTTAATAAAAAACGAATGGGCTGGGTCCTAGGAGTTGTGACCTTTGCGGTTTTAGCGCTCTCTTTGGTTCTTTTGTTTTTACTGACACAGGCGACCCAAAAATGGGAGCTCTACGAACAAAACTATGAATTACTCTTTGCACTAAACGCCGTTGTAGCGGCGGGCTTGTTGACAGTGATCGGTTGGGCTGGTTTTAGACTGGTGCAGCGCCTCAGGGGGGGTAAATTTGGTAGCAGGCTGCTTTTAAAGTTGGCCTCCGTATTTGCTTTGATCGGCATTGTTCCCGGTATCGTGATCTACACCGTTTCTTACCAATTTGTTTCTAGATCTATTGAGTCTTGGTTTGATGTAAAGGTGGAGGGCGCATTAGATGCAGGCTTAAATTTAGGGCGGGCCACAATTGATAACTTGTCCCAAGAACTTGGAAATAAGGTAAAGAGCTCCGTGGACGTGCTTTCTAACTCAAGCGAGGCTGGGCAAGTGCTTGCGCTGGAGAAAATAAGGGAGCTCACAAACGCGGATGATGCGATCCTTTGGTCTAGGCAGCTCAAGCCGGTTGCTAGCGTGGGGGAGTCAAAATACAACCTTTACCCCGAGACTCCAAACTCTATAGAGATGAGCCGAGTCGAGTCCGAGGGGGTGACTTGGCGCGTTGAGGGGTTGGAGGAGGGGGTGAGCGGCCCCAATTTGATGCCTAAAGTTAAGGTGCTGGCAGTCGTCTATATCAGCAAAATCAAGCTCAGACCAGAGAAGATGATTTTGCAGATCACGCAAAACTTGCCAGTAAATTTAGTGAACAACGCGCTTGCCGTGTTGGTGGCTAACAGGGAGTACCAAGAAAGAGCTTTAGCAAGGGAGGGGTTAAAGCGGATGTATATTGGCACTTTAACGCTTACCTTTATCCTAGCGGTCTTTGGGGCTGTGCTTTTGGCCGCCATTTTGGGTAACCAATTGGCCCGTCCGTTATTGGTTTTGGCCATGGGGGTAAGGGACGTTGCGGCGGGGGATTTAAGTCCAAAAGAGGTTTTGGAGGGACGAGACGAGTTGGACGGCTTGACCAGGGCGTTTGCCGAGATGACAGAGCAACTCGCCAACTCCAGGTCCACCGTTCAAAGCAGTATGGATCAGGTTAGTTTGGCAAGAGCGAACCTTCAGACCATACTGGACAATTTAACGGCCGGTGTGATCGTGATGAAGTCCTGCGGTGAGATACTATCAGCAAACCCAGGCGCTAGCAGAGTGCTCAAAGTATCTTTTAATCACCTAAGTCACTCAAATATCAAAGAGATCAGTCAAATTGACTCCTTTGTGTTCTCCGTTATTCAGCATTTTGAACACTTCGTTGGCGATCCTTCAAATCAAGGGCTAGATCACTGGCAAGACACTTTTGAGTTTGTGCCTGCTGGCGGGGGCGAGGGTGCAAAGACACTCTTGGGGGACAAAACCGGTGTAATCACTTTGGTCGCCAGGGGGGCAGTATTGCCAAACGGGGACTGGCTGCTTGTGTTTGATGATATTTCCCAAATCATCTCTGCTCAGCGAACACAAGCGTGGGGAGAGGTAGCCAAAAGATTAGCGCATGAGATAAAAAATCCGTTAACTCCCATTCAACTCTCAGCGGAGCGGTTGGCTATAAAATTAAGCGGCAAAGTGGGCGAGTCGGAACAGGCGCTTTTGAACAAGTCGGTTAAAACGATCGTAGACCAAGTTGATGCGATGAAAAGACTGGTCAATGAGTTTAGAGAATTTGGTCGCATGCCTCAGGCAGATTTAAGACCCCTGGATTTAAATGCGCTGATCAAAGAGGTATTGAGTCTTTATGATGCAGAAAACGAAAGGGTTGTCATAAAATCTAATTTTGATGCAAAATGCCCAAATATTTTGGGTGACGAGCAGTTGCTTAGGCAAGTCATCCATAATTTATTGCAAAATGCGCAAGATGCGACTGAGGGCTCAAAGAGCAATGAAATTGTGATACAAACTGAGTGGCGAGAGATCTCCAAGCGGGTGAGAATGTCGGTGCTAGATAGTGGAAGTGGATTTACGGAGTCGGTGCTGCAAAGGGCCTTCGAGCCTTATGTGACAACCAAGGCGAAGGGCACTGGCTTGGGGTTGGCAGTTGTCAAGAAAATTGTAGACGAGCATAATGCGAGAATTGAGCTTAGAAACACCGAAGATCACGGCGAGATAAAAGGTGCGAAAGTAGCTATATCGTTTGAAACGGAAAAGGCGGGAAGCACACCAATGATACAAACCGAAAAGGCCTGATGCAGTAATATGGCAAATATATTAGTCGTAGATGATGAATTGGGAATTAGGGATCTTTTGTCAGAAATATTAAATGATGAAGGTCACCAAGTAGAGTTGGCAGAAAACGCTGCCCAGGCCCGAGCGGCCAGATTGGTGGGGGCGCCCGATTTGGTGCTCTTAGATATTTGGATGCCAGATACGGACGGTGTAAGCCTACTTAAAGAGTGGTCTGCGTCAGGTTTGCTCACGATGCCAGTCATTATGATGAGCGGGCACGCAACAATTGATACGGCAGTTGAGGCAACGCGCATAGGCGCATTGGCTTTCCTTGAAAAACCTATTACGATGCAAAAGCTTATCAAGTCTGTCGAGCAAGGACTTGCGCGCAAACCCCGTGAGCTGACCCGCCCCCTTCAGGTCGCGCCGAGTGCGAGACAAAGTAGTTTAGGGGCCAGTGCATTTGTGGGCGGCTCTCTCACTCATGAAGTGAATACGTCGGGTAATTTGGCCGTTCAAAGCAACGACAACGTGCCTTGGTCTAATCTACAAAGTTTCGATTTAAATCAGCCGTTAAGAGATGCGAGGGATGCTTTTGAGAAAGCTTACTTTGAGTTTCATTTAGTGCAAGAGGGGGGCTCTATGACCCGTGTGGCCGAGAAAACCGGCCTTGAGCGAACTCATCTTTACAGGAAACTCAAGCAACTGGGCGTGGATTTATCCAAGGGAAAGCGATCTAACAGCTAATTTTTAATCTTCAATGATTATTTGTTAAGCGTCCAGGGGGTGAAACCTTTTTACAAATATCAGACTTGACTTCGCTCTTTAATGTAATTGACGAGTCCTGTCCTTTGAACGACAAAAGTGAACGCCACCGCCCCCAGGCATGCACCTACCAAATCGCCTAAAAACATAATGGGGACTTGATCAACTTTATAAAACTGTTTGGGGTCCGCAATTGACCAAGCAATGTGGTGAGTTAGGCTATTTAAAAAGGCGTAAATGCTGGCGGCTTGAAATAAGTCTTTTAGATAATGAACATTAACTGCACGACCGGTTAGCAATCTAAATGTTTGAAAAGCCAGTAAGGGGCTTGAAACAGAGGCTGCAATATTTAGCAGTGCAGTTAGGGGGGAGTCTAAAAAAAATAACTCTATTACCAAAACACCTAATCCTGTACTGACGCTTCCTGCGAACTCACCCAGTACGATGACGTTGGCTAAGCGCAAAAAAGCGGGTAAGTAAACCCAGTTGACGTGTTCAGTAAATTCCGTATACCTAAAGACCCACTCGTTAAAGAAGTGCATAAATACATATAAAGCGCCTGCTACGAGTGTCAGCACAAGCATTTCTAATTTAGTGCTGTTCATATAAGGAATGGTTCAAGACCTGCCGAGGCCTGTCAATGCGTAGAAAATAAGAGTACAAATTTCAAAAATTAAGTTGATTTAAGAAAGCTCAGTAGCTTATAAATAAAACATGTTTTAACTATAAGCATGATATCAAAATCTAGTTGCTTGCGTGTGGATGCTGCTTTTAACCTTTGTTTGGTAATTGATTTTAATTCTCCCCCTCATTGGTTGTGCCCTGGTAAATACAGTTTAAAAGGACGCAAATTGCTGCAACTGTGGTGCCTGGCCTAGCGCAGTGGGTGGATTAATAAGTTTAAAACTCGTCCGCCCTAATTATGGTAATTCAAAATTTAAGCAAAACTATAGTAAAAGAAAACTAACGTAAAGCAAAGATTCATAACGCGCTGGTTGAATTCAAAAAAATGGATAAGTAGCGCAAAAAAACATTTTATTTAAACATCTAAATAAAATGTTTTTTTAGATAAATTGGTTTTTGAATTAGCTCCGACTTGAATTTGAGTTTAAAAAATAAACCACTTTTCATAACAATTGACCAGAAAGATAGACATTGTCATTGATTAAAAACCAGACATTGAAACACCATTACAAATGTATAACCCATTACCTTTGGAAATATTCAATTCATCAACTTGTAATATAGATAGTTTAGTATTAAGAATAAATTAAAAAATTACTGAATATAAAAAAAGATGAGTTTCGTCGACCGTAGAACATTAAAGGGAAGTCGCGTTATTGGAATGGCCTCGGTGATTGGGTTGCATCTTTTATTGGCCTGGGTTTTGTTGGTCGGATTGTCAATCAAAACGAGCTCACCGCTACTCAGCGAAGTGCAAGCTTCTATTATCGAGGAGTTTAAGCCTCCTACTAAGCCCCCCAAGCCCGTGGATCCACCTAAGCCAGTCAAAAAAGTATTCGTGCCAAAAGCTGAGATTCAGCCCCCCCCTAACTCTGAGCCGACGGTGCAGGCCACCTCAACTCCGACTCCCCCGGTAGTGGTGGCCGCCGTCCCGACTATTACAAATCCCTCGCCAACTCCAACACCGGTACCTGCACCAGTTGCGCCACCAGAGATCGTAAATGCAAAACTTGATGTGAGTGCAGGATGTCAAAAGCCTCAGTATCCAGACGCCTCAAGAAATGCAGAAGAAGAAGGTGTAGTAACTGTAGGTTTTTATGTCGATATAGATGGGAAAGTTAAAGAAAGTCGCATTGACAAAACTAGCGGGTTTAGGCGCTTAGATGAGGCTGCACGCCAAGCTTTAAGTCTTTGTAGCTTCAAAGCGGGTACTGAAAACGGTAAGCCAGTAGCATCGTGGGCAAAAATCAAATACGTATGGCGATTAAATTAAAAATTGGTCGTGAATTAAATTCAACAATCTGAAGGAGTCATTTTGAATCAAAAATATTCAATAACCCGTAAATATGTAAAGAGAGCCTTTTGTTTAACTCTCCTCCTCACAACTTTTGCTTTTGCACAAGACTCAAGTGGCGTAGAAAATCCATACGGACTAAATGCACTTTGGGATCAGGGGGATATCGTTTCAAGATCAACTTTGTTAATCTTAGTAACAATGTCGATCAGTAGTTGGTATATTTTGATTACTAAATATTTGGAGCAATCAAAACTTTTTTCAAATTCCAGAGAGGTAAGAGACGCTTTTTGGAAAAGTAAAACACTCACAGAAGGCATTGATGCTTTAAATAAGGAAGGTGCATTTTGGTATGTCGCAACAAACGCTACAAAATCAAAAGAAGATCACGTGGGCGAGCTGGCTAGGCAAGTACCGCTTAGCACTTGGATTGAGATGGCGTTTAACCGCTCGTTTGAGGAGATACAAGCGCAGCTCTCTATTGGGCTTGCATTTCTTGCAACAGTTGGGTCGACAGCGCCGTTTATTGGATTATTTGGTACCGTATGGGGAATTTATCACGCTTTAACTGCAATAGGTATTGCTGGTCAGGCATCTATTGATAAAGTAGCGGGACCTGTGGGCGAGTCGTTGATCATGACGGCATTGGGTCTTGCAGTCGCCGTGCCCGCGGTTTTGAGTTACAACTGGTTGGTTAGGCGTAATAAATCAGCGATGGCCCAGGTTCACTCTTTTTCGGCTGATTTGGAGAAAGTGCTACTAGGAGGAACTAAGCCAAGTTAAAAAGTCTAATCTTTATTAGATACTAGATAAGATAAATTGATAAATTAATCACTATGGCAATAAATATAAACACGGGGGATGAGGATGAGGTCATCTCAAGCATAAACACAACCCCCCTTGTTGACGTCATGCTTGTTTTGTTAATTATCTTCTTGATTACGATACCCATAGCTGTTCAAACTCACAAAGTAATGCTCCCCTCTGAGCGCGTAAAACCACGAATCGTAAATGCCAACGATGTCAATTTAGCCGTGGATGTGGACGGGAAAATATTTTGGAACCAAAGTGAAATAAATACAAGCGAACTAAACGATCGATTAAAAAGTATTTCTACAAAGCGACCACAACCAGAGATTCATTTAAGGGGAGATGAAAAAACGGAGTTTAAAAATATTGCTGTAGTCATGCTTTATTGTCAAAAGGCAGGAATAGTAAAAGTTAATTTTGTAACGCAACCACAGCCAAAAAACTAAGGTTGAAATTAAATGAAGATTAGAAAAATCATAAACGATGAAGACGTCATCATGGAGATGAATACAACACCTTTGATTGATGTGATGTTAGTTTTGTTGGTTATGCTGATCATTACGATTCCTGTTCAACTTCACTCCGTGAATTTAAACATGCCCAATCCTAGCGTCAAACAACCCGAAGTCCCCCCCCAGATAGTTTTAATTGAAATTGAGAGTAATGGTCGCATTTATTGGAACGGTAAAAAAATAATAGACGAATCAGAATTGCAATCTAATTTCGCTTTAACAGCACAAACTGAATCTCAGCCTGAAATACATATACGGCCCGATCAGCATACGCTTTACAAAGATTTTGCGCATGTGATTGCACATGCACAAAGATATAATTTATCAAAAATAGGAGTAATAGGAAGCGAGAATTAAATGAACTAAATTCGTAATCTTAGAAAGATTAAATTCAAATGTCACAAAAACTTATTTTTAGTGTAACGATCGTGTAACGCTACTAAGCGAAAATATTGATTCAACATTACGTTAGTTAATATTAAAAACAACATGATAAACAAATCCTTTAAGCTTACTGCGTTAAGTCTTTTAATCATTCAATCTCTAAGTCCTGTTCACGCGCAATCACAAAAAGAAGAGCAAACTATAACTGTTGATGCTGAGAGAACAAAAGCCAATGTCGCTAAGCAGGCGCAAAAAGACGCCCCGAATTTAGTTAATGTGTTGACTCAAGAAGAGATCAGGCAAATGCCTGATGTAAATATCGGTGAGGCTTTGCGCAGATTGCCTGGAGTCTCACTTGAAACTGATACAGGTGAGGGGAGGTTTGTTTACATTCGCGGCTTGGATGCTGATTTGAATGGTACGACATTTGATGGCTTACGTTTGCCTCCATCCAACTCAGCTAGTCCAAACTCTGGAGGGGGTGGACGAGCCGTTGCGTTTGATGCAATACCTTCTGGCTTGGTAGGCTCTGTAACCGTAACTAAGACCAACATACCTGAACAAGATGCTGAAGCGATAGGGGGAACTATTGAGTTGACATCCAAAAAGTTGCCACTAAATGGGAAACCATTTTTTGATGCACGTGTCGGCGGCGGGGTAGAAAAGCTTCGAAATACATCTGTTTTGGACTTGTCCTTTTCTGCCGGAACAAGGTTTGGAAGTGGGAATGCTGGCCTCAAAAGCGGGATATTGGATTCTTATTCTGATAAGCCCTTCTCCATTATTGTGACCGCTGTAAACTACAACGACCAAAGAGGTATCAACGACGTAGAACCAAGTCCTAACGGAGACGGGACACTTGGGGGCTGGAGTCAACGTTATTATCAATACAACAGAAAACGCCATGGCTATGGGTTAGACCTGGGTTACCAACCAGACGCAGACAATTCTTATTACTTTAGGGCGTTTGATACTGGATACGAGGAATTAAAACAAGACAACATACTGAACATTAATTTAGCCGGAGCCCCAATTTCTGCCAACGGTAGTTACACAGACACCGCCTCTAAAATAACGCGAACATTAGCTGACGCTGATGAAGTGATTAAGAATCAATTATTTAGCTTAGGCGGGAAAAATAAAATTAAATCAGATGTAATTGACTACAGGATTGGTTACGCATTAGGAAGTGACCAATTTAAAAAGTCAATATCAGATAATTTTCTATACAATGGAACCCTGCCAAGCGTGACTTACAACAACGCCGGAGTGGGGGGTACTCCGCTTTATACTGCAACGAACAGTTCCTTTATAAATCCAAGCAATTATGTTATGAGCAGTATCAGCAGTTCTCCGTCCCAAACTAAGGACGTTGAATATTCGGGTGCCTTGAATTACAAAACGCCTGTCAAATTGATATCTGATAATCTTGGTTCGGATTCTGAGTTTTGGAAATCTGGGATAAATAGTAGATGGAGGACAAGGACGAGCTCGTCGAACATAACTTCCTTTACGCCCACCACAACTATACCTTTATCAAATTTTACCAGCGGTAGCAATCTAAGCTTTTATGAAAATCAATACAATAACGGTCCTGCAATAACACCTGGCATTCAAAATGGTTACACCTTAGCCGCAACAGCAGCTAATGCACAAACCTCAGCTATTGGGGCTCAAAATGATCAAGAAAATGTGCTTGCAGCTTATTCCCAATATGAGATGAAAAAGAACAGGCTAAGCCTCATTGCTGGCCTGCGTTATGAGGGCACACATTCCGCTTATAGTTCAAATAGTCCTAACGCTAACGGTGATACCGGATGGTTTGCAACAAGTTCGAATAATCACTACGGCAATCTCTTTCCTAGTATGCAAACCAAATATGACCTAGACGAAAAATCCTTAATTCGTCTTGCTTACTCCACCTCAATTGCTAGGCCCACTTTTTTGCAAGCTTCCCCCTCGGTTAATTTTGCATCTGCTGCTGCGCCCTGGTACGTCACAACTGGTAATCCCAACTTAAAGCCAACAACTGCTCAGTCGTTTGACTTGTCATATGAAAAATATTTAGATAATAGCGGCATCTTGTCAGTAGGTATATTTGACAAAGAATTAAGCAACTACATAGCCTCTAGAACACTGTCCCAAACAGCGCCAGTGACCGGAATACCTAATTCACAAATAGCGGCTGGCGATCAAGTCTACAACACAACGTTTTCAAATATTTCAGCCGCGTCAGTTTATGGACTTGAATTTGCGTATGAGCAGCAGTACAAACAATTGCAAGGTTTGCTGGGCGGTCTAGGAACCTCCTTTAACTACACATATGTAAAGTCTAATTTCGATATTAGAACAGGAGAATCCTCACAGTTACCGGGCACTTCAAAGAATACCTATAACGCATCTGTATTTTACAAATACTCTGATCTAACGCTGAGAGCCTCACTTTACTATGCATCGGAAGCTCTGTGGAACATCGGATCCAGTGCGCTTGGGGATACTTATGTTGACAACAGAACATCTATTGATTTAAATGCGTCCTACAAGATAGATAAAAACTACGGCATTTATCTATCTGGTAAAAACTTAAACAACAATCCATTAACTTACCTCTCTGGTCCTGGAAGAAGTAACATCATCCAACGAGAGTATTACGGACAGACTTACTTGGCTGGAGTTAATTTAAGCTTTTAACCAAATGTGATGCAACACTACCTTTTTAAACTCACGCTTCTTACAGTAGTATTGCATCATAGTTTTATTTATGCTCAGTCGCTAGACCCTAAAACTCAAACACTTTATGCCGCTGGTGATATTGCACAGTGCAACAATAAGGATCCCGAGTTAAGTCAGGCACATGCGACTGGAAAATTACTGATGGGCTTGCTGCAAAAGGATCCATCGGCAATGGTATTGACAATAGGTGACAACGTCTATAAAGACGGAACTTTAACTGAATTCATGACTTGCTACGATAAAACATGGGGCAGTTTTAAAAGCCGTACCTACCCAAGTCCAGGAAATCACGAATACCACACAGAGTCAGCCAGTGGATATTACCAGTACTTCCAAGATTCAGCAGTTCAAAACGCAACGGGATATTACAGCTTTAATGTGAATTCTTGGCACATCATCTCTCTAAATAGCAACCTTAAAAATAGTGAACACCAAGCGCAGTTGAATTGGCTCAAAGCTGATTTAGAGGAAAACAAGGAACGTTGCAGCTTTGCATATTGGCATCACCCTGTTTTTAGTTCAGGCGAACACGGCAATAATCCGCAGATGCTAGATGCATTTAAATTGCTTTACCAAGCAAAAGTATCTCTCGTTCTAAACGGTCATGATCATAATTACGAACGATTTAATAAATTAGACCCTGATGGAAATTTAGAATTGTCGAACGGAATAGTTGAAATCGTAATCGGGACTGGAGGCGCGCACTTAAGACCCATCGCTAAGCCCATGGCCAATTCCGTAGTTTTTGATAGTAACAACTACGGCGTACTCAAACTGGTTTTGTCATCCAAGAATATTGAGTTTAGTTTTATACCCCTATCCGGCAAACTCTCAGATAAAGGCACGGTGCATTGCAGTCTTTAATTTATTTCTGGAAATTATAAACCTATCAATATTATGAAAATACAACATAACCCGGTTATTAATTTTCGTTACTGGGTGCTCATCAGCTTGGCTAGTGTTTTCGGTACCAACACTGGTGACTTAGCTGTAAAGCTCACTCGAATATCGGGAATATTTCCACCACAAGGACTATTTGGAATTAAGCATTGTGGTCCGTTGCCAATTTTGATACTTTTATTTGTGGTCCTTTGGATACTTGAGAAAAGGGACAAAGAAAAAACAGAACTCTTTTTTTGGTCGGCTATTCTAATTATTAGAACAGCTGCGACCAATATAGCCGACATCATGACAGATGATGTTAATTTTGATTACTCAAGCACGACTGCGATGATTTCAATTTCTTTAACTGGCTTGGCCCTATATTGGCAAAAGCAAAGGGAGAAACCAATTAATCCTGTTTTTGTTCCTGAAACCACCAATTTGTATTGGCTGATGATGCTACTTGCAGGCGTGCTTGGAACTTCTGTTGGAGATTATGTGGCTCACGAATATGGACTTGGACCCTCATCCTTAGTGCTTGGCACTGCGATGGTCGTATTGGTTATGGTTGGCTTTAAGAATTTTCTAATCTTCACGCCTCTGTACTGGTTTGGGATCACATTTGCTAGGATTGCTGGAACGGATGTAGGGGATTGGCTTGCTAAAAGCGCGGAGAGAGGGGGGGCAGGCTTGGATCTCTCTACCGCAACAGTCATCAGTGGATTTGTATTTGTTATTGCGGCGTTGTTTTGGAAAAGTAGTGCATCGCAAAACTCCGCGCCTTAAATTGCCCACTGATTAAATCATTGTAAAAAATTCAGGATCAAGGCGGCTCAAATCTTTTATGGTTTAACTAGGGGTTTGACTTTTAATAAGTCAGCAATAGTTTGTGAGTACGCATAAGCAATTTGCAGCAGTTCAGTGTCCCCCTGTGGTTTGCCAATCAATTGCACCCCTATGGGGAGGCCATTTGCGTTAAAGCCTGCTGGCACGCTGATGCAGGGCAACCCTGCGAAAGTAGCATAAATCACGACCTCCATCCAGCGGTGGTAGGTGTCCATCTTGATAGACCCATTAAGCGTATTTATTTCAGCCGGATATCTAATCGTTTTATCAAAGGGCCAGACCTGTGCACTAGGCAGGGCGAGGACATCGTGGCGCTCAAAATGCGCAAGCATGTGTTGATAAAAGGTACTTCTTTGAACACTTGCACTGGTTAAGGTGTTTGCTTGAAGGCCCACAGATTGGTCATACTCCCACAGGGCTTCGGGTTTCAAGAGGGCGCGGTTGTGTGGGTTAATGAGGTGGGGTGCAATTCTGGATGCGGTGAGAACTTGGCGCCAAATGAGCCAAGCACTCCAAACCGAGCTAGGATTGAATAGAGGTAAAACGTTTTCAAGTGAAGCTTGAGTGGGGCCTGAAGATACGAATCTTTTTAACGCCCTTAAACACGTATCCTCGATGCCCGCCTCCATGGGTAAGTAACCGTCCAAGTTGCCTAACCAGGCTATTTTGATGGAAGGGGGCGTGCGGTCAAGCACAGTGTTTAGACCGCTTAGCCCAGTTAACTTGCTGCTTAGGCTAGAGGGAACTCTGGGGTCCGCTCCAGCTTGGGTTTCAAGGAGTGCGGCCAAATCCCTCACATCTCTAGCCATGGGGCCCTCTGTTGAGAGTTGAGACAGATACAACTCCGGGTTTGGATACATCGGCACTCGGCCGAACGAGGGGCGCATCCCAAAAATGTTATTCCATCCGGCTGGGTTTCTAAGACTGCCCATAAAGTCAGAACCGTCTGCCACAGGCAGCATTTGCAGTGCAACAGCCACTGCAGCGCCTCCGCTGCTGCCCCCCGCTGTTTTAGCAAAATCATAGGCGTTTGATGTGACCCCAAAGACCTCGTTAAAAGTGTGGGAGCCCAGCCCAAACTCAGGGGTATTTGTCTTACCAATCAAAATAGCGCCGGCCCCTTTAACGCGTTGCACCAAAAGGGAATCTGTTGTCGGCACAAAATCCTTGTAAATGAGTGAGCCTTGGGTGGTTTTGATCCCCGCAGTCCAAGACATGTCTTTTATAGCGGTGGGCATCCCGTGCATCCACCCCATCGATTCACCCCTGCTTAGCTGAGAGTCTCGTTCTTTCGCTGTGCTTATCAACCTATCTGGGTCCACCAAACTCACAACGGCGTTGAATTTGGGGTTCACCTCCTGAAGACGGTTCAAGTAGGCGGTAAGTACTTCAACACAAGAGACCTCTCTTTTGTGGATCATTTGAGAGAGGGTGCACGCGGTTAGGTCAATTATTTGCATGAAAAGGAGTTAGTTGAAGTAAAAAGTGGGAGAAAATGCGTCTTAATTTGAAAAGGCGCCCGCCTGGTTGGGCCAACTAATTTTAAGACTATGACATTTCTTGCGCTAGATGTGGGAAACACCCGCTTAAAGTGGGCCCAATACGAGAGCTTTACCCCAGGGTCTAAACTTTTGGGTCAAGGTGCCGTTTTTTTAGAGAACATTGACCGCTTGGGAGAGGAGGTTTGGAATTCTTTGACCCCGCCCACCCATATGCTAGGTTGTATTGTGGCGGGCGAGGCGATAAGGAGGCGGGTTGAGGAGCAGTTGGAGGTTTGGGATGTAGTGCCCCAGTGGATCGTGCCAAGCTTGGGGGAAGGGGGGCTTACAAATGGCTACGAGCATCCAACTAGGCTAGGCGCGGATCGCTGGGTTGCGATGATTGGCGCGTTATCACGCCACAGGGCCAGGCAACTTGGCACTCAACAAAGGCCTTTGGTGGTTGTGATGGTTGGGACGGCGGTGACAGTGGACGCGGTGGATGCGACTGGGCATTTTATGGGCGGCCTTATTCTCCCCGGCCACGGAATTATGCTGAGGGCTTTAGAGTCAGGCACTGCGGGGCTTCAGGTCCCAACAGGCGAGGTGAAGACGTTTCCTGCCAACACAAGTGACGCCTTAACCAGTGGAGGCACTTACGCAATCGCAGGAGCCATAGAGCAAATGGTTGAACACCTCAGGGCCAGGACCGGGGCCGAGCCCGTTTGTTTGATGACGGGCGGAGCGGGCTGGAAAATGGAGTCCTATTTGACAACCCCTTTTGAGCTCATTGAGAGTCTTATTTTTGAGGGCATCTTGTATACCGCTAATGGCAGATTTGGTAATAAAAAATAATTAACCAATCAACCCCACTTAATTACGTTGACTAAATGCCCCTTATTGCTAAGGGTTTGTTTAGGCTATTTAAAGCTGTAAAGTGTAAACTTGAGGGGCGGGCTTGTGGCTTGGCCTTCGAGCTCGACTTTTGCTAAACTTTGGCCTGTCCATATGGGTTGAGATTGTCCATCTTTAATTAGCATACTCTACAAAGCGAACTCCTTTAGGACATGTTTATGAACGTTTTAGATTCCATACTAACCCAGTCAAGCACGATTGTTGACGTGCGAAAAGACATCCACGCGCACCCCGAGCTCTGTTTTGAAGAGCAAAGGACTGCAGACATCGTTGCTGGTAAATTAGCTGAATGGGGCATCCCAATCGAGCGCGGAATGGGCAAGACTGGGGTGGTCGGCATAATCAAGGCAGGTTCCAGCTCCAGGGCGATTGGTCTGCGAGCAGATATGGACGCTTTGCCCATTCAAGAAAAAAATACGTTTGCCCACGCAAGCTCCTACCCCGGCAAAATGCATGCCTGCGGGCACGATGGACATACGGCAATGCTTTTAGCTGCGGCACAGCATTTAGCTAAAAACCGAAACTTCGACGGAACCGTCTACCTCATTTTTCAACCCGCTGAGGAGGGCGGGGGCGGCGCAAGGGAGATGATCAAGGACGGCCTGTTCGACAAGTTCCCCATGCAGCAGGTCTTTGGTATGCACAACTGGCCTGGTCTCGGAGTAGGCCAATTTGCGGTGAGCGCAGGCCCCGTGATGGCCTCTAGCAATGAATTCAAAATCGTCATCAAGGGAAAGGGCTCCCACGCTGCTCTTCCCCACAACGGAGTTGACCCTGTGCCGATTGCGTGCGAAATGGTTCAGGCCTTTCAAACCATCATCACCCGCAACAAAAAACCCGTGGATGCAGGCGTCATCTCAGTGACGATGATTAATGCGGGGCATGCAACGAATGTGGTTCCCGATAGTTGCACCTTGCAAGGTACCGTGAGGACGTTTACGCTTGAGGTACTAGACCTAATTGAACGGCGCATGAGGGTGGTTGCCGAGCACGTTAGTGCCGCACATGAAGCTCAGTGCGAATTTCACTTTAAGAGAAACTACCCGCCAACCATCAACCACGGCACCGCTGCTGACGATGTTCGCGCTTTGTTGTCCCAAATTGTCGGCGCAGATAACGTGCTTGCCCAAGAGCCGACCATGGGGGCGGAGGATTTCTCCTACATGCTCCAAGCACTACCTGGGGCTTATTTCTTTATTGGAAACGGGGAAGGCTCTCACCGCCACATTGGCCACGGTGAGGGGCCGTGCACGCTACATAACCCAAGTTACGACTTCAATGACGATTTGATTCCGCTTGGGGGAACAGTTTGGGTGCGTTTGGTTGAGAGGGCGCTGGCAAAAAACAGTTAAACCGCAGAGCGGTTGCTGTCGTAGGCTTTTAGGAGGACGTGTAAGTGCTCGCGCTCTTTGAGCTCTAAATAAGGCAGTAGAAGTCTGAGGACTTGTACGGCACCTTTTAAAACGGACTTTTCGGCGTTGACATTTTCTAATGCGTTTCTTGGATCACGCACATACTCGTAGCTGAGCCACCAAGTTAAAAGGACCACCATGTGCACGGCGCACGAGTGTCTGTCCTCCGCGGTGAGGCTTAGTGCGTTTGATAGCTCAAGCCCTTGCAATAGAGATTTAAAGGCGCTGGTTTTGTGAAGTAGCACATCTTTTGTGTTGGACTCAAGAAGCCTATTCCTACTGAGTAAATCATTCAGGTCTCTATATAAAAATCGGTATGCCCAAACGATTTCAAATAAAGAGTGAATAAAAAACCATGCGTCCTCAATGTTTTTGATGTCCGTTGCCGCAGCCAAAAGCGGGGCCAGATCATTTTCATAGCGGTCAAATAAAGCGTTGACCAACTCCTCTTTTGCTGGGAAGTGGTAGTACAAATTGCCAGGGCTGATGTTCAACTCTGAGGAGATGAGCGTAGTTGAGACGTTGGGTTCTCCAAAGCGGTTAAAAAGCGCTAAAGATGCGTCTAATATGCGTTGGGCAGTGCGTCTAGGCGCTTTTGTTGCCATATCAAGAGTTGTTACAAATTGGTATTGACATAAAAAACAACTCTAACTCAGTCAAGGGAAAAAGTAACCCGGGTTCTTACCAGTTAGAGTAAGGTTTTGAGGAATCTTGAAATCGTCTTGATCTTTAAGCACTTGTAACCGGTTTAAATTACAGTTTGAATTTAAGACTAGGTTGTTTTGGTTTTACGGGCCGCAGTTGTGGGTTTGTGTTTTACTTGCAACTCTTTTTCAAGAGCCTCAATTCTGGCCATTAAGACTTTGAGTTGCTCTGCGCTTGGGACGCCCATTTTGTGCAATGCTTTGGCAACGCGGTCCTCAAATATGGTCTCAAGCTTGTCCCACTGTCCTGTGGCCTTTTCATTGATCACGGATGCCATTCCGCTCATTTTTTGAGTGGCTTCGTTTAATTTTGCTTCTGCTGTCTCTTGTGTTTTTCTTTGCAAGTCAATGCCGTTTTTAACCAAAGTCTCAAAGGCCTTACCCCCCTCTTGTTGGGCTTTGGAGAAAGCGCCGAGACCTGCGAGCCAAATTTGTTGGGCAGACTCTTTCATAGAATCTGTGAGCGATGCGGGATCAAAGGGATTGGGTTTATTTGCCATTTTGATTACCTTTATTAAAGAGGGTATATTAAATCATTTTTTAAATTTCTAGACTCTCAGTTTTGCAACCCTTGGTAACCTTTGAGGGTTAACGCCAAGGTGGGCTAGAGCCTGGGGCAGACTCAAACGAAAGTATATTGCGTTTAAGTGTAACAAGACAAATGAGCCCACTATATAAAGTACTTCAATGCTCTTTGTACGTCAAATGTTGTGAAAAGCTAAGCGCATTCCTTTTGAAAAAATTGAGGCGGCCACATTTAGAGCAACTAGAGATATGGAACTACAATTGCACATTTTAAAAGTTTGAAGTTCTTTCCATGAAATGGTACGTGATCCACACCCGCCCAAGGCAAGAGGAGCGGGCACTTGAAAACTTAGATCGCCAGGGGTATGAAACTTGGATGCCTTGGATGGAGGTAGAGAAAATAAGGAGTGGGCGAATTGCAAAAGTGATTGAGCCGATGTTTAGCAGGTATTTATTTATCCGTCTTGATCATGTTACGACTAATTGGGGGCCTATTCGATCGACATTAGGCGTGAGTAAACTGGTTACATTTGGAAACCAAGCGGCCAGTATTCCAGAGGAGTTTGTGCAGATGCTCAGGGGCACGCCACTTAAGGGCGCCAAGCACATCTTAAAACAAGGGGATGCGGTCGAGATTGTTCAAGGGCCTCTTAAAGGGGTGAGGGGAATATTTGAGCAACAAGACGGTGAACTCAGAGCGATGATACTGATTGAGCTTATCAACCAGTCCCACAAAGTACAAGTTTCGATGCAAGAGCTTCGACCCATTAATTATTAAAATAAGATCCCGCGTATGAAATTGGTTCCTAAGCATATTGCAATGATCATGGATGGTAACGGGCGTTGGGCAAAAAAACGGTTGCTTCCCCGTGCTGTTGGGCATGTGAAGGGTGCCGCAAATGTGAGATCTGTTGTGCAGGCTTGTACGGATCAGGGCGTGGATTATTTGACTCTCTTTGCCTTTAGCACAGAGAACTGGAGACGGCCTGAGGAGGAGGTCTCGACGCTCATGGACCTGTTTATTCAATATTTGGATAAAGAGGTCAATGAGATGAAAGAGGCAGGCATTCGGTTTCGCATCATTGGGGATCGGTCGGCGTTTACGCCCACCTTACAAGATAGAATTTTGCGCGCTGAGCAAGAAACAAGTCACAACTCCAAGTTGCATTTAACCATTGCTGCAAATTACGGGGGTAAGTGGGATATTTTGAACGCAACGCACCTGTGGGCTGTTGCGAACCCGGGGGTGCCTGTCTCCTCTTTAGAGCCAGCGGCATTGGATGCTTATTTAAGCACAGCCGGACTTCCAGATCCGGACCTTTTAATCAGAACGGGGGGGGAGTCCAGGATGAGTAACTTTTTGCTTTGGCAGATGGCTTATACAGAGCTTTACTTCACTGATACATTTTGGCCCGAGTTTGGAGCGTCTGAGTTAGAAAGCGTAATTGAGTGGTTTGGCAAACGAGTCAGGCGTTTTGGCAAGACGGATGAACAAGTTTTGTCTTGAAAACTACCAAGTCACATCTAAAAAATCAAAAAAACCGAATTAATGAATTGAAAATCCACTAAACCAATGGATTTTGTGGAAAAATAGTCACAATCTTATTACAGAGATCAGATTGACCTTTTACGGGTCAAACTGGCGATTACCCGCCATCAACGACGGGCTCGCTAATGTTTTCGACAGAAATATGCCTGTCAATTTTTTATTATGTTTTATTAAGGTTAAACCTCATGAAGAGTGAAAATCGTCCGGCTCAACCCCGCAAGGACCATTCTGTGCAACGTACTGGCAAGTGCATAGCAATGATAGACAGCCATTACATGGCTTGGTTACTCAAACAAGACTCCGACGATGAGTCTGGTTCAATAAACCGCCAGGCCCTTATTCCTGCTCTCTCTCAAGCTTTAAAGACTTCTGGATTATCTGTAGATATTCAACGCGTTTATTGGTATACGGATTCTGATGAAGAGCAGTACTTAAACGATCAAATTGTTCGCCTCGTACCCCCCGAGCAAGTTGAGGGAAGCGACGCGTTGCTTCAACTCCTCAGCGCGGATTTAAAACGCTTAGCTGAAAACAAAGCTTGTGAACACCTTTTAATTGCCAGTGACGATGAAAGAATTTTGGGCCTGGTAGACGACGCTCAACTCAGAGGCATAGGTGTGCACTTGTTGGCCGATGAGTCAGCAAGGCATATGGACCAATTGGCTCTCGCAGACCCCGATTGGTGCAGACTACTCGCGCACGCAGATCGTCGTATCTTTTTGCAAGCGGCGGGTATCCGTGATTTGACCCACACCGTCAAAGCTGCGCCAGTTGCTCCACCCGTTCCCCCCGCTCCTTTGGACCCGGAGGCTATGCGCGTGAAGCTTTTGGAAGTGGTCTCGGGTTGGTGGTCAGATGAGCCCCAAGATATCCAGGACGATTTGCGCGACGAGTTGTTGAACAACCAAGGTATCCCCCAAGAGGTGGATCGCCACTTATTGCTAAGAGTTAGGAAAGTGCTTGAGCGTCCGCTGAGCTTTCCGGAGAAGAAAATGCTGCGTGAAATGGTTAGAAACACGGTGCTAGGTATTTCTGAGGAAAGTGCCGCAGCCGCAGCCGCAGCCGCAGCCGAGGCTGCGAACGGGTTGCCTGCTGATCCGGTTGTTCCAGCCTAATTTCCAAGCATTCGGGTATCGCGTACTTCGGTACACCTCCAGCACTCAGGCAGGGGGTGTATAACAGCACAGCACTGAGAGTCACTTTTAAAGAAGTTTTGTCCTAATGATAGCTCTACGTTTTTAAACTTTATCGCCCATTCAAGCGTCATAGAGGGCTTTAATTCGAGCAGTCTGAACTTAAATCAAGTGATTTTTTTATTCGCCAGGCTGCATAGAGATAAATATTAGCTTATTCTTTCGTACACTACCACTACATGTTCTCCACCACATGGGCTAAGTGTGTAGGGTGCTGCGTTTGCGCGAGTCCCCAGTTTTTGCCTAAATCCAAGTGAATCAGTTATAAAGTTTGAACTATGAGTGATAAGCTGCACAACGAAGCGCACGAGAAAGCCGAAATTTTGGCTCAGGCGTTACCTTATATTAGAAAGTTTCACGGTAAAACACTCGTCATTAAATACGGTGGTAATGCGATGACAGATCCCAAGTTGCAAGCCGACTTTGCTGCTGATGTGGTTCTCTTAAAATTGGTAGGAATGAATCCGGTTGTGGTACACGGGGGCGGTCCTCAAATCGAGACGGTGCTCAACAGGTTAGGTAAGAAGGGAGAGTTTATCCAAGGCATGCGCGTCACCGATGAGGAGACGATGGAGGTCGTGGAGTGGGTTTTGGCCGGTGAGGTTCAACAAGATATCGTGGGCCTTATCAACCAAGCCGGGGGCAAAGCTGTTGGGCTAACGGGTCGGGACGGGAGCATGATCCACGCGCGTAAGTTGAAGATGCATGACAATAAAGACCCCTCCATAGAATTAGATGTGGGGTTGGTTGGTGAAATCGTTGCAATTGATCCCAGCGTAGTAAAGGCGTTGCAAGATGATGCGTTTATCCCCGTGATCAGTCCAATTGGTTTCGGTGAAAACAATGAGTCCTACAACATCAACGCCGATGTTGTGGCCGCTAAACTTGCAACTGTCTTGCAGGCCGAAAAATTAGTGTTGTTAACCAACACAGAGGGTGTTTTGGATAAGGCGGGCAAATTGATGACGGATTTGTCGGCTCGTGAGATTGAGGCGCTCTTTGAGGACGGCACAATCAGTGGGGGGATGCTGCCAAAGATCAGCGGCGCGCTGGACGCGGCAAAGAGTGGCGTAAACTCAGTCCATATTATTGATGGTAGAGTGCCACATGTGTTGTTATTGGAAGTTCTAACCGAGCAAGCTTTTGGGACGATGATTCGCTCTCATTAACGCTCCCGTTGATTTAACAGTGAAGGGGTTGATGAATGGTTGAGAAGACTGAGTCAAACGATGGGCCTTCGCCTGAGACGACTGATACCGCAGTAGCCCGCAAGCGACCCAAACCTGGCGAAAGAAAACTGCAAATCCTGCACACCTTGGCGCACATGTTGGAGCAGCCCGGATTTGACAGAATCACGACTGCTGCGTTAGCTGCCAAACTTGAGGTGAGTGAGGCAGCGCTTTACAGACATTTTGCGAGTAAGGCACAAATGTTTGAGGGTTTGCTTGAGTTCATTGAGAACACACTATTTAACTTAATTAATCAAATTCTTGAAAAAGAAATACCCCCAGAAGCTAAGCCAGAGCAAATTGCCTTTGTGCTGCTTCAGTTTGCCGAGAAAAACCGGGGCATGACTCGGGTGATGGTTGGGGATGCGTTGGTGTTTGAGAACGACCGGCTGCAAACTCGGATGAATCAATTATTTGACCGAATTGAATCTAATCTGCGAATTGTCTACAAAGAGGCTGCGCAGTCCTCTAAATCGACAACGCCCTCCGTGGACGCGCAGATGCAGGCCAGCGCACTCGTAGCCTTTGTGATCGGTAAGATGCTAAGGTTTACACGCTCTGGCTTTAAGAGAGCCCCGACTGAGCACTTAGAGGGATCTTTGAAACTCATTTGCTAAGCCTGGGGATCTATAAATTTCTTATATATTCCCACTTTCAGTCTCCCCCCTTAAACGTTTTCAGCTCAGACGCTGTTTGCTTAGACGACTACGCCGACCAACTTTCCCGCGTTAACCAGTTCCTGCCAAGTGGACGCATCGATTGGAATACCGTTTTTACGTCTCTGTGCGCGCGTTTGCCGCTCGGGCTCGCCGGCCAAAGTCACGCCCAGGGGAATTTTATCCTTTGAAGCCCCAGAGGATTGATGCTCTTGGGGAGGTGGGCTACTCTTGAGCCAGTCTACAAATGCGAGGGATTCCTCAGCGAAACTGCTATCTGGGCCAAGCCGCGCTGGGTCGATCACAATGGTGAGCATGCTGTTAAAGACCGCTCTTTTACCGTCCGCTTGTCTGTGCCAAGTGCCCCCCCCCGACAAGGCACCTCCAAGTAACTCGCAGGCCACAGCGATTCCAAACCCTTTATGTTGACCAAATGGTAATAGTGCGCCCATCTGCCCGTTTGACTGGGGAACCACGACCACACTGGGATCGTTGGTTGGGTGGCCGTGCTCATCGATGAGGGTACCTGGTGCGACAAGGCGACCCTCATTATGAGCGACACGCATCTTGCCCTGAGCAACCATACTGGTTGCAAAATCCAGCACAAAAGGCTCTCTCGTTGCAGCGCCCACGCCTAGGGGAATACCAATGCAACAAGGATTGGTTCCAAAGCGCCCGTCGGATCCGCCGTGCGGGGCCACAATGGGTCGGGAGTTGACGCTCACAAAATGAATACTGACCCAGTGGCGGGAGACCGCCATTTCTGCGAAATTGCCAATTCGGCCTAGGTGGTGCGCGTTTGAGAGAGACATGATGCAAGAGCCGTGCTCTTTGACCCTGTCAAAGGCCATCTCCATGGCCTGAACGCCTACATTTTGACCAAACCCGCGTTGCCCATCCAATCCAAGCATGGAGCCCGTGTCGACGAGCGTTTTTACATGCGCATTGGGCATCAAACTTTTCTCTAAAACTGCGTCCACATAGCGAGGAGCCATCCCCACTCCGTGTGAGTCGTGACCGCTTAGGTTGGCTAAAACCAAGTTGGATGCAACTTGGATTGCCTCTTGTTCGGAGCTTCCTACTGCTTTAAAAAGCGCCGCTACTTTTTGTTCCAGATCTTTTGCTTGTATCAAGGTTGACATTTCAAGATTCCTTTCGTTACATGACGGCGCCGAGTTGCCAGGGTACAAACTCACTTTGACCGTAGCCGTGAAGCTCACTTTTTGTGGCCTCACCGCTTGCACTTTTGATCATCTGCTCAAAGATGACTTGCCCCATATGCTCCACAGTGTCTGAGCCGTCCACGATCACACCACAGTTGATATCGATGTCGTCTTGTTGACGAGTCCAAAGGGGAGTGTTGGTGGACAACTTTAAAGAGGGTGAGGGCGCGCACCCGTAGGCTGAGCCACGACCCGTTGTAAAGCAAATCAAGTTTGCACCCCCTGCAACTTGACCAGTTGCGCTGACGGGGTCGTAGCCTGGTGTGTCCATGTAGACGAAGCCGTGCGCTGAAACGGGTTCGGCGTATTCGTAAACTGCATTTAAAGTGGTCGTGCCCCCCTTTGCAACCGCCCCTAAAGACTTCTCTAAAATAGTGGTCAGTCCCCCCGCTTTGTTGCCGGGGGAGGGGTTGTTGTTCATCTCGCCTTGGTTTATCTCTGTGTAGTGCTCCCACCAGTGGATGCGTTCGATCAATTTTTCACCCACAGCTTTAGAGACTGCCCTGCGTGTTAGTAAATGTTCTGCCCCGTAGATCTCAGGTGTTTCACTTAAAATTGCTGTGCCCCCGTGCGCCACCAACAAATCAACCGCGGCTCCCAAAGCCGGATTTGCACTGATACCTGAGTACCCGTCCGAGCCCCCGCACTGAAGGCCTACCGTCAGGTGGGACACAGAGCAGGGCACTCTTTTAACGTTGTTTGCATCCTCTAGCATTGCCTTGACCTGTGCAATACCTAGCGCAATGGACTTGGTCGTGCCCCCAGTGTCTTGGATGTTGTAGGTGTACAAAGAGTTGTTGGCGCTTAGGTGCGAGTTCTCCATCCAGGTTGATATTTGGTTGGCCTCACAACCCAAGCCCACCATTAAACATGCAGCGAAATTGGGGTGCTTTGCATACCCAGCAAGTGTTCTCTCCAGTACTTGCATGCCGTGACCTTTGTTATCCATGCCGCACCCCAGACCATGACTGAGCGCGATCACACCGTCCACATTGGGGAAGGCTCGCAGCGCGTCCGGATTGGTTCGTCTGGAGAAGTGATCGGCGACAGCGCGAACCACGGTTGCTGAACAATTGACGCTGGACAAAATGCCGATGTAATTGCGAGTCGCAACCGAGCCGTCCGCGCGCACGTAGCCCATGAAGGTGGCCTCTTTTTTTGGGGGACTGGGTTTTACGTCCGCACAAAAAGCGTAGTCCCGTGAGAAAGCGCCTTTCTGCGCACCAAGGTCAAGGTTGTGGGTGTGCACATGATCGCCTGGGTGGATGGGTTGACTTGCAAAGCCAATGATCTGGTTATAACGCCTAACTGGCTCGCCAACTGCAAGAAGGCGTGTTGCCACTTTGTGTCCCGCGGGGATGAGGCCTTTGATGGTCGTGTCTTCGATGCGGGTGCCCCCGATGAGCTGCGTGCGAGCGATAACGACGTTATCATGAGAGTGAAGGCGGATAAAATTTTGCATTTTAAATATTACTTACAAAACAAATTTTTTAATAAAAGCTTAGATAAAAACTTGACTACTCTCCTATATTAGCCCAACCCACAGTGCTCGCAACTTATTACGCTAGAGAGGAAGGGTTATTCCTTAGAAGGGGTGTAGGCTGCGCAAAAGCATAATGTATGGCGCTTTGCAAGGGCAACAAATGCATGCGGCAAAGGGTAATCCAACAATGAGACCTTCAAAGATGCTGTTTTAGATCATATCCCTTCGTTTAAGCGCATATAGTTTTTTTAATTTGCTCTGATTTCAATGAGCGCTTGTAACCTATTCGTTAAATCGTTGTTATAAATTTAGTCTTGCTCTAGAGGTGGTCAAAGAGGTGGGCTACCCAATTTACATTAATGCAGGGGAAAATAGAGGAATATTGTGGAAATGAAGATCTTGATTGAGAGGTTCGGTTTGATTATTTATTGGAGAAAAAACAAATGAGATTAAAGGGAAAAATTGTACTGGTCACTGCTGCGGGGCAGGGGATTGGGCGGGCCGCTGCGCTGGCAATGGCAGTTGAGGGCGCACAGGTTTGGGCAACCGACGTGAACCCTGAGTTGCTCAAATCATTTCACGGCATAGAGGGTATCCATACCTCTAAATTAGACGTGCTTGATAAAGGGGCGATTAACTCTTTTGTAGCTACATTAGAGAGAATTGATGTACTTTTTAACTGCGCAGGCTTTGTTCACGCAGGCACCGTCCTTCAAGCAACGGATGAGGATTGGTCATTTGCTTTTAATCTAAACGCAAGAGCGCAGTTTTGGATGATTCAGGCGGTACTTCCGAAAATGTTAGCGCATCAAAAAGGTAGCATTATCAACATGGCAAGCGTTTGCTCAAGCTTTAAAGGCTTGCCCAACCGCTTTATTTACGGCGCGAGTAAGGCGGCCGTAATTGGCCTTACTAAGAGCGTTGCCGCTGATTACGTGACTCAGGGAATACGGGTTAATGCAATTTGCCCAGGCACGGTGGATACACCCTCTTTGGGTGAGCGTATCTCTAAGTTTGAGGATCCTGTTCAGGCGAGAAAAGACTTTGTGGCACGTCAACCCATGGGGCGTTTAGCAAACGCACAAGAAATCGCTCCCATCGTGGTTTACTTGGCAAGTGATGAGTCACAGTTTGCGACGGGCAATGCGTTCATGGTTGATGGTGGAATGACAATTTAAAGGGCATATTCAAATGAATCAATTGGATTTAAAAGAGCGTCACGCTGTCGTGACAGGCGGTGCGACAGGACTTGGCTTTGCCATTGCTGAGCGCATCTTAAGCTCAGGTGGGCGGGTGACGCTTTGGGATATTGATGTGCCCGGCTTGGAGCGAGCTAGCAAAGCGCTTGTTGCGGGGCAACAAGGAGCTGATGTAAAAACGGTCAATACTGTTCAAGTCAACGTGGCCTCATACGACAGCGTGGTGAGTGCAACCCAACAAACCCTCGCACTTGACAAAGGGGGGGTTGATATTTTAATTAACAGTGCGGGTATTACAGGCCCGAACACGAAAGTGTGGGACTACCCCGATGATGCTTGGAGGGCTGTCATGGATGTCAACGTAAACGGACTTTTTTATTGCTGTAAAGAGCTCTCTAAACATATGCGCACAAGGGCGTTTGGGCGGATCGTCAATATTGCGTCCGTTGCGGGTAAGGACGGAAATCCAAACGCGAGTGCTTACAGCGCGAGCAAAGCGGCAGTGATTGGACTTACTAAGTCTCTTGGTAAGGAGCTTGCTGATACAGGGGTTCGTGTCAACTGTGTGACCCCTGCAGCTGTTAAGACGGCGATCTTTGATCAGATGTCTGCGGAGCACATACAATTCATGCTGAGCAAGATTCCAATGGGTCGGTTTGGCTTGCCCGCAGAAGTTGCCGCTTTGGTGTGCTGGTTGTGCACTGAGGACTGCTCTTTCTCAACTGGCGCTGTGTTTGATTTGTCTGGAGGACGCGCAACCTACTAGTTCAATACAAATACAAAAGCAAAGAAGTTCCCCGCCTCTTCCCATTCACATTAAGCTCAAAGAGCATTTATAAATTTTTTAACGGAGTCTAAATGAAACTAGTTCGCTACGGCAAGATAGGTAAAGAAAAACCAGGCCTGATTGATGCAGACGGCAAAATCAGAGATCTGAGTCACATCATCTCTGACATCACGCCCGATCAGTTGGATGATAAAGTGTTGAATAAACTTGCCAAACTCAATCCCGCCAAACTTCCTTTGGTGCGCGGCACCCCCCGTTTAGGTTGCCCGTTCACGGGCAGCGGTAAATTTATTGCCATTGGGTTAAATTACGCAGATCATGCGGCTGAGGCGGGTATGCCTTTGCCTAAAGAGCCTATTATTTTCCATAAACCCACCAGTTGTATCCAAGGACCAGATGATGAGGTGATGCTGCCCAAGGGCTCTGTTAAAAGCGATTGGGAGGTTGAGCTGGGCGTTGTGATTGGAACAAAAGCGTCTTATGTGTCTTTAAAAAGCGCGCTCGACCATGTGGCCGGTTATTGCACGATTAATGATGTGAGCGAGCGCGAGTACCAAATCGAGCGAGGCGGTACATGGGATAAGGGAAAGGGTTGCGATACGTTTGGACCGATTGGCCCTTGGTTGGTGACCAAAGATGAAATCCCAAATCCACAAAAGCTAAACATGTGGATGGATTTAAACGGAACTCGTATGCAAACGGGCAGCACAAAGACGATGATTTTTAATGTCGCCAAGCTGATCAGCTACACCAGTCAGTTTATGACGCTTTATCCCGGCGACATCATCACAACAGGTACTCCCCCTGGGGTGGGCATGGGGGTGAAAGTCAACGGCAAACCAGCGCCAGTCTTTTTAAAGGCCGGAGACGTGATGACGCTTGGTATTGAAGGACTGGGCCACCAAACGCAAAAAGTCATTGCTTATAAAAAGCAAAAATAAAAACTTTGTACACCAAACGCTAGATATTAAATTCTAGAAGTGAAAGAGGCCTCTCTAAAAGAGAGGCCTCTTTCGCTTAGGGCTCTAATTTGATCCCGAAAGCGTCCAGGGTGCTTGGGACTTTAAACTCCTGCTCATCAAAGAGTGTGTCCCCACCAGGCGTGCTCACACCCGTTGCTCGTACATTTTTAAAATCATATAAATCGCGGTCTAAGAGGTGAGAGGGTGCAATGTTTTGCATGGAGCGAAAGATGTTTTGCACTCGACCGGGAAACTTCTTATCCCATTCCCTGAGCATATTGCCGACCACTTGTCGTTGCAAGTTTTCTTGACTCCCGCACAGCGTGCAGGGAATGATAGGGAACTCTTTGTGCTGGGACCAATCGATGAGATCTTGCTCGGGCACATAAGCAAGGGGACGAATCACCACGTGGCGTCCATCGTCACTCACTAGTTTTGGGGGCATTGTTTTTAGTTTCGCACCAAAAAACATGTTGAGGAAAAAGGTTTGAAGCATATCGTCTCTGTGGTGACCGAGCGCGATTTTTGTGGCACCAATTTCATCGGCTACGCGGTACAAAATGCCTCTTCGCAAGCGACTACAAAGACTGCACATAGTCTTGCCCTCGGGTATTTTGTCTTTGACGATGGAGTAGGTGTCTTGGTTTTCGATGTGAAACTTAACACCCATTGAGGCAAGGTATCGGGGGAGCACGTCGGCGGGGAAACCGGGCTGTTTTTGGTCTAAATTGACTGCCACAACCTCAAAACCGATCGGAGCTCTTTTCTGCAATTTAATCAAGATGTCCAATAACGCATAACTGTCCTTACCCCCTGAGACGCATACCATCACTTTGTCGCCTTGCTCAATCATGTCGTATTCAACGATGGCTTGGCCCATCAAGCGGCACAGTCTTTTCTCCAACTTATGCGCTTCCCGCTCTTTAATGGCGCGCGAGCCGTGGGGACTTGTGTGTTCGCTGGCCTCAAATGTATTTGCTTTTGTCGTCTCAACTGAGTCAAGGGCCTGTGAGGTCCGCTGCTCAGGCGAGCGGGTATTTAAAACTTCTAAATTACTCAATTGTGTTCACCACTGTCCTGTTTCTACGTTAATAGCCACTTCGCAGTCGCTGAAGATTTCTAATTTCGCTATTTTCACTCTTACTCCAATGACCCCGTTCAGTTGCATGAGCCTGAGCGCTAATTTACCTATCAAACTCTCCAGTAAATTAACGTGCACTGCGGTGCACTCGTTGATGATGATTTGTCTTACCTTACGGTAGTCCAGGACCTGCAAAATCTCATCATCCGGGGGCATGAGAGGCTGTGTGCCCAAGTTCAGCTCTGCGTCAACTTGGATGGGTTGAGACGTTAATTTCTCGTGCTCTAAGATGCCAATGTTGGCATCAAAGCGCAGGCCTTTGAGGCTTAAGGTTTGGTTACCTTTGCTGAGCATAATCGGCCTTGTTGAAGGTTTGTATTTTAAAGCTTTGCATTATCACGCTTTAAATTTGAAAACTTGCACACCCACGCTTGCACAGTCAGGGTAGACATCGGGTTTGGAGGAGCTCACGCGAGCAGCTCTCACGCCCTCGTGCAAGAGCAACTCTCTCAGCACATCATCCACAAGCGTTTCTTGCAAATTAATGTGGCCCAGCTCTATCCTCTTTAAGATCACTTGGCGTATGAAGTCATAGTCAACCACTTCGCTAATGTGGTCCGCGTTCGGCGTGCTGTATTTGAGTGGAACATAAAGCTCAACATCGATTAAAAGTCTTTGAGGGGCTCGCAATTCAAAATCGTGGATGCCGATTCGTGCCTTCACCTCAAAGCCCTTCAACAAGAGTAGGCGACACTCGCTCATGAGTGCCCATTCTGTGGTTTCACTGTACATGTTGCGTGCCCATAAGTTCTTCTACAACAAACATAATATCTCTCTCAGTCGGAATTAAATGTTGACCATTATCCACTTTAAGGGTTGTACCGGTGATGCATGGGTTGGTGGCTAAAAAAAGCACACTCTTAGCTACTTCCACAGCAGAGATGGGACGGCGCAGCAAGTTTGCGTTGGCGGCGAGCGCAAAATTCTCTAGATTTTGAGGCCCACTTGGATAAAGAAGACCCGGTGCTACTGCGTTCACTCTGAGTTTGGGTGCAAAAGACTGCGCTTGTAGCGACACCAATCGCTCAAGGGCCAGTTTGGAGGTTGTGTAAGAGAAATAGTCAGGATTTAGGTTGAACACCTTTTGATCCAAAATGTGCACCAAACTGGGCGTAATGCTCTGAATCTTACGCTTGGATTGGTATTGATACATCCACTTACCAAGCCTCATCGGCGCCATTAAATTTACTTTGATTTGGGAGAGGGCTTGGTTTTCCTCAAAATCAGAGCCGGTGTCAGGAATGAACAACGAGGCATTGTTGACGATGCAATTAAAATCTTGCACAGCTATACGCGTGCAAGCTTCAAACAGTTCTTTGCAGCCCTCATCCGTTTCTAGCTCTGCTTGTATACACTCAGCTTGGACGCCCAGCTCTATGGCCTCTTGACAAACCGACTCCGCTTGATCTTTTGAATTGCGATAATGGCACAGTAGGTTCCACCCCTCCTGAGCAAAAGCGAGACCAATTTCACGTCCCAATCGTGTTGCGCCACCCGTTACTAAAAGCCAAGATGCCATAACAGTTATTATCCATATTTGAAAAGGTTAGATACAGCTTGCATTCTCACAAACTTTTGAATCCTTTGGCGCACGCGGGTCTTAAAGTGCCCCCTAAATTAGAGCTAGAAGCATCAATTCGTCGCGTTATTGATGAAGCGGGTGGATGGATCGATTTTGCGCGGTTTATGTCTTTAGCCCTTTACGACCCTGAATCAGGGTATTACAGCGCTCAGAGCCAACAAATTGGGGAGTCTGCGTTAACGCAAAGCGATTTTGTGACCGCCCCACAGCTTACATCTGCTTTTGGGCGTGCTTTATCGGTCTCGGTTGGGGAGGCTTTGGAGAACACCCAAACCGATGAGGTCTGGGAGTTCGGGCCTGGCACGGGCGAGTTGGCGGCTCAACTTTTACGGACTTTGGGCTCAAAGATTTCCAAATATAACTTGGTCGAACTCTCAGGCACACTTCAGGTCAGGCAACGCAAGCGCTTGAGCGCTTACGCAGATAAAGTTAATTGGGTGAGTGAATTACCCAGTTTCATGAGGGGGGTAGTCATCGGTAATGAGGTGTTGGACGCGCTCCCTGTAAATGTGCTTAAAAGAGTGGACGGGGTCTGGTACGAACAGGGTGTTTGTTGGAAACAGAACGCGGGTGAGCACGGTGCCTTTGAGTGGGTAGGGCGCGAAACCGCGCTTCGCCCGCCTATTGAAAAGGGGTTTACGGGGGATTATTTGACAGAGATCCATCCACAGGCCCAGGCTTTAATAAAGACTTTGGTGCAGCGTATGAGTGGTGAGCTGCGCTATGTACCGGGCAATGAACCCTCTAGTGAATCCGGCAATAAGGAAAAAGCAAAAGGCGCGATGATTTTTCTAGACTACGGATTCCCCGAGGCAGAGTACTACCATCCCCAAAGGCACATGGGCACTTTGATGTGCCATCTGCGCCATGTGGCAGACGATAACCCTTTAGCGTTGGTGGGGCACAAAGATATTACGGCGCATGTTGACTTTACGGGCGTTGCACTTGCCGCTCAAGAGGCTGGGGCCAATGTGCTGGGCTATACGAGTCAAGCAAACTTTCTCTTAAACACCGGATTTTTAGACGCGTTAGAGGATGCGGATCAAAGTGAGCGAGCCAAAGCGCTTAAAGTAATCCACGAGCACGAAATGGGCGAGCTCTTTAAAGTGCTCGTCTTGGGGGTGGGGGTTAGTTGGGATCCGCTAGGATGCGTGAGGGGGGACAGGACCCACACGCTTTGAAATTTGAATAACAGGCAAGATACATTCAAAGCACCCTTGGTGCACCGTGCATATGTAGATAATAGGTATAAAAAAATG
>CAIQHG010000043.1 GCA_903871545.1 uncultured Burkholderiales bacterium | reverse complement strand
GGATCAGTCCTCTTGAATGTGTGTGCATGACGCGATAAGAAGGAGGTTTTCATGGAGGTCGTTGAGCCCTTGAGCCCTTGAGTCGTTAAGCCGTTAAGCCGTTAAGCCGTTAAGCCGTTAAGCAATTTTGCGATTCTTTCAATGGTGGGAGTAGTTATCTGTCATGTGACTTTACAGGCCGTGCGAAGCACTGGGTTCAAGGTCGGGTGGGTGAGGAGGAGGAGGAGGGAGAACCCTCAACTGAGGAGCCAGGAAGTCCAAGGGTCAACGTTCCCTCCCACAGCTTAGTTTGCGGGTCCAGTTTCAAACTGGCCGCAGTGACCTGTGCCTGCGCTGAGGCGCGAAGTGCGGGGAGTAACTGCGCTAACCCATCGGGACTAAGCCCCTTTAGTTGTAGCTTGGCGGTTGAGTCTTGAAACGTAATTTTATTAAGGGGGCCGAGTTGCGTTGTTAAAGTTTTTAGTTTCTCCACAGCTTCAGCGGTACCCATGATCCCTATCTCTTTAAAGGACTTAAGTTGAGACTGCAAACCGTTCAGCTCAGACCACTGCCTGTTAAGGATCTGAGCCCTAGAGGCGCTTTTACCCAAGGACTCCAAAGCGGGCGATACTGCGGTGTTCCAAAGAACGTACGCACCGAGCACGAATAGCAACGTTTTAATAAGAAGTTGCTCACGCAGACTGCGACTAGAAATTAAGCTTTGAACAGGCTTTAAAAAAAGTGAGATTGTCTTAAACCCTTTGTTCAAGGACTTGTGGCTATTAGGAGAGGGCGGGTTCATAAATTTAGTTGCTCTTCAAATTGTCGCTGTAGTTAAGGATCAGCACTGGGACGCTTTGCCCTGCAATTTGAGCGGATTCAGCTCTAATTCGGTAACCCTTTTTTTGCATCAAAGTTTTTTCAGCCGGTGAGATTAAGTCAGCAGATACTGCATTTAGTTTGAGCTCACCCGGGGAATAATCAAAGGACTGTAGTTTGAAATTTGGTGCAAGATGGGTCGCCGCCGCGCTGAGCATGAACTCCAAATCGCCTTCAGCGCTTTGGCCGTGGGCGTGTTTAAGTTTCTTCATCTCTCGCTGCATCTGGGCGCTGGGGTCCACCACTAAACCAATGGAGGGGAAAGACTCTTTAATGAGTTGGGAGAGATCAGCTTCGCGGTGTTGGAGTGCGCTTCGCTCAATCCAAGCCAACGCATTAAGACCCAGTAAATTGACAGCCACGCAAACAATCAAAGCTTGCCGTGACCAGGACCAATTGGGCGAGTGCACAAAAAGAGCGTAGGCATGTTGAATGCGTCTTGCCAACCTAAGCGAACTGGACTGGGCCCATTCCCCCGTTGCCGCGTCCCACTCAGTTTGAGTTGCTTGCACCATTCTTTGAGCCACTGTGTGCAGCAAAGGCTCACGCCCTATCATCTGCGCCGTACTTTTGACCCACTGGGGCTCGCTGAGAACTCTGAGCTGTGTGTCACCAAGCTCTTTGAATGCAGACCACTGCGGATCAGGGAGTGGCAACATCTGAACACCAGAGCCCGTACAGAGCACTGCTGATAAAGGCTCGGACGCTGGCCCAAGAAAATAAAGTGTCGGTGCATCCGCTGACACCGGGGTGAGCTCACACACAATCCGCTGAACCGTTAACCCCGATGACTGAATAGGCATCAACGCCTCACTCAGCCAAGCTTTACTGCAAGCACCCACCATCACATCTAAGTCATTTTGTATAAGTGACTGAATGTTTTGCGGCAAGATCAAGTGCGTCGCACTAAGCTCATCAAGGAGTTGATCCTCTAAAAGTCCTGCCAACACCGCTTGTATTTGAGAGGCCCCTTTTTGGGGGAGTTTTACTTTGTGCCAAGAAACGGTTTGCCAAGGAAGCACTACAACGACTTCTCCAGGGTTTTTGGAGGCAAGCCTTGATAGCTCTAACACCTCAGCGTGCCCGCTCAAAGAGACCGACAAACCGTTCTCGCTAAGCCAATAGTGGTATTGGGGGGGGGCTTTCGCCCGGCGGGGCAGTGCAATGATTAACATGGTGGCTCTATTGTAGAAAAACAACCAGGCTCAGCTCCAGAGGCTCTTTTCTCGCGCCAAAGGATGTTGGTTTGTTGATTGTTTCTTTGTAAAACACTTCGCTCCGTAAAAATCAGTGAGTCATACCTTATCCGGCCGATGACTAGAAAGTAATTTGAGTTTAGTACGAATTGTGTACTATTTATATCAACACTTGTGGAGTTTGGACCTGAGCCTGATCCTTTAATGATTGAATTAATGCTGGTTGTGGCTGCGTCTAAGGTTTTCCAGGGCTGGGCGTCTCGAAGCTGGACAACTTTCTCTGCATTATCCAGACTCAGGGCCGGGAAACTCGCAGACATTACCTGTGCAGATGCGGTGTTTAAGTTAAGGAGCGTTCGGGCGGGGAGCCAAGTGACGTAGGGGGCTAGGGCGGAGAGGGTTTGGGGTGCAACGCCCAGCCAATTCAGTTGTTCGATGCGTTGGGGGGAGGCGTAAATAAAAACGGGGGCCACATTTGCGGACTGCTGCTGTTGGCTGGACGCGGTGAGCGTGCCCACGCCAAAGCTTTGAGCCTTTCCCCCTGAGAGTCCTTGGATAATTAATTGCAATTGCTCTTGTGGAAGCCCAAGCACGGTGAAAAGCTGAGTAAAAGCGTTTAAGTCAGGAACGGATACTTGGGAGGCATTAACCAAATTGAACAGGTTTAATTTGGACTGCAAATCCGTAATTCGCCCTGATAGATAAATTCGTTTGGTTTGGTCCTCAAGTTCGCTCGCCTCCCCTTGTGTCACCTCGCCGTTGGCCCCTGCAGCTAAAAAGGCAGATAGTTGCGTCTCTTGAAGAGGGATAGACCAGGGCTCAGCGTTGCTGTCAGTGTTACTGGCCTTGGAGTCTTCTGTCAAAATTATCCTGGCCCAGTCAAGCGCGGCCCCCAGTAATAAGCCCCCCTGTTGTTCAAACCTGCTTATGGCCTCTTTCTCCTGAGCTCGCCACTGCTGCCACAACACGCCAGCACTGAGCGTTGCCACCAAAGCAAGGGTCATCATGGCCATTAAGATGGCCATGCCGCGTTGAGGGGCTAAGGAGCCATAGGAACCATAGGAACCATAGGAACCAAAAGAGGTGCCAGAGCTTTGCTTCATAACGCCGCGCAAAAGTTGAAACAAAACTTTGCGCACGGTCTATTTCTTTTTTGGATGATCATGGGCCCTGTTCCTTTATGATCTGTTTGCGCTGTAAGATGGACGGACCCAGTCCTTGACCAAGCTTCCCCCAAGCGAGGGGGGAAGCTCAATCTCCATGCGGATCGCATCAGGCAAGTAGGTGCCTGCAAGGTAAGCGTTGGTGCCGCCTACGCCCTGGACGCCATTGGGCTGAGCGCCCATTCCAACAGGGTTAGTCCCGGCACTGGACAGCGCATTGCTCCAGGCGTTTTCTCTAAAGTAATAAATCTGCCAACCCCCTGAGGGCATTAAAGAAGTTTCAAACTGTGCGGAATCTGAACTCGGATTTTGGGCCCACAAAGTAACTTGTTCCCACGCATTTACCAAGTCCGTTGTGCGGTTCAGTTCGGGCGACTGCCAGCGTACCCACATGTTATCCCTAACAGTCCAACCCACAACGTTTAGGCCCCCATCTGCGCCGTTGGGAGTAGGTGTGCTGGAGCGCCTAAGAATTTTTAGAACCCGTCCGTCCCAGTCCACGCTCATCACCTGAGGGCTCCTTTGGGGTACTGCGCCGTTGACAGCGGGAGTGGCGTTAAGTGTCGGACTAAAGATGGGTACTGGGGAGTTGTTAAAGGAGTTGAGCACAACAGCAGCAGCCCCGTTCATCGCAACTGGGAAAATAGCGTCTAAGTCTGCATTCCACTGTCTCACTGCGGTTTGAAGGGAGGAAATCTCGTCCACGCGGGTCTGGGTCAGCTCTCTAGATCTGAGCATCACGTCCATACCTTTCCAACTAAGTCCTGTCATGATCACCATCACCACAAGCGCGACCAACAACTCAACCAAAGTAAAGCCCTGCTGACGCTTTATCGTGTGTGAGTAAGTTGTTTGGCCAACCGCGGCCATACGAATTGGTATCTCTATGGATGTTGCTTTTGAATTGCTTTGAAGCAGGGCGGGCTCAATGACTCTAATTGTCATATTCTGCCAATCACCGTTGTTACCCTGAGTTGGGGTAGACCCTCTTCGAACACCTGCGCATCCACGCGTCTAAAGGTTGGGTTTGGAGTGGTGCTGATGCTAAGGCGCACGGTGAAAGATTTTGTGGCTTGGGTGCAGCCCACGGATTGTTCACCAACTGGGGGAAATTGAGCAGAGAGTTTGAGCGCGTTCAACGCGTTGTTTGCACACTGCTCAGCTAAAAACATGCTCCACTGCCTCTGCGCGTTCTGAGTCATAGCGCCCATAGCCTGGAGTCCTGCAATTAAAGTAATTGCAACGATTCCAAGCGCAACAAGGACCTCTACGAGCGTGAACCCCAACTCGTTTTGCAAAGGGGCGAGCGGGATAAGTTTTTTTAAATCTTTCAAAATAAGTTTATCGCGGCTAAAGGCTAATTGAGAACCAACTTAAAGGGACCTAAACCGTTGGTCGTGATGACAAGCGCCTTATCCGCACTTGAACCTTCCAAAGGCTTTGTATAAATGGAAATGCTTTGCGCACGAGTAATTGGCTCTGGCCCAATTACGCCTTGATTTGGCTCGCAAGAGGCGCTCGAATTTTGCCAAATGTAGCGCTTGGTTTGAAGCGTGTAAGGCAACGCCCCTTGAATAGTAACGCCCAAATCATCACACTGCCAAATGATAGAGGATGATTGTGCTCTAGCCAAATCACGCACAGAGTCCAAGACAGCAGCAAACTGCTCAGCGTTTTGAACGGATTGGCGGCTTTGGCTAGGTCTTATGCTTAACACAGCAAGCGCACTACCTATGCAGACGATAGTGACGACGACCAATAACTCAATGAGTGTAAAACCCCCCTGAGTAGCGCGAGTGAAAGCTCTTTGAGGAGTAACTGTTTGATCTATCCTGTTCGTAGTGTTCATTGAGCGGGGTCAATGTTTTTAAGTTTATTGCCAACTACCGATGTCGGCATTTTTACCGTCTCCGCCTACCTGACCATCTGCCCCTAAAGACATCACGTCCACCTCTCCTTTGACGCCTGGGGAGATGTATTGATAAGGATTGCCCCACGGATCATTAGGTAGTTTGTCCAAGTAGGGCTTCCAGTTAATCGTTCCAGGACCAGAGGAGGGCCTAACCACTAAGGCGTTGAGACCCTGGTCGTTGGAGGGGTAGCGTTGATTGTCAAGCTTGTAAAGCTTTAGGGCTTGCATTAAGTTGTTGACATCCGTTCTTGCTGCACTCACCCGAGCATCATCAGCGCGGTCTAAGACATTGGGCACAATCAGCGCAGCGAGAACCCCAATGATGACCAACACCACCATCAATTCTATTAAAGTAAAACCCTTTTGACGTTTTGTAGGTTGTCTCAGGCTAGAGCTCAGTTTTTTGGGGTGTGATGTTTTGTTCATATCAAATGAAGGATGACCTTTAAAGGGCAACTTAAAAAAGGTGATTCAAATAGACGGATTTTAGACTCTTCTTCAGTGCAAGAAAGGCGCATCTAAAAAAGTGAAGAATTTTGAATGAAAGGTTTACTGATAATTGGATTTTTTTAGATCATAATCAGTAAAGAACCCCTTAATTTAAGGTAAAGCCTTGAGGCGCTCTATTTTTATATTCTCTTACGAAAATTTATTTAGTTTCACATGATCGATACAGGCCCCAAATTAGTTACTCACAAAATACTTACCTTTGTGCTTTGCCTTTGCGCCGGGGCCAGTGTGGTTGGGTGGGGACTCAAGTTGTGGCCCTACGCGCAGGCCTCACAGCCCGCCCTATCAGCTATCCCAATGCCTGCCTTGGACTCTACGGCTAACTTAAAGCCTTCCCAAATTGCAAGCCTATTGGGCGCTGAGCTAAAGGGGCAACAAAAAACACCCGATATGGCCCTTGCGCGTTTGACTCTCTCTGGCTTAATCCATATGGACCCGTCCAACGGAGTAGCGCTTATCTCGATTGATTCCCTGCCACCCAAGCCCTACAAGGTTGGCTCTCCCGTTGGAGATACGTTGGTGCTCTCAAGTGTGAATGCTAGAGGGGTGGGTTTTAGACAAAACTCGTCTCCTAAAAATGCTGAAGATGAGCTTAGGCTGGAATTACCCAAACCTGCGGTCCTCTCTGTTACGCATAATAATTGAATCCAATTGAATTTTGATTAGGGGGGGCGGGAGAAATCTTGGCCTACTGTGACTGTGACTGTGACTGTGACTGGGACTGGGAGATAGTTCATGTTCACATGCGAAGTGCTTTGCGATGCAACCATCACCCCAGAAATAAGAGAGGACGCCATTAAAACTAAGGGCTAATTCATCTACCCTAGCCAACAGTTTGCAAGAGTAGTTGCCCATTCAAATAACAACGAAACCCTAAACACCGACCTGGTAACTATTCTTTCATCCATAGAAAACTCCCCGATTGGCTACCCTTCAAAGCGGGACATGTGAGGGCTATTTGCTGACTTCCACACCACTAGCAACCGCCCGGGGAACAACGTCAAAGACAAACCCCCCCGTTTGACCGCTTTGCCCAAAGGGGTTGCCGGGTTTGACTTTATCTAGTCAGTTTGGCAATTCAGCAAAACAGGAGGGGTTTTCACTCATACCTTGGGCATTTTGGGTGAAACACAATCGGACAACACTTCAGGGTAGTTTTTTAAGATGATCGTTTGTTTTAAACTGCCATTTTATTTTTTTATCTTTCTAGTTCGTCAGCATTTTTACAAATAGTCATTAGTTCGGAGATTCTTATGTCTAATCATTCATTCGCCTTGAGTCCACTTCGTCCGTCCCTTAAAAGCTTGCTAACTTTCGTTGCTTTGGGTCTCGGCCTTGGCTTGATTGCATCCGTTCAAGCTCAGGAAACCTTTAAAGTCGGAATAGTGAGTTTTCTATCCGGTCAGGCCGCTGATAGCTTTGGCATCCCCGCAGTCAACGGCGCTAAGGTTGTCATCGATGCTTTCAACCGAGGGACAGCCCCCGCTCCTTACAACAAAGTAGGTTTTGGAGGAATGAAGATAGAACCAATCTATGTTGATGAAAACGGAGGGGCTACAAAACAAGTACAAGAACTTCGTAATCTCTATGATAGAGACAAAGTCGATGTTGTTGTGGGTTACGTTGGCTCAGGCGACTGTTTGGCCGTTGCGCCGGCTGCTGAGGAGTTGAAAAAGTTCCTAATTCTGTATGACTGCGGTTCTCCGCGTATCTTTGAGGATAACAAGTTCAACTACGTTTTCCGCACTGCTGCGCATGCAACTATGGACAACGTTGCACTCGCTAGGTATATGAAGGCACGAAATGTGAAGGCTGAGAGCTTTAACATGATTAACCAAGACTACGCCTGGGGTCAAGATTCCAAGAAAGACTTCATTTGGTCCATGGAAAAACTCTATCCCAACGCTAAGCCAGGTGAGGACCAATTACCTAAATTCGGCGCGGGACAATACGGTACCGAGATTTCTGCACTCATGGCTAAGCCTGCCGATGTGACACACAGTAGCCTTTGGGGAGGCGACTTACAGGCCTTCATTTTGCAAGCCGCACCCCGTGGTCTATTCAAACGCTCACAAGTCGTTCTCTCCGCTGCCGACCATGTGATGCCTGGCCTGGGTGACAAAATGCCGGACGGCGTGATAATCGGTGCGCGCGGAGCTTACGGCCTTTTGTCCCCTAAATCTCCTTTGAATGACTGGTGGTGGGATCTGTACAGCAAGGCTTATAATGTTTATCCCGTTCAAGCTCCTTACAGAATGGTACAGTCCCTTATGGGCCTTAAATTAGCAGTGGAAAAAGCCATGGCCGCCAATGGCGGGAAAAAACCAAGTGCCGAACAACTTGCAGCCGCTTTGGCCAATTCAGAGTGGGATTCACCGGCCGGCAAAATTCGAATGACACTGGGAAATGGTCACCAAGCTATACAGGAAACAGCAATTGGGAAAACTCGTTATGACACAGCGCAAAAGATGGTTGTCCTTGATGACATTATGCGGTTTCCGGCAGAGTGCGTGAATCCTCCTGCAAATATGAAAGCTGAGGATTGGATCAAGTCCGGCTTTACTGGTGCCAAGGGCTGCCCCTAACTGGACAATGTTGAATGCTCACAATATTGATTGATGGGTTGACCTACGCGTCCTGGCTTTTTATCGTAGCCCTTGGTTTGACTTTGGTCTTTGGGGTTTTGAAGATTCTCAATATCGCGCACGGTAGTTTTTATGCTCTGGGTGCTTACGCAGCAGCCAGTTTCGTCAGTTGGGCTGCCGTCATGAAACTAGCTCCGGGCATGACTTTAGTGGCCATGTTACTAGCGGCAGTGGTGGTTGCAGCGCTCATTGCCCCGCTAACCGAGCGGGGATTGCTTCGTTTTTTTTATGGTCGCGATGAGGTGCTTCTGGTCTTAGTAACCTACGCCATGTTTTTGATACTTGAGGATGTGACTAAACTTGTTTGGGGTGCGACTCCTTATTACGTCTCTGAACCTTACAGCTTATTTGGTAGCGTAGATATAGGAACCCAAACCTATGTCGTTTACGACTTTGTACTGGTGATCGTGGCCCTCTTGGTGGGTGGCTTGGTCTGGTGGTGGCTTAACCGCACTCGACAAGGAAAGATTACCTTAGCAGTCATTCATAACGCCGAAATAGCCTCTAGTATGGGCGTTGACGTCTCCAAGATCTACATGTTGGCTTTCTCCATCGGTGTCTTTTTGGCGGCCATCGGCGGAGCTTTGACTGCACCGATGATTTCAGTCCAACCAGGAATCTCGGTGGGTGTCATCATTGTCTCCTTTGCAGTTGTTATCATTGGTGGGCTTGGGAGTATTGAGGGGGCAGCAGCAGGGGCGTTGATTGTTGGAATGGCTCGCTCAATGGCTGTGCACTTAGCCCCAGTTGCCGAGCTATTTTCTGTCTATATGGTCATGGCTGTGATCTTAATGTTCCGACCCGAAGGACTTTTTCAACCGAATAAGGCACGGAAAATCTAAACTTGCTATGGCCCTAGTCTCTCTTGTAAAAAGCCCGGGTGATTCCGGTACTTCTTTTGAATCTCACAGTAAGGCCGTTCTTAGTGCAACTCTATGCGGTGCGCTATTAGTGCTTGCTGGGCTTGGAATGCCGAAATGGCTGACTTTTTTGCTCACTGTTGCTGCTGCCAACGGCCTAGTCTCGCTTGGTATCGTTGTCTTGATGCGCAGTGGGGTGGTCTCGTTTGGGCAAGGATTGGTCTTTGCAGCTGGCGGTTATGCGGTAGCGTTATTGTTTAATAAGGTAGGGTTTCACGATCTAATTGGCCTAGCTTTTTTGGGCGGCTTGTTGGCTTGTTTGATAGCTGTGCCATTTGCACCTCTCTTATCACGCTACAGAGGTATTTTCTTTGCCATGTTGACCTTAGCTCTTTCTATGGTGGCATACGGTTTATTGATGAAGCTTGAGATGTTGGGTGGGTCCGATGGTTTTAATTTAGGACGCCCGACATTGCTGGGCTGGAAGTTGCCTGACCAGCAGGTCGGTTATATCCTTTACAGCGTAACGATTTTGATTGCCACTTTGATGGCTCTAGGGGTGCATATCTATTTTCAGAGCTCACGTGGACTGCTTATGTTAGCCGTTCGAGAAAACGAATTGAGGGTAGAGTATTTGGGTGGCTCAGTTAGAAGCGTTGTAATATTTAATTTTGCAATTGCAGCGTTTTGTGGCGGCCTAGGCGGCGCTTTGGCGGCTCTGGCACTCGGACATATTGAACCCAACTTTAGTTACTGGACAACTTCGGGGGAGTTTGTTTTTGTCGCTATCTTAGGGGGTTGGCAAAGTGTCATCGCTGTGTTTGTAGCAAGCACGATTGTTGAGCTAGTTCGCTCCTTCTCGAGTTCTTACTTTCCCAATTCATGGCAATTAGCCCTGGGAATTTTCCTGCTTGTCGTGATTCGCTTTCTGCCCCGAGGTATTGGCGCTCTATGGGTTAAGGAGGGCACTCGGTGAAGCCAATTTTACAAGCAACTGGGGTGTGTAAGAAGTTTGATGCTGTGGTTGCCGCCGACGACATCAACATTGAAATCCGCACCGGTGAACGTGTTAGTTTGATTGGTAGTAACGGCGCCGGTAAAACCACATTCGTCAATATGATCACGGGCTACTTAAAGCCCGATCAAGGAAAAATTCAGCTCGAAGGATTGGATATCACGCCCCTTAATCCGCGCTTGATTACACGATTGGGTGTAGCCCGGTCCTTTCAAATTCCACAGTTGTTTGGTGAATTAACGGTGTTAGATAATATCATCGCTGCACATGTTTGTTTGTCGGCTAATCTCAGTTTTTGGCGGCCCGCGCGTGAGTCAAAGACAACACTGCGGGCGCACGCATTACTCGAGCGATTCAGTCTACACGAACACCGTAATCGCCGAGTGGCTGAGTTACCGGGTGGCGTACGCAAGTTACTCGACATCGCCATGGCTTTGACGGTTTCACCGAAACTGTTGTTACTTGATGAACCAACAAGTGGCGTATCTGCGGACGAGAAATTTCCGATGATGAAAACAATCATGGACGCTCTCGGCCAGGAGCAGTCAACCACGGTACTTTTTGTTGAACATGATATGGAAATTGTGGCCGCTCACGCAAACCGTGTCATTGCTTTTTATAGTGGTCGAATCATCGCCGATGCAGCCCCAGAAGTCGCTTTAGCCAACGAGGATGTGAGGCGCTACGTCACGGGTGAACTCTTGATCTGACGAAATATACATAATCATGCTTGAAATTGAAAGCCTTCACGTCTCGATCCAATCCGTGGTTGCACTGCGCGGTTTGTCTTTAACCGTTGCGGATGGCACGATGGTCGGTTTAGTTGGACGCAATGGTGCCGGTAAAACTACTTTGCTCCGCTCCGTTATGGGGCATCTAAGGCCTAACGGCGGAAGTATTTTGCTTGATGGCCAAGATATTTTGACTCTGCCTAGTTATGCTCGCGCTGGCCTGGGTGTCGGTTATATGCCCGAAGACAGAGGCTTAGTGCCTGAATTAACCGTTGAGGAGAACATACTGCTCCCTGTTTGGGTCAATCATCAACTTGTCCAAAAAGACCGCTTGGATTTGGTTTACCAAGTCTTACCAGAGCTTTTAGAGATGAGGGGTCGAAGAGCAATGTTGCTCTCGGGTGGACAACAAAAATTAGTGGCTCTTGGTAGAGCCTTGGCCGTTGGCACTCGGTTGCTGTTGCTTGATGAACCCTTCGAGGGTGTCGCACCTGCTTTGTCCAAACGACTTAGTGAAGTGATCGCTGGTTTAAAGGGAACCTCTGTTTCGGTGCTAATCGCGCAAAGCGATATCAACCATTCGCGTCAATTAATTGATGTTGAATTCGTCATCGAGCGCGGTGCTAACCTAACCTAACCCAAGCTAAGTAACCGTCCTTTTGAAGTCTGCTTTGCTCTTAGTCCATTTAGAACAAACAAAAGTCAAACCCATTCGATTGGTGCGGTTGACAGGCCAAATACATGTAAGTTAACTATCTATGATTATTTTTACTAGGGTTTTAATAGTCAAGATTACTTATTGTCTTTGAGTTAAAAATATTCCTTTTAGTTTCTTTTTAAAAAAAGTTTAAAAACCGGATTATCAGTTTCGTCTACAAACGTATATCCCAATTTATTTAAAAAGTTCCCCAACGCTTTTCCGTCTTTAGCTGGCACTTGAAGGCCCACCAAAATTCGTCCGTAATCGGCCCCTTGGTTTCTATAGTGAAAGAGACTGATATTCCACTCTGGGGGGAGGCTGGTTAAAAATTTCATCAACGCTCCCGGTCTTTCTGGAAACACAAAACGCAGTAGGCGCTCATCTTTTGCTAGATCACTCGGGCCTCCAACCATATGGCGAACGTGTTCTTTTGCAAGTTCATCATGGGTTAAATCGATGGCTCTAAAGCCGCTCTTAATAAAAGACTTTGTTATTTTTACGCTCTCGCCTTTGCTAGAGGTGCTCAGCCCTAAGAAGACATGAGCTGACTCTTTGTCGTTCATTCTGTAGTTGAATTCAGTGACTTGTCTAGGTGCTTTATTGCCAAAGAAGGAGGGGAGGTCTCCAATTAATTCGCAAAACTTTTTAAAGCTCCCCCTTTGCTCGGGGATCGTTACGGCAAATAAAGCTTCACGCTCTTCTCCCACATCTGCGCGCTCGGCTACGAAGCGCAAGCGCTCAAAGTTCATATTTGCCCCGCACAAAATCGCCGCGTAAGTCTCGCCCTTTGTTTTGCGCTGAGAGATGTAGTTTTTTATGCCCGCAACCGCCATCGCCCCTGCGGGCTCGACAATGCTCCTTGTATCAATGAAAACGTCTTTGATTGCTGCGCACACACTATCTGTGTCAACGCAAATATATTCGTCCACCAGTTCTTTTGTAATGCGGTAGGTCTCAACCCCTACCTCTTTAACTGCAGTGCCGTCACTAAAGAGGCCTACATCTGTTAATTTGACGCGTTTGCCCTGCTCAACAGACTGGAGCATGGCAGATGAATCGTTCATTTGAACGCCAATCACCCGGATCTCTGGTCGTACGGCCTTGATATAACTAGCAACACCAGCAACGAGGCCTCCCCCGCCTATTGCTACAAATACTGCATCCAAGCGGCCTTGGTGCTGTCTGAGTATTTCAGCAGCGATCGTCCCCTGACCCGCAATAACGTCTGGGTCATCAAAAGGATGAACAAAAGTCAGCCCCTTTGCGCTAGAGAGCGCTAGAGCGTGTGAGTAGGCGTCTGAATAGCTGTCCCCGAACAAAACCACTTCGCCCCCAAGCGCTTTAACCGCTTCTATTTTAAGGGAGGGCGTGGTCACTGGCATGACAATGACGGCTTTGGATTTGAGTTTGCTGGCGCTGAGTGCGACCCCTTGTGCATGATTGCCTGCAGAGGCGCATATCACGCCTTTGCGCAGCTCTGAGGGACTTAGATGCGCCATTTTGTTATAAGCACCGCGCAGCTTAAAACTAAAAACGGATTGCTGGTCCTCTCGCTTTAAAAGGACCGTATTTCCTAGTCGAGCGCTGAGAGTTTTAGCCACGTCCAGAGATGACTCTTTGGCTACGTCATAAACCACAGCGTTTAAGATTTTTTGTAAATAATCAATCTTGGAAGTCGATGTTTTTTTAGCGGTAGTGGTTTTTTTTTGCATAAGTTCAAAAATTGAACGCCTTGAATACTTGAATCTTAAGGGCGCCGGGTTGGCTAGTGACTGTGAGGTAAGTCTGCAGAACGTGAATTAAGGTGGATTGAATCCCTTAAAAACAATCTCAACGAGACTGAGGGGGCGGCGCTAATGTAATCATATTTAAGTATAGTGCCTAGTTTCGTTTAGACTCTGTGATGCAACTGGGCGCAGCTTAGACCTCAAAAACACGCGCTTGGTGTCGATCATAAATTAATCGCTATTTTTTTAACGTTAAGTTTTTTTCATTTATACCTCACCTCCCCCCCCCCCATGTCCTCCTTCGACTACGATCCCTTGAGAGAGCCAAAGCTTGAGCAAAAGAATAGCTCCGAGCTTGACCAGCACTCCTTTGAAGGAATGCAATTGGGCGCGGTTACCCCTACAAGCAACGATTCAGTATTACACCAAAATTCGCAAAGTAGCCCTCATGTAGCGAATCAGGCCAATCAGTCGGCTGACCTAATTGTTCTTTTGTTACACGGTTTGTGCAGCTCCTCTCAAGAGCTTTTACCCGTTGAGGAGGCCCTTAAAAAAGTCGGCGTTCGAACCAAGCCGCTCATCATTCCGGGCTACTCGTTTGAGATGAAGCAGAGTAAACAGGTTGCCAAATCCTTTGAGGGGTGGATAGATTTTGTTGAGGCCGAAGTTAAAAAACTCAAAAAGACTTTTAAAAAAGTTGTTTTAATTGGCATTTCTGCCGGCTCCAATGTGGCGCTCGGTGTGGCGGTCAAAAATGTGGCCATCATTGACGGCTTGGTATTGATGTCCACGCCCCTCATTTTGGACGGCTGGAATATCCCCTTTTATCATTTCCTCTTCCCCCTAGCTCTTTACACACCTATTGGGAGACTTTGGAGTTACGAGGAGAAGCCCCCCTACGGACTGAAAAACGAGCGAATTAGGGCCTGGGTTGCCAAGGACTTGAAGGCCAGGCGTTTGTCTAGTGCGGGGGCCAGTGTCCTTGAGGTTACCCATTTGCGTGAACACGACAAGCTGCAAAAGCACCTTCTTAAATCAATGTCAGGGGTGTCCGCCCCGCCTACTTTAGTATTACACGCAAGCGAAGATGAGGTGGCAAGCCTAGAGAATGTGCGGTTTTTACAGATGAACTGGAAAACCCCCTCACTGCATTGTCATGTGTTAGAAAACAGCTATCACATGATCAGCTGGGACAATGATAGGGTAGAGGTCTGTCAAAAGGTTGCGGAGTTTCTTGAAGGATTAAAATAATTGAGGTTTGTTAATCCCTAAAAATTCGTGATTCTTATGACTCAAAACAAATAAATTTTGTGAGTGTGAGTATCTATGCATTTACTTAAGTTTACAATGCACTTGAACTAATACACATTGCATGACCCAAACCCATCCCATTTCAGAGTCACGCGGAACTTTTCAAACGATCTCTGACATCCTCACATCAAAGTTTCAAGTTGAACCGTCTTTGGTGACACCTGAGACCCTTCTCACAGAGCTAGGTATAGACTCTTTGTCATTGATGGAGTTTGTGTTCGCCGTCGAAGACGCTTTCAACCTTCGTATTCCTGAAGAACGTCTCAACCCACGCGAAGCGGGCATTGATTTACAAAAACTCTCAGACGTTATTGATGAGTTTGTATTAAAGTCTAAAATTTAACCCAAGGAGTATTCTGGCTATAGGCTATTGGCTAGTGGCTAGTGGCTAGTGGCTTGGCTAATTTTTGACTTTATCGTTTTTTAAGCATTGGTCCAAACAGTCCACTCATTCAGTGATCTTAAAAGTTAATAATTAAGCAGTTGCCCATATCACGGCTTGAACCCTCTTTCCAATTCTTAATAGGGCGAGCCTCATCACCATGTGGGCAGCCTCTTTGGCTCAGTTGTGCTGGATGAAATGCGGAAATTTTGAAGTATTAGACTGATTTTGGCGTCTACTAAGCAAAAACCGTTTAAGATAACTTCATGAACGATCCCGTGTTAATTACTGGTTACGGATGGGTCTCCCCTTTGGGAAATGACAAATCGTCTTTTGATGCTCAACTCTTTGGGGGTCACCGCGCCGTTAGTGCGCACCTAGTCGAGTTGCCAGGTCAAGAGGTGTACAGCGTCCCAGTTTGTATCTGCGACGTTGACACCTCTGCAGTAAAGTCACCCTCCAAAATCCCTCTTGACCGGGGCGCAGCCTTAGCGATCAAGGCCGCTCGCTCTGCTTTGTTGGATGCGGGACTCGCTAAACAAAGTAATCAGCATCTCAGTGACGAGAATTCAATTGATTTAGAGCTATCAAGCCTTGACGCAACTCGAGTAGGGGTGTTTTGGGGTTGCGGAATGGGGGGGGCTTACAGCTTTGACCAATCCGCCGCCCAAATATATCAGCACGGCAAGCGACCACGCCCAACCACTGTCATCACTACAATGCCCAACTCCGCTGCGGCGGAGCTGTCCCTCCTCATCAATGCCCAAGGCGCAAGTATGACCTATTCTTGTGCCTGCGCGTCATCGGCCATTGCGATGGGCGAGGCAATGAGAGCGCTTCGCGCAGGCTGGCTAGACCTTGCGTTAGTGGGGGGAAGCGAGGCGATGCTGACGCCCGGAGTTTTAGCAAGTTGGAGCGCCCTTCGTGTGCTAGCGCCACTGACGCAGGAGCCAGGCCGTGTTTGTCGCCCATTTAGTAAAGACAGAAATGGTTTTGCACTCGGAGAGGGGGCTGCAGCCTTTGTGTTTGAGACCGCAGCGCACGCCGCGCGCAGGGGGGCCAAGTCAGAGCTTCAACTCACAGGATTTGCAACCAATTGTGATGCAACTCACATGACCCAACCCGACGCAAATGGCCAAGCGCGCGCGATGCAAGCCGCGTTAAAGGATGCAGGTCTGAGGGCCGAGGGTATTGATTACATCAATGCCCACGCAACGGCAACGACAGCGGGGGATACGGCCGAGGTCAGCTCCGTCAGGGAAGTTTTTGGGGACCTTACTCCTATTAGCTCCACTAAAGCTCAGTTTGGACACATGCTAGGCGCGGCAGGTGCCCTTGAGATGGTGGCGTGTTTGAGGGCGTTGGAGAATAATGCCTTACCCCCGAATGCCAATCTGACATTTGAGGAAACTGAGTTTGATCTTAATTTTGTTGAGCGCGAAAATCCGTTGAACGTAACTCATAACAGAACTTTTAAAAATTCTATCCACGCCTCCAAGGCAAAGGTACTGAAGCATGCCTTGTCAAACTCGTTTGCGTTTGGTGGAACCAACGCGGTTTTAATAGCCAGTAAAGTTTGATACTGGGTTTTTTCAGGCAAAAATAGCAGTTATTTGTTTTTTTAAAAAAAAGCCCCGAGCGTTGCCGCTCGGGGTTAAATCCACCTTTTCAAAGGGTGGAGGAGACAACTGGTGCGCCCGCCTTCTGGGGGTGAGAAAGAGTTAAAAAATGTGCGCCCTTCAATGAAGAGCTAATCTCAAGTTTATTATGAAATATGCTGCAGCGCAACATAAATATACATGTATATTTTTAAATAAAACCGCTCCCTAACTTGCCTGTGTGTTTGTTTTAAGGGGGGCACGATTTTGGTGCTCGATATGACCTACCGTTAAAATAGACTCACTAATCCAAGTTTCACCCCAAAATTAACCTCTTTGTCCTGACCTGCAATGATCTAAGCTAAGAGTTAAAAGTCTGTATTGCTTTTTAGTTTTTTCAAAACCTTTTTTTTACGTAAAGACTCAATATGATGGAATGCAAAGTCAGTTGGACCGGAGACACGGGATCCCAATCAAAAATGGGTTTCCTAGCTGAAACCGGCAGTGGTCATGTACTTATGATGGACGGTGCACCAGACCCATCTAAGCCCGAAAACGGCGGGCAAAATCTCGCCCCTCGTCCAATGGAGACAATACTTGCAGGAACGGGTGGGTGCACGGCTTATGATGTTTTACTCATCCTAAAGCGAGGTCGCCAAGATGTACAAGGCTGCACCGTTTCGCTAAAAGCGGATAGGGCTGAGGTGGACCCAAAGGTGTTTACGAAGATACATATGCACTTTACCGTCACAGGTAAATCAATTTCAACCCAAGTGGTGGAGAGAGCCATTCAGCTGAGCCGCGAGAAATACTGCTCAGCAAGCATCATGCTGTCTAAGACAGCAGAGATCACGACCACTTATGAGGTGGTTGAGAATTAACTTGTGCGAGTTATTTGAAAGTTAACCGCAAACTGACAATCTCAGTGATCAGCAGATAGAGTTTCGGAGTTTTAGATATGGTAAGCTGTGTTAGTCATAACCTTAGCTACACCGCGCATCAGGTACTTAAGCGGAGTTGGAAGCTCTGTTGCTCCCTTTGCAATCGCTTTTTTGGAATGTGACTCCTCATCTAACTTCATTTGTTTAACGATTGCTCTTGATTCAAGGTCGCCCTTTGCAAGCCTGCCTAAATGACTTTGCAGATGCTTACCTACTTGGCGCTCAGTCTCAGCGACAAAGCCAAGACTTAATTTGTCCCCACCGATTTTCGCAACCAAAAAACCTATCCCAAAAGCTCCTGCGTACCAAAGTGGGTTTAAATAGCTTGTGTGAGTGTCTAGCTCTTTCACCCGACGTTCAGTCCAGGCGAGGTGATCGAGCTCTTCTTGCCCTGAGTGCCTGAAGTAGGACTTGAGAGCGCTATTTTGAGTGGCTAAGCTTTGAGACGCATAAAGAGCTTGTGCACAAACCTCACCTACATGATTAACACGCATTAATGAGCCTGCAAGTTTTCTCTCCTCAGGAGTAAGAGGAGTGTTGTCAGTTAAAGCAATGCCACTACAGTTTTTAGGTGAAAGGCGCTCAGTTTGAACATGCGCGGGGGTTGCTCGACTTGCTACAGGCTTGGCTAGTAAAGTGCGCAGGGCATTGTCAACGCAAATAAGTAAATTATCCATAACCTCAATTTAACCATAACGATGAGGGGGGGTATTAAATTGAGGTCTTTGAAGAGATATGACCCTGTAAGTAACTCAGTCTATATGTGCCTGAAAGGGAAAACCTGCTATCAAAGCCAGCTACCTTATGGCAGTTGGTCTAAGGTTTCAACTTTAATACTGGTTTGGACTAGTGACTGATAAAAGAACTTGATGCTAAGGCCAAGTCCAATAAGGCAAAAGGAGAAAATTAGGATTCTGTGCGTCAGCACTTTTCGTGCGGTTCGCTGCGAAGCGGTGTCTAAAGCAGAAGTTATACAAATTTAATGCCGTCAGCTTCTCCAATTGAGTTCTCTGATCGGAACGCGCGGGACAGATAAACGACTATCTTCGTGCTAATTCTTCCTCTTGGTAATGCCAAAGTTAAATGAGCCTGAAAAAGTTGATCGTGTGTTTGATGATGTAGCCCGGGTGATTGCAGAAGCAGTCGCACTAGCACTAGCACTAGCGGCTCAAATAGTAACCACTGAGCTTGCCTAAAGATTTGAAGTCAGACTGTGATTACGAACAGTCTTCAACTGGCTAAGCAGCGCCAATCCAGTATATTGATTTTCAGTTTTAGGAATTTGCATTCAAAGCTAGTCAGACACAGCTACACCTTAAATACCTAAAATGACTTTTGCCTACACAAGAGCGTTTGATCTCGTCTCACGACTCCCTGCAGTAACCCTTGTAGCTTTCAAGGGTTGGAATTTAGCCACAGGGGTCGTATTGGAGACTAATATGTTGCGCTTGAACAACGTAAAAGTTACAAATTAAGGTGATTGACGTGAATAAACGCTTGAGCTCTGGTCAAATACACACAACTTCCCTGAAAAGGGTGGTTGGCCCGGGGAGCCGGTGGTTCGGCTCGAGTCAAATTGAGTGGTAACCACTTACCGGAGCCCTTTGTTTAACCTTGGAGATTAATAAATGAAAAAAACGCTAATCGCGATTGCCTCAGTTGCAGCTCTAGGCGCTGCTCAAGCAGATGTAACTTTGTACGGTGTAATTGATGCATCCCTC
>CAIQHG010000042.1 GCA_903871545.1 uncultured Burkholderiales bacterium | reverse complement strand
TAACTTCAAAAGCTTATTTATGGACAAGAATTCAGAATCAATACTTCCTGGCTTCATGGTCATACACGCAAACCGGTTAGAGGATTTACGTGATTTAGTGGTTAACGTAGTCAAGACTTATAAGCTCCCAGTTTTAAGTCCAGAGATCTTTTTGGTTCAAAATAACGGGATGAAACATTGGCTTGAATTGGCCTTGGCTAATGATCAAGCTCTTGGAATTTGCGCAGCCACACACATCGAGTTACCTAGCAGTTATTTGTGGGCTATATACAGATCAGTTTTAAGCGATTTAGATATTCCGGTTCAGATGCCTTTTGACAAAAAAAGTCTAATCTGGCGTTTGTACAAAATACTGCCTTCGGTGATTGAAGAAGATTCATTTAATCCGTTAAAGAAATATTTATCCGCCTCAACCGATAGCCGACGCCTTTACCAACTGGCGAGTCAAATCGCTGATGTTTTCGATGGATACCAAAACTACAGAGCCGATTGGTTAATGGATTGGGCTTTGGGGAGCGATTGTTTAGTTGGAGATTCTTATTTGAAAATTCCAGCAAAGCCCCTTGCGTTAAGCTCTGATGAGGTTTGGCAATCCAAGTTGTGGCGAGCCATCAGAGCAGATATTGGCCCCGAGTTGGCGGAGGCCTCAAGAGCCAGTGTTCACGCTCAGTTTATGACCAAGATGGATTCGGTCATAGAAGAGTTTAAAAAAACCAAACAAACGCCTAAAGGTCTACCCAAGCGGGTGGTTATATTTGGGATTTCGTCTCTCCCGCCACAAATTATTGAGGCTTTTGCAAAACTTGGTAATGTGTGCCAGGTGTTCATGTTTGTTCAAAACCCGTGTCAATTTTATTGGGGTGATATTATTGATGGCAATGAAATGCTTCGCACCATAGCAAGGCGCAGGCAAAGTGCTAACCCAAATGATTTGCACTTGATCTCTCACCCCCTTTTAGCGTCTTGGGGCAAGCAGGGAAGAGACTATTTTCATCTACTTAATGATTTTGACAATGTCAATGCCTATAAAAATTTATTTCAAAAGGTTGATGTTTTTGAGGATCCTGTTGCTCCCGGCACCACCGCCCCTTTGCAGCTTCCCTACATTCAGTCATGCATCCTAAACATGACACCTGTGCCGGATGAAAAATATAAATTAACTAAATCTGAGATTGATGAATCTCTTCAATTCGTATCCTCTCACAGTGCACAAAGAGAGGTTGAAATACTGCATGACCAACTTCTTTTTTGGTTTGATCACGATCCAGCGTTAAAGCCTGAGGATGTAATGGTTATGGTACCTGATATGGAAGTTTTTGTGCCGCATATCAAGGCTGTATTTGCAAGGTATTCAATCGCAGACAATAGATTCATTCCTTTCTCTATTGCGGATACAACCCCCAAAGAGTCTCCAATCGTCAAAGCGATCACGCAGCTACTTTCAACGCCAACACTCAAGATCAGCGTTCTTGATTGGCTAAGTCTATTTGAGGTGGACTCTGTGTGCAAGCGATTTGATATCTCAATTACAGAGGCACAGCGTTTGAAAGATTGGATCGTGGGGGCAGGTATTCGCTGGGGCCTTAACAAAGAGCATAGAGTCCAACACGGGATGGATGTTGAGCTTGAGGATTTAGACCAAAATACTTGGGATTTTGGCTTACGTCGTCTGCTGCTTGGTTATGCATTGGATGATCAAGAATCTTGGCATAGCACATTGTCTTTTCCCGGTATCGGGGGACTAGACGGTCCCCTTATTGGCAAATTGCTTAATTGGCTGGATGCAACAAATGAGATAAATGATCTTATGTCCAAAAACCATCGACCAAGTGAGTGGGTAAAGGTTTTTAAAGATGTAATTGAACTCTTTTTTCTGCCTTGTGATGATGCACAAGAAAGGTTGATAGACAACATATTTGAGCCTATCGAGCAGTGGGAAAGGATTTGTAAAGAATGTCAGTTGGACGATCCCATTGAACTACATGTCGTTCGTGATTATTGGTTAACCGAGTTGCAGCAGTTGGGTTTGCAGCAGCGTTTTTTCGGTGGAGGTGTCCAATTTGCGACTCTAATGCCCATGCGTTCTATTCCCTTTGGAGTTATTTGTCTGTTAGGTATGAACGACGGTGATTTTCCCCGGCAAACCACCTCTAGAGACTTTGATCTTATGAGTAAACATCGGCGCACGGGGGATCGGTCCAGGCGTGAGGATGATAGGTATTTGTTTTTAGAAGCTTTGCTTTGCGCTCGAAAAAAATTGTACGTCAGTTGGCAAGGACATAGTGCAAGAGATAACTCTGAGAAACCACCATCGGTGCTAGTTGCCCAGTTAATGGATTACGTTAATGCAGTGTGGAGCGTCAAGACTGAACCTGTTAAGCATCCGTTGCAGCCCTTTTCTAAAAGGTATTTTGAAACTGGTAGTGATCTTTTTACGTACGATAAAAACTGGGAGCAACTTCAAGTAAGCACAACTCTAACAACTGCATCTCAACCCTATTGCGTAATCTCAGGGGCACAGAGCCACAGATTTGAGAAACTCTCCTCAAATGATCTTTACCGGTTACTTCGCCATCCAGTGGAAGTTTTTTTCCGCTCAAGACTCAATATATCCATTGAAAAGTTAGAGGAAGAGGCAATTGAGACGGAACCTTTCTCACTCAATAATTTAGAGGAATATAAGATTGCAGATCAGTTATTAAAAGCAAAGTCCTTAAAAGAAGGGATCTCTCAGTTGAGACAATCGGGCCAATTGCCGATGCAAGGTTACGGGGTGATTTTCACCCAAAAAATTCAGAAAAAAGTACAGGAAGTTATCTCACAAAGAGATCAATGGATTGACAAATACCCAGATATCTCTCCCTCCACCCACCTTGATATTCAATTGGGAGAGACAACTCTGAGTGCAAGTTTGCTCAATTTAAGGTCAAGAGTTGTACCCGGCTCTTCTACGGTCGAATATTTGCAAATGGGTCAAAGAGTTGGCGCTGTCAGCGAAAAAATAAACGATCTGCCCTATGCAAGAGCAGACGTTATTGCTCAGCTGTGGGTGAACCATCTGACTGCATGCGCTGGCGGACTAATGCTTACAAGCGTTCAAATTGGCTCTGATACTCAAGTTGTTCTCGCTCCCTTGACGCCCCAGCATGCAAAAGAGACACTCCAAAAAATTGTCACTATCTATGGCCAAGCTTGGCTTCGCCCACTTCCCCTTGCTTGCAAGACTGGGTGGGTTTGGTTGCAAAGTGATCTCTTCAATCAAAAAGTGATGTCCGGTGAGATAGACAAAGAGCTAGAGGACCCCCATGAAAACGCCGAAAAAATATTCGAACCTTCTTTTTCTAAACAAGGGGAACGCAGAGAGTCTGTTTATCTAAGCCGTGCTTTCCAAGGATACGATGACCTTAGGGAGGAACTTCCCCTTTTAAGCAAAGAACTTTATCTTGATATGGCTTTGGCAGTAAAGCTTACTCAATCCATTGAGGGGGCTGTGTGAGTCAAACTTTAGATATCTTCACTTTACCCTTAAATGGATTACAGGTTATAGAGGCCTCTGCCGGGACGGGGAAAACTTGGACTCTCTCAGCTCTTTATGTACGCTTGGTTTTGGGTCATGGTTTACCTTCACCGTCTAGTCAGGGACTCAACCCACCCGATATTTTAGTAATGACCTTTACTGATTTAGCGACTGCTGAGTTAAGAGCTCGCATTAGGGAGAGGCTTTACAGTGCAGCCGTGTATTTTCAGTCCCCCCAGATAGAGGACTTGTTGGCGGATGAATTTTTAAAGAAATTAAAACAATCTTTTGACCCGTCTGAGTGGCCTCACTGCGCAAAGAGATTAGATTTATCTGCCCAGTGGATGGATGAGGCGGCAATCTTTACCATCCACTCCTGGAGCGCACGCATGCTCAAAGAGCATGCTTTTGATAGTAAAAGTTTATTTGAGCAATCCCTTACTGAAGATGCCTACAAACTAAAGCTATCAGCTGCCCAAGAGTATTGGCGTAGATTTCTTTACCCTTTATCAGAACAACAAATAATTGGACTTAAGGGGTACCCCGCGTCTCCGCAGGAGTTACTGGATAAAATAAACAATAGGTTTTTGAGAAAAAATACATCGCCCTCCAATCAGATAAGTAGAGGTATTTCGCCAAAGCTGGTTCTTAAAGACTGGGGGGCTTTTCAAACTAAATATGAACAATTCGTAAAACCAGCCCGCGCGGCTTGGACGAATGAAAATATCAAATTAATTGAGTCTACTCTTTTAACCCGTACGGCAGCTAAAACACTCAAAAACTACAGATCTGATTGGCTGGGGGGGTGGCTGGATAAAATGCAGGACTGGAGAGCCGGGGCAGATATTGAGCTAAAAACTTTAGAGAGGTTTTCTGTCGCAAAGCTACACAGCAGCGGATGGCTCGAGGCAGACCAGGTACCTGGCCTCTTGGAGATAGATAGGCTCTGTGAGATATTAAGAGAAATGCCTAAAGTTGAAATGGATGACCTACTAGACCACGCGGCTTATGAAATAAACGCTATTTATGAGGAGGCTAAATCGTCAGTTGGGCAATTCGATTTTTCTGATTTGTTGCAAAACTTATACCGTGCTGTTCACGCGAAAGAATCTAAACTGGCACAAACTATCAGAGCTCAATTTCCAGTAGCCTTGGTGGACGAGTTCCAAGACACGGATCCGTGGCAATACGGAACGCTTAGAAAAATTTATGTTGAACAACCAAGAATTGATTCTGGATTGATAATTATTGGAGATCCCAAGCAAGCTATATACGGGTTCAGGGGTGCTGACTTGGATACGTACCTTAAGGCTAGAGGGGATGCTGGCGAGCATATTTTTACGCTACCTCAAAATTTTCGCTCCACTCAAAAACTCGTATCCGCAGTTAATCATATTTTTTCCTCGGCCCACCAGCCTTTTAAAAGTATAGATTTTGTTCAAGTGAAAGCTGCCAAAGATATTCCCTCTCTCACAGTTAATAATACCGAACAAGCTGCAATTACGGTTTGGTATGACAAGAGTGAAAAACCACTTAACAAAGATCAATACAACAAAACCATGTCTGCTGTATTTGCTGACCAAATGGTTTTTTTGCTAAATTGCGGTGCAGCGCATCCCAATGAAATGGCCGTTCTTGTGCGAGACTTTAAGGAGGCTGAATCAATCAGAAAGGCCTTGGCTCTGCTAGGGGTGAGAAGCGTTTATTTATCTGACAAAGACAGTGTTTACAGTACAAACGAGGCGCTTGAATTAAGAACCCTACTGCTTGCAGTTGCTAACCCAAAATCTACCTCATATTTGCGATCTGCGATATCAACCAGGATTTGGGGTTTAGAGCTTAATCGGCTTGAAGAAATCATTCAAACCGAAGAACTTTGGGAAGGACTAATTGAGAGATTTCACCGTTATCACCTGATATGGCAGAGGCAGGGATTTTTGCCAATGTTGCACTGTCTTATTCATGAAAACAAGATTGCTCAAAACCTAACTCGCAGCGCGAACTCAGATGTTTTCAACGGCGAAAGGGTTTTGACTAATTTATTGCACCTCGGAGACTTGCTACAAAATGCAAGCCTTAAGTTGCAAGGTGAGGGCTCCCTTATAAGATATTTGGAGCAACAACTAATAGACCCTAAGTCCTCAGGAGACGCATCTATCTTGCGCCTTGAGAGTGAGGCTAATTTGGTTAAAGTAATTACGATACATAAATCCAAGGGGCTTGAGTTCCCTTTAGTATTTCTTCCTTTCATATCTAACTTTAAAGCAGAGGGCAGTAAAAATGAGAGAAGCGATCAAAGCCGATTGGAGGAGGACGTGCGACTCCTTTATGTGGCCTTGACTCGAGCCCAAAAAGCACTCTGGATTGGACTGGCACCCATGTTTAGAGACTTTACCAAAAAATCCAAAGATCCCAAAAATGCAGTTTCAATGATTTTAGATAGAGAAAAATCTGATGATTTAGTATCTAAGCTTGGTTTGTGGAGCACTTGCTCGGATATTCAAGTGAGCCCTTTGCCCACACCAAACAACCAACGCTACGAAAGCACTCAGTCCACTGTTACTCCTAGGGGAGCACTCACTCCGACCCACTCCTTTAACTCCAGTTGGTGGACAGCAAGTTTTAGTTCAATTGCAAAATCTACTGTTAATTATCAAGGGGGAGGCGAACACCTAGAAAGCTCAAGAGACGATAAACGTGCAGACTCGCAGCAAGACAATTCTCATAATTTAGTAGATGAATTACCATTTAAAAAAGCAAAATTAGCTGAGTCAGAGGTTGAAAATACTACAAATTTATACGATCTAATTGAATCTAATAGTTCGGTTGGCACCATGCTTCATGATCTCTTAGAGTGGCAATTTAAGCACGATTGGTTAATCACCAAGTCTTGTGTAAACGGGCATGCGAACCAAGACTGGAATTTGCTGATTGACATTAAATCAGAAAGGCTTGGGCTTGGAGGGGAGGGCAAAACAATACTTGGAGAATGGATCCAAAAGATTGCGAGTACTTGCTTTACCGCAATGGATGGGGGGACGCATATCCCTCTTAAATCTCTATTGTTAAGCGATATGAACTCTGTCAATGCATGGGCAGAAATGGGTTTCACTCTGCCAGTGAAATCCTTGGACGTTTCAAGACTTGATGAGTTGATCACAAGCCACGTTTTGCCCAACAAGGCGCGCTCGGGACTACTTGCCAGACATATGAACGGAATGCTGACTGGGTTTATGGACTTGGTTTTTGAAAACAATGGGCGCTATTACGTGCTTGATTACAAGTCCAATAAATTGCTTGGTTACGCATACGAACATATGCAAGAATCAATATTAAGTCATCGTTATGATGTTCAATATACCCTTTACCTCTTAGCGCTTCACAGACTACTTAAGTCCCGTTTGGCCGATTACGACTATGATCATCATATTGGTGGCGCTATTTACTTATTCCTTCGCGGCGTTGATACACCGTCGCAGGGATTATTTGTGGATCGACCCTGCAAAGACGTCATCTTAGAGCTAGATAACGCATTTAAGGGGTAGTAAACGCATATGCAAAAAATTACTCTACCCAAGTTCTCATTCTCTCGGTTTGAGAAAGCCTTTGCTGATTTTTTGCAAGAACAACAGCCTAGTCTTGAACCCAAGCACCTTTTCTTGGCGTCCCTCGTAAGTCACTTGTATTTGAAGGGCCACACCTGCTTAGATTTAAATTTGTTGGCTCAGCGCAATTGGAGCGCCTTATCATTGGAGGAAGATGCTCAGGAGTTTATTCCAGAAAATTTAGCAGACTGCGCTAGAACGCTCCCCTGGAAGGATGGTCCATCAAGTCCTTTGGTGTTGGACGGGGATTTGTTGTATTTGCGGAAAAATTGGGAAGCAGAACAACGTATTGTTAAATCTATTCGGTCCAGACTTGATCAAAAGCCTACGGAGTTTGCAAGCTTAGAGGCTGACCTGGAGTTGCTCTTTGGCAACGACGAAGCGCTTGATCAACCAGATTGGCAAAAATTAGCCTGTGCGGTTTCAACAAGGAAGTTGTTTACGTTGATCACTGGAGGTCCAGGCACGGGAAAGACAACGACAGTGACGAAATTGTTGTCCCTCTTAATTCATAATCAAAACAGGCAAGACCCCAGTCGCAAGATCCGAATCGCCCTAGCCGCGCCGACAGGAAAAGCTGCGGCTAGATTGGGTGCATCGATTATTGAGGCAGTCGATAAGTTACCGGGTGAATTTAAGTTTGAAATAGACTTTGCACCCATTACCTTGCACAAGCTTTTGCAAATAAGGTCCGATGACAAAAGAGGGGAATTAATTTCCCTCTCCTTTGACGTCATCGTAGTGGATGAGGCGTCCATGATTAGTTTGGCTTTAATGGACAGGCTCTTGGCCAGTACCCTGGCAGGCACTCGGCTGATCTTACTTGGGGATAAGGACCAACTTGCCTCCGTTGAGGCGGGGGCAGTGATGGGTCAGCTCTGTTTGAATGCATTCAAAGGCAATTACTCGCCCAACACGCTTAAATGGTTTGCAAGACTGAGCACAAAAGACTTAAGCAACTGGGGTGGACCTGGCTCTGGATTAGCTCAACAAACTGTGATGTTGAGAAAAAGTTACAGGGTGGAGGGCGCAGGCGTTATTGGTCAATGGGCTCAATTGATAAATGGGGGGGAGAAAGAGGATTTACTTCATCTACGCAAACGTTGGAGAGAATTAAGAGTTTGGTCTCCAAAGGGTGATGCGTCTTCAGCGTCTTGCGCTTCATCCGGGCCTATAGACCGTTTAAACACGAATGAATTCAAAGACCTTAGTACAAAAGAATTTTTAATTTATGCATGGAATAATTATTTGAAATTAATACATGCGATGCCCTGCGGATCTTGCACGCCCTGCCTTGAGCATGAACAATGGGCTAAATCCGTATTGGAAGCATTTGCAGAGTTTCAAGTAATTTGCGCCGTCAAAGAGGGACCCTTGGGTGTAAATCAACTCAATAAAGTGATCGCACAGCACTTGGGATTTAAGGATGAGGGGTGGTACGTTGGCAGGCCAGTCATTGTGACTAGGAATAATTACCAGTTAGATTTAAGAAATGGGGATGTTGGGGTTTGTTTGCAAAGGAACGGAGAACTGCGCGTTGCATTTCCTCAAGATGGATCTTCTCAGAATGCACCGGTTCGCTGGATTTTGCCAGCGCGAATTGACTCGGTGGAGAGTGTTTTTGCTTTGACAGTTCATAAGTCTCAAGGCTCTGAGTTCAATCACATTTGCTTTGTTTTGCCGGCACAAAGACAAGCGGTCATGACGAGGGAGTTGATTTATACAGGACTTACCCGTGCAAAAAAACACGTAACCTGGGCGGTACCAAATGAAGTGGAGTTATTTAAGTCTGTGGAGAAAAAGCTTTCTCGCAGCGGAGGGCTTTATGCCGTTCATGATCTATTAAAGGCTTAGGCCCATTGTGATCAAGCCTAAAAACAGCTTTCATTTCTGCTAATATATGTTTTTGTTAGAAGCTAGTAAACGCTTTCTAGCAGTCTCAATTTTTTAAAAAAGGTTAACGTCAGCGTAGGCGTTATTTTAAATTAACTTTATGCAAACCAATCCCCTTAAGCCCCACGGCATTTATTCTCCCGTTTTGACTCCTTTTAATGCGGATAGAAGTCCCGACTTCGACCGGTATGTGAAACATTGCCGTTGGCTGATAGATCAAGATGTGGGCCTGGCGATCTTTGGCACCAACTCTGAGGCGACCTCACTGTCTTTAGGCGAGAGGCATAAATTACTTGACGCTTTGATAGAGGCAAAGATTCCCCCTCACAAAATGATGCCCGGTACAGGTGCATGCGCATTGCCTGACGTCATCGATCTTACTCGCCATGCTGTGCAATCGGGGTGCGGTGGCGTTTTGATGTTGCCTCCTTTTTACTACAAAGGTGTGAGCGAGGAGGGCCTTTACCGTTATTATTCGGCCGTGATTGATGCAGTGGCGGATGAACGATTAAGAATTTACTTGTATCACATACCCCCCGTCTCAGGAGTACCGATTCCCCATACACTCATAGCTCGGTTGTTAAGTGCATACCCAGTCACCATAGCTGGAATTAAAGATAGTTCAGGCGATTGGAGCAACACGCAGGCTATGCTTGAGAAGTTTCAACCGCAAGGATTTGATGTTTTCGCTGGAAGCGAAAACTTTCTTCTTCGCAATTTGCGATTAGGTGGGGCGGGTTGTATTACTGCAACAGGAAACGTCAATCCAGGAGCGATTGTTCAGCTCTACAAGACTTGGAGAGAGGGCACTGCAGACGAATCACAGGCCAAGTTAGACGCCACCCGCGCTGTGTTTGCCAAGTTCCCGATGATTCCGGCGATGAAGGCTGCCATAGCTTGGAAAACCGGTCGATCTGATTGGGGCACAGTTAGACCGCCACTGGTTGAATTGACTACTGAGCAGTCAAAAGAATTGCACGAGGCACTTGCAGGCGTTAATTTTGAGTTGCCTAACGCCTCAAGCCTAGTCTGATAAAACGAACATTTTCAGTCGCATGAATAACCGCCACCAATCCGCAAACGCAGGGTTGGAGGGGGTTTACCGGTTTTTAGGCCGCTTCTCACAGTTCCTGATCGCTTAGTTTCTTGATCTTCTCTTTTCCAAGTTTGGACAAAGTTGTCAAAGCCCACTTCAAAACCACCAACGCCAAAGCCGCATCTCGGTCGCTTTCATAACTGAGTTCGGTGCAGTTGCGATGCCTGTTTGTAAGCGCTTTTTTCATTTGGAGCGCACACTCAGGGCACGTCTGAGCAAATGAGCCGCGCTAGCCCCTCGATTTAGCCGAGGGGATAGTTCAGTAGAGGGGCTAAAGACTTACACAGAGCAGCAAGACAGGCGACTCTGATATAAAGTCCAAAATCCAACTAATTGCCCCAACCACCAAATTCTCAGAGCTGCTATTGGCGTACTTGCGCCTACAAATTGTTGGATTTTCGGATTATCTGAGCCTAATTAGTTGTTGCATTTATAAAGATCGAATGCCCTGCGTCCGTATTCCGGGAGCTCAGCTTTGACAACTGTGTCGGCACCTGCGCTGACCGCACTGTTTCTGGCCAATTGCAGTAAATTGGCCTCAACGTCATCTGCACTTCTTGTGTAAAAACCTACCTCTGCAACTACGCCAACGGTTACCTTTCCTAATGATTTACACTTTCCAACGTTGGGGGCGGTCTGAAGGCTTATGTTCTCTGAGCCAGGAGTTATTTTTATGAAGTTAGAAGCGCACCCAACTTGAAGCAAGCATATTAATGCTGCAAAGGAGTAAACGATAGGGGTGTAGTTTTTCATAAAATTAGTGAATCAATTGACTAGAAATAGCTTGAAATATATCCTCAATACGCTCAACTACATAATTCCACTCGTAACTCATAGCCGTTTGGCGAGCTTTGAGGCCTACATCCTTAAGCATCTTTCTTTGCCCAATAATTTGAACAAATAGGGTTAAAAATGAAGACTCATCGTCTTGGGGCACAACCAAACTGTTCACGTTGTTGATGAGCAAATGGGAGGTGGCAATGCTTGTTTGGGTCATTATAGTCAGTCCGCTGGACATTGCCTCAATTACTTTGTTGCTAAGTCCATCGCCAACGCCTGGAGACAATAGCAAATCAGCGCTTGCTAGATAACTAGGCCATTCATTTTCTTGTAGATCGTGGGCAGTAACAATATCTTCAGTACGGCTCTTTTGAATTGGCTTTACCTGTCTATTCGTAACGAGAACGAGTTTGATGTTGCCAGCCGTTGATTTGGCCAACTTCAGCGCTCTTAAGATCCACTTTAAGTGTTTATCTTTGTTGCCTTGGATAATGTAGATTAGTACCAAGGTGTCATCATCTGCTCCCCAACTAGACCTTAAGGCGATGGACCTTTTTTCGGGATTAAATAAATCTGTGTCCACTCCTCTTGGAACAACCTCAAGATTATGAAACCCCATTTTGGTCAACTCTCGCTTGAGCTCATTGGTGGGCACCATAGTGCACTGCGAGGAATTGTGAAACTTTCTGAGATAGGCCATGACAGCACCCCTTAGCCACTGAATTCCTGGTTGTTGGTGCTGTGTGTAAAATTTAGTTCTGAAATCAGAGATAGAGGGTATTTTAAGTTTTCTCGCCGCTTTTAGCGCTGACCATCCCAAGGGACCCTCAGTTGCGATATGAATAAGGTCAGGGCGGCGAACCGACCAAAGTTGATAAAGCTCGTCCTTTGCGGGAAGACCAAGTTTTAGATTGTTGTTGATCGTAACAGGGGCACCACGAACCAAAGTCTCGGCAAACCGCTCCGATACCAAAGGAATGTCAGAGCGTTTGTTTCTAGGACGAATAAGGGAGATTTCGTGACCTCTGGCCCTCAGGCCTTGGACCATCCTAGATACTGCGTAAGCTATACCGTTAATCTCGGGGGGGTAAGTTTCCGAGACTAAAGCAATGCGCAAGGTCCCACGTGAGGGACCGAAATGTTCGACATGCAAAGGAAATTGGTCTGACATTGATCGGTATCTTACGTAAATTAAATAACATTTTGATGACAATTGAAGATTATGGAAGTCAGTTTTTACTGGCAAATTGCTATTGGTATAAGAAAGTAAAGCAAAAATATCTTATTGTCATCAAACATTCATCAAAAAAAGAGACATTATGGTCATAGACACAAGTTGATCCAAGATAAAATACCTTGGTGATTTTATTTACTCTTTATAAGGGACCGTCATGGAAGGTTTTTTTCAGACTTTGAAGACACAACGTTGGGATGACCACCGCTATTATCATCATAGCCGCATCAATCAGTCGCTGCATTTCATCAGCGCCTTATCATTTTTAGTTTCGTACGCTTATCTCTTTATTGATCCAGTCATTTCGGCCTTGATCGCTTGGATGATCTCCATGACTTCTCGCCAGGCGGGACATTTTTTCTTTGAACCTAAAGACTACGACGTAGTTAACCAGGCAACCAATGATCACAAAGAATTTATTAAAGTAGGTTACAACCTGCAGCGCAAAGTCGTTTTAATGGCTATTTGGGCTCTCGTACCTGTGGTGGCCTACTTTAGCCCCTCTTATCTCACTTGGTTTGCCCCAGAGGGGGATACTAGCTTTATCCGTTTAGTGGGTATTAGCTGGTTTGTTTTGGGTGTTGCTGGTCTGTTATTCAGAGCCGTTCAGCTGGTCATTCAAGACAATTTCCAAGTCGCTTTCTCATGGGTCTTTAAAATTTTGACAGATCCATTCCATGATTTAATGCTTTACTACAAATCGCCTATTTATTTACTCAAAGGCGAACTCATCGACCCAATGGAGCATGTTCACTCCCACTAACAAAAAGGTCCTACAAGGTAAGCCGATCTTAATCTGTTGAAATATTGAGGGGATGTCCACAATGGGGGGCATCCCCTTAATTTCTTGGCAGATCCTTTCATAAAAAATCTTCCGCAGAATCACGCATAGGCGCGTCCTACGGGGTCCGCCCCTCTGCAACTGACGCTATTTACCGGGTGCAAGTCCCCTCCCCAGTTGGCCGCGAAGAGCCAAGCGTAAGCACTACTGCATGAGTGCGAACGAGTTTGGGGAGGAGGAGTGAAATATGGGTTGTGTAGCCCTTTTTTTTAGACTGCCTATCTTGGAACACTTTAGGAAAAGAGTAGCCTATGCATAAAAAAAGGTCCTATAGGACCTTTCTTAGATGCTTGTTAAGTCTTATTGGCCAACGAATTTTACTTTTAACATCTCTACTAGCATACTCCGTTTGATGCTCTTATTGGTTTGTGTGGCGCCTCTCCAAAACCATCCATCTTGAGTCATTTTTTGAGCCGCCAAAATAAATCGTTTGGTGAACTCTGCAAATTCAGAGTCTCCAAAATTCAAACTAAAGATCATCCTGCCAGTTCCAACCCAGCTAAGTGCAATGCCCTCTCGCCTGAGGTAGTACTGGAGCAACCAGTTATAACGCGTCTCAGACTTAATCAGCACGGTCCAAACAGTCGACATATTTGCAACTTGGATCGGGAGATCATGAGCCTTGAGCTCTTGGTTAAATTGATTTGCTCTGGTATTCCAAGTGGTATCTAAAACGGCATACTGCTCAGTAATTTGGGGTGTATCTAACCGCTTTAAAAACACGTTCATGGCGCCCATAACATAGGGGTGAGCATTGAAAGTGCCTCTTGCAAAGCAAATATTAGCGGGCCGTTCGTCATCAAATCGGCGCATTAACTCAGCTTTGCCGCACACAACGCCAACGGGTAGGCCTCCGCCTAGAGTTTTTCCGTAAGTGACCATATCGGCTTGGATGTTGAAGTATTCTTGCGCTCCGCCTTTGGCAAGTCTAAAACCAAGAAACACCTCGTCAAATAACAAGACGATACCCTTTTGCGTACAAACCTCTCTGAGCTGAACAAGCCATTCACGGTAGGCTGCGTAATCAAAATGCGCCTTTCTGCTGCCGTCCACAAGGGTGGAGTCACCAGGCGCGGCTTGGTTGGGGTGAAGGGCTTGGAGGGGGTTTACCAAGACACAGGCAATGTCTTTTCTGTTTCTAAGCACACGCAGCGTGGGTTCATGCATTTCTCTAAGCGTCAACGTTTCGCTAGCAGGGGGCATGGGGTTTCCTGGTCCTGGTTGGACGTCATCCCAAAAGCCGTGATACGCTCCGCAAAAACGGACGATCTTTTTCTTTGCGGTGTGATAACGAGCGAGCCTGACAGCTTGCATAACTGCCTCAGTGCCAGACATATGAAAAGATACTTCATCTTTTTTAGATAGAGCGCAAAGAAGCTGAACGTTCTCTAAAACACAAGGGTGATAAGAACCCAGAATCGGCCCTAAGTCTTTTACAAGGTCGCTGCCCTCTTGGATTGTTGCCTTGTAAAAGTCCAAGCCAAATAGGTTCACCCCGTAGGAGCCGGTTACGTCAATAAATCGGTTACCGTCCATATCAGTTAGCCATACGCCCTGGCTTTCTTTCCAAAAACTGCCCGTTTTGATGTATTTTTGTAAAACTGTTTTAAATTGGTAAGGGACCCTGTAATTGCTTGTGAATTGAAGGTCTGAGATCATCGGTTTAGTTTGCTCTGTCTGCTTTAGAGTTAGAGGGCTTTGACTGATCAAGTCGTGGCCCAACCGCGTCAGGGCTTCTTTTCTTTGACGAGCAACTGAATCAGGGGCTGAGTCGCAGTTAAACCATTTATCCTCTGCGTAGGAGTAATAAGGAATAAGCGCTGTGAGACGTTTCGCCCATCGCACATGGCCGCCCAATGAGGGGTTTTTGGCACGGGACAGCTCGAGACGCTGAACTGCTTTTAAAATGACTTGTGTTGCCAAAACAAAGCCAAATATGTATAGACTAAGCGTAAGAATGTTATCGAGCATCTACAGATTCCTTTTTGAAAACCCTAGTTTTATTACGTTTGGATGAACAAATGATGAAAATCAAGAATTTATTGAAAAAAATAGTAAATTATGAGGATTTAAATTTCCTTTTAACCAACAGAATCCCGCGACTTACATTAACGCATTTTATGGGATGGTTCAGTAAATTAGAAAATAAAGGGATAAGCAGTGCCTCTATCGCAATCTGGAAACTATTTGCAGATTTAGATCTTTCTGAAGCGAAAGAGCAATCCTTTAAAAGCTTACATGCTTGCTTTATCCGAGAGCTAAAGGAGGGAGCAAGGACGGTTGATCCCCTGCCTAATGTAATCTCAAGCCCATGCGACGGGATTATTGGGGAGTTTGGAGATATTGAGGATGGGCAACTCTTTCAGGCGAAAGGGTTTCCATACACGTTAGAAGATTTGCTGGGCGCAGAGCCAAGCTCTCACCAGTGGAGGGACGGCGTCTACATGACGATTCGCATAACTTCCTCCATGTATCACCGATTTCACGCACCCTTTAAAGGAGAAGTTCGACGCCTAAAGTACTTCTCAGGCGATACATGGAATGTGAACCCTATTGCCTTGAAAAGAGTTGAAAAGCTCTTTTGTAAAAATGAGCGGGCACTTCTTGAGTACAAGGTTTGTGAGGATAAATATACTTTAGGAATTATCCCCGTTGCCGCCGTCTTGGTTGCGAGTATCAAGCTTCACGGCATCGAGCCAGTTTTGAGCACTCGCTATAAGGGGCCTACTGAGATGGACTGTCGCTTACCTTTCACCAAGGGCCAAGAGATGGGGTGGTTTCAGCATGGTTCCACAATTTTGTTATTTGCACCTAAGGGTTTTAGTTTTATTGAAAACTTGAGTGTAGGGTTGCATATCAAGATGGGGCAGGGTTTGATGAGAACTCCGATTGGAAACTGATATTTGTTTATGGGCAACGGCAACAGCAACAGCAACGGCAATGCAGGCTACTCCGGCTCATGCATAGTTCGCAACCCAGGGCAGGGACATTTAGGCTGGACTTTGTCTGCAGTAACAGCTGAAATGATTGTGGAAATAATCGCCTAGCAGATGCTACTAAAAAACTATTGTTAGCCAAGAATTACTTCATACTCAAACTGGAACTTTATAAGCATTTATCCGAATAAAAGTTAATTTAATTCTTGAATTTTTCTTAATCCCGCATAAAGTTAAAACAAATCGTGCAGGCAATTGCAAAAAGGGTTTAAGCGTTTGCAACCTATCGATATTATTTGTTGTTTTACTAAGCCAAACTTCCTTCACTTATTGTTTGAAGTGGTCGGGATCAGGATAATTTTTTTGGAATTGGTTGAAGCGCACTCAAAAACATTTCACAGGCCCTCTCCCAGCTAAAGGTTTTCGCATGAGCGAGAGCCTTTTCTCTAGAGATCTCAAGCGCTTTTAAGCAAGCAATTTTTAAATCGTTGTCTAGCACCCCTGACTCTCCTGAGACTACGACATCGATTGGCCCCGGGCAGGGGTAAGCTGCAACTGGGGTACCACATGCCATAGATTCCAGCATAACCAAGCCAAAAGTGTCAGTCACACTTGTGAACACGAACACGTCAGCAGTTCTATAAAGTGTGGCGAGAGAGGGGCCGTCCAACATCCCGAACCAGCGAACATGAGGGTAAGTTTTTTGAAGTCGGTCTCTCTCAGGTCCATCCCCTGCAACCCATTTCTCTCCAGGCAAATCAAGCTTTAAAAACTCATCTATTTGTTTTTCAACTGCAAGACGACCCACATGTAAAAAAATAGGCCCTTTGCCCCTGGGTATGGTCGGGCCAAAGGGGCTAAAGGTTGCAAAATCAACACCTCGACTCCAAACTCTCGCCCCCTTAAACCCGCGCTCTTTTAAATCATTCACGATTGCAGGGGTAGGCGCTAAGTTGGCTTTTGCTGCATTATGAAATTTTTTAAATAAGGCATAACTCCAAGAGATAGGTACTTTAAATCTGATGTTGACGTACTCAGGAAATCTGCTGTGGTAAGACGTCGTAAAGGGCCAATCTCTTTTTATCGCAATTGAGCGAGCCAACCATCCTAAGGGACCCTCGGTTGCGATGTGCAGACAATCTGGATTGGCCTGGTCTATTAACTCAGCAATGCGGCCAGGGGTAGTGAGTGCTAAGGAGATCTCAGGGTAGGTCGGGCAGGGAAATGATTTGAAAAGATTGGGGGTTATGAACTGAACGGTGTGGCCTTTTTTCGAAAGTTCACGCGAAGTCATCTTAAGCGTGCGTACAACACCGTTCACCTGAGGTTCCCAAGCGTCGGAGACAATAACTATGTTCATAAATTTAAAGAATTAGGTAAGAATCGTTCACGGATCTATTTCAGTCATTTAAGCTTAAGCTTAACATTAGCATTATTACTAACCTATTAGATAATTGCATAGGTTTGCAATCAACAGAAAAAGGGGCTTATTTCTTTATCGCTCTTTAGGAATAAACCCACCCACCGAGTCAAGTAGTAGCAGTCGCAAGCGATTTGGAAGTCTCAACCAATTGGTCCCAATAAACGATCTCTAGTCGACCGTCCATGTGTTCGACCAAGGCTGTACGGCTCTCTACCCAGTCGCCGTCATTGCAGTACAAAATGCCCTCTATCTCTCTAATCTCTGCGTGATGAATGTGCCCGCAAACAACGCCTTGAAAGCCTCTTCGTTTAGCCTCTCTGGCAACAGCTATCTCAAAATCGTTTGTGAATGCTACGGCTTGTTTTACTTTGTGCTTCAAATAAGCAGACAAAGACCAATACGGCAAGCCCATTTTCGCTCTTAAGTGGTTAAAGTAACGGTTGAGCTTTAAAGTAAATTCATACAAATGGTCTCCCACATAGGCAAGCCATTTGGCATATTGCACAACGGCGTCAAAGAAGTCACCGTGAATTAAAAGCAAAGACTTTCCATTTGCAGTTGTATGCACGGCTTCCTTTAAAACCTCGATTCCACCAAAGTGGTGTTGAACAAAGTTTCTGGCGAATTCATCGTGATTACCCGGAATGTATACAACGTGGCAACCTTTGCGGGCCATCCTAAGTAATTTTTGGACTACATCGTTATGAGCCTGGGGCCAGAACCATTTGCGACGCAATTGCCAACCGTCCACTATGTCGCCTACAAGGTATAAGTAATCACTTTCGTTTTCTCTTAAAAAGTCAAGAATTGACTCCGCTTGACACCCGGGTGTGCCAAGGTGCAAATCGGACATGAAAATGGCTCTGTAGTGCATCAAAGACCTAAGAAATGTTTTTGGTACTTACTGTGAAGCTCAGTTGACCTCATCATCATGGGCAAGTCCACTGAGTTGGAATTGGCAAGCCAAGCCGGGGGCCCCAGTACTTTTGCACCTAACCTCAGGTAAGCTTGGATAAGAGGGGGGAGCTCAACTGGGAGATCGCTGCCCAGTTGTTCTACTGGTAACGGGCGTCGTGGTCTAACGTGAAACTGTATAGCGGCTAGGTGGTGCTCTTTAACGTGAGTCCAAATGCTAGACGCCATTTTTGCACTTAAAGGAAGTGATTGTGTCATGGGTATGTTGGTGCTGCCCACCATCAAATCGAGTTTATTACGACGCATAAATTTGAATAGCTCTCCCCACAAAGCCATTATCACGCCGCCGTTTCTGTGAGCCGGGTGAACACATCCTTTTCCAATCTCCACCATGTGCTCTTTGTACTGCCTTAAACGGGTCAAATCAAATAAAGTTTCTAAATGGGTGCTGCCTACCCTTTGGGCCTGAGTGGGGGTTAAAACTCGGTAAGTTCCAATGACTTCTTTGGTTTGCGCATCAAGCACAATTAAATGTTCGCAAAACTCATCAAATAGGTCAATATCAAGACCGCTGCGGGCAGCAGAGTTGGCAGGGAGCCCACCCATTTCCAAGTTAAATACGCTGTGGCGAAGGCGTTGGGCAGCGATGACTTCATCTGAAGTAATGGCCCATCTAACTTCTATGCTTTGGGGACTAAAACCTGCAGAGGGGAGAATAAGTTCAGGGGAAACACCAAAACACTCTACTAAAGCTGCATTTTTTTTAGCGGGGTCGCTATTTAAATCTATGTTGGGTATTAGATCTGAAAATTCATTCTTATTATTTTGTACTAGGTTCATTTAGTTCACGACATATTTCATAAAATCATTATGGTTTTGAATTATGAAAGTTTGATGTAAGTTTCTTTTTATTTTTGTGTCAAATTAACGAATTAAGTCTCTTTTAATACAAAGGATCGAATCAATAGCACCAAACCCAAAATCAAGCCCAAGCTGCAACGCTAAAGTGCGTTTGAATTAGGCAGGAGTTTTTTTCTAAGGAGGGTGATTTCAACAAGCACTCAGAGTGCCGTCTAATACTTGGAGGGAACGAACATCTCTGGTGGAATGGGTCTTCTGATGTAGTCGTCGTGATAGATTCTTGGGGGTAAGCTCACGGAGTCGTGTGGAACCTCATCGTACTTGACTTGCTCCAAAAGATGGTTGATGCAGTTGAGACGTGCCCTTTTTTTGTCGACTGCATCCACAATCCACCAAGGCGCCTCAGAAATATGAGTCCGCTCAAGCATCTCTTCTTTTGCTTTTGTATATTCCTCCCAAAGCCTTCTTGACTCTAAATCCATTGGGCTGAGTTTCCACTGTTTTAGGGGATCTTTGATCCGCATACTAAAGCGCAAATGTTGTTGTTCGTCGGTGATGGAAAACCAGTATTTAATTAAGATAATTCCAGAGCGAACTAACATTTTTTCAAACTCAGGAACGCTTCGGTAAAACTCTTCCACTTCACCCGCATTGCTAAAGCCCATCACTTTTTCGACTCCTGCGCGGTTATACCAGCTTCTATCAAAGAGCACCATCTCCCCGGCAGCGGGGAGGTGGTTTACGTAGCGCTGAAAGTACCACTGAGATTTCTCGCGCTGAGTGGGGGCAGGTAAGGCTGTAACTTTGCATACCCTTGGGTTTAGTCGTTGGGTGATGCGTTTGATCGCGCCGCCCTTTCCTGCTGCGTCACGGCCCTCAAAGATAACCACAATTTTGAGCCCCTCTTTAACCACCCAGTCTTGCAATTTGACCAATTCTCCCTGCAAGCGAAAGAGTTCTTTAAAATAAACTCTTCTGTCCAAAGAGCCTTCAGGGCTCACCTCGCCTGGAAAGCTATCCATTAAATGATCAATCAAACCTTCATCTAATTCCAACTCAAGCTCCTCGTCGTAACCATCTAAAAATTCTTCTTTAATTTGGGCTTGTGAAGCTGTTTTTGAATTGGAGGTAGTCATACTGATGGGAGATTTAAAGGATTGTTGAAGTGGCTATTTCGCTTTGCACAAGGAGCCAGGTTTGGGTGAACCATCAATGTCGACTGAGTTTTTATAATGTCGCCCGCAAATGCATTAAAAATGATCGAAGCACAACTGTTCATCTCCAAAGTGGCAACCCCATACTTAAGATTAGTCTAAATAACGGACATGACAAATAGATGACACAGACATAAAAGTTATTTTTGAATTTATTTGAACATTGACTGGGCGATAGTCGCTGATTACTGCGAAAAACTGAGATCGGGGGGTACCACTAGCACCTAATCGTAACTAAAATAGGTCATCAGTTTACAAAAAACTTTCTCATGAACGATAACACTGAGCCTAGTAATCCTCAAAAGCAAAGAAAAGGTATCAACCGCATTGTCCATGCGCTAGGCTATTCATTGCAGGGCCTTCACTCGGCCTTTTACGAGCCCGCTTTTCGACAGGAGTTGTGGCTTTCATTGCTTTTAATTCCTGCATCATTTTGGATTGGCAAAACTTGGGTAGAGATTAGTTTACTCGTGGCAAGTGTGTTGTTGGTTATGATTGTCGAGCTCTTAAACACAGGTTTAGAAACGGCTATTGACCGAATCGGTCCTGCTTGGCACGATCTCTCAAAAAGATGTAAGGACCTGGGAAGCGCAGCGGTATTACTGAGTCTTATTTTGTGTGTAGGTGTTTGGTCGGCAGCTATCTTTCATTTGTGGCAGGGATACTGAGGGAGAGACTGCTTGCAAACCCCTTCACAAAAAAGTGCCAATTAAGGAGCTAAGCGCTCTCTAACCCACGCACCATTTAATTGGGTGTAGCGCAGTCTGTCGTGCAACCTATTTTGACGGCCCTGCCAAAACTCCCAACTATCAGGTCTTAGGATATAGCCGCCCCAATGAGGGGGCCTTGGGGGGTTTGAGAGGAACTTGGCAGCAAAATCAGCTGCCTTTGTAACTAACACTGTGCGTGACTCGATTACTTGACTTTGAGGGCTTGCCCATGCGCCTATTCTTGATTCAAGGGGGCGACTGTTAAAGTAATCATCACTTTCTTGCGTACCTATTTTTTCAACCCGTCCCTCAATTCGAACTACCCTTTCCAACTCGACCCAGTGAAACTGCAGGCAAGCAAATGGGTTACCGGCCAATTCCTTGCCTTTTCTACTGTCGTAATTGGTATACCAAATGATCCCGTCTGGGGCTAATTTTTTTATCAATACAATACGTGTGCTAGGGCGAAGATCGCTCCCCACAGTGGCAAGAGTCATTGCGTTGGGCTCGGGTACTTTGGACTCAATGGCCTCATCTAACCAAATACTGAACTGATCCTGGGGCAAAGAGCAGGAAGCTTTTTCATCAAGCTCTTTTAGCTCGTAGCTTTTGCGCATGTCGGCAAGAGATTGCATAGTCTGGTACTCAAGGTGTTAAGTGCTTAAAATACAGCACAACGAATGTTAGAAAATCTAGAATGAAACCCATCCAACCCACTGTGATTGTTCTTTGTGCTGGTCGCAGTGAAAGGTTCAAAGCCCATGGAGGTCAGGGTAACAAATTAGATGCATTGCTTGGAGAAGTCGGCGTTAAACACCACGTCATAAGGGCCGCACAACTCAGCGGTCTAGATCTATGCATTGTAGAGCCAAAGGCAGTCGAGCACATCTTGAATCCAGGGATGAGCGACTCAATCGCCTCTGGTGTATCCCTATCAAAGCTCTCCAATGGATGGCTTATTTTGCCCGCTGATCTGCCCTTGATTCAAAGCGCGACAATCGAGTTAATGGGGCGCGAGCTTGCCAAATATCAAGAACTCATGAACTCTGATATGGTCACCGTGGCGCCTGTATTTGAGGGGCAAAGGGGACATCCTGTTGGATTTTCAAGTGGTTTTTTGAGCCGTCTCACCCAACTAAGTGGAGACGAGGGTGCCAAAGAAATTTTGAGCGAGTATCCTCCTGTGTTAATCCAGGTGCAGGACCCGGGCTGTGTATTAGATGTGGACACACCAGAGCTCCTTGAGAAAGTTCGAAAGATCTGGATTAACCGCACTTGAGTCGAGTTCCTTTTAATTAAAGCAGTTTTTTAAACCATTGACCCTATATATGATCCATCCAGTTGTGCTATCAGTTACAGAGCGTATTAAAGAAAGAAGCCACCTGAGACGGCAATCTTATCTGCAAAGAGTCGATGCCATGGCCACGCGGGAACGGGGTAGCGACCGCTTGGGATGCGCAAACGTCGCGCACGCAATTGCTGCCCTAGGCAAGGACGATCGTTTTAAATTGGTGGTCGAGCGCGCACCTAATATTGCAATCGTAAACGCTTACAACGACATGCTCTCTGCTCACGCTCCTCTTCGGTACTTCCCCGATATCATCAAAGATGAGGCTCGACTTCACTCGGCAACTGCTCAAGTTGCTGGAGGTGTGCCAGCAATGTGCGACGGGGTCACGCAAGGAACACCAGGAATGGAGCTTAGTTTATTCAGTCGAGACGTGATCGCAATGGCCACTGCGGTATCGCTGAGTCATGACATGTTTGATGCGGCACTCATGCTAGGCGTGTGTGACAAGATCGTCCCAGGCCTATTGATTGGGGCTTTGCACTTTGGTCATTTGCCAACTGTTTTTGTGCCCGCTGGACCAATGCTAACTGGACTAGCGAACTCTGAGAAATCAAAAGTTCGACAAAAAGCTGCGCAAGGACTCGTCTCCAGAGCCGAATTGCTAGACTCGGAGAGCAAAGCATACTCGGGCGAGGGTACCTGTACATTTTACGGCACTGCCAATAGCAACCAATTGCTGCTGGAGGCAATGGGGCTTCATGTGCCGGGAACGGCATTTGTAAATCCGACTCAGTTTGAAGCTAGAGAGGCCTTAACAAGGGAGGCAGTTAGGACAGTGCTTGGCATTACGCTTAAAACCCGGTTTTCACCCATTGGTCGTTTAGTAGATGAACGCTGCATTGTTAACGCAGTGGTGGCGCTTTTGGCGACTGGGGGCTCAACTAATCATTTAATACATTGGGTCGCAGTTGCAAAGGCTGCCGGAATTAGCCTTAATTGGGATGATTTTGCGGAGCTCTCCAAGGTGACGCCCCTTATTGCAAGGGTGTATCCAAATGGGGAAGCTGATGTCAATCAATTCCAAGCTTGTGGGGGTCCCGGGTTTGTGATAGCGGAGCTTTTAAGCTCTGGCCTCATGCACCCGGATGTCATGACGGTTAGGCAAGGGGGAATTCAGGAGTATTCAAACGTAGTTGAATTTCAAAATCAAAAACTAATTTGGACCAACCCAGGCAAAAGTAAGGATCCATCCATACTGCGAGAAACCAAATCCCCTTTTAGCCCCACTGGGGGACTGGTGTTAGTGAGGGGCAACTTGGGCAGAGGGGTCATCAAAACATCTGCCGTGCCAAGTGAGCTACTCCAGGTAAGGGCGCCTGCCTTGGTCTTTAACTCACAAGAGGAGTTACTGCTTTCTTACCAAAAGGGTGAGTTAGAGGATTTCTGTAAGTTACACGGCGGCGTAGTTTGTGTGGTCCGCTGGCAAGGTCCAAGTGCCAACGGAATGCCAGAGTTGCACAAGTTGACACCCCCACTGAGCGTATTGATGGCGAAGGGCTATAAAGTCGCTTTGGTAACAGATGGCAGAATGAGTGGTGCGTCCGGCCAGGTGCCTGCCGCAATTCATTTAACCCCAGAGGCTGCACTTGGGGGCGCTTTAGCCAAAGTGATAAGCGGGGACTACGTAAACCTTGATTTAACCACGGGTGAATTAGATGTGTTGGTAGACTCAAAACTTTGGGATGAGCGAGGGTGCGCGAAGATGCCTGTGGATCTGGTGGAGCAAAATAAGTTCGGTCTGGGGCGCGAGTTGTTTGGTGGCTTTAGGAGGAACGTGGCCTCTGCTGAGGAGGGAGCCGTATCATGGATGGATTAAAAACCCTCAGCGCATTAGAGGTTATGCAAGATGCACCTGTCATTCCTGTAATAGTTATTGATAAGCTTAGCCAAGCTGTTCCTTTGGCTAAAGCCTTATTGGCCGGTGGCATTCGGATGCTGGAGGTGACCCTTAGAACCTCCAGTGGATTAGAGGCTATTAGGGCCATTGCAAACGAAGTACCCGCAGTGGTCGTGGGAGTGGGTACCGTTCGCAATGAGCATCAGGCACAGGAGGCCTTTAAAGCAGGGGCGCGTTTTGCTGTGAGTCCTGGACTAACGCTTAGTGTGGCGAATGCTTGCAAGGATTTGGGGCTCGCGCTCTTGCCCGGCGTATCCACCGCGAGTGAGGTGATGCTTGCTCAGGAGTTGGGATTCAATGAGCTAAAGTTTTTTCCCGCTGTGCCTGCTGGTGGAGTCAAAATGTTACAAGCTCTAGGGGGGCCGTTTACAAACGTTACATTTTGTCCTACAGGGGGAATTAGCTTAGCCAATGCGGTTGAGTTTTTAGCTCTAAAAAACGTAGCTTGTGTGGGTGGTTCTTGGCTAGTTCCGCCCCAAGCTTTAGAGCTAGAGGACTGGAATTTGATCACAAGCTTGGCCCTTGAAGCTAGTCGTTTAAAGCGCTAAATAACGATCTAAGATCCCAGGTCAATCGTCTCTTTGGATAAGTTCGATTTTGTAACCGTCTGGATCACTGACGAAGGCAATGATTGTGTTGCCCCCTTTAACTGGACCTGGCTCTCGGGTGATGAGACCGCCTGCGCTGCGGATCTTATTGCAAGTTTCATAGACATCTTTCGCGCCTAAGGCTAGATGGCCAAAAGCGCTACCCAAATCATAACTTTGAACCCCGTAGTTGTAGGTCAGCTCAATCTCTGCTTGGTGTGGGTTGCCCTCATAGCCCACAAATGCAAGTGAGTAATTTTGATCAGGTCGGTCGGTAGTGCGAAGGAGCTGCATTCCTAGAACCTGTGTATAAAAGTTGATGGATCTTTGTAGATCCCCAACTCGAAGCATGGTGTGAAGAAGTCTCATAAGGTTAAATTTTTTAAGGTAAGTTTGTGGTGACTACAAGGAAATAGGTCAAAAAAATTCGTAGATCAATCACCAAATTTTCAGGACCATTTTATCGCTTAGTTTTTTAAAAAGACCAGTTTTTATCTCGATTCAGTGACAAAAGTGATCTGAATACCCTGATGTCCTTATAGTTTTTCACCCTAATGCCGATACTTTAGAGTGAGGTGCTTAAATCATCAAAAATGCTCCAGATAGGAGGAAACAGCATGGACATTGAAACTTGGCTCACCATCGCGACTGTGATTGCGATATTTCCTATAGCTTTGGTAAGTGGATTTGCCGTGGTCTGGGCTTACGCTGCGCTCAGCCAAGATAAGCCGTGAAAGCGGCAAAGTAGTATTGGCATTTAATTTGCTATGGTTTAGAGAGATTTTATTATGAATACAAATTTGACAAGTTTTAAGGGGAAGAGCTTATAAAAGTTTAAAAGGAGGACTCGCCATGAGTACAGATTATGGATTTAAAGTTGACGGTTGGGGCTCCAACTGGAATGGTCAAAATCACAGCAGCGCACAAGCTCGCAGGGGCGGGCGTCTAAGCAAGCTTAAAGTTTTGCTGGAAGCTTTAAAAGAGGGTAATGTGGTTAATGCCCAAAAAGCAATTTTAGATTTGTGGTCCTTTGACCTCTCTTTGAAAGCTGATCCCTATTTGATCAAAATAAATGAAGAGTTGTCTAAAAGACAAATTTACTTTGCTCAAAAGACTGCAATTCTTATGCAAGCAGATAGCTCGTATTTCTCCTCTGCGCTGTTTCCAAGGTTGCCCATGGCGGTTAGAAGTCTTGAGGGCGCAAGCAGGTCCAATGAGGTATCACCAGTCGCTGCGAGTGCTGCATCTAAAAAGGCTACCTCTGGCGAGTTTGGACGCTTAATTGATGTTTCTGCCTGAAAAGTTGCGTAATAAAAGCTGCAAAGTTAGTGCAGGCTATGCAGGGTAGGCCCACAGCCAATTAAAGCACCTAACGCTTTGATAATAGATGTTGAAGCATTAAAGTAATGACTGATCAAGCGCAGCAATGGACAGCCACCGCATTAAAGCTGGATCACTTTCAAGCAAGCATAGATCCCTGTATCCTCAGTACCTTTATGGCAAAGCCAGGCTTTTGGGAAAGGCTTGAAAAATTTTAATGAACCAATGAATCCATTGTTTCGATTGTGAACTGAGCCGCGAGTAATTGAGCTTTTTCGGCGTCACTGCAAACCAAAGCTTCATTTATGTTAATCAAAAGAGGGTTGGAACAAAGGGATTTTTCTATGTTCAACAATGCGCACAAAGCACGCTTAGCTGTATCAAAATTACAGCGTTTGATGGCCATCAACATTACTGTTGCCATTTGATTGCGTTGTCTTACTTGGTCTCCAAATGAAGAGCCTTTGCCGCTAAAACTGCTGCCCCAAGCGGGTAGAGATGATTGATTTTCCGATAACATAATGATTCCTTTGTGGTTGTTACATTGCTTTGTCCTACTGAAAAAAACTTACAAACAAGTAGTGCACATTAATCTTTACCAATGGCCTTAATAAGCGTCAATAAATTTACATACACGCTTTGATAAAGCATTTTTAATGCCAGGGTCAGGCAATATTGCTATTCATAAGCACAAAGGGCCGTTATCGCACAGCTCTTATAAGGGAAGCCTCTCGGTACTTTTGGGCCGTTCAAGGGGACGGTTGATAGTGGGCCGCTCAGTCGGAAAAACAAGTTTTGGGCGATTGCAAGGGCGATTGCAAGGGCTATTGCTAGGACTAGGACTAGGACTAGGACTAGGACTAGAACTAGGCGTAGGGTATCAAAAACGACAACCGCATCGCCCGGGCCTTCTTGATCCTTAATGGTTTAGGCTCTTTTTTTGAGACTTTACCTCCGGGGCACGAGGTGTATGAGATAAGCCCAATAATGTAATAGAGTCTTTCCATACTTGGGCTTGGGCAATGATTTGTTCTTGTAGTAATTTTGCGGCCTTATAAGCGGTAAGTTCGTGAATTTTTTTAAATCCGTCCTCAAAATCAAACTCAAAACTACCTGGCTCAACGGTTATTTCTGTTTCGCTTTGTTGATCTTTTTTACCGTACTTAAACCTAATCTTTGGAGTGAGCGGGTCTTTGATCATCTCAGCACTAAAACGTAAGTGCTTGGTCACTGAATGGGTTTTAAGGACTTGGATGAGTTGAGGAATATTTTTCTCAAACTTGTTGAATTCAGTTTTTGATTTAACTCTAAGTTGTTGCACCTTATGCTTGGCGCTTGTTCGCTTTTTTTTAGGAATATTGTCTGCACTTTTCATTAGAAATCAGTGTTGTTTAACAAGTCCAAAAAAATAATCAAAACACATCAAGAGATAACATTTATTTGATTCTCTACACCATTTAATTAGATTATCAGCATCTGATTTTTTAAGTCAATAAAAATTTATTTTTCAATCCGAAGCAAAAAATGTACGGAGTTGATTAAATTTTAATCATCCCAGTGAGACCCTCATATTTACTCATTTTTACCTTTAAAAAAGAGGGTTTCTCCACCTATTTTGTGAATAACTTACGCATAAATTTTTTTCGAAATTTGTATTTATTTTTGGATTTCTATTTTTTTGTGTTAACGAAAAAGAATTTATTTCTTTAAAACAGAAACAGCCGCCCGAAGTGCAAGTAAATAACTATCTGCTGCGAAACCACAGATTTGACCAGTCACTATTTCTGCTATCACTGAGTGGTGTCTAAAGGACTCACGTGCATGAATATTGGACATATGCACCTCAATGATTGGACATTTTAAAATCGCTAGTGCATCTCTCAATCCGTAACTGTAATGAGTCCACGCACCCGCATTAATGAGCACAGCACTCACCCCCTCTTCATGCGCTTGGTGGATTTTGATCGCCATCTCGCCTTCAATATTTGTTTGGTAAGACTCCACTTCAACTCCAAGCTCCGTCCCCAGGTTTATCAGACTCTTATTGATCTCATCAAGCGTGGTTGTGCCGTAATGCGTTGGATCGCGTTTGCCGAACATGTTTAAGTTGATGCCATTGAGAACAAGTATTTTCATAATTTTTTTAAGCGGTTTAGAGCACTGTAAATGAGGACTTGAGTGACAAATGCTAATTTTTTGCTGAAAATTACAAAGTAAAAAGCATTTTTATCGTCGGCCATCTTAGGTGTTTGTTATTTTAGCTTGCAAGAATAGTAGTTCTTTAGTACGCATAAGAACGGAATACGATAACCAATATTAATGTTAATTTTTAAAGTGGATTTTCAATCTGTCTACGTTGGTCAACACGGCTGATCTTACAATTGCTTTTTGGAAATTTTTAGGAAATAAGATGAAAAATTACGCCGCATTAATTACTTCCTCTGCCTTAGTGTTGTTAGCCGGGTGTGCATCTCAAACGATGACGGGTACTGCCTATCATGACGGGGAGGTCGGTCAAGCTCAAATCGTTAGGATGGGAAAAATTGAATCCGCTAAAGCTATAAAGATATCTGCACGTTCCTCGGGTCTGGGCGGAATCGGTGGAGCTGCAGCAGGGGGCGTTGTCGGATCAGAGATAGGACGGGGTAACGGATCAGTCCTAGGATCTATTGCCGGGGTAGTTGCAGGTGGAGTTGGAGGCGCTTTACTTGAGAGAGACTTGAACACAGTTGATGGCCAAGAGCTGACCATTCGGCTAGAGGATAATTCACTCATCTCAGTGGCTCAGGAGATTGATAAAGCCACCGGCCCCCTCAATCCGGGTGAAACGATCAGAGTGCTGAGCTCACCCAGAGGTAAAACCAGAGTCGTGAGATAAACGGCCCTCATGCCTTGAGCAGGTCTATTCACAACTACAGACTCATAGCGGCTCAATAAAAGCCTAATTAATGTTGAGCTGATGAATGTCAAAAAATCCTAGCTTACGGTCTGCAAAGAAAAATTGAAGCGTCTCTTTAACTGTTTTGAACGCTATTTCATCCCATGGAATTTCACTCTCCTCAAAAAGACGTGCCTCCATGGTTTCATGTCCGGGATCAAACACATCACTTAGTAATCGAGCTTTATAAAAAATATGCACTTGGCCAACTCTGGCGACGCTCATCACTGCAAAAAGGTTTTCTAATTCAAACTTAGCTCCTGCCTCCTCCGTCGTCTCCCTAGCAGCCCCTTCCTGTAAAGTCTCGCCCATTTCAAGAAATCCTGCCGGCAGTGTCCATTTACCTAGTCTTGGCTCAATGTTTCTTTTGCAAAGCAGCACTTTATCGCCCCAAACGGGAAGAGTGCCAACCACATTGAGTGGATTTTCGTAATGTACAGTTTTACAGCTAGGACAAATTGCTCTAATGCGAGTATCGCCGTCATCGGGGAGTCTATTTTCGACTGAAGTCCCGCAGTTTTTGCAGAATTTAACGGTGTTGTGAATGTTACTCATAACTACTTATCTTAGCCTGTGTTAAAGATTTTTTGAGGGGCAAGGGGACCATGCAAACATTGGCAACAATGCAAAACGACGGGGAATAATCCAAACAGCATCAGCTTACTTCACGATGAGGGTTAAGTCCGATAAACCACTGACCTTACCCACCAACACGTTGCCCCTGTCAACTGCTGCGACGCCCTCAGGAGTGCCTGAATAGATTAGATCTCCTGGCTGTAGCTCCCAAGCAGCGGATAAATGCTCAACGATCTCTCCAATGTTCCAAATAAGCTTTCCAATATGACTGGTCTGACGGATGACGCCGTCCACGATGAGTTCTATGTTTGCTTGCTCGATTTTTTGTAGATCGGATGCGGGTGTAATGGGGCCAATAGGCGCACTGTGATCAAAGGCTTTACCGATACACCAAGGACGACCTTGCTTTTTCATTTCACCTTGTAAATCGCGCCTAGTCATATCCAGTCCGACTGCATAACCAAAGATGTGCGCATGGGTGTCCTTAGCTTGAATGTTTTTACCCCCTTTGCCAATGGCCACAACCAATTCAATTTCATGGTGAAAATTCTGCGTCAACGAAGGGTAAGGCAAAGTCCCAGTCTCTCCTTGGTTAACGATCACGAGTGAATCAGCTGGCTTTAAAAAGAAGAAGGGCGGTTCTCTACCTGTAAAACCCATTTCTTTAGCGTGTTCTTCATAGTTTCGACCTACACAATAAACCCTATGTGCGGGAAACCTTTGATCGGTGCCAGTTATTGGAATAGAAACAATGGGCGCGGGGGTAAAAACATAGCTCATAGTAAATTATTTGTATCAAAAAAGTTTTTTAAGTGGATTAAAGGAGGAGGTAGCAAAAACTAAAACATAAGTGTAGGTCTTTTCTCGATATATTATGTAGCAACTTCCCCTTTTGAAAAAACCACACCCTAAAAGTTTGCCGTAAACGATTATTAAGGTGAGATTAGAATGAGCGAACTATTAATTTCTAATCCTGGAATCGTTTTTTTTGGGCGCTATTATGCGGAATAATTCAAGCCCTCCTGAGTGGCTGCAAATTAACCACCCCGATTGGCCAAAGCAAGTCAAAACGCACATGACAACGCGTTTAGGTGGGTGCTCTGAGCAGCCATTTGAGAGTTTTAATTTGGGCAGTCATGTTGGCGATGATGCTCAAAAGGTGTCCGAAAATAGAGCTTTATTAGCTGAAATGCTCGGTGCCCAACCCGTTTTTTTAAACCAAGTACACGCTAACCACGTCCATGAGATAGTTGGGTCTGCAGGGCAGGGAGTAAGTGGAGTGAGTGGTATTAATGTAGCACTGGGCATAGATGCCGATGCCTGCTTTACAAAAGAGGCTGGCATAGCGTGCACCATCATGGTGGCAGATTGTTTGCCTGTGCTACTGACTGATAAAAGTGGTTCTTTTGTTGCAGCTGCTCACGCGGGTTGGCGCGGGCTTTCTGGAGCAGGATGCTTTGGCAACAAAAACGTGCTGGAGTCTTTAATAGATACGCTAATTCAAAAATCGTTACTCAGAGCCGAGAATATTAAAGACTGCATTGCGTGGCTAGGACCTTGTATTGGTCCTAAAGAGTTTGAAGTTGGAAAGGATGTAAGGATTGCGTTTGATAGGTTGCAAGTCCCAGCAAGAACCGATCTTGATCAATATTTTGTCCCAACACCAATTAATCACGGCGATAACGCCCCAAAGTGGATGGCCAATTTGGTTGGCCTTGCGCGCCTTAATCTACGATCAATGGGTGTTGACCAAGTTCTGGGTAATGACGGCACAGACAAGTGGTGTACTCTAAAGAATATCGATCAGTTCTTCTCGCACCGAAGAGACCAAAGAACGGGTCGCCAAGCAGCACTCATTTGGATTGGCTAACTAATTTAGTGGATTGGAAAAGCAAGTTTGACGGTCTACTTAAGGAATAGATTTTTTGCCCGTGCAGTCAGTTAATATTGACGAGTTATTAAGAAATTTTGGCCTATATTAAATTGCTAGCATCAGCTTGTTTATTTTTTCTCTAGCACTGCGCTTCCGACCCAAACCCCATCTAATCCAAACACCGAAGGCGAAGATATTTCTGCCGTACTCGTAAATATAGCTAACTTTGCGGCAAAAAAATGAGTTTTAATCCGCGGTGTTGCCGGGTGATGAGCGCACAGAGGAACAGCGGGTGACGCAGTTTAGAGTCGGTGCGACTTTACCAAATTTCCTAAAGTAATATACGCAATGCTTGACTACTGGATAATTGATGAATATCAATCGGTTTTGTCTTTTTCTTGTTCTAATTTGAGACGAGCTTTTCGCCTAGCGGGCGAGCTCATCACATATCCAATAATGACTATTGGCACAAGTCCGTAGAGGGTAAAGGTGAAAAAAGCACCTAATAGGGTGCCATTGCTGCTCGTTGCCTCAGCTATCGCCATCATAACTGCTACGTAAAGCCATCCGACTAGTACTATATACATGACTAATAGTTTACCCGGGATTTGAAAAAGCTCGCAAATTTAGGGTTAAAGACTGCGATACTTAAGTTAGATTTAAAGAATATTAGGAGTTCTGATAAATGCCACGATCTAAAACGCAAAAACCTAAAAGCTCTTCAACTGACACTCCTTTTACGCCGGACTTGTCCTTTTTCGCTGAAAGTTGGGAGAAGGCCCTCGAGAGCTTTAAAAATATTGAACTCTCGGAAACCAACTTGCCCCAGCTAAGTTTTGACAACGAGAAACTGCTTGAGATTCAGGGCAATTATGTGAGAGATGCCACAGAGTTATGGAACTCTGGTCTGAGTAACGATCAGAAGTTGGATGACAAAAGATTCCAAGGCCCCGCTTGGGAGCATAACCCTTTGGCCTCTTTTGCTGCGGCTATTTATTTGCTAAACACCAAAACCTTGATGGCAATGACGGATGCGTTGCACACGGACACCAAAACTCAAGCGCGAGTGAAATACGCAGTAGAGCAACTCGCGGCTGCTTCATCGCCTAGTAACTATTTGGCACTTAATGCAGATGCACAACAAAAAATAATCGACACCAAAGGCGAGAGTCTCTCAAAAGGGATACAAAACTTACTTCACGACATCTCTCAGGGTCATGTTTCAATGACGGATGAGAGCTTATTTAAGGTAGGCGAGAATGTTGCCACAACCAAGGGTAATGTGGTCTATGAAAATGAGTTTTTTCAACTTATTGAATACACGCCTCAAACCCCCAAGGTCCATTCAACTCCCCTTTTGCTAGTGCCCCCCTGTATTAATAAATTCTATATATTAGACTTGCAACCCAAGAATTCGTTCGTCAAATTCTGTGTCGACCAAGGGTTTAGAACCTATATTGTCAGCTGGGCCAACCCGCACGAGGAGCTCTCACATGCCAGTTGGGATGATTATGTAGGCAAGGGCGTGATCAAAGCCATTGAAGTGGTTAAAGAAATTGCAAATGTACCTAAGATAAATACGCTTGGGTTTTGCGTCGGAGGTACTTTGCTCACAAGTGCTTTAGCCGTGTTAGCCCAGGAGAAAAAAGAGTTAGTGCAAAGTGCAACGCTTTTAACCTCTTTGGTTGATTTTGAACATACTGGTATTTTGGATGTGTTCATTGATGAGTCTTTTGTCAAATTTCGAGAGCTAGAGTTTGCAAACGGCGGGCTTATGTCAGGTAAAGATATGGCCTCTACTTTTAGTTTCCTTAGGCCAAATGATTTGGTTTGGAACTATGTGGTGGGTAATTATTTAAAAGGTGAGACACCCCCGGCGTTTGACTTGTTGTATTGGAATAGTGATGCAACGAATTTGGCTGGACCTATGTATGCTTGGTATTTACGAAATACTTATTTAGAAAATAATCTTATCAATCCCTGCAAGACTATTATTTGTGGCCAACCGGTTGATTTGAATCTAATCAAATTGCCAATGTATATTTACGGCTCGAAAGAAGATCACATCGTACCCATAGACGCCGCTTATGCATCCACCCACGTGTTTAAGGGCAAAAAGCGCTTTGTCATGGGAGCGTCCGGTCATATTGCTGGAGTGATCAACCCGCCCGCAAACAATAAGCGCAGCTACTGGACGGGGCCAGATGCTAAATTCCCGGCCTCTTTACAAACATGGATCAAAGCCGCTACAGAGCACCCAGGCAGTTGGTGGACAGATTGGTCCCAGTGGCTCTCAGCGCACTCTGGCACACAGATCAATGCGCCTAAAAAGGCGGGTCGCGCAGACTACAAATCAATTGAGCCAGCGCCTGGTCGGTACGTCAAAGTAAAATCTTAATATATTCCCTTCATACTTCATTAACAAAGAGAGAGAAAAAAATGGAAGATATCGTCATCGTCAGTGCCGCTCGAACAGCAGTTGGCAAGTTCGGCGGCTCACTTGCCAAAGTTGCTGCCCCCGAATTAGGCTCAATCGTTATTAAAGAAATTTTGTCTAAAGCAAAAATTGACCCAAACGCGGTTGGTGAGGTCATCATGGGTCAAGTACTAGCTGCAGGATCGGGTCAAAACCCAGCTCGCCAAGCCCTCATGAAAGCAGGACTGGCAAAAGAAATTCCTGGCCTTACCATCAATGCCGTCTGTGGATCTGGACTCAAAGCAGTCATGCTCGCGGCTCAGTCAATTCGCTATGGGGACAGTGAGATAGTGATAGCTGGAGGTCAAGAAAATATGAGTGCCTCACCCCATTTACTGATGGGATCCAGGGATGGTCAGCGCATGGGGGACTGGAAGATGACTGACTCAATGATAGTGGACGGTTTGTGGGACGTTTACAACCATTACCACATGGGCATTACAGCCGAAAATGTTGCTAAAGCCAATCACATTTCCCGAGAAATGCAAGACGCATTGGCTTTGAATAGTCAATTAAAGGCTTTAAAAGCGCAGGAGGCTGGGAAATTTAGAGATGAAATCGTCAGCGTTTCAATCCCCCAGCGCAAGGGTGACCCGTTGATCTTTGATACAGATGAATTTATCAATAAGAAAACAAACTTAGAGGCCCTCTCAAGCCTTAGACCTGCATTTGATAAAGCAGGTACGGTGACCGCTGGCAACGCCTCTGGAATCAATGACGGCGCAGCTGCTGTGCTTGTCATGACTGCCCAAAAAGCCGTCTCTTTAGGGCTGACCCCACTGGCAAGAATTGCTTCTTTTGCTACAACTGGACTTGATCCAGCGGTAATGGGCCTTGGCCCCGTTTCGGCCTCGAAAAAGGCGCTTATACGTGCCGGTTGGAAGTCCAGTGATGTCGATTTATTTGAGCTCAATGAGGCGTTTGCCGCTCAAGCTTGTGCGGTCAACCAAGAGCTTGGTATTGATCCTGCTAAGGTTAATGTGAACGGAGGGGCAATCGCTATTGGTCACCCCATTGGTGCGTCGGGTTGCCGGATTTTAGTGACTCTATTGCATGAGATGCAAAGAAGTAACGCCAAAAAAGGTCTTGCAGCACTTTGTATTGGAGGGGGCATGGGCGTTGCTCTCACACTAGAGCGCTAGGTTAGTGTTTAGTTTGAACTGTGTGGGTTAAGAAGAGTCGGTAAAAAATATAAATTCTATAAAGGGACAAAAGATGAGTAAAAAAGTAGCGTACGTCACTGGAGGTATGGGGGGGATTGGAACGGCCATTTGTCAACGACTTCACAAAATGGGGTTTACTGTTATTGCTGGGTGTGGTCCCACGCGTGACTATGCAAAATGGTTGGACGAACAAAAGGCACTGGGATTTTCTTTTTACGCCTCAGTTGGAAATGTGAGTGCTTGGGATTCAACTGTGGATGCATTTGCTAAAGCAAAAGCGGATCACGGCCCCATTGATGTGTTGGTGAACAACGCCGGTATCACAAGGGATCGCATGTTTTTGAAGATGACCCGAGACGATTGGGACGCAGTGATTGATACGAATCTAAACTCCATGTTTAATGTGACCAAACAAGTTGTGGGAGACATGGTTGAGCGAGGATGGGGCAGGATCATCCAAATCAGCTCTGTCAACGGCGCCAAAGGCCAATCAGGTCAGACCAACTACTCTGCTGCTAAAGCAGGTATGCACGGCTTTAGCATGGCCTTGGCCCTTGAGATGGCCAATAAGGGAGTGACTGTCAATACGGTCAGTCCTGGTTATATTGGTACAGATATGGTCAAAGCTATTAAGCCCGAGATTTTGGACAAAATCGTCAACACCATTCCCGTCAAACGTCTTGGCACGCCAGAGGAGATTGGCTCCATTGTGGGGTGGCTGGCAAGCGATGAGTCGGGATTCACCACGGGCGCTGAGTTTGCCTGCAATGGTGGATTACATATGGGCTAATGGTGGGCACCTAGCCGATAAGTGCACTTAAGCTAAAAAGTGATGGAGTAATGGGCACTTATTTAGCTTGTGCTTTTGAACTCTCCCCATGGCTAAAGCGAGGGGCTTGCGCGGCTCGCTTGGTCATGCAAAACCAACTAAGCGAGACTTCTGAGGGGGGCAAGAGTGGTGCACTGCCCCGGCTCCAAAGCTCAAAGTGTCCCGCCTCCCAAACGCTTTTGGTTTACGTTTATTTTTGCAGTGTAAACAATGGTTCGACACGATGGATCAACACGCTAGTTTGAAACGACGGCTTGAAACGCCGATTTGAAACGCCGATTTGAAACGCCGATTTGAACCGCGGGATTGACGAGGTGGCAGACGCTCAAGTAGGTTGTATCTTTACTCTTTGAGCGACCACTCTTTTGCAAAAGATTTACGCTTAGAAATCTCCTCAAACCAAAACTTAAGTTTTGGGTGGCTTGCGCGCCAATCTAAATAATCAAACCTCAAGTCCAAGTAGGCCAGTCCGCAAGCCAGAGTAATGTGCCCTATATGAAAGACCGAGTCCTTTGAGGTGTTGTTTTCAAAATCTGCTAAGCAGGACTTCACTTTATCGATTTGCCCGGTTTCCCAATCTTTCCAAAGAAACTCTTGGGGACGTAGAAATGATTCATATCTTGCAAGTAAGGCTGCATCTAACAGACCGTCACCTAAGGCTTGCATCGCAATCGCATTCCACTTAGCGCGTTTGTCCTTGGGGAATAGGTCTGCGTCTGCGATATCGTTCAAATACTCACAAATGACCCTGCTATCAAACAGCGCAACTCCCTCATCTGTCAGTAGAGTGGGAACTTTACCCAGAGGATTCTTAGCAACAATGCTTTGGTCCCTTAGGACTGGGCTGGCTTTTGCAGGAAGGAGCTCAATTTTGTCACTTAAACCTAACTCATCGGCGCAAATAAGCACCTTTTTGACATAAGGGGAGGTGGGGGAAAAAAAGAGTTTCATGGTGTAAAGTAGTTTTTTAGTGAGGTTGAAAAATTCTAATGTTTCAGGGTAAATTAGAAATGAATTTTGGAAATAAGGATGAGTAAATTAATGTTGCACCACTCCAGTAAAATACTCATCATTATCAAGTCTTTTGTTCTTCTTTTGGCATTTAAATCTTCAATTAGAGGGTATTCGATAGACCTTTAATTTCTTTGAGTATCCTATTTTGTATCAACTTCAAATAGACAGCCTACGCCCTCTTGTGGGAATTTCACTCATTGTTTTGTTAACGTTCATATGTTCTGAGAGGAGAGCTGAAATCTCTTGGAGAAATCTTTTAAAAGGACTCTTATTTCAGTTTTTACTGGCGCTACTTTTACTTAAGGTTCGTTTTTTTCAACAAATCTTTGTCTACTTGAATCAAGTCGTTTTAGCTGTCCAAAGCGCCACAAAAGCGGGTACTTCTTTGGTTTTTGGATACTTAGGGGGCGGGCCGTCCCCCTTCACTGTCGCAGCGCCCGAGAACTCCTTCATTTTAGGGGTACAGGCATTGCCCATGATTTTGGTTTTTAGCGCCCTTTCAGCCGTTTTATATTATTGGCAAATTCTTCCAAAAGTGGTCGCAGTGTTTGCATGGATTTTGGGGAGGATATTTAGGATTGGCGGGGCAACCAGCTTTGCAACAGTCTCCACCGTTTTGGTCGGGATGGTAGAGGCACCTCTTTTGATAAGTCCCTACTTAAGTACATTGACCAGGTCTGAGATGATGATTGTGATGAGCTCTGGGATGGCGACTTTGTCCGGCACAGTGCTAGTTCTTTACGCAAGCTTTCTCAAAGACGTGGTTCCCAACGCAATTGGTCACCTCTTAATAGGATCCATTATGAGTGCGCCCGCATCAGTCGTCCTTAGTTTGGTGGTGATCCCAATGACCGGCATCGGCCACGACGTTAGTCCACAAGCGATTAAACTGCAACTGCATTACAAAAGCCTCATGGATGCAATTAGCACGGGAACCATTCAAGGTTTGAAGCTTTTGGCCAACGTGGTTGCAATGCTCATCGTATTGGTTGCATTGGTTGCTCTTGCAAACGGTGTGCTGTCTTTGATCCCAATGCCTGACGCTGCACCCCTAACCCTTCAGCGCACAGTTGGCTGGGTGATGCAACCCGTTGCTTGGAGTCTTGGTGTGGACTGGGTTGATACACAAGCGGCAGGTCAACTGCTAGGCACAAAGTTGGTTTTAAATGAGTTCATCGCTTATTTGGATTTCAGTCATCTGTCTATTGACGCAATGAATGATAAAAGCCGTATATTGATGACCTATTTGTTGTGCGGTTTTGCAAACTTTGGAAGCCTAGGTATCGTCATAGCTGGTCTAGGAGCTATGGCGCCAACGCGGCGTGAGGAGATTGTTAGTCTTGGGCCCAGGGCCTTGTTGGTGGGCACACTAGCCACCTTCTTGTCTAGTGCCAATGCGGCGCTTATTTTGTTTGTCTAAACGCGTCCGAGCACTTGAACACCGATCAAATCAATATAAGCCAATCCCTTGAGCTTGCACTTTCCTTTTACAGGCAAGGAGATTTTGCAGCTAGCCAAACTATTTTTAAAGAGATAAGTGCTTTAAATCCCCCGAGTGCTGATATTCAGCTGTCATTCCTAAGAGGCACTGCAATGGCCTATTTGGGGCGAATTGCAGCACAGTCCAATAACTTGGAGACGGCTTGTGAGTGGTTGTCCATGGCATTAGAAATGCCTGGTACTCAAAACGATGCAGATATTCATTTTGAGTTAGGTTGTTTTTTAGAACTGAAAGCCAATACTGATGAGGGAATGGAGTTGGCTCTTAAGTCTTATGGCAGAGCTTGCGATTTGGATATAAATAATCACAGTGCGTTCTTTAACAAAGCCAATATTCATAAAAAAAGGGGGGAGTGGCAAGAGGCACTAAAGGCTTATAACTCTGCTATTTTTATTGACTCCTCAAACCCTTACTACTACAACAATAGAGGGGATCTTTTACTTGCGCTGAAGAGTTTGTCTTTTGCAGAAAAAGATTTTCAAAATGCAGTTGAACTCGCTCCTAGCGTGAGTTATTTTTACGACAATATGGGCAATATTTTAGGTGAGCTAAACCAACTGGGCGCGGCCAAAGTATGTTACAAAAAATCTTTGGTAATTGATCCTCAAAACGCTTTCACCTATAACAACATGGGTAACCTTTTCCTTGCAGAGGAGGTTTGGGATAAAGCCCTTGCATGCTATGAGATGGCTCTAAGGTTGGCGCCCACTTTTTATCAAGCGCTTTATAACAAAGGACTTCTGTATCAGCGTTTTAATTTATTTCAAGAGGCGCTCAAGTGTTACCAAAGAGCCCTTGAGATACATCCCCAATCCTTTGAAGTATTGTGGAACATTACGATTATTCAGCTCACCTATGTAGATTTTGAGAAGGGTCTTTTGGGGTACGAAAACAGGTGGAGCTTGCCAGAGAATAGAGGGCTTTACCCAAAAACTGAAGTTCCCCAGTTGCGTCCAGGTACGCGCTACAAACGTCTGCTTGTTTGGGCTGAACATGGTTTAGGCAACGAGATTTTTTGGGCTAATTTTCTTCGACACCCCGAATTTGCTGATAAAGAGATCACTGCTAAGTTTGATCCTCGTTTGAAGGATATGTTGAGCGTAGCTTTGAAGGACAAAATCTCAATTGAGTTTAGAGACGACATCAGTGAGGTCGTGAGAGGTGAGTACGACGCGCATTTACCTCTAAGCAGTTTACTAATCCATTTAGGCATTAATCCAAAAAAACCTTCAAAGGATTTCATTTTCAACACGCCTTATTTAAAGGCTAATGACCCAAGCAAAGTCGCCCAAGCAAGACAGGGGCTAGGTGTGATTAGTGAAAAAGAGTTATTGGTCGGTATTGCCTGGAGCAGTGTCAATCAGAAAACTGGGGCGAGGAGGTCGATTAAACTTGTCCAACTTCTGCGGGTTTTTACAGGACTTCCCATCAAGTGTGTGAGTTTGCAGTACGGGGAGGTGGAGGATGAGATTTTATCAAGTGCTACTTCACTCGGTAAAAATAACAATGGCCAAGGAAGCTATCCAGATTTACAGGTGCTTCAGTACAAAGATGTGGACAATTACGCTGACATAAATGGACTATCTAATTTAGTGCAGGCATGTGACTTGGTGATTAGCATTGACAACTCAGTTCTGCATTTGGCAAGTGCAATGGGCAAGCCAACTTGTGCCTTGTTGGCATTTGTGGCCGATTGGCGCTGGTTTACGGGTACGGACTTATCTCCGTGGTACAAAAATACCAAGTTATACAGGCAAACCAAATGGGGTGAATGGGACTCGCCCCTGCGCCTGCTGAGGTCTGATTTAGAGCGCATAGTAAGCACTCGTTGGGATCAAAAACCTTAAACGAGTGACAAATTTACTTTATTCCTACTTAAACCGTTTATCATTAACAACATTTTCTTTATTTAGATATTTCTCATGACTATTCAATTATTTGCATTTGATACCCCAAACGGCAGAAAAATATCCGTTGCTTTAGAGGAGATGGGTTTGAGCTATAACGCTCAAATTGTTGACATCACCAAGGATCAGCAATTTAAACCTGAGTTTTTAGCAATCAGTCCAAACAACAAAATACCTGCGATTACAGATCCAGACGGCCCCGAGGGGCGACCCATATCGGTTTTTGAGTCTGGGGCTATTCTTATTTACCTTGCAGAGAAAACGGGAAAGTTTTTGCCGCCCAAGTCAAACCAACGCGTAGCTGTACTTGAGTGGTTGATGTTTCAAATGGGAGGTTTTGGACCTGCCCCTGGACAAGTGCACCATTTCCTTGGTCTAGAGAATGTGGATGATCAAAGGTATGGGCTTAAACGGTTTTCAGCAGAGACGAAGCGCCTTTATAAAGTGATGAACCATCGGCTAGAGGAGCATACCTATTTCGCGGATGAGTTGTCCATCGCTGATTTTGCAATTCTGGGGTGGGTGTGGAGACATGCCCGTCATCAAATCGAATTGAGCGATTACCCGAACGTAAAGCGTTGGTTTGAGTTACTGATGAATAGGCCAGCAGTTAAAAGAGGCTTTGAAGTCAAGCTGCGTTGAACTTATTAAACTAACTATTAAGTCGTTACAGGTCACCTAGTATCCTCGGGACATTTTCTAGCGGATCTTTAGGTTTGACGATACTGATCAAAATAACGCCCACAACCATGCATATTGCACTCGCAATGATTCTCATCAGGCTGTCGGCTTTGATGCTTGGAAAGTTGGAGTAAGACTCCCAAAAACCGTATAAAACGTTTAAGGCTCCAAATATTGTAAAAAAATATCCCGTAGTCTTCAAAACTGCTCCTGCTAATTTTGGGTAACCAATTCGCTGTCCTTTGTTTTAACGTATTGCCCTTGGCAGAAAATCAAAGTTTGCTCGTCAATATCCTGCCTTGCAAATGCTAGCACCTCGCCCAGAAAAATTACGTGGTCACCAGCCACCAACCGCTCCACTGTTTTGCACTCAAATACTGAAGCGCAATTATTTAAAACTGGCATGCCCATGATACCTTTGCGGTAATCGACGCCTTCAAATTTTTGGTTAGTTTTACTGGCAAAACGGTTAGAAAGCTCTGCTTGTGCTGCGCTTAGTATATGAACGGCAAAATGGCCACTTGAGTCAAAAGCTTCAAGACTTGAGGAGGTTTTCTTCAAACTCCACAAAACAAGTGCAGGGTCCAAAGATACGGAGCTAAAAGAGTTGACTGTGAGTCCGATGGCCTCGTTGTTCTCACCTACAGTCGTGACGATTGTGACGCCAGTTGCAAAATTAGAAAATGCTTTGCGCAGATTTAGCCCATCAAAGGGGGGAAGTGATTCAGTGTAAGAGCTCATCGGGGAATGAAATAAACTTTGTCTTTTAAAATTAAAAATAAACAGGTGTTGCTTTTATATGCGTCAATGTGCTGATCAATTAACCAGATAACGAATTATTTGACGCGCAGGTCGCCTGTTTGCAGGAGGGAAATGGACTCAAACAGGACAATAACCCCATAGATTTTACCAATCGAAGTGAATTCTTGCCTTAACTGGGGTTTGTATTTGGTTTAATTGTCTAGTTTTTAGAGTGAAAAATTTTGTACATTTCCATTTTTTCACAAAATAATGGCTGATCTGCGCAGTCGTTTTCGATTGAAGTGATTTCAAGAGGTGCCTCAGGCGACGCTAATTCGATTTTTAATTTTAAGTTGACCTTAAACGGCGATGAGGAAAATAGATCTATATTAGGGTGAAGGACTAAAGACCAGGTCTGCGGGTAAGGGGGCTTGCAACTGCGGTTTACGGTTATGAGTTGCTGTTTAGAGTCCGTTTGCTCAAGCAAATTTTGAATTTCTACGATCGAGAGCAATCCCTTTAAAAACGGGTCTATTTTGTGTTCATCTACGAGTGTAAAGGTCTCAACAATAGACCAGCCTTCTCGCTCAAATTCTTCCCTCTTCTTTGTTGACTGTAAGTGGTTTTGAATTAAAACTTGCTCAAAATATTGGGCTAATTCCTTAGAATGAGGTGTCAGTCCACAGCGTTTTACGCAAAGCGCGGCTAAATAATCTAAATAAGCGCTGTAAAGATCAGTCAATTTTTATTCCTTTTTAGAAGTTATTGTTGAATTTTAGGAATTTGTCACTTAATGTTAACTGCAAAGTAATGGCTGGTTGATGAGTTACTGTCTTAAATTGCCTCATAGCGCTGCTCTAACTGAGGTGGTACCAAACCCCAGCGCCCAGCCCCTCCTTGATCAGCATGCCCTTGGCTACGAGAGTTTTAAAGTGCAATTTAAGGGTGTTGCGGTTACCGTCAGTCTCCTTAAGAGCGTCCCTCAAAGTTACCTTGCCCTGCGTTCTTGCCAGCTCTAGTATGCAAACTGCCAATTGAGGAAGGGGAGAGAAGTTTTTCCTCTCGCTCTTTAGTTTTTGATTAAACCCTTGACTGTCTTTTAAAACAGCACTCAAGAAGTACTGCAACCATGCCTCCCAGTCGGGTAGGTCCCTTTGTAGTGTAGTCAGCGTTTGTTCTAAAGCTCTGTAGAAGTCAAATTTCTCTGATTCCAAAATATGGTCCAAAGAGCTGTATTTGGTGTGGGGATAGCCACCTCTCCAAAGAAGTAATTTGACCAGTATGCGAGCCATTCTGCCGTTTCCATCTTGGAACGGGTGAATTTCGAGAAAAGTCATCATAAAAACGGCGCAAATGATGAGGGGATGGGTGCGCTCGTGTCCTAGCTCAGCGCGCAGCCAATCCATTAGATTGACCATTCGGTTGGGCGTATCTGCAGTGGACGCAGTTTCAAAATATTTAGGCAGATCAGGATTAGCTTGGAGTTTCCATCCATTGGCAGAAATCTTATATTTCCCGCTGTGCCACTGATCCTTTGGACTGTGAGACATTAGGGTCTGGTGGAGGGATAAAACATGCTCTAAGGTTAGGAACTTTTGCTTGGAAAGGTCCCAGGCCAGTTCCAGGGCCTCAAAGTATCCGAGGGCCTCGTTCTCCTCAGAGCTAAAAAAGCCCTTGTTAATTGGAGCTAAGGAAGCGGGGTTAAAGTCAGATTGAGAGGATTGCGGGGCAGGCCAGAAAGAGTCCTTGAGCAATGAATTTGGAGGCTTATTTTGAGTTTTTTCTGGGTCTGGTAGGTGAGTTTGTTTAGTGAGTTCTAAAGTATTACTTTCCTCGTCTGCTGATATGACCTTTTCTGAGCTCATTTTAGGGTTCTTGGAGTGACTCAAATTTGTGAGTATCGGATGAGTTTGAGTCAATAAAGTATTAATTTTCCCGTTGTCAATTGATATGCCTGCTAAACGCATACTTGACCCAATTGTTTCGATCGTAGATTCCCTTTGAAGCTTTAAATAGTGATCCGTTACTGTGTTGCCCAGCAGGCTCCATGTCCCTTTGAATTCATCGATTTGACCAATCAGTTTCACGCTGACCATGCTTGCATTAAAAAATTGAGAAATAAAGGACATATTCTTTCTTTCACAGAGCTAAAGGTTTAATTTCAAGAGTTCTTTTTATATTAGTAATTAAATATTAATTTTTTTTAAAT
>CAIQHG010000041.1 GCA_903871545.1 uncultured Burkholderiales bacterium | reverse complement strand
TTGAGCAAGTATTTCTGGAAAGTTCGCTTTTGGAACAGCGCCTATGGAGTTGTTAGTGCTGGTGGCCATGCGAGCATCGAGCAGCTCGTTGCGTATATCCAGGATCAAGAATCGCCTCCGTAGGTGACGCATGTCGCCTTCAGCTCCTTTCGCTTGACCCGCGACTAAGCTTCGCTGTAGTCGGGGGATGCGCGAAAATTTTGCTCAAACCCGGTGCTAATCCATCCTTTGTGAATAAGCTCGGTTATCTTACGGTGCAAAGTTGCTGGGGATCCGATCTGATTTAAACCCATTGCCTGCGTGACTGTGAGCGCGTGGCCCCTAAAAAAGCTTACAACAATGTGTTCCAAAAATTTTTCACATTTTGGATCCACTGCATTTCTTTTTTGTTTGGCCTCCAAAACTAGTTTGTATTCTAAAAAAGTAACGTAGCTATTCATCATAATTTTTTCTCTTAATGTAGATCCGGTTTTGCTCTTAAACCGGGTTAGATATGTTTTCTTAGCCTCTCACAAGCCAAGGCTTGCACGGAAAACGCTTTTAATTGCGTTTGCAGCATCCCGTCCCTGTCTTTAAGTTTTGCGTACTCGACTCCCGCACTGTTTATCTCCTCTTCGTCTGATGTATTGATTTTCTCGAGCTCAGCATTTCGGTTTAAAAGTTTCTCCATTCTTGTCTTGCCCTCAAAAAGAGCTTCGTTTTGCGTCCTTAAAACGCTTGCTAAATAAACTGCATACCCTGAACTGGCCGCTAACAAGAGAGTTAGAAAAATGATGAATACTTGGTATTTTTTTCTGAGCATTTGGAATTCCTTTTAATTATTTATAAGACGGGAGAACAGGTGAGACAGGTTTTTGAGAGGTGCCACTCTTTAATGAATTCACAATCGGTTGGTAATTGGCGCTGATACTTGCAGAGGAGGGCACACTGGCCAGTGCCTTTGCAGTCATGGAGGCCGTAAACTGACTGAAATCAATCTTGCTCATATTTAGCTTTGTCAACTGAGCCTGACTAAGACCTGAACAACTAGTTGGATCAATTCCTAGTTGGGCTTTTCCCTGCACATTAATTATTTTTGCGAGCACGGAGTTAAAGGAACAATAATTACTGGTCCACTCCAAACAGGTTCCAATAATTGGTACCTTGTTTGAGCAATATTGATTTTCGAATTGACTGAGATTTGCACCTCGGTGTAGCCCTAGGAGTTGTTCGGATTGCGAGCAACTGGCTAAGTCCTGGATGATCGTGATGGCAGCGTAAGCTGCAAAACTGTAAGGATTAAAGTAGATATCAGAACTGCCCAACTGAAGAGTGCTGTCCAGTAAGCCAGTTCCGGTTAAACTGCTTGCACTATACGTAAAACCATAAGCACTTAAACTTAGTCCTCCTGCGCTAAACTGAGTACCTACCAAGTCCCCGCCCTCAGTTGCTACTACGTTTGAGGAGGCGAGCATAGATTGATACATGCCCTGTGAATAGGGGCTACCTGCAGCGTACAGAGTATCAAATACATAAGGGGACGCCGCGTCAACAGTTGATTGACCTGCATACTTTGCAACCGATCCCCCCGCTCCAAACAACATTCCAAAAACCGCCGCGTTCGATTTGCCCCCAGGCGTCGTTTGACAGCAATTCTTTATCCCCAAGTCCCCTACCTTGCATGACTCGCTCACCCCGTAAAAAATATTGTTTGGACTGGTCGAGTAGGTCTGAGTTTCGTTTGCAATCTCAAGAGCCAGTGCCGCTTGAACAAAATCAGTGTTTTTAGGCTCAGGCCTCACAATGTCCAACCCCGCAGTTAAATTACTTGAACACTGCATTTGCTGAGTCGTTTGCGCCGCTTGTGTCTGACAAGAGTAAGTGTTAGTCCAAGAATTGCAACTACCTGTTTCTCCTAAATAGCCGGTGCAACTCGAATTTGCTTGTGAACAGGCACTGTTGGATGAATACTCTGAGCATGTATTTGTAGAAGTACCCTGGCAGGTGTAGGTGTAAGAGAGCTTCCAACAAGCCTGGGTAAGTTGCACTGCACCCACGGGTAATACTGCCCCTAATAAACAAGCTATATTCCCATTTGAATCGGTTTTACAAGGAGTTGCGTCTATGCAGGAGGCCTGCGCGCTTTGGGTGCACGCGCCTACCCCTAATGTTTGAGCTGAGAGCGGCCCGCACAACTGACCCACAAAGGCGCTCATCAAGATGAATCTAAAATGGTAAATCACAAATTACCCTTTAACCTGTTCTTTTGCAAAGCCTGGACTTGCTCTGGCGATAACGATCCTGAAGCAAGGGCCTTTTCAACGGAGACCTTAATTTCTTCGGTATCAATAGGTTTTGAGTTATCCGCACATAAATGACCGTACGGCACTAAAACTCTTTCTTTACAGGCTTGCATCGGTGGTTGTGCGTTTTCACAGATATTGAGTTGTCCGCCCATCTCCCTCCAAACCGATTGCGAAGAGGGCTGTGTAATAAAGAACTCTACCCTGCCGCAATTGGACTGATCTTTAAACCGGTAGAGCAGGTGAGCTTCACGCAACAATGCCCCGTCGCTTTTTGTTCTATCTTTAAGAATTTGACTCACGCGGTCATTGAATTGATTCGCCGGCAACTGAGTACTTGCTGAACCCTGTGTGAGAGCGTTTACGAATAGATTGTCTACAGGCTGGGACGACACACCCATTGCGGTTGCTGCGAGTAAGACCGTAGTCAATTGTTTTTTCAATTGGGAACCCCTAATTTTTGTCCAGCGCTTGCCTCATAAATTGCGCATGTGTCAGCCCAGGACGTAGTCGCAGATTTAATGATACAAATGCCCTTTAAAGGGGCTGAGCCATCTATACATGAATAAGACAGCGTCGCAGGAACTGTGAAACTAGTTACACAAGATGACGTTGCTCCTGAACCACTCAAAACTCCCCCACTTGGACAGCTATAACTCGATACAGTTGCCCCCATGCTCAGCGTTTGTGAACAGCTATTTGTACTAAGCGTAAATCCGCTTGGGCAAACGTAACCGGTAATACTCGCAGTACTTGAGGTGATACAGTCCGCCCCCAATAGATTGCCAACTGAACAACTGTACTTGGGTGTGCCCGTCTGAGTGATCGTATGCGTGCAGGTTGCGCCGCTTAGACTAAACCCAGCTGAACACGTAAAGTTAGGCGTTAAAGATTGACTCAGTATCTGTATGCAGCTACTTTCATTAAGGCCGTACCCGGATGGACAACTATAAGAGGCAACACTTGCACTGGACGTTATGGTCTGCACACAACTGGCCCCAGCAACTGTAAAACCAACAGGGCAAGAATAAGATCCAATCGTTGCTGCAGTCAGGGCGCTAGTAGGTGTAATACAAGTGGAACCACTGAGAGTTGAACCTGTAGGACACACGTAGTTGGGTGCGCCGCCAATGGTTGAAACTGTTGAACAATTGGTTCCAAAAAGCGCGTACCCAATCAGACAAACGTAAACAGGAGTAGCTGATTGCGACAAAGTCTTAGAACAACTGGGGCCAGTGAGGGTGTAGCTGGTTGGGCAACTATAAGAGGAAATAGTCGCGCTTTGGCTAACTATCAGGGTACAACTAGATCCTGAGAGAGCGAAGCCGCTCGGACAGGTGTAACTGGCTACGCTTGCACTGACAGTTGCGCTACAAGTTGACCCGCTCAGTGTTTGACCCGTTGGACAGGCGTAGGTTGCAGGGGCGGGGGGTTGGGATAACGTCACCAAACAGCTCGTACCGTTTAATGCATAACCAGTAGGACAAGAGTAATTGGGTGCTGCAGAGCTCGCCGTTGTGGTTGTCTTTGTACAAATACTGCCGGATACAGAGTCGATACCGCTGCATCCATAAACAATTGAAGCAGACGATGTGCTCGTTGTGGTGCAGCTGGTTCCGCTCAGTGTACCTCCGCTTGGACAGGTCTCTCCAACCACAGTCGCTGGTGTTGGTGTTGCAATTGTGTAGGTGAGTGTCCAAAGAGGATTACCGGTAGTTATATTGATTCCGCCGTTAAAAGACCCAGAGTTGGCATTTTCAGTCTGAGTCACTGTGCAAGTAGTGCTGGTGCAAACCGTGTTTAAAGTCGCCTTTAAACCCCCACCCAAGACCACGGTGACGGAGGAGGAGGTACTCAGTTTTGGAACTGTCCAAGAAATAGTTCCATTTAATGTCCAAACATTACTCGCAGAGCAGACAAAAGATATCGTAGGGTTGTTTGAGGGTAACCAATTGACAACAAATGGCCCCGGACAAATTACTGTGCAGGTGGATCCACTGAGGGCAGAGCCCGCTGGACAAGAATAGGTTGGAATAGCTGCATACGATCCGCTTACCCCGGTACAACTTGATCCACTAAGAGTTTGCCCGATTGGACATGAGTAGCCAAAATTGGTGGCAGCGTAAGTTGAGGTAGATAGGGTCGTACAAGTAGAGCCGGTTAATATCTGCCCGGTTGGACAGGTGTAGCTTGCAATGCTTGCGGGTTGCGTGACTGTTTGGGAGCAAGAGTTGGCGTTAAGGGTGTATCCGAGCGGGCAGGAGTAACTGGCTACGCTCGGTGCTGACGTGGTCAAGCAATTTGCACCCGATAAGGTCCCCGTGGCACATGCATAGTTAGGGGTCGCGGTTTGGATCAAAGTCTGCGAACAGGTTGCCCCCAAGAGTGTGTAGCCTACTAAACAAGCATACAACGGGGTAGCTGATTGAGTAGCGGTTTGCGTGCAACTGCTCCCCGCGACTGTAGAACCGCTTGGGCAACTGTAAGAGGCCGTGGTCGCTGGGACACTCAGCGCTTGAGTGCACGTGGAGCCCGAAACTGTATAGCCGCTTGGACAGGAAAAAGTTGAGACAGTTGCTGCACTCGCAACATTAACGGACGTAATGCAACTAGATCCATTTAACATGGAGCCACTAGCGCATGCATAGACGGGGGTCCCAGTTTGAGTAACGGCTTGTGAACAAGTCGATCCACTGAGACTATATCCTGTTGGGCAAGAGTAGGTTGGAGTTGCAGTTAGAGTTGAAGTTTGAGTGCAGTTGCCGGCTTTTTCTAAGTACCCCACAGGGCAAGAATAGGATGCGATGCCAGCGGACTGCGTAATAGTCTCAACGCAAGAGGACCCTGATACGGCAAACCCACTAGGACATGAGAAGCTGGCAACGCTTGCCACTGTTGTGCTTGAACAAGTTGTCCCGTTAAGAGTTTGACCCGCTGCACAAACATATAAAGGTGTTGCAGCTTGAGTAACATCCCGTGCGCAGGAGGTGCCTGATAACGTGTAACCCGCACCACATATATAGGTAGGAGTTGAGACTCCGCTGGCTGTTTGTTGACAGAAATTGCCTGACAAAACGCCGATAGCGCAACTGTTTGCAGCGCTAGCCGGTGTAGATTGACTCGATATCGTGGTGGAGAGGGATTGCGAGCAACTGTACTGTGTCCCAGAGTTATTGATTACACAGGAGTTCTGTGAATATTCGGCCGGGGCAATAATGACTGTGGACGGGGCACAGGAGCTCCCATTTGAAGCGCCTACGCCAGAGGGCGATAGGGCTGCGAATACAGTGTCTGAGCTTGAGAGCTGAATATTAAACTGAGACTTACCCCCACCATAAGTACCAGCGCAGTTGTTGCCTTGAGCACCCACTGAACCTGTTTGTCCAAGAATGCTTGCTTGGCCTGCTGTGGGCGTAATGCACTGGTTATTGAGGAAGTTAACCGCCGCACACTGTTGATCTGAAGCAGGCGTGGTGCCAGGGGCACCCGCCAGGTAATCTTGGCATGACACCTGAGCCTGGGTGCCCATATTGGCAAGACCACTGGCCTTTGCACGGTCAAGCAGCGAAGTATCCGTGGTTGCAAAGGAGAAGCCTCCTAAATCAGTCGGAATAGAGCTCGGTGTTTGAGTGCCGCCCCTCCAATTGACTGCACTTTGATTGGCCGTTTGCCCAGCTGATATAGGCGCCAAAGCATTCCCGAATGCAGACCCTAAGGCCATTCCCGTTTGAATTGCAGTGCTAGGTGTAGTTGTAGTTGTAGGTGCAAGTGCTGGCGCTGGTGCTGGTTGGGCGTAAGAATTTGATGTGAGACCTGAGGAAACAATTAAGACGCTAAGGATGATGAGAAGACCTCTTCTCACGAAAGACTCAATTCTTTGCTGACTAACTCCGTAATTTCCTGTGTATTTAACCCAGAAGATTTAAGTAAGTAAAACGCGTCAGACAAGATATGCTTTTGAAAGCGGGTTTTGTCCGAGACGCACTCATCAATGATGTCAATCACGCTCTCGTTGCTCGAGAGACTCTTAAATCGGTCAAAGAACGCGTCCCTTTGCGCTTGCTCTGAGTTGAACAAGGCAGAGGTAAAGTGATCCACATACAAACGAACCGCGTCATAACCGGCCTCACCCATGATGAGCACTTCTGAATAACTGGGCTTCACGGTTTTAATGCCACTGATGAGCTTTTTAAAAAACGGATCATCTGAGTACTCGGTGAGCAGTTTTTCATCGAAAAGGCGATCAATCTCCTCTTTCTTTTGACTGAGAATGAGCTTCCAAGCGCTTTGGCTATAAATGAAGCGTCCCGTCGGTGTCTCAAAAAGCTTGAGCAAACTTTGAATCACAATCCACATCGATACGCCGTCTTTACGTCCCTTTTGGTAAATTCCGGATAACACTGAAGCGGACATTGAATCACTTAGTAAATCGTGCGCCTCGTCGGCTATGACCAACTTCTTACCCCTGGTCTGTTTGATCTTGTTGCTAAGGATGTGAAGGATAAAAAACATTACAACGTTCTTTAGATGCGGATGGTCGTTTAGTTGCCCTAACTCGAAAACGGTTAACCTGTTCTCCCGATCAAAGTCTGATTTCCCCTTAAAGAAAGACGACTTGTACGGATCGTTCATGAAGAACTGAAGTTTCCCGTAAAGCTCTTGGCTTTTTAGCTCCGTTGGCCCAGCCTCTGATGCACTCTTACTGGTCGCGCTTGTTTTTAAGGCTTGGATGACGGTCTCTATCTCTGGGTCAACGGAGTTGGACCTTGCAAGCTTTACAGCTGCGTCCATCACTAGAAGTGCCCCCTTGTCGCCTTCGCCTATATCGGCCATGAGTAAAAAAAGCTTCGTAATGGTCCCTGACTCCTGTGCGAACTCAGCGTCCGTTAAGCCCGAGAAGGGGTTCAGCCCAATCATCGTTTTCTCATTGCCCGAGAACTCAATGAATTGTCCGCCCACAGCCCGAACCGTCTTCTCCGTGCTGCGTCCGTTGTCCAGAATAAAAACCTGTGTGCCCTGCGCCAGTTGATCAATCGCCATTTGTTGAATCAAGAACGATTTGCCTGAACCAGACTGGGCAACGATAATTCCTGAATAATTGCTGTTCGTATTGAAAGGATCTAGAAAGTACGTCCCACCCCGTCTTGAGTAGAACATTGAACCCGCACTCTCCCCACCTTGCCCACCATGCGCATCCCCCGCTTTGGCCCCGTTGCCCGAATAATCAGAATAAATTGGAATTAAGCACCCCGCACACACGCTTGGCATGAGTGACTCGCACTCCAAGTCCTTTGCAATTACGCCGGAGAAATTAAGCGGTAAGGACTGTGCCCAGCGAACCACCGCGTTAGATCCCGCAATGCGTGCGTCAAACTTTAATTTGTTGAGGGTGCTTTTAACGCCCATGGCAGAGTCTATAGTTCCTTTGCGGGACTTGCCGTATATGAAGAGTGTGGTGCTGACAAAGACTAACTTGTCTAGCTCTGGTCCGCACTGCGCACTTAAGTAGTTCAGGTCGTGAATTTTCTCAACCGTCGCCTCATTAGAAAACTTCCACGCATCAATCCATTTAGGCAGCAGTGCTTGTCGTGACTTGAGCGACTTGGTAATTCGCCTGAGCTCCTTGTCTTGATTGGCCACTCTGATTGTTGTCGTAATTACAAAGGGGGTCATGATCCGTTGACCCCCCCCGTTTAGGGTCTCACCCTCGTTGAACGGGGCCCCGATCACAAGGTTCATCAAACCCTGTGTAGCAGTGGGAGGAAAGCTCTTGATGGCTACAGTTGAGCAAAACGTACCCTCTCCCACATCGCCTAACTCGCTGTTGGTAAAATCAAGTTGTGTATCTGGCCCAAACGCTTGGTATTTCAACTCAAGCATATCGTCTAAATTAATCTCTTTCTTGGGCGAATACGGATTTGCAAACTGAGAGTAAAGGCTCAGGATTTCTTGGGGCTGAAGTCTTTTAGCATCATGCAGACCACTGGATTTAAGGTTAACTAAGAAATCATCTTGAATAACGGTTGCTTCCTCCACTGCAGACTGATCCACATTTTTAACAGGGTAGAGCAGGGAGATGATGAGTGTTTTTTTATTGATGACCGGCAAATCAGCTTGCCAATCCGGCTCTAAGCCCCTTTTCAGCAAACTCACTCTGCGCTGGATCAACTCACGCACGACCTCTCCCCCGTGCGTCTTTCCCCGCAAATAATTACTCTGCGCTGAGAGATCAGGTTCACAAAGTAAACTCACCTGAATGATAGACTCATCTGGGGCAGTCTTGATCACGGATGCCACCAAAGTCGTCACCTCCGCCCCCGCGCCCGACAAAGGAGTCATGGAGTACGTGCATCCTAAATAGTCACTATCGCCTTTGGGCTTAGTCACAATGATATTGTTGTGACTCTCAAATGAGTCCAAATGAATGATCTCACTTAGCTTTTGACCTTTGGTGCTGTTTCTTAAATCAAACATCTGAGACCTTGTCTATTCGGGGGTTAGAAAAAAAAAGAGAAGTGCCCGGAAAATCTTGAAACTCCCCCTGGCAAACTTTGTATTAGTACTTTGATGTTTGAGGTGCAGCAACACTTATTGCAGAAGTAGATTTGACGGAAGTTCCAGTGGTATCTATAGTTACCGTGCTTGCCGTGGGTGCCGCTGTAGCCACATTGGTGGAAGTAACAGTCAAGGGCTCCCTAACGGAGGTCGAAAGCGTTGAGATGAAGGGGATACCTAACTCACTCAACATCAAAACAATAATGGGTACCCCAATGGTTGAGAGTCCTTTTCCGTGAGCAAAAGACCATGCCGCCATGATGATCGAAGTGATCGCGCCGTAAATACCAATGCTCGGCGCGTATTGAGTCAGCGTTGTGATTGGAATTGCAAATGGGCCTTGGGAGACCGCAGTGCCGCCGTTAAAAGCGCCTATGGCTGCAATGGCCGTCACTGCACCAAGTGAGAGTAAAGTTTTGGGATGAGTTGCGATTAAGCGGATTGATTTAAACATTGAGATGCCTTTTGAGTTGAATTAATTAGGTTAATTAGGTAAGTTAGGTAAGTTAGGTAAGTTAGGTGATTTAGCTCAGTTGGCTGAGATGGGTGAGCTAGCCTAAAGTTAGGCTAGTTAGGTTTAGAGGGGCTAATACCCCCCGCTCCCGTTGTCCACGCCTCGTCTGAGTCGGACGCTGCGTTCTCCCCAAAAGCACTCCCGCCTGAGGGCGTTTGTACTGCGGGGGAAATGGGTGAGAGAGTTTCTTCTCTAATTGCTTTATGCGGATAGAGTTGCGCGGATTTCCCCTCCAAGGACGCAGCCCCACTGTCCTCAAATCCAGACCACCGCGTGCCTTGGACCTCTTTGTACACATAGGTGTCTTGCACCAGTGTGTCGTTATCCGTTTTAAACTTTTGTATCCAAACACGTTGGATGACTGGACCCATACGAACGGGCATACCTGCGCCGCCCACTGATTCAGTAGCTTTAGAGTTATTGGGTGCGTTATTGGGTGCGTTATTGAGCGTGGTCTGTGTTTGCGCTTTAGAGTTGGGGAGATTTTTCCCCTGAGAAATACCGTTTAATTCGTCAACTTCTGACATTGAGAATTTTTTGTCGTAACGGGTGGGGGGAATGCTGCCCTTTGTCGAGTCATCCACAGATCTCATGCTCCTGCAATGAGGACTGGCTGGATCGTCCCGTCTATTGCAGTCAAACGTGTCGCTCCCCACAGGCGTGAACCAACTCGCGCAACCCGCAAGTGACTGGATTAGAACTAAGCTGAGGAAGAATTTTTTCATGATGAAACCCCGTACCTTTTTTTGGTCAGAGTGAGCGATTTAAGTAAAACCCAGGTAATGCGGGTGGCGCTGTTGACCTCCACCACAGGGAAAACAGAGTTTGCGTAGTCAAGGTAAAACCGCGTAACCAGTTGCGAGGACTGCGAGACGCCTTGACCAATACTTGATTGCGCAATCAACGAGGCATTTGGATACTGAGCACCCGTTGTTTGACCACTCGTCGCAGACGAGTTGTAAGACGGTATCGCTGAGGGTGAGAAAGAAGAACCAAACCCAGCAACCATCCCAGCAATCACCGAGTCTCTAATCAAGCGTCCCTCCTTGCTAACCAACTTCCCCGCCAAACCGTTCTTACCGTCAATGTCAACCCCGTAAGCCTCCATATTGCCCTCCCACACCACGCCGTCTGTGCCGATACAAGAAATGGTCTTGGCTACGACTAAAGCTCGCTCGGTTGGAATCTCACCCCTAGCACTTGCGCCCACAAAGCAATCCCCCAGATCCGCAACCCTCCACCCATTTGGGAGAACAGCGTTACTTTTGAGCTTGGTCACGAAAGGGGTTCCCACATCATTGGCAGAAACACTCCCACCCGCTGCGCCGTAACCCCCGCCACCCGAGCCGCTACTTTGTGCCCCAAATTTAGCCCTTGCATTTACACCACTTAAGAGCACACCCTCAAGAAAGCTATTTGCAGGAATCACGAGTTCGGGATCTTTTGCCTTTGTTGGCTCTGCCCTTTTCGTAGCCTCCCAAACTTTTAATGAAGGAGCAGCTGGCCCGCTTCCTTGGGCAACGCTTTGCTCAGATGCATCCGCACCCTCGGTTGTGGGAAAACTTTTGTCCAAAGGGGGTTTAGGGAACGAGATTTCTGGGGGCGGATCAATCGCTTTGTTGAGATCTATGTTGAGCGCGACTTTTTGAGGGTTTAAAGAGGATTGAGGAAATTGAGACGCCAAAGCATTGGAGTTAGAAGCAGCGCCAGCACTGGTGTTTTTAGCCAGCGCTTTTGCCACTAAATCACCCTGGCTCGCCTGTAGCTTTTTGAGCTCATTTTCTAAAAGACTAATTCTGTTGTCCTCATCCTCCAGACCTAAATTGCGGTTGGTGGTGGGAAGTGTTCTAACCGATGCAAAATTAAGGGGGTCGTTTTTAATCTGCGCTTTAGCAGCCGTCTCTGCATTGGCCTTTACAAGGTTGGCTTGAACCTCCGAATTTCTATTCACCTGAATCAAGATAATGAGACCCAACACCGCAACACTACCCAGTGCTGCAAGTTTGGCGTTCTTAGAGGAGTCTTCCCACAACGTTTTAAGATTATCGAGGGCCTTCATTTGAGGCTCCTTTTAGCAATCACAATGGCAGTCGTGCTCTGATTAGGCTCGATTGAGGGCGATGGATACAAACTGACTGACAATATGTCAGGGTTACAAATGCCCGCTTCACATCCAAACTCGGTTTCTTGCAAAACAATTTTTGTCTTAAGGGGGTTAAACACTTTGTAAACCCAGATATCGTTTTGTTGAGAAGATAATTTTTTCTCAACCGTTAAGATAAAACCGTTCTTAGTAATAGGGCTCAGGGCAACCTCTGTTGATGAGTAACCCGTTGGTACTCCGCCCTTGGCCGTGATCTCCTGCAAATACTGCATGGTCTCAATGAAGCTTTGATTCTTTGTAGGGCTAACTTGTGCCAGTACTTTGGTTTGAGGCGTTACGTCCTCAATCAATATGGTTTGAGATGCCAAGGTCAGTTTTGGAATAAGTTGAAGTCCAATGACAGAATTGGTCTCTGTGTTTTCAAAGAACATTTGTACCGGACGCGGGTCTTTCTTAAATGAGAAGTAGACATTGTTTGAATTCTCAGACTTGTCCACACTGATGTCCCCAGAGGAAATCACCTTTGGGTTGTTAAAGGGGAGTTGAATTCTGTTGATCTCTGTTGAGCTCACGTAAACTGTTTGTGTCCCCCCGTTGTTCATCTGTATGCGCCGAGCCCTGTTTGGATCCAATGCGTTTAAGGACTCCCCCTCCAAGCGCATGACTCCCGGCAGGATCACCTCTTTAGGCCTCGTTTCTTTGACTGCAACGTCTAGATGAATATCCTTGCTATCAAAGACTGGGGGTTTGAGTTTGGATTTAGTAGCATTTCTCTTAACAACAGGTCCCTCCTCGAGTGCGGCGGATTGAGCCTGTGGCTGCACCGCAGAGCTCGAGTTCAAGGGCTGAGCCATTAGCAGTTGAGACGTTAAAGCTTGTGAAATTACAAGAAGCCCCGTGCATAGTGTGAATTTACTTGCGATCACTGCTTTGTCCTTTTAGATAGTCGGCGTTGTGCGCTCGGTCGCCCTCGTAGGTCACCACCTCATCAACCCAAAGCCTGTAGTTTTGGATATGCGCGCTGTATTCGAAGACGTACTGTTGCGCGCTATCTTTAGCAGCGTTTACCGTGTGCAGATCGCCTATGACAAAATGTTTATTGATGAGGGGATCGTATTCATACTTTTTGAGCACAAAGTAATAACTCCCTAGCTCTCGTTGAGCAATCAGTTGCGCTACCCGCACATCAATATCGCGCTCAATTTTGGTGTAGCTAGCAGGGCTTAAATACATACCTAGGAGCTTCTTTTGGTATTCGGCGTTGTCTGGGTTGATCTCAACCACGGAGCTCGTTACTGTTAAAAGCGTAGCCTCCTGCGAGGCCTTGTCCATATAGGAGCGCTCAAGGTACGCGTTATCTGGCATCCCCGGGGTCTGCACAATGAGGATCTCAGACTGCATGACCATCTTCACTAGGGCTAAAAGTAAACATCCCCCAAGGACCAGCACTGTTAAGCCCAGCTTTTTGTTTTGAGCAGATAGCTCGGAGATTGATTCGTTGCGTTTATTAAAGTCCATCTTCTCTTTTTTCTCTTTAAGGGGGTGCCCGCTAACTTAAATGCTCAGCAGTACGTTTTCAAGAAGAGGTGGAGTTTTAAACTTACTTGAATAAGTTAGTAGCATAAACTATTAACTATGCTTTGAGTGTATTTTTTTATAAAAATATATAAGAACTAGTAATTTAAACAACTAAAACGGGTTCCCACTGTTAGCCTCGACCCGTGGACTGGGGTCTTGTACTTGGGTATTTACAATCTTTTAATGGGTGAAATATGCAATGAAATCAACTGGTTTTAAAGGTACAAAATAGATTCAAGTGACCGTTTTGGTTGCTTGAGAGGGTCTGCGCAGTGGTAAAAGGCGTTGAAAGTAAAGTTATTTTGTGATTAAAACCGTTTATTTTGGTTTTTCAATTAATTCTTTTTAATACTCATTGATTAAATAGGCTGGCGATGACCAGTCGAGTTAATTCCAAATTTAAATTCTATGATGTGAGATAAAAATTCTCGGCTATTTACTGAAAACCAAATCACAGGGTTTTTAAAATCTATAAGTAATACTTATGAATAAAATTTTTTAGCGTTTTAGTCAAGCTCTTACAACAACCCGAACTAGAATTTAAATGCAGTCGAATATAAATTTATCTTTTTTGTTGTATTTTATGAATTTATAAATTACAAAATTGATACAAATATTTGTTATTACTATATTGTAATTTTTTCGTCTTCCCGTAATTGATCAAAACTAATACAGTGTTGTTATCACAGGTCGGATAACACACCATGAAGTCTCTAATAATTACTAATCTTTTACTTTTCTTTTCAGGTTTCACTGAGGCCTCAGCGATGACTGACTGTAAAATGAAAAAAAACAAAGACGAAGCTACATTTTGCCTAGCAATGGTTTACGCAGATGCAAATATGTGCAATTCAATTGCCAATTCCGAAAATGGTTTTAGTTGTCGAAGAAAAGTTGCAAACCTAAGCCATCATATTTTTAACGCTTATTCTTCTTTAAAAACAGCATCTGCTTCAAACTAATATTTTCGATTTTTTTAACTTCCTCATTTTTTAATCAGAAAAGCCCTATCAATATCTAAATTCATTCCATCATTTAAATAGGCTAATTTAGATATTCGTATTTTGGTAAGATAACGTTTGTATATCAAACTCACCAAAATAGGATATTCCCGCAATGCTGTCATCAATCAATCACGGATTAATCCGCGCTCTTGGACTTGCCCTATCGTTTTTTCTAAGCGCATTCGCACATGGTGCTAGTTATGACTGCTCTGCTAAAACCACAGCCGTAGAGGCGATGATATGCAAGGACGCAAATTTATCCAAAAAAGACAGTGACATGGTCGCAAGCTACAAAGAACTTCTAGGACGTGAGTTACTTGAGGAAAGCAGAAAAAATTTGATATTGTCTCAACGAGATTGGTTAAAGAAAAGAAACGCTTGCACCGCCGTACCTTGTTTAAATGACATTTATGATGAACGCATTGATTATCTGTCTACCTCTGCGATTACTCCTGTAAAACAAGCAGTCACCCCTCCCGTATGCACCGACACTTTCATCAGTAAACTAGGCTTTCGTTTAGAGGGTGAGAATGCAGCGGACAGCGGCTCTAGCATCACTTATCAAAACGGCCTTTTCGGTGTCTCTTATGAATACATTCCAGCAATCTCAAAAAGATCCAAGATCAATGATCCAGTGAAGGTTTGCCTTATCTCAAAATATGCCAATTGCCCTAAAAATGACAACCGCGGCAAAACCTACCGAACCACAAATCTTCGTACATTAGAGACGTGGGAATTAGACGACTCCTCCCACATGTGTGGCGGTGCCTGACCCCCTTTCCACACATTGCTGTGATGGGCTTTTAGAACTGTAAATAATGAAATGTTCGAGCTCAGGTGCTATAACCAGACCCAAAACATTAAATAATTGGTGTATATCTACTAGATATCTACTAGATTATCCGCTTGAGAGTGTGCTAGAGAGTGCCCTAGATCCTCCGCTATATGCTTGGTCATACCAGAAATACTGTTTCATGACATAACACGTACAAGTGCTGCGATTTAACACTTACGGGCTCTGGGAACCCCGCAAACCTGTATTACACTCTCAAAACTATTTTTACAAGCCTTCTTAGGAGTTAGATTATGGATCACAGCGTTAGTCTCCAAGTGAACGGTAAATCCGTTCAAATAAACTTTGAAGATCCAAATATGCCCCTCCTATACGCCTTGCGCGATGAACTTGGTTTAAAAGGGCCCAGGTTTGGATGCGGCTTAGGCCAATGTGGCAGTTGCACCGTGCACATCAACGGCAATGCAGTGCGCTCCTGTATTTACCCTGTGAAAGAAGTCAAGGGCGCAAAGATTACAACCTTGGAAGGGCTAGGTAGCTCGGAAAATCCGAATTTATTACAAAAAGCTTTCATCGACGAGCAAGCCGCCCAGTGTGGCTACTGCATCAACGGGATGGTGATGCAGGCCTCCGCACTTTTAGCTAAAAATAAAAATCCTAGTGAAGCTCAAATCAAGGAGGCTTTGCAAAACAATCTTTGCCGCTGCGGTACTCACCTGAGAATCGTTAAAGCAGTTCAGCGTGCAGCTGCTCAAATGTCTAAACTGGCTTAAAGGGATAAAAATGAATAACTTAGCTCTCTCCCGTCGTAAGTTTTTACAGGGCCCCGGCGCTTTGGTCGTTGGTTTTTCACTCGGACCGTTGGTTGGCGACGCTCTTGCCCAAAATGCGCAAGGCTTTGCTCAACCCAAAACAGTAGCTGTAACGGAAGTACAAGGATTCATCGCGATTAATGCCGATGGAACTGTATCAATTTTCTCTGGCAAAGTGGACTTGGGCACTGGAGTTAAAACGGCAATTGCTCAGATAGCGGCTGAGGAGCTTGACGTTGCATTCGCAAAGGTCAATGTCATCCAAGGTGATACGCTGACCACGCCCGATCAGGGGCCCACCTTTGGTAGCCTATCGATCCAAAACGGTGGAATGCAAATTCGTCAGGCATGCGCAACTGCGCGCGAGGCACTCATAAGCTCGGCTGCTCAAAAACTTGGGGTCAGTGCAGCAGATGTCGTGACCAAGGACGCAACTTGTAGCGCTGGCGGTAAATCTATTAGTTATGTGGACTTGCTTGGGAACGAAGTTTTGAATATAAAACTCAATCCTCAGGCGCGTTTGAAAAGTCCTGCAACCTACACGGTTGTTGGTAAATCAATACCCCGCGTAGACATCCCGGCCAAGCTCACCGGCGAATTCACTTACATGCAGGATTTTAAAGTCCCCGGTATGTTACACGCTAGAGTTATTCGTCCAAAAGGGATCGGATCAAAATTAGTTTCCTTTGATGACTCGCAAGCCAAAAAGGTCTCTGGTTTCGTCCAAGTGATCCGTGAAGGCAATTTTCTCGCAGTTGTCGCCACTAATGAGTGGGACTCCATTCGCGCAAGCAAGGCGCTGAACGTGAAATGGACAGAGTGGACTGGTCTGCCAGCACAAAACCAACTGTGGTCTTACGTGCGGTCTTCCAAAGTGTCATCAACCGATGCACTCCAAAAGGTGGGGGACGTAAGCACCGCCCCTGCAGGCGCAAAAACTTTAACTGCGACCTACGACTTTGCAATTCATACGCATGGCTCCATTGGCCCCTCATGCGCAGTTGCTCAATGGGAAAACGGCAAAGTTACCTGTTGGTCCGCCTCTCAACAAACCCATTTGTTACGCAAACAAATGGCTCAAATGCTAAGCTTGCCAGAAGAGCAGATTCGTTGTGTCTACATTGATGGGGCTGGATGTTACGGTCGTAACGGACACGAGGACGCAGCGGCGGATGCGGTTTTGATTTCTAAAATGCTTGGTAAACCCATTCGAGTCCAGTGGACTCGCGCAGATGAGCACGGGTGGGATCCCAAAGGTCCGCCTTCACTCTATGACTACCGGGCAACTTTAGACGCAGAAGGAAAGGTCATTTCTTGGCAATCGGACGCTTTTATGGCGGAGCGACCCAAACAAATTTCTGTAACTCTATTGGCCGCTGACTTAGCTCAGTTGCCAAAGGAGGCTGCGCACCCAGGTAATATTCAAAATTCTTTTGCAGTTCAGTACCAGTTCCCCAACATATTGGCAACCGCTCATTATGTGGAGAACACGCCACTAAGACCCAGTTGGATTCGCACTCCAGGACGCATGCAAAATACTTTTGCCAATGAGTCCTTCCTAGATGAATTGGCTTACGCTGCTCAGATAGATCCATTTGCTTATCGCCTTCAGCACTTGAACGACGCAAGAGCTGTCGAGTGCATTGAGCGCGTCATGGATATTGCCAAGTGGCAAAAAGGAGCTCCTTACTCAAATCCTAAAAGCAAGGGCGATGTTCACTACGGTAGAGGTGTCTCCTACATTAAATATGAATTAGTAAGAACCTACATTGCTGTAGTGGCTGATGTCCAGGTTAACCTTAAAACAGGCAAAGTGATCGTTGAGAAAATCTACGTCGCTCACGATTGTGGACAGATCATAAATCCCGACGGCCTGCGCAACCAAATCGACGGTAACTTGATCCAAACGGTCAGTAGAACTTTAATTGAAGAAGTGAAGTTTGACCGATCGGCCGTCACAAGCTTAGATTGGGCCTCCTACCCCATTTTAAAATTTGGGGAAGTACCCGCAGTTGAAATTAGCCTCATTGACCGTCCTAATGAGAAGCCTTGGGGAGCAGGCGAGCCCGCTGCATCGGTCGTCCCGTCTGCGATTGGGAACGCCATTTTTGATGCAATCGGTGTGCGTATGCGCTCTGTACCCTTTACGCCTGAAAAAGTGGTTGCAGCTATTAAAAATAAATCTGCTGCATAGATAAAACTCCCTTGCGCTGTTGCCTTGTCCTAGCGGGGGGGGATTAAGGGCGTGAGGCTAGTTTAGCGAATATGAATTATTAATAATGCATTTCGTCATCCACATGATGCAAAGTTAGTGAAATACCCGCGACTAAACGCCTTTCGGCGCTGTAGTCGGGGCATCTGATTTCGCAATCAAATATTCCTGCTTCGTCTGCTGCTGCATGGACATGGCTTGCGCCTCACCATGGCTTATGCGTGCATCCACAGGCACA
>CAIQHG010000040.1 GCA_903871545.1 uncultured Burkholderiales bacterium | reverse complement strand
GCGACTAAGCTTCGCTGTAGTCGGGGGATGCGCGAAAATTTTGCTCAACTAATTTGACTAAAGCAAAAAGAGTTTGATTAACGGGTGTTGGAACACCGTATTTCAACCCAAGGCGAACAACGATACCATTTAAATGGTCTATCTCACTTGGCCTGAAACGAGCCATATCTTGGGCAGTGGATGATTTCTGGCTGCCCATCGTTTCTGAGATTTGTGTAATTGCTTGCATAACTTTAGGTTCATACAAAGTTACACCATCTGCGAGGGCCACAGCAATGACCTCTTTGATTAAAGTAGACTGTGTTTCAAGTATTGATTCAACACGTGCCATCTTTTGATATTGAACCTGAGCCAGCCCTGAAATTGCGTTAAAGGCGCAATTAATTAATAATTTAGACCATTGCTCGACCCTTACATCTTGAGAGATATTTACCACTATATTAGCCGATGCAAATAGATTTACCAATTGATTTAAGGTTTCATCAGGCTTTTTAAGCCTCAAATTCTTAGATGTCCCTATTACGAGTTCGCCCCGCCCATGATGTTTCACGTAGCCAGGCGCGGCAAGTTCAGTAGCCACATAAACGACAGAAGGTATAACGGCTTGTGCAAGTTGTGCCTCGATAATAGATGTATTTTCTACACCATTTTGCAGACTCATTATCAAAGCGTTAGGTGCCGCGTAGTTGGCAATTGCTTTTGCGGTTGTCTCAGTATCTGTTGACTTTACACAAAACAGTATTAAGTCTGCATTCCTCAGGGGAGATAATTCGGTGCTCGCCTCCAATGAAATGATTTCATCACGACCGGCGCCAGACAAATTAAGTTTTAGACCGCTATTGGATATGGCCTGAACATGAGCAAGTCTTCCTATCAGAGTTACTTTGTGCCCTGCCCGCGCAAGCATAGCACCGTAAAAACTGCCTACCGCTCCTGCACCAACGACAGCAATGTGTTTGAAAGTATAAATACTCATTTTATAAATCTAAGTTGACAAAATTTCACAAAAAAATTTGATAAGACAGTTTTCTTCGCATGTAGTATAAAAGTAGAGCTAGTTAAAAAACGCGTTCTACGTTGTATTGTCCTATTTTAGAAGTAATTAAATCTTAGCTCCCTCCTTTCCTGAGCAACCCACCAGAGAAAAGACATAAGCAGCATAAGAACAATAGAACAATAGAACAATAGAACAATAGAACAGTCCGATTTTTTAGACCATTTTAAGTGTGGACAAGTTTTTGAAGGTAAGTTTTTAAAGTTGATTTTTACTTATTTAAAGTATAAAATTTAATCTATTCGAAAATTTGGTTTTATAGAGAGCCGCAAAATGAACAAAAAATACCCCAGCAAATCCTTCCCCAAGCCACTAAACCGAATTCTGCAAATTGTTTTGGGATTTTGCGTATTTATTTCTTTTTGCGTTTACTCACAACAAAGCATCATCACCGTCAATGCGGGTTGGAATTTGTTAGGTAACGGAATTAGCTACCCCATTACACTTGCCACTACTGGGACAAAATCACTTGCCGATCCCTTGTATGTGAAAAGTGTCTGGAAATGGAATGCTTCCCTATCAAAATGGGCCTTTTATAGTCCCTCTACAGCACTGAGCGACGGCGGTGCAAGCTATGCCAAACAAAATGGTTTTGATTTTTTAACCAAAATTAATCCAGGTGACGGTTTTTGGGTTAACGCTATACAACCCTTTTCTATAACGCTACCGACTGGGTCAATTGTTCGCTCAGCCACTTTTCAACAAGGCTCACCCGGGGCGTTACTTTCTGGGTGGAATTTAATTTCAATTGGAGACGGCGTTACACCAAGCCAATTTAACACAAACATGGGTAACTCACCGCCAACGGCCGGAACCATTACGCCTAACATTACTTCGTTGTGGGCTTGGAATAATACCAATAGTAATTGGATTTTCTATAGTCCTCTTACAGCGGGTACGACAAATGCTGATTCAAATAATGGGTACGCTTCTTTTGGAACTTCAACTTTGGGCATGGGGGTGGGATTTTGGGTTAACAACCCATCATCAAGCTCATCAAGCTCATCGACATCTTCAACTAGTTCTACTTCTGGCTCCGGCTCCACCACCACGAGTACTTCCTCTACTCCGATTACCGTGTCTGGAAAGGTAATCGACGGGTACATTAGCGGAGCCTTAGTTTGTGCTGATTTAAACAAAAACGGTAAATGTGACAAAACTGAACCTAGCACTACATCCGACTCAGCTGGAAACTACACGCTCAGCCTACCCCCTTCGGTTCCCAATATGCATTTAATTGCTGTCATCAACGCCTCCACTTCAAAAGATCAAGATGATGGAGGGTCGACAATTTTTTCTGCCGGCGGCAAATCTTACACTCTACTAGCCCCTGCCCCCACGAGTGATTCAAGTAACACTCACATCACGCCGCTTACGACCTTAGTCTCTGGTCTGATGGCAACTTCAGGACTGAGCGCTCAAGCGGCTCAATCTCAAGTGCTCGTTAATTTTAGTCAACCCCCGACCCTCCCGCTCCTCAATTACGACTTTACAGTTTCTGGTAGCAATCCCGGATCAACGCAGTCACAAAAGTTAGCTAAGATTATTGTCTCCGCAATAGCTTCTGCGCAGAACACTTTAACAAGTTCTTCCTCATACACCCAATCTGCAGACTCAGATCAAGCAGGGTATACGGCCATAACACAAATAATTCCGTCCGCGCTTAACACAATCATAGATCCGGATGGTGGAAATCTTAAAACCGCGGTATCTACCCTATCATCAGCTGTAGCATCGGTTGGAGATACCTCAAAGCAGATTGCTTCCTCTATAGCGTCTAGCGTTGCCGTATCAGCGCAAACTTTGGGATCAACAAAAAGCATCGCTACTGCTTCGAGTATTATCAACGGATTTGTTACTTTCCAAAATTCAAACGGAGACACTTACAGCAACACCTCCTCAATGTATAACCAAATAAATACCTCCGGAATTCGTGCTGGTTACAACAGGCTCTTAAACGGTATTCCTGTGTCCTCTAGTTATGATCTCGTGAATAATGTCTGGTATTTAAACACGCAAGACGGAACAAACTACGATCTTACAAACTCGGGATGGTTACCTGAGCCAAAATCCAACGTTGTAAGTCCTACCAACTTTGAGGTTAAAAATAATTGTTTCAGTCAGGATATGACCACCTCTGGGCCTACGCTACGAGTTTGCTTAAATGCAAGTGATGTTTCCTCTCAGTTGGTTGCCAAGCTTATTCCCACTGTTTGTTCGGATGGCACCCCACTAGCAAACTGTTCGACAGCTACTTTTCCAGCAAACTCCTACACTTATGATGTCAACTTCTCGTACCTAGACGATCGCTATGCGGTTTGGGTCAATGATGGCCATGCTTCACTTTGCGGCAGCCTACCCTCCAGCGTGTGCTCTACCGGATGGAACGGCTACGGCTACTACAGTGCAGGCAATACAAACTATAACGATACAAATTTAGTTGATTACTTTACACACCTAGCAAGCAACAAAACCGTTCAATATATTGGAAATAATTCTAATGTTGCCATTCAAATCAACTCCTTTAATTCATCTACGCAATCTGGAGTTATAGCTTTTTATGACAACAGCAGCCAAGCAATATCTAACCTTTCCAACGCATCAGCATCCATTTCACAATTTACGGCTGAAACTGCTACTTTTAAAATTCAAAATATAAATGGGACCCCAATAGCAATTTATACAAATCCTGTAGTTTTTTCAAAAAATAACCCAGATGACCATGAACCCTACGGTATTTTCGCCGCAGTAACAAGACAAACAGATAACACGACTGGGATCTGGCAAGGGGGCTACACTCCAGCCCAGTACCAGCAAAACGTTTCATTCTCCGGTGGCTTTAAAGTGGCATCTAAAAATGTATTGGACACTTATCTAACTCTTACTCAACAGGCGGCTTTTCCTGATAAGTGATTATTTAATCACAAGTAAGAGATAGACATGAGCTTATGCGGCTTTAGCTTTTTTAAAAGAGATGCTATTTTCAACCGCAAATTGCCAATCGTTACAGTATATTTTTACTATAGGCAATTTGTGACTCAAAAGGACAAGAGGGTTAGTAGGCTTACTCCTACTAACCCTCATTTTTACTGGTCGGCGTGGCGGGATTCGAACTCGCGACCCCTTGCACCCCATGCAAGTGCGCTACCAGGCTGCGCTACACGCCGAAAAAATAGATTATAACGTCCAATCTTACTTGATTAAGCCAACGCTTAATCAAGCTCACTCAGTAATTCTCTGATCTCATACAACTCTTTGCGAAGAGCTTGTAATTTCGGTTTGTCAGTGAGCACACCAGCAAGACTCCATGGCTCCTCGTTGACCTCATCGCCGATGCTTAAATTGTCTTCCAACTCCTCTACACCAACTAAAAGAACCTCACCTGCACGTTTTTTATCTCGTTCTAATTGAACAATTTCAATGAGCTTATTTCGTGCCCCACTGATGGTGAAGCCTTGATCATATAAAAGATCGCGTATCCTCCTCACCAGCAGCACTTCATGATGTTGATAGTAACGTCTGTTACCCCTTCTCTTCATGGGACGCAGTTGTGTAAATTCCTGCTCCCAGTATCTGAGCACGTGAGGCTTGACGCCACAAAGCTCACTCACCTCACCAATGGTGAAATAACGCTTTGAAGGGATGACGGGAAGAGAAGTCTCCATGAAACCAATTAAATATTCAAAAAAGGAAGGTTGAGGTTACACGAAGTTGGTGAATTTTGTAAGTCTTTTATGCATCTTCGCCCTGAATTTGTTGTTTTAATTTTGAGCTTGCGTGAAAAGTAACCACTCTACGAGCTTGAATGGGAATAGATTCGCCGGTCCTGGGATTTCTACCAGGTCTTTGAGCCTTGGTTCGTATTTGAAAATTGCCGAATCCAGAAATCTTCACGTCTTGGCCATCCACTAGATTTTTAGAAATTAATTCAAAAAAAGCATCTATCATTTCCTTTGATTCACGCTTGTTGAGTCCAATTTGCTCAAAGAGTAATTCGGCCAATTGAGCCTTTGTGAGGGCGGGAGTCTCTAAACTCTCAAGTGATAGTTCCATATGTATTTTTCCAATTCCCAGTTAGCCGTAAGCGTTGCCAATTAAACTCTTATTTAAGTCCTCAAACGTGCAACTAATTTGGCGCCCAACGACTCCAGCACTGCACTCATAATACCCTCGATTTGAGGCTCGGTTAGTGTGCCCTCCTCACTTAAAAGAGTAAGCCTAATGGCCAAGCTTTTCTCATCCTCTTGCATCCCTGTTGAGTCATGGCCTTTGGGTCGATAGATATCAAATAGGCACGCTGAGCGCAGCACACCCTGAGTGGGCGTAGACATCACAGCTTGCATTAATTGTGAATGGGTGACGCGTTCTTTAACTACTACTGCTAAATCTCTGTCCACCGCCTGAAAACGAGGTACGGGTTTTGCCTTAGGAACAATTCCCTGTATGAGAGCGTCCCAGTCAAACTCAAACACCAAAGGCGCAAGCGCAAAGCCCCAAGACTGACGATGCACAGGATGCAACTCACCTAAATACCCAATCGCCTTGCCCTGCTTAAGCACCACTGCACTGCGTCCAGGGTGAAGCGCTGGGTGAGGGGCAAATTCGTTTTCCCCGCCCTGCATTTGCTCTGATAAGGGTTTGAACTCTAGCTGGACCGGTGCAAAGAGTGTTTGCACGTCTGCCTTTAAATCAAAGAAATCTACATTCCTCTCCTGGGTACCCCACTGCAAAGGCGTATGCGCCCCGTAAACAAGACCCGACACTCTCATTGGCTGATCGACGCCGGCAACGCTCGTGCTTGAGTGTTCAACACTACTGTCTTTCTTAAAGATTCGCCCCACCTCAAAAATTTTCACCCGGGTCGACTTGTGGTCTAAATTAAAGCGCAGCACCTCCAAAAGGGAGCCGATCAAAGATGAGCGCATGACACTCATCGGGGCAGCAATGGGGTTCAAAAGTTTAATGGGGTTTGCATTACCTGCCAGGTCTTTTTCCCACTCCTCTTTGACAAAACTAAAGTTAATGGTCTCTTGGTAGCCAAGACCCGCTATTTTTCTTCTCAGCGCAAAGGGTGCTCGTTGTGACTCATTTCTTAGTTTGGCAGTTATGGGAGCGATAGGCGAAGTCATTGGCAAATGATTAAATCCAATTATTCTCGCGACCTCCTCCACCAAGTCCTCCTCGATTTGAATATCAAATCGATAACTTGGGGGGGTCACACTGAGCACCCCCTGCCCCTGCCTTGAGCTGACCCCTAAACCGAGGCTTTTTAATGCCGTTTGCATCTGCTCCTGCGAAATGGGCATGCCGATGATTTTGACTGCACGCTCCACCCTCAGATCAACAACAGGGGATACAGGGACATTTGGACTGATATCAAAAACAGGACCGCAGGAAAGGCCCTCGCTTGGGCAAATTAAAAGAATCAGTTGAGTGATGCGCCCAATAGCCCAAAGGGTCAACTCTGGATCCACACCCCTCTCAAACCTGTGGCCAGCGTCGGTGCTGAAATTAAATTTTCTGGACCTACCCACCACCGCCTTAGGCCACCAAAATGCAGCTTCAATGTATATATTTTTTGTGTTGTCTCCAACCGCGCTAGCGTCCCCTCCCATAATTGCGGCGAGTGACTCAACCTGAGTATCGTCGGCAATCACACCCACCGATGCGTCCAGGGTAACGGTATTGGCGTTTAAGAGCTTGAGAGTTTCCCCCTCTCTCGCCCATCTGACCTTTAAACCGCCTTGGATTTTGTCGCGGTCAAAGATATGGGTTGGCTGACCCGACTCGAACATAACGTAGTTGGAGATATCCACAAGGGGGCTCACGCTTCTTTGACCGCACCGCTCAAGTCGCTGCACCATCCATGCGGGGGTTTTGCGCTTTGTATCCAAGCCGCTTAGCACTCGACCGCTGAACCTGCCGCACAAATCAGTGGCTTGTATCTCCACAGGTAATTGAAGACTCTCGTCTAGGGAAACTTTTGGTATGTGAGTGGGGCTTGGTGCAAGACCAGGGGTTATTAAAGGTGCGGTTGTATCTGCCAGCGGTTTAAGGGGGGCACCTGTAAGCGCGCTTAACTCGCGTGCTACACCGTAAACACTCAGGCAGTGAGCCAAATTTGGAGTTAACTTTAGAACAAACAGTGTGTCATCTAAATTTAAGAACTCTCGAATATCTTGCCCATTGGCGGCGTCCCCAGACAGCTCCAATAATCCTGCATGTTCATCGTTCAGGCCAAGCTCTTTAGAGGAACACAGCATACCTTGGCTCTCAACCCCTCTGAGCTCACTTAACTTAATGACAAAGGCCTCTCCCTTTGAACTTGGAGTGGGCGGAAGGACGGCGCCCACAGTGGCACAAGGAACTTTGATACCCACTCGTGCGTTGGGGGCGCCGCAAACGATGTTTAAAGGGGTGTGAGCGCCGACGTTGACTTTGCAAACCCTGAGTCTATCTGCATTAGGGTGCTGGACAACCTCGATGATTTCGCCGACCAAAACTTTTGTGAAAGCCGGTGCAACCGCCTTGAGCTCTTCAACCTCTAATCCCGCCATTGTTAGCGCGTCAGCAAGAGCTTGAGTGCTCAGGGGAGGATTACAAAACTCACGCAACCAAGATTCGGGGAACTGCATAAAATATTCTTAGATAGGTTGTACTTAATTAAACTGACTGAGGAATCTTAAATCCCCGTCAAAAAACAGTCTCAGATCATTCACCCCGTAGCGCAGCATCGTCAAACGGTCTGGGCCCATTCCAAAAGCAAAACCGATGTACTTCTCGGGGTCAAGTCCCATGTTTGAAACCACTTTAGGGTGGACCTGCCCCGAGCCTGCCACCTCTAGCCAACGACCGGCTAAAGGGCCGGTGGAGAATTTAATATCTATCTCCGCACTGGGCTCGGTGAAAGGAAAGAAGCTAGGTCTAAAACGCAGTTCAAGATCGCGTGTCTCGAAAAATGAATAGCAAAAATCTGTAAATACGACCTTCAAATCCTTAAAGCTCACAGACTCGCCAATCCACAGTCCCTCGCATTGATGAAACATGGGTGAGTGTGTTGCGTCACTGTCCACTCGGTAAGTTCGACCAGGAGCGATGACCCGGATTTCTGGGATGGAGTGGCCAGATTTAAGAGCATCCGCGTTTTGCCGGACATGTTCCACAGCGTAACGAATTTGCATGGGGCTTGTATGGGTTCTTAGGACGTAGTCTCCCTCGACATAGAAGGTGTCGTGCATTGACCTTGCGGGATGATCGGGGGGCGTATTAAGAGCTGTGAAGTTAAACCAGTCTGTCTCAATCTCAGGCCCCTCAGCCACATCAAATCCCATAGATCCGAAAATCGCTTCAATACGCTCAAGGGTTAAGGAGACAGGATGCAAACCACCTTGAGCGTTCATGCGCCCAGGAAGACTTACATCAATTGCCTCTGCTTTTAGTTGAAGACTCAACTCCGCATCGATTAGGGCTTGTCTCTTCGCATTCAAAGCCTCTTCAATTGCGAGCTTTGATTTATTGATCAACGCACCACGGGCCTTTTTCTCCTCAATACTCAACGCCCCAAGCCCTTTCATCAAAAGCGTAATGTGTCCTGATTTACCCAGAAACTGGGCCTTTGCATTTTCAAGTTCTGCGGGAGTCTGAGAAGACTCAAATAATGCCACGGCGTCTTTCACCAGTGTATCTAGATCGCTCATAAAATTCTCGGCTTGAAGTTTGAGGAATAAGAATATGTTGAAACAACAAAGGGATTGAAGCTATTGAAAGCTGCAATCCCTTGATCACAAAGTCAATCCAGTTGGAATCTAATTAGAGTTTTTCAAGTCCAATCAGACCCGACAAAGGCCATGGTGAGCCTGAACCGTGAGCAACTGAGTTGCACTTTAAAAGGACAAACTTAGCGGCTTGGGCGCAAACTCAGGCACGAATCACTTCATGCAGCCAGGTGCGCTTTTACTTGATCCACGATAGTGCCAAAAGCGGCCTTGTCGTGCACTGCTAAATCAGCTAGCATTTTGCGATCAATCTCTATGGCTGCTTTGCGCAGGCCATTGGCAAATTGGCTGTATGTAATGCCAAATTCTCTGGCTGCTGCGTTGATACGAGCAATCCAAAGTTGTCTGAACACACGCTTTTTAGTACGACGGTCTCTGTAGGCATATTGCCCAGCCTTCATGACCGCTTGTTTTGCGATTCTGAAAACATTTCCACGACGACCACGAAAACCTTTTGCAAGGGCTAATACTTTTTTGTGACGGGCTCTAGCTGTCACACCACGTTTTACGCGAGGCATATTTTTTCTCCTAGTTCGCTTAAGTGATTAAAGGCCAGCCATGGGCAGCATCTGTGCCATGTGACCCATATTGGTCTCATGTACAGCAACAGCTCCACGCAGGTGACGTTTGTTTTTAGTGCTCTTCTTAGTCAAAATGTGACGCTTGAAGGCTTGGCCGCGTTTGACGGTACCACCTGGGCGAACTCGAAAGCGCTTCTTTGCGCTGCTTTTAGTCTTCATTTTGGGCATTTTCTGCTCCCTTTTTAAATTGTGCTCGTGAGGCGCCTGCGAAATTAGCCCACAGTCTTGTTAGCCCCGAGACACTTGCTTTTTTGCGTTGCCTTTTTAAGCCTCAACAGACACTGCTGCTGCCTCGGCTACGGGTTTGGCTACGCTACCCGGTTTTCTCTTGCCTGGCGCAATCATCATCACCATTTGTCGCCCCTCTAATTTAGGGAACTGCTCAACAATGATTAAATCGGCCAACTCATCTTTTATTCTCTGCAAAAGTGCCATCCCCAACTCTTGGTGAGTGATCTCACGTCCGCGAAACCGCAGCGTTATCTTGCACTTGTCTCCATCATCCAAGAAACGCTTGATGTTGCGCATCTTAATGTTGTAATCCCCATCATCCGTACCAGGACGGAATTTAATCTCTTTGACATCAATCACCTTTTGCTTGGATTTAGCTTCGGCCGCTTTCTTTTGCTCTTGGTATTTGAACTTTCCGTAGTCCATCAATCTGCAAACAGGCGGAGTTGCCATTGGAGCAATCTCAACCAAATCAACATCGTATTCCCCGGCCATTCGTAGTGCTTCAGTCAAGCTAACTACGCCCAATGGTTCATTGTCTGGGCCCGTAATACGGACTTCGGGGACCGTGATTTCACGGTTTAAGCGATGCTTACGCTCTTCGCGCTGGCGGCGGTCTCTAAATTCTGTAGCGATGGTTCATGTCCTCAAAAGTTTATCCATCAAAGCCCATGCTTGATAGGGTGAATCTCCGGTACAGTGTGCCCAAAGACGACCATACCTAAGATAGGTCATCTTTTATGAGTAACATCTTCCAGAATTCTTTGAGTAAAGGCCTCCAAGGACATCACTCCGAGGTCAATATTGCCTCGGCCGCGCACTGCCACGGTACTGTTCGCCACCTCCTTGTCTCCAACAACAATCAGATAAGGCGGCTTTTGCAACGAGTGCTCGCGTATTTTAAACGTTATTT
>CAIQHG010000039.1 GCA_903871545.1 uncultured Burkholderiales bacterium | reverse complement strand
TAAAACACCCCACTACTGGCGACCCAACTCCACACGCACAGGATAGGCTGTTAAACGCTATATTTTATAAGGCTTATAACAGCGAGCCATTGGTCAACTTACACGCCTCTACGATTGATCCAGAGGCCAAGAGTTACCTGACTGCCCTGGCCAAGGCCGCTCCCGAGATGTCTAAGCTTGACGGTGCGGGTGAGTACGATCTCCGCTCACAAGTAATGCAAGCGGCAGAGATGGCTGTGAATGCCAAACGCCAAGGTCTCTCTCATAAGGACATGATCAATCTGGCCAAACAACAATCTATTGACCAAGACCCCCATGTAGCCAAGATATTCCAGCACTTTGTAGACGCCGGATCAAGACCCACCAAAGCAATATCCGAATACCTTAAACGTCTAGCTGACACAGCCAGAGAACAGCACGAAGCTGGCGAAGATATGTTTGGGCCCAAGCCTAAGCTATCTATCGATGAGGTAATAGATAAAGCCAAACAGGGTGAGCAACCTGAAGATCTATTCACCAAACCAGACGAAACAAAGCCTGAAGAAATAAAGCCAGATGAGCCAAAGGATGATGGGTATTTTAAGAACCCTGCCCTTTCGCAAAACGAAATACACGCTCAATTAAAAGGAGCAACTCCAGTCAAGGTGGTGCAATTTTTGGTTGATAATGCGCCAAATTCTTTTTATAAAGGCATTGCAGAAAAAGTATTGAAACGTGTAATCGATTTTGATAAACGCAATGTTCCAATGACGTTTGCATTTGAACGTGATGAAGGGGCATATGGAAACGTTGTAACTAGTCTTGTTGAGAGAGGCGGCAAAGGAGTTGGAAAAACTGTTTCGTTTGCCGTCAAAATTAATCCTCCGGTTGATCCAAATAATCCAAAACATTATTACACCGACCGTGGGCAAAAATTTCTTTACCCAAGTGGCTCAAGGTTTAGCACTCTTTTACATGAAATGATTCACTTGGTTACTACGGCCGACTATCATATTACAGGTAAAGATAATCCGCATATCAAAGCATTGAATGATTTGTTAGAGATAGTTAGAAAAGAATATTTATTAAATGTTAAGCAAGGTAAATTTAATAACGACCCGTATTTACAGCAAATAGTTAATTTGGGTACAGAAAAACCTAGTGAATTCATAACGTATGCGATGACAAAAAAAGCTTTTCAACAGTATTTATCGGGCATAAAGGTTGGTGAAAAGACTGCATTTAATAAGTTGGTTGAGTACATTCGCAAAGTTTTAAACTTAAGCCCTGAGTATGAGAGCGCATTGGATAAAGCTGTTCGCTTGTCTGAAAATCTTTTAGATATGCCAGCGCTTCAAAGCGCACAAGAGATGGAAGCTAGAGGACATCTATTGGGTGATTCCACATTACCCTTAGCTCCTCCTGGCGCTTTAAAAACTTCCATTTCGCCGGAAAACGTTCTTGATAGGATGGCCAGGGAGGAGCGCATAACAGAAACAAATCAAGAGGCTGCCAATCCTATTGATGACGCAATCCAATCCATGGCAGGCTTTGATCGTTTGGAGCCCACCGATGAGGAAACAAAAACATATCGCCAGCAGATCAATAAATCGTGGAATAACTTTAAGGATAACCCCGGTGCGTTCTATGAGAATGCAATTAAAACGTTTACAAAAGCTGCAGACTATGTAGAGACGAAAGTATTTAACTCTGGCGCCGCATTCCAGAAC
>CAIQHG010000038.1 GCA_903871545.1 uncultured Burkholderiales bacterium | reverse complement strand
GCCGGCTCCGATATCAATTCTCATTTCGGAAATGCCATTACCTAAAGTTTTAGCGTCGCCTAAGTTCCCATGCTCAGCCCTTTCAATTCGACGCGCTATTGCAATTTTTGCCTTCAAATTTTTAACAGAATCATGCCACTTTTCAAATAACTCAGTTTGTTGAATCATATATAACATTTTATAATTGTATCTGTTTGGATACAAATAGTCAACGCCTAAATAAAACTTGTCAGCAGTAAATACAGTTGTCCGGTTGGGTAGCAAATAGGTTGGTCGCTTTCATGATTAAAAAATTACGATAGAAGGTGGGTTTTTGAGCCATCGATAATAATAAGCTTTTAAATAATGTAACTATCGAGTGGGAATAATGATTAAAGAAGTTGTATTAATCGTTTTTTGGGCCGTTGCATAATTCAAGCGGTTAAGAAGTATGTTTAATAGGGGCAACCTCATTGAGTTGGATTAATTTAAAAGATTATAATAACACCCTCGATTAAGTGGTAACCCTAGCCGGTTTGGGCTCTCAAAACGGCTAAATTACTCTGGTATTTACAGATTCATATTCAAGGAGTTGTTCATGAGCGTAAGCTTTCAATTAAACGGTAAGACGGTCTCTGCAAAAGCCGAGACAGACACACCTCTACTATGGGTCATCCGGGACGAGCTTGGTATGACTGGCACAAAGTACGGATGTGGTGCAGCGCTTTGTGGGGCGTGTACCGTACAGTTAAACGGACAAGCTGTTCGCTCATGTTCAATCACTTTGCAATCCGTGGCCGGCCAAAAGGTCACAACTATCGAGAGCATGGGCGTTGATAACAAACACCCACTACAAGTGGCTTGGATTAAGCACGACGTGCCCCAGTGCGGATACTGCCAGTCAGGTCAATTGATGAGTGCACAAGCTTTGCTTGCGACCAACAAAAACCCAACTGATGCAGAAATAGACGCCGCAATGAGTGGCAATATCTGTAGGTGTGGAACTTATTCACGCATTAAAGCGGCCATCAAAGATGCTGCTCAAGTTATGCGTGGTGCTTAAAATTAATATACCGCTAAAGGAATAAGAACATGACACTTACATTTAATAGAAATAAAACTTCAGCTGCTCCTCGTGCTTCTCATCCAGACACGCAGGTTGAGCTGTCAAGACGTAGCCTACTTAAAGCCTCTGCGGTAACTGCAGGTGGCTTGTTAATGGGTGTATCGTTATCCATTGGTAAAGACGCTGAAGCTGCTGCCATGCTTCACACCCCCAATGCTTGGGTGCATATTGCAGATAACAACACGATCACTTTGATTTCTGCTCGCTCGGAGATGGGCCAAGGTGTATACACCTCTATGCCGATGTTGATAGCGGAGGAGTTGAACGTAGATCTGAAAAAGATCAAAGTGTCATTTGCTCCCCCGGACGCAAAAACTTATGGAAACCCTCTTCTGGGTGGTCCTCAACTCACCGGAGGGTCTACCTCTGTTAGAGATGGTTGGGAGAAGTTACGCGTAGCTGGGGCACAAGTGCGTGAGATGCTTTTATCCGCTGCCTCTGCTAAGTGGGGAGTTCCAGTCTCCCAGTTAACAGCCAAAGACGGTGTAGTAACGGGACCAGGTAACAAGCAAGCAACTTACGGCCAACTCGCCGAGGCAGCCTCTAAATTGCCAGTGCCAGAGAAGCCCTTTATCAAAGACCCCAAAGACTTTAAGATCGTGGGCAAAGCTACCCCACGACTTGATACCCCTGCAAAGACCAACGGCACCGCGGAGTTTGGAATTGATGTAGTACTCCCAGGCATGGTCTACGCTGCACTTGAGCAGTGCCCCGTAATTGGAGGCACTGTTAAAAGCGTAGATGACTCTGTTGCCAAAAAAATGCCGGGTGTTCAATCTGTCGTTCAAATCCCTGATGGTGTTGCCGTAGTTGCCAATACATGGTGGCGTGCCAACCAGGCTAGGAAAGCTTTAAAGATCGTTTGGGATGAAGGTGTTGGAGCAAATCTCAATAGCAAAGCTATG
>CAIQHG010000037.1 GCA_903871545.1 uncultured Burkholderiales bacterium | reverse complement strand
TGACAATGCAACCATGTATCCCTTGATCTTGTTGGTGGTTTTGGTATCGATCAGTGCCAATATGTTGTTGGGCATGTGGGAGAGGAAAATTCTTTCTCGGCGAGGTTTGCTGTGAGCATGAACATGCGCAGTTTGCGCGGCCCTTTGATGTTGACCACCAGCATTGTTGTGCTTTGGCAAGCCGCCTTTTGGATGGTGGGTGACATGGCACTGCGCTCGCCTTTAAGCACGCTCCTTTATTCATCGGACCTGTTGTCCCGCGCGAGTTTTTATCCACATCTGATCGAAACTTGCACGGCATTTGGTGCTGCGATCACCATTGCTGTGGGGTCGGGTTTGGCAATTGGCTTGTTGTTGGGGTTGAGCCAACTTGCTCGGGGCGTTCTCGAACCCATGCTGGTGGCCATGTACTCTATACCCAAAGTCACGCTGTACCCCATTTTGCTGTTGGCGTTTGGCCTTGGCATGCCGGCCAAAATTGCCTTTGGTGCCATTCATGGATTTATTCCGATTGCCCTGTTCACCATCAATGCCGTGCGCAACATTCGCCCGATACTGCTTAAAACAGGTCGAATGTTGAAAATGAACAAGATGCAAATGGTTTGGCGCATTATCATGCCTGCGGCCTTGCCTGAAATTTTCACGGGTTTGCGGGTTGGTTTTTCGTTAACCATGATTGGGACCGTCCTGGGTGAAATGTTTGCCTCCCAACGCGGCTTGGGCTACATGCTGATGAATGCCATCGGGCTGCACAATGTGGATGTCATCATGTCCATCACTTTGATGCTGGTGGTCTTTGCCGCCTCTGTGAGCAGCTTATTGCTGGCCATTGATCGACGCATGCACAGGTGATGGCCTAGTTTGTGGGAATGTCAAACACGCACTTGGGACCAAAGGATTTACCAATCTCCGCTTGGTAGCTTGCAACGCTGATATTCAAATCGGTAGGTGGCATGATCAAATTCTGACAAACCTAGCGCCAATAATTCGCTAAGCAAATGGGCTGCAGCCGCTTTTACCGCTGCACTAGACACTCCCTCAATAAGCAAGACCCAGCTTGGAATCTTAGTACCTTCATCGCGAGCTTTCTTTTCGCTCGTTTCGATTCGACTGACTGCTTCATCGGTTAGGCATAAGTGAACTCCAACTATCCCGATGCGGTCTGTCAGTGGCGGCAGTAATCGCTGGCGCAGTGCCAATGAGATATCCGAAGCCATTTCTCCTGATACATCAAAGCGTAACGTTAACAAAGATCCGCCCTGTCCTATACCGGCGCTATAAATAACGCGACAGATACCGCGTGCAACATTGCGAAAAGAGGCAACCACCCTGCGAGTCCAGGGGGTTGGGTTATTAAGTCTCGTCAGGTAATCGATCCCACCTAACACTTCGGGACTATCGGCTTCATACAAATTGAAGTATTCAGGTCCGCCCTCAGTAGCGATGTAGCGGCGCCCGCGTCGAAACCCCGCAAGCCCAGCACGCTCGGGCATGTGCTCACGGTTGTGCCATTCATAAAAATCTTCTTTTGCATTGGGTATCAAGTCATGCCATATCGCGACAACGCCCATTCCGCTCAAGCTCATGTGATTCTCCTAGGATAGTTTTTAGGTGGTATATAAAATTCTTTGAGTCCTCACTGTGTCGCCAAGCCTGAGGCTTCGATGCTTCATAGGCTACGACTCTCTTGGTGCTGCTTGCTCGGTTCGCAAGAGGGTCGTTGTCCATTCACCGAACCGCTCAAAATTCATTCGAATGCGGGCAGGCGCCGGTAGTTCAATCACACCGCTCAGTGCGCCGGTAATAACTGCCTGCCCAGCCTGTAGACCAAGTCCCTCTTTTCTTAGGTGCTCCACCAACCAATAAAGAGCCAATCGCGGGTTGCTATCCGAGTGGCATGCCACGTAACTGGTTTGTATGGGTATTGAATCGACATTTTGGGCGTGCACGACTAGCGTGAACTGAGGTACCTCAGGCAAGTTTTCAACGATCGGCCCGAGTATCAGTCCGTCGTTAAAGAGACCATCTGCCAACCATTCGGGAAATGTCGCTTCATCTGGCCTTGCATATCGTCCGCCAATCAATTCAAGTGCAAAGCGAGTTCCCCCTATTGCTGCGTCCACTTCAGCCGGCATGTAAGGCAAGTCACGTGCCGGCAAGTTTTTCCCGAGAACAAATGCAAATTCCAATTCAACACGGAGTGCCGATGATGCTACTGCGATACTCTCAGTGGGTGAAGAGAAGCTCACTGAATCTGAATAAATAGGTGCAACGACCCACTTGTCCAAAACTGGAAGCCCGCATTTCCAAGCCTTGATTGACCCGCCTGTCTTTGCAGCCTTTAGTTCTGCGAAACGTCGCTGTATTTGCCAGCCGTTCTCAACCGTAATTGGGCGAAAGCTTTCTGGCATTCTCTCGCCGGGCTGACGATTTACACGCAGGCCCATCAGATATTGCGCCGCCATTTCTATTTGTTGCGGTAAAAGGGCTCGCTTGAGCGTCATGACGATTGAGATTTTTTTGGGGACACTTTGTCTCGTCGCAAAACGCCCTGGCTAAAAAATATTTCATTGATCTCTTCGCAGAAGTCAAAAAAACGCTTTTCACGGCGAGCTTCTAACCCTCGCCTGCGCGGCAGATCTATCCTCAACTCGCGCACCACTTTGCCGGGTCGAGGCCCCATCACCAGAACGCGGTCGGCCAACAATACCGCCTCGTCCACACTGTGAGTGATGAATAGCACAGTCTTGCCTGTTGAAAGCCATAACTGCTCGAGGTCCAATCTCATCTGCTCTCGAGTTAGCGCATCCAGCGCACCAAAGGGTTCGTCCATCAGCAATAGGGCAGGATCGTGAAGCAAGGCTCGCGCGATCGATGCACGTTGTCGCATACCTCCAGAAAGTTCATGCGGATAACTGTGGGCAAAGTCCTGCAACCCAACCTGTTGAAGCAACTGATGGGCACGTTCACGGTATTCATTGACAGGCAAGCCGCGCATGTCCGCCTGGAAGAGTACGTTGTCCAATGTATCGCGCCAGTCAAGCAAGACAGGACTCTGGAACACGATCCCAACGTCGGTAACAGGGCCGTTTACGAGACTGCCCTCGACAGTGATGCTGCCTGTGGTCGCTTCGTGTAGGCCAGCGACAAGTCGCATCAATGTGGACTTGCCACAGCCAGATGGGCCGACCACAGCAATGAATTCGCCGGGTGTTATATCCAAGTCGAGTTGCTGCAAAGCCAGGACGCTTTGTTTCCCGCTATCGTAGCGTTTGCTGACCCCTCGGATCTGGATGCCGCTCATAGATTTGTATCCTTCTTATTTAGTCTCATTGCTCACCAACAATCGGTATCTCGTCGTGAGGCCACACCATACTGAGTGTGTTGGTGGCATGGTGCAACAAGGCGCTAAATTCCGAATCTCGTTCAGGGCCCATTCTCATCAAAGGCCCAGCAATGCTCATGGTGCTGACCACGCGCTTGTCGTCAAACGCTCGCACCACCACAGCGATTGCTTTTACGCCGGGCTCGGCTTCCTCAACAGCCAGGCCATAACCTCGTTCCCGAGTGGCGGCCAACTCACGTAACAACTCATCGATACTAAGGAGTGCGCGTGGGCCAAACCGTGTAGCATTAGACGCTGCTTGCCCGAGCCCGCCTTGCAGTGCCAAGTGGACAGCGTCCTTGTCGAGCATTGAAGCGAGCCAAGCCTTGCCGTTAGCTGTAATGTGAGGTACCAGTCTCCCATTCATAGATGGCTGGTACATCAGCCCAGGCGACGCACCCTGGGACGAGGCGAACCAATACATATTCCCCCCCTGTATCAAAGTCAGCCGAACTAGCTCACAGCTTTTCATTGCCACCTCGTCGAGCACCGGCTGGACCAATCCTGGTAGTCCAGTTCCGCGAAGGTATTGTTGTCCGAGTAACGCCAGCTTAATGCTGAGCCTGTATCTTTCTGTTGCCTCGTCCTGCTCTACCCAACCTAAATTGCTCATTTCGCTAAGCAACCGGTGTGCAGGGCCCTTTTGCAAGTCCAATTGAATTGCAATATCGGACAGACGGCGCCATTTCGGGTCCATAGCGAGCAACTCGATAGCCTCAAGACAACGATTTAATAACCCCTTGACAAGTCTCATTAGTTAGAATAAATTCATTAGTGGAACGATGTTATTTTAGTTGTAAATTAACGTGTGTCAAACAAACTTTAGACGCTACAAGCAAAGGAGGCAACCCTGATGAATCTAGACAGGCTCGCACGCATGGCCCAGCCGGCTCGCGTTGCGATGACATTCATCGCATTCCTACTTTTGTGGCAACTTTTCGTTTGGCTGAGCGGAATCAAACCCTATATTCTTCCCTCGCCAGCGAATATCGCAACCGCCATGTGGGCCAAGTTGCCGCGCCTTGCATCGGCTGCAGCTTTCACGGCTCAGCCAATGGTGCTCGGTTATCTTGCCGCCGTTGTTCTGGGTGTTTTCATCGCACTGGGCATCGCGTTTTCGCGTCGCATCGAAAGTATTGTCTATCCGCTGCTAGTTTTCTTCCAAATCATCCCCAAGATTGCCGTTGCGCCTTTATTCATCATTTGGTTTGGATTCGGGATCATGCCAAAGATACTTTTGGTGTTCCTATTGTCGTTTTTCCCTGTTGTGGTGAGTGCAATCACTGCGTTTAGATCAGTCGACGCAGACATCATGGATCTGGCTCGTTCTACAGGCTCAGGTAAACTCAGAATTTTCTGGAAGATCCAGCTTCCACATGCCATGCCGACACTTTTTACAGGCTTCAAGGTTGCTGCTGCTTTGTCTTCCACCGCCGCGGTGGTAGCCGAGTTCGTGGCCTCTGACCGAGGGCTAGGATTTTTGCTGCTGGAATTCAATGGTGCACTCGACACCACGATGACCTTCGCCACTATCGTCGTTCTTAGCGTTATCGGGCTGGCACTTTACGGCTTAGTCGAACTGATCGAACGTTTCACAATTCCATGGCATGTATCGCATCGTCAACCGGGCCTTCAGGCACCTAAAGTCAATTAAGACTGACTTCATCTTCACTAACCCTAAGGAGACAAAAATGAGTAGGCTTTTAAAAATATGCACTCTTGCGCTGGCCATCCTTTGCGCGACCACTTCATTTGCCCAGGAGAAGGCCTCATTGAGGCTTAACTGGCTTTACTATGGCTTTCATTCTTTCTTTCCGCTTGGGGTTGAAAAGGGTTTTTACAAAGATGAGGGGATTGCACTAGAGATTGGCGAGGGACAAGGATCGGGCCGTGCTGTCCAGATCGTAGGCGCCAAATCTGATACGTTCGGCTTGTCTGACGGTGCCAGCGTCATCAACGGAGCTTCGCAAGGCGCCCCCATTGTTGCCGTCATGGGCATTATGAACAAGTCTCCATTTGCCATCATCGCCCGTACCGACGCAAACATCAAGTCGATCAAAGACATTGAGGGAAAGACGATTGCTGCCACCACAGGGGAAGCAGGGCTAACTATCTTTCCGGCCATCGTGCAGGTCAACAAACTTAATGGCGAAAGCATAAAGTTCGTGCGGGTAGATGGTGCGGGCAAGCTAGTCGCGATGTTGGAAAAGCGTGTGGATGCCATGCTCGGCGGTCTGGAGAACCAGTCGCTGATATTGGCGCAGCGCGGACTGAGCGTTTACAACATCCCCTATGCCGACGTTGGAGCAAACACTCTGGGTTTGGTCATCCACGTGCACAAAGAAACTTTGGAGAAAAATCCAAAGTTAGTGCAGGGCTTCATTCGCGCCACACAAAAAGCTATCGCTTACACCGAGAAAAATCCAGATGAAGCGATTGCGGCATTGGCCAAAATCAAACCCGACATGGACAAGGCGCTAGCGATGCAACAACTCAAGGCAGGTCTCACTCTGGTCCGTGCTAACGGAGGCGCCAGTCAACCCATTGGCTGGATGAATCCGGCCGACTGGGAAGGCACGTTGCGCATGGCACGTGAGTTCCAAGAATTGAAGACTGTCATGAATCCAGTTGACTTCTACACCAACCAGCTTGCTCTGACGAAATGATCCGCCAGGCATCCCTCGCAGGCGCCCGCTACGACTTCAGTGGGCGGGTCGCAGTGGTTAGCGGAGGCATGGGCGGCCTGGGTCAAGCCATTACAAAATGCCTAATGGATGCTGGTGCATCGGTCGCGGTGTGGGACGCTCGTGCAGACTTGACCCAAGCGGCTGGTGCGCTTGCGTACCCGCCTGAGCGCATAAGCCTGCATAAAGTGGATATTACAGATGAAGCCGCTGTTGTAGCTGCCGCAAAAGAAACCGTCTCAAAATTTGGTCACATCGACACGTTGGTCAACAATGCGGGAATTTTGGGGCCGGTCGTTGATACATGGGAACACACCGCCGAGCAATTCAGGCGCGTGCTTGACGTCAACCTTGTCGGCGCCTTCATCTGCATCCGTGTGCTGGTGCCATGGCTGATGAAAAATGCGTCCGGTCCGTGGCGCGCACGCATCGTTAACGTGGCATCCATTCAGGGCAAGGAAGGCATGCCACAGGCGTCGGCATACGCCGCTTCCAAGGCAGGGTTGATTGCTCTGACTAAAACATTGGGTAAAGAGTTGGCGGACAGCGGAATTTTGGTCAACGCCATCACACCAGCCGCAGTCATGACGGACATGTCTCTGGAAATTACCCAAGAGCGCATGCAGTCCATCTTGGCCCGCATTCCCATGGGTCGATTCTTGTTGAGCGAGGAAGTTGCTGCACAGGTCATGTGGCTGTGTTCTGCGGATTGCAGCTTTGCAACCGGCGCTGTTTTCGACCTTTCGGGAGGTCGCGCAACTTATTGATTCAAATCACCAGACACGCAGGCATCAGATAAAGTTAAATATAGATGAAAAAAAATTGATGTTTAAAAAAAACATTCTCACGAACTAGGAATTACTAGGAATCGGTCTCAAACGTGGATGCACTTTGCTTCCTTACATTCTTAACAGGCTTTAGTCCTGAACTTAAATTATTCAATACATCAATTGTTTGAGCTCCCTCATATGCACTGAGTATCAAGCTTTGCATTTTAAGTAAATGCTGTAACCAAAATTTCTCTACTTCCTTTGCTTTACCTGCGCGCATTAACTCCAACGCTTTAACTCTCGTTTTGATGCTCTCTAGGCGGAGATCGTTTACATTCGATTTAGATAGTGTTCGTATCGCAATATGCTCGTGTTGACGTTTAATCACATCATAAATAAGAGAAGCTAGAAGATGCAAGGTCAACCCTCCAACCAAGAACTCTATTTATTACTTCAAATGCATTTTGATCATTCTGCCCCCTCCACGCAATTATTTGATCTGGTCTTATCAAGATTAGAGGGGCATCGTAAAGTTTTTCTAATTCAGGCTGTGCGTGATGAACAATTTTTAAATCGATTTTATATTTAGTCGCTGCCTCAATAAATCCACCATGCTTTTGCACGACTGGGCCTGTACAAAGTAGAGTCCAGTCTTTACCAAAGGTGTCATAAAGCGATAGCTTGTCTCCCAGCCAAAAATGAGGTGGACGCCCACCTGGCCCTGCAAACGGTTTGTATTTATTGGGTTCATCCACAGGAGGATCTACATCCTCTTTGAAGATGATTGGAGAGTAATCGTATCGCCCACCAAAGGTAACGCCAGGAATATTAAACTCCATGCGAACATGAGCATTAAAGTGATCACTTGCCAATTTTCGATCAGAACGTCCCTTTTCTGTGTCAAGTTCAAAGTCCTCACTGATTTCAAATAAACCCACTGAATCAGCAAAACGTTTGGCGTAAGTTGTATTTCGTTTGGCAATTAAAGCTCGCTCCATGCTGTAGGTTTCCAATAAACCGGGTGCGCCTGAGCCTTTAATAACACTGGCAAGTTTCCAACCTAAATTGACCGCATCCTCTACAGCTGTGTTGTAACCTAATCCTCCTGTCGGAGTGAACAAATGTGCAGCATCGCCCATTATAAAAATACGGTCATCTGACATTTTCTCCGTATAAAGCGAGTGTCCTGCAGTCCAGGTTAGGTGGGACAAAATTTCAGCATGAACTTCACAACCTAATGCTTGAGATAAAACAAAATATGCATCCTCTTTTGTCCAATTATCAGCCGACTCGTCCTCATGTATTGCCGCGTGGAAGGCAAATTCATCTGAGCCATTAACCGAGAGCAGTAAAGACCTTCTTTGTGCATTTACAGTCACGTACATCCAGCACCTAGGATGCGGTATTTTTGAGTAAAGAGTTGGCGATTTGAAATACACAGCAAACATCTGCCCGCCCATAAAACCGCGTTTGACTCCTGTAGCACCGACAAATGAGATCCCAAGACTTTGTCTGATTTGGCTTCTTGCCCCATCTGCCCCTATCAAATACAAGGTTTTTACGGGTATTTCATCTTGCGAATTATCTATCGGTTGAATCCATGCTTTTATATGATCTGCAAAGCGCTCGTAGCGATTTAATTTCCAGGCAAAGCGAATTTCATTTGATTTCCATTTTTCAGCATGTTTTAGAAGAACGGGCTCAACGTATTTCTGTGAAATACGGTGAGGCAATTCTGCCGCACTCCATGAACCACTCATATTTTGCACACTCAGAGCAGCTTCAGCAGAAGTTGGCAGTGACAACCGAGCGAGCTCATATTTGCTCAATCTAGTTAAATACGCAATATCCGTGGGATGGTCTGGTGGAAGCCCCAACTGCCTAATTTCATTTGCAAATCCGAGTCGACGAAAATGCTCCATCGTTCTAGCTTGAGTAGCGTTTGCTTGAGGATTAAACGCAGTCGAGGGCTTAGCATCTACGAGTAATGCCGCTACACCACGGACTCCTAATTCATTTGCAAGCATGAGTCCGCTTGGGCCGCCACCTACGATGAGTACTGGGGTTTCTATCATGTCATGAGACCTTAAATATAGGTTAAATTATTAGATTAATTGATATACGAGCGAATAAATATCTATTAAAAAAAATAGTTGTGTATATTTCTAAAACATTAGTTTACGGGCTGAGTTTAACATTTGCATTTAATCGAAATACCTTGTCTGCACCCACAAAAAACGAGAAAGTAAGATCTATGAATAAGTTAATTTTAAAATTTTTAGTTTTAATTACATTACCTATTTTGGGGTGGGCACAAAATTTTCCGACAAAAACTGTTCGAGTTGTAGTTCCTTTTTCTGCTGGCAGTGGCCCTGATATGGTGATGCGCATAGTCGGGGATAAACTTGCAAAAGAGTGGGGGCACCAAGTCATGCTCGACAATAAGCCTGGAGCAAATGGTTGGCTTGCAGAAACTGATATCAAACGTGCCTCCCCGGATGGATATGCATTTGCAATACTTGATACCACACACATTGCTTTGCAGCCATTGCTTTATAAGCAAATGCCATTCGATCCTATTGCTGATTTTGATCCTTTATCAACACTGTATACAACCAAGTTTTTTGTGGTTGTGGGCATGAACTCACCCTACAAAACATTAAATGATTTAATAAATGCTGCAAAAGAGAAAAATAGTCGTTTGACATATGGTAGTTGGGGAATTGGAAGCGTTGGGCACTTAGGTGCTGCAATGCTTGAGGGTGCAACGCGCACCCAAATGACTCATGTTCCTTTTAAAGAAATGCCAATGCTTTATACGGCAGTATCTACGGGGGAAGTTGACTGGGCATTCGGTACTGCAGCTACTGTAAGTTCACTCTATCAATCTAAAAAAGTTAGATTCCTGGCCTACGCTGGCGCAGAACGTATGCAAGGGTATCAGGACGTTCCTACGGTTTCGGAGGCAAGTAATATTCCCGGTTTTGAGCTCAGAACATGGGTGGCTGTATTTGGTCCTAAAGGTACGCCAAAGTTAACAACCGAGAAGATCAATCAAAGTATTATGAAGGCACTATCTGATACGGAAGTTCGCGAGAAGCTTTTAGTTTTTGGGCTTGAGCCATGGATTGGTACTGCCAGTGATGTGATCAAGGCCACTGAACAGGATATAAAAAGGTACTCTGCAACAATAAAGAGTTTAAATATTTCTCTTGAGTAGTTTAGCAAAGTCTTTAATAGCACTTGTTTAGTAAAATTTTAAAAAATCTAACTAAACCAGTCAATCTAAGGCTTGATAGGCTATCGTAAATCGATCATTAGATTGAATAGAGTTTGTAGATTTAGAGCTTGAGCCAAGCAAGTGGTTAGGGTAAGTCGTGGTGTTTCGTGAAGGCGTTTCATGACAACATTACGCTCTCCCAAAAAGAGTTCCGATTGGGCTTCTTGAAAGCCCCTTGAAAGCTCCTTGAAGGCTCCTTGAAATTTACCTGAAAGCTCCCTGTTTGATTCTTCCTTGCCAACTTTGAGCGGCTGCTAATCGTTAGTTAGTTTTGTCTCCCCATTTAGGAATTTGCATTGAATACTCCGAAGATTGATATCTACAACCATGTGATGCCCCCTGCATACATGGATCTTGTTAAAAAATATGGGCGCGAGCCCGGTATGGTTAAGCGAATGAGCAACCTGCGGATGCTGTGGGACATGCCTGCCAGGGTAGAAATGCTCAAATCATGGCCTGAAGTACAACAGGTCATCTCTTTGGCTGTTCCCTCACCAGAGATGCTGGGCGGGCCTGAGGAGTCTCCAAATTTTGCACGTGTTGCAAATATTGGGATGGCAGAAATTTGTAAGCAATGGCCCCAACAGTTTCCGGCATTTGTGGCCTCCTTGCCCATGAATAACCCACCAGCAGCTTTAGCGGAGATGGACTACGCCATAGATCACCTTGGGGCAAGGGGCGTACAGGTGCTCACCCACGCAAGCGGCAAACCTTTAGACCACGAGGATATTTTCCCTATTTTTGAGCGAGTCACAAACCATCATCATCTCCCCGTTTGGATGCACCCTACTCGACCAGGTAGTAAACCGGACTACGAAACCGAGGATCGTTCTAAGTATGAAATATGGCAAGTACTGGGCTGGCCTTTTGAGACCAGTGTGGCGATGTCTCGCATGGTGTTCTCGGCTTTTTTTGATCGCTTACCCCAGCTTAAGCTCATCACTCACCACTGCGGGGGGATGCTTCCCTATTTCTCTGGAAGAGCAGAAACACTTTGGGCTCAACTGGGCTCTAGAAGCGCGGACAACAGTGAGTCGTCAGTGCTCAAAAACCTTCAGAAAAAACCGATCGAGTATTTCAAAATGTTCTACGGCGATACGGTTTTAGGCGGGTCGTCCTCAGCCCTTCAATGCGGACTTGATTTCTTTGGCTCTGAGCATGTTGTATTTGCAAGTGACTGTCCCTTTGATCCAGAGGAGGGTCCCATGTTCATTAGGGAGGGCATTCGCTCCATTGATACGCTTAATTTGCCCGCTGAAGATGCAAGACGCATTTATTTTGGTAATGCATTCAAGTTACTAGGGTGGGATGAATCAAAACTTAGCGGCGAATAACCCTAGGCGTTAACGTGATGATTTTAAAAAACTTATTACTCTTGCCGTAAAACCTGGGGTTTCAGGAGGGAATATTTAAGGAGCTGAGTATGTCAATTAATCTACTTGGAAAGAACATGTGTAAGAGAGCCATTCAATGAAACTTGTAATTAAACTCTTATTCCTATTGCCAATCCAATTGGCGGTGTCTAGTGCACTCGCCGGTGGAGCGTATCCAGACCGCTTGGTTAGTATCGTAGTCCCCTTTACCGCAGGCTCTGGAAGCGATATCGTGGCTCGAATTATTCAGCCCAAATTGGCTGAGCGCTGGAAGCAGGCTGTTGTTGTAGACAACAAACCGGGGGCGAGTGGAAACATAGGGGCCGACTACGTCGCCAAGGCCGCTCCCGATGGTTACACCCTTTTGATGGCGATCAACGCTATCACGATGGCACCTAATTTATACAAGAAGCCACCCTTTGATCCAGTCACTGACTTTACACCAGTGATGAAGATGGCGGTTGCCAATTTTTCGATTGTGACCCATCCCCAAGTACCCGCAACCGATCTGAAGTCACTCATTCAGTTGATTAAATCCCGCCCTGGACAATACAACTTTGGTTCCCCCGGAAACGGAACCCCTCACCACTTAGCGATGGAGTTATTTAAGCTCCAATTTGGACTGGATATGCTGCACGTCCCCTATAAAGGTATAAGCGGGGCTACAACGGATTTATTGGCTGGGCAGGTTCAAGTGATGTTTGCAAGCGTGCACTCAACGCTACCGTACGTGAGGGCTGGTAAATTAAAAATGCTTGCGGTGACCGGTGCTCAAAGGGAGTCGATATTGCCTAATGTGGCGACGTTTAAGGAGCAGGGGGTGGACGTTATGGACACAGTGGACGCGTGGTATGCGATGTTTGCACCCGCTAAAACGTCTCCTGAAGTTGTAGCTAAGTTATCTAAGGATATTGCTGGTGTCCTGGCGATGCCTGATGTTCAGGAGCAACTTGCAGCCCAAGGACTTCGCATACAACTTAGTACGCCCGAGCAATTAGCACAGTTGGTCGCTAGTGATTCAGCGCGCTGGAAAAAAACCATCACAGATGCACACATCTCAGCGGATTAATTTGCTTTTAAAAATTCATCCAGGTCGCAGTAGTTCGGTTGATAGTTTGCCGATTGACCCCTGCTCATTCATCGTCTGCCGATAAGGCGGCAGCGAGATCGACTTCGGTGCCACCGACCAATGAATGAATTCGTTGCACGAGGCTCGCGTCAACGGTCTGGAGCCGTTCTGGATGGTTGGCAATATCTTTGGACAGAAAAGTCCAAGAACTGCCCAAGCACCGGATTGTCTTCCTCGGTAATTTCCACGCGGGAGAGCACGACTTCGCCGCCGGGACGGATCGTGTATTGAATCTCGTCGCGCTTGCCAAGCTTCAAGGCTCGGCAAACTGTTTGCGCCACCGTGGTCTGGTAGCGGTCTGTCAGGGTGGATTTAACTTCAAGGGTGGCAGGCCATAGTGCGCTCCGATTAAAGGGACGTACAGCGCCTATTGCAATGCAATCGCCTTGTCTTGTCAATGCAAGTGCATTACCATGTCGGTAACAAGTAAGTTAAAAAACGCTCTTTTCTATATAGATGGATGCTAACGTGTATAAAAATATCGATTTTCTATACCCATTAAAAGAGCATGCATACATCCAAAATATAGCCGATGTAAGTGTTCTTCTATCTGCTGGATTGTTCTTACAAGATGAGCGCAAGTTGTTAGGCCCTTGGGACGAATTAAGTCCACATGTATCTTACAAGCGGCATAACTTATCAATTTACTAGAGCTCAAGAATCTGGCGCGATCTTTCTAATGAACATTTGGCCCATTCTTTTTCGCCCATAGCCTTTGCTCTTTTAAAATTAGGAATCTCAACACTGATTGGCAATTCTTCGGGTAAAGAAGCGAAGAGATTAGCAAGATCAATACTTCCCTCACCCGGAAGTAATCTCTCCTGCCTTGCATCATGAATCATTTGTTCATTTGTAAAATGCAACCCTGACGCGCCATCACAAATTTGAGCGTAATGGAGAAACTCAGCTGGTACGGCATTTATGTCTTGAATAGAACTTGCCGATCGTGCGAAGTGCAAAGCATCTATTAAGATGCCTGCATTTTTGGGGCTGCCCGCAGCAGCAACTAATTTCAGGGCAGCTTTTGCATTATTTACTGCTGTCCAAGGCATAAACTCAATATTTCCCGTCAATCCATAAGGCATTATGAATTCACACAGGCGAGCATAATTGTCTGCGAGTCGATTTTCATCTGTATCATCAGCAGCCACCAAAACAGCTTTGGCTTTTAATTTAGCACCGGCTTCAAGTAATTTAACGTAGTCACTCAAATTAAATTGTTCGCCAATCCGAATGATTTCGATATCAAATACCTTGACACCAGTGTCATCAAGCCGCTTTTTTGTCTCATTTTGAATAGCTACGTCGTCAACATAATTTTGAAACGGAGCACCCGGCGAATTGGGTCTTAGACGCAGACCAACAAATGCGTAACCAACCTGCGAAGCTATCTGTATAAACTCTGGGATTGTGGAGTTACTCGCAGTCAAATAGGCCAAGGAATAGCATCGCATACTCTACTTTCCAATTACTTTAAAGGTGATACGGCTGTTGGCATAGCAATCGTAGAGACCATATCCGTTGTCAAATGTGCTGGACCTCCCTTAGGCGGCCAAATGCCCTGTGCGACTGCATCTGAGCGCGATTTACCTCTCGCCTCGATAGAGGGGTAAGCCCAGATATTTGTAAACCTCAAGGGGCCATCCAATGCCAACATAGCAACCACACACGGGGAAATTTTTTCCCTGGCGGGGACAAACTGTTCCCACAAATCTATTGTGGGCTGCACTCCCCCGGGCCTTATCCCATAAGTGCGTATTTCATAAACAGGGCCCTGAATGCCAGACTCAAAACTGGGTCGCACTGGCCTCATCCAGGGAAATCCTTGATAACTGTGTTGCTCCAATTTCAAAAATATTTCACCAGAACCAAAAGGACTGGCGTTTTGCTGAGTTCGGGTTCTCTCTGTTTGTAGAGTCGCTAAATCATCAAATCCGCGCAGTACTATCATTTGATTAAGAACACCAATATCCGTAAACCAACAACCCAGCAATTGCCCTTGCCCTTGGGCGCAAAAGGTTTGCACGTTCGTTGCTGCCAGAGCTGCTGTTCCAAACGGAAGTGTCATTGTGGCAAGTTCGTAATACATAGTTTTTCCTTGATTAAAATATTTATTTGTCATTAAACCTGCAGCATGATGCCCAGCAATAAATCCAAAGGTCATTGCAGGCCCCAAGGTAATTCCACCGCTAGGATAATTACCTCCCATCACACTGGTCAAATCGTTACCACCTGCGTAAAGTCCTTCAATAGGTTTATTGTTTAAGTCCAGAATCTGAGCGTGTTCATTTCCACGTAAACCCGCAAATGTTCCTAAACTACCCGCCACAACCTTAACAGCGTAAAAAGGTCCTTTAGCTATTAAACCCATGCACGGGTTGGGTCCCTCCCTGCTAGCGTCTCCCTGCATTTTGTTATAAGGCGTTTGTCCCTTTTCAAAATCAGCGTCATAGCCAGTTTGAGCTAAGTAGTTATAACGCTGAGTAGTGGCTTGAAGGTTGAACGCATCGATGCCGCAAATCTGGGCTAATTCGTCTAGCGAATTGGCGCGTTTTAAATACCCGTTGCGAATCATCGAGCCCATCGGAATTGGGGCGGGCTTTACCGCACCTAAGCCGTAGCGACAGATGAACTCATGGTCAACAATCAGCCAAGCTTGTACGGCTTCGCCTGAGGGCAAGGAGTTGATCAAGTCACTCAAGAAATCGTAATAAGAATTCGCCTCATTTGTAAAACGGCGACCGTACCTAGTAACTGCAATAAGGCCCGGCTTCCCCCTCTCAAGTAGGTGAGGAAAATGCGCAAAGTTTGCTTTGCTGCCAATCTGAGGAACAAGAGAGACAGGCGCCAATGCGGCCGCGCTCCTGAGACGACGCTCGACGACCGCCCCTATCTCCTCGCCTAATCGCATTCCATCACCTGTGTTGCCTCTGGATGCAGCTGAAAAATGCGCTAAACCCTGAGGATCGTGCGGCAATAGTTCGCTTTTGCGCTTAGAGTCATGAGGAAAACCGCCGGTACCCAAAAGTACCCCGCGCCTTGCTTTGATGGGAATCTCATGATTATTTTGAATAACAACTGCGCCTATCACTCTTGCATTTTCTTGAATGAGTCTTAGCGCAGGAGTATTTACTCTTATTTCTACACCTAAATCAAATGCAGACTTTGCAAGTCTTGCAACCAATGCATTTCCATTGACCAAATACATTGATCTACCGTACAAAACGAAATGGATAATTTGTTTAAAAATGCGCTTAAATACATAAAAGAAAGAGGATACATTTCGCGTGGCGTTAAAGAAATGCCGCATATCTTCACCCGATCCAATGCCCATCCCCAAAAAGGTTGTTTCTCTTAAGGGTGGCTTTAGATTCTTTATATTCGAGCCCAACTCTCTTGCGTCAAAGGGTGCCGCACAAACCGAGCGCCCTCCCTTTGCGGCGCCTAGGGTTTTACCGTGAAAGTCTGGAATTGCATTGCCATCTATAAACTTTAAAGCGGTGAACTCCTCAAAGAAACGAACCATCAAGGGGCCATTTTTTAAGAAAGCAAGTACCCGTTTTTCGTCAAAAAATTCTCCAAGCTCGTTCCTTAAATAAGATAAAGGTTTTTCTAAGGATTCTGCAATGCCGGCTCTTAATGCTAAGGGGTTTCTGGGTATCCACATCCAGCCCCCGGACCAAGCGGTCGTACCGCCGTATTGGGATTCCTTTTCAACCACGATAACTTTTAGGCCTAGGTGCGCTGCAGTAACTGCCGCAGATAATGCACCCGCACCAGATCCAATAACTAAAAAATCACAATCCCACTTACTATTGTTTACTTCTCCCATATTTACAACGCGTATATTGGGTCTAAAGGGACTTTACTTAGACTTCGAGCGAGTATGGGCGAGGCTCCACTTGCCACCGCCAGTTGCGCAGAGCATGAAAGAAGATATGGAACTACTTTTAACATTTTGCTGCGCGTAAATCTTGCTGACGGCCCGGCAACACTGATCGTGCCCATAGGGGGATGCCCGTTTAAGGCAACTGGCACTGCCAAAGCATTCAAACCAACTGCGTAAGTCTCCTGCGTTAGACTAAATCCGATCTTCCTAGTCTCTTGTAATACTTTTAAAAAAGCCTTTAAATTCTTTGGTGCATTTGGGCCGAATTCTTTTATGTTGCCAATACCTTGTTTAGAGACTAATTTGAGCGCGTCCTCATCTTTCATCGTAGACAACCATGCCCACCCAGAGGATGAGCAAGATAGCCTAGCGATGCTTCCCATGTCTGGGTCGTAGCGTAGTCCTTGGCGAGCACCTTGGGCTCTGGCGACCCAAGTTAAACGGTCACCATCAACAATTGCAAGTCTAACCAACTCCCCCGTTTGCTCAGCCAATCGGTCGAGTAGGGGCTGAGCAACGTCAACAACACCTGATTTACTTAGATGACTCAGCCCCATTGAAACCAACTTAGCCGTTAATATATATTCACCCCCCTCTTTGACCTGTTTAACGTATCCGTATTTAATTAGATCGGCAAGTAGCCGATGGGCGGCACTCTTGGGAATGTTGAGTTGTTTGGCAATAGAGGACAACTCAATTGAGTTATCTTGCACAGATAGCAACTCTAAGATTCCAAGCGATCTCTCCAATACTCCGCTCATTTAAATTCAGGCCTTTTGTAGGAGTTATTTCGTAATTACTGATTTGAATCTTAGCATAAATCCCATTAAATTTCAAAAAAGTGGAACGCTGTTCTATTTTTTGATAGACTGAGGAAATTATCAAAATCAAAGAATCGACAAAGTAATGCTCGAAAATTTAAGCGGTGCTACCCGTATAAACTTTATCGTGGGAGACCCGATTGCTCAAGTAAAGTCACCTTTCGGTATGACAGAGGCTTTTGAGTCCAAGGGACTAAATGCCATATGCATTCCAGCCCACGTATCTGCCTCTGATTTAAAGCAGTGGTTTAAAGGCATATCACTTGCTAAAAATGTAGACAGCGTCATTGTTACTATTCCGCATAAGTTTGATTGCTTCTCGCTTTGTCATACTTTTTCGGATCGAGCAAAGTTTTTAAATGCCGTCAATACGATAAGAAGAAATCAAGACGGTACATGGCACGGGGACATGCTTGACGGACTGGGGTATATCAAAGCAATCCAAAACAAAGACTACGATCTTAGGGGTAAAAAAGCCTTGCTCGTTGGGGCGGGCGGCGCTGGCTCCGCAATAGGTCACGGACTTGTTATTGCTGGGGTACGTGAACTCTCTATCCATGATGAGGATAATGTTAGACGCGATGCATTGATAGAACGTCTACAAGGACTTGGTTTAGCAAAGATATCAACGGGAAGCAAGAAGCCTGATGGGTTTGATATCGCTATAAATGCCTCCCCTGCAGGAATGAAGTTGGGAGACGCGCTGCCTATTGACTTAGACGGCGCAAATCCAGAAATGTTTATTGGTTGTGTTGTGACCGCCCCTGCTGTTCCTGAATTAATTCAACTTGCGAGATCAAAGGGCTGTAAAACAACTACGGGGGCAGACATGTTTCATGAAGTCCGCCAATTAATGATTGATTTTTTATTGGGGGGCTGAAAGAGAAATTGTCATACGATCCGCAAAAAGATTTAATACCGATTAATAATATCTGCTATCAAGAGGCCATGGTATTAGTCGTTAATCCCGCCTTGAAAATTCAGTCGATCTAAGATCTCTTAACATTTTCGAAAAAAGCTGACTCAAAAATTAACTACTCTTCAATTGGTGTGGGCAATACAACCCACCTGGTGGGAGAGTTATTTAATGTTAAGACTGGAATGAATGCGGTTCATGTACCCTATAAAGGATGAGGCGAGGCAGTCACCGTGGTCGTGAGTGGTGATGTTCAAATATTGTCAAATTAACTAGCATCTAGACTGATTAATATCTTGCTTCCTTTTTTCGAACCGCAAAAAAGCTTATTTTTTAAAAAATACCTAAATCTTAATAAGATTTATTAGTTCAAATGGATTCATGTCAAAAGCGTTAAAGTTCCTCCCCTTCTTAATAATATCGCTATCGGCACTTATAAAGATTTGGCGTAACGACTGTTTAAATCATTGAAGAATTTTTTAGTCAAAAAATTATCCACTGTCAGCTCAACCATTGCATCTTGAACTGCTCATTGGAAGGGGGGCACAGAACAAATTACTGTATTCGCAGTTAGTCAGCAGTTATTTAGTGAGAGTCAACCTTGTAACGGTGTGAAGTTTACAAAATTTCAGGGCTAAATTATGGAGCACAACTTCCCGTCAGCAGCAAATACAACTGTATTTGCTGCTGACACACTACAAACTGACTGCTGTTTCAGCAAACCAAGAACTTCGGTTAACTTAAACCAATTTATTGGTTTATATGCTTTAGTTCCTGCTAAAGACTGGTGCATGCAGCCCGTTAATATTTTCTTGGTACTGATGAAGATTTAACACCCAAGTATTGTCAATCTTCCGCCAGCATTGCCTTTATGCTTGTGATCCCATGAAAGCTTGCTCCGATATAAATAAGGAGCCAGACCGCTTTAAGTCCCTTCTCATCAGCAAGGAAGTACATTGCCATTGCCATTAGACTGAACAGCAGGGTCATAGCGCCGTAGGACAAGCCGAGTAGGGGTTCATTGGGTTTTGTTTGCATTGCATTCTCCTTTTTATGCTTTTAATCATATTGCCAGAGAAGCTCAATCAATGAGCTAGTGAGAAATTTTGACGAAATAGTCCCGTACATAGAAAAATAATTCTTGGAGTTTGATAATTTGAAAGCTTGTGGCACAGCCGGGCGAGTAAACGCGTAAGCAAGTTAATTTCCGAATATTTCGAATAAGGGAATCAGTGTCCAAGTGTGCTGGAATAAGCAATTAGATGCCATATGTTGTCGCGTGGAGGGCTTCTGGATGACTTTTAGTCCTCAAATTTCATTGAGTTATTGGACGTATATTACACGGTGGATATAGCAAAACTACAACCTATATGAGACTGAACTCACTCTCCCCTGGAGAGAGCGAGCTTTCGGATGACACTTGACCCCACGCTGCCCATATCGCAAGGCGGCGACTCTAATCCTCAGAGGTACCTACTTAACTTTTCATCCCGCGATGGGCCTCGGAGAAAGAGCCAATTGTCTTTTCTAGATCATCCAGCAGTTGCCCCGCATTAGTGGCGTCCGCAAAGTCTACAGATAACGACCTAAGAAGTGCTGCAAGCGCGCCGGTGTTGTATTTCTCGGGGCTGATATTTTCAAAACAATTTTTCAACTCACCTACATTGCCGTGCTTTTCAAATAGGTAATCGAGGACATCCTGTTCAAAGTCCTGAACAGTTATTTCACCTATGCCCAGGCTGCATGAGCATGCAAATCCATTGAGCGGCAGATGGCCCTGCGCAACCCGGTACCACGCACCGAGCAACTGAATAGCGCGGATGGATATCGCTACCGTTGTGGCATTCGAAGACAGTTCTTTCGTATTCACAGCAAGATCCGTCTCACTTTGTCATTCGTAGATGAAATGAGCGGTTTCAAGCAACCACCGAGGCAAAAGAATGGGCAGCAGCATTACGTCCAGCTCTTCGGCCCGAGGTAAACGCCCAACCCAGGTGGTGTCCATGGCCCTCGAGAATAAGTCCACCCTGGCCTGTAGACCCTGCGGCGTAAAGTCCGCCAATGGCCTGGCCTGAGGCATCCGTGACCTCATGTTGGGGCGTGACTGCAATGCCACCCTCGCCCAACACCACCCAGTTCTTGACAGGGCCGATCGCTACAAAATGAGCCTCATCCAGTGTCGGTCGTGAGCCTCGCGGCAAACTGCCGCCACCCGAGTTGTATTCCCTTATCGTCGCTTCAAGCGCAGCTGCGGGAATCTTCATGCTCGCGGCAAGTTCGGCCAAGGTTGCCCCTTCGTGGTAAATGTCTTTTCTTGTTTGCTTGAAATCCGGGACATAGGAGTAGGCCACGCCCGGCGCAGTGGAGACGAAATTCGGCCAGGCGGAGAATTTCTTTACTAGCCGCTGGTCGATCAATATGTAGGCGGTCTTGTCAGGCTGTGCCGGAATATCGAAAGCGGGTTTCACGCGTTCATCCGTAAATCGCTGCCCGTTCTTATTAATCAGCACTGCACCATCGTTGAACATTGCTTGCTCCGGTGCTAGATAGGTGGTGACGAATGACAGGATAAAGGGGCGCAATAGCGCAGCTGGCGCATGTTGCATCGCAAATTGCATGCATTTAGTCAACAGCCGGTTGGGCGGCAAGCGCAATAGAAAGCCCTGGTTTGGCGGGTGAATAAAACGCATCTGTGCCACAAACAGGTCGCCATTGCGAACAGTGCCGCCTAAGCGTCTGGCGAGATTTTGCCCATCGCCAGTATTGGCTGGATTGATAGCATCTGTATCCGCAAGATGTGGTGCAAACTCCTCTTTTAGTTCACGCCCTGCAGTGAAGTCGCCGGAGGCAAGTATCACGGAAGGCGTTTTTATCGTAACGTGATTGACGCCCTGCATGACAGCGATGGCGGACACCTTATCTCCACTCAGAATAATGTCCATGGCCCTGGAGTTGAGTTGGATATTGACCTCAAGCCGGCGCGCCTCCTTTTCCAGGAAATAGATATAAGCCCGCGAGTTTGGCAGGATGTTGTGCATGCGTGGCTTGCGGTGTGGAGGTTCGGGCATAGGCCCAAAGAAGGTCACTCCGAGGCCGATCAGCCAATTGACGGAATCCGTCACATTGTCCACAAGGATTCGGCGCAACTCAAGGTTATCGCGAATGCCCAGGTCGCCTGCAAACTTTCCCATGTCTTCAAAGTGATCATCAGCATTGTCGTCAATGCCGGCTTTTTTTTGCAGCTCGGTACCCGTTGCCGTGATAGATCCGATTGAGAGCCGGGTGGTGCCGCCCAAATCAGGATTTTTTTCAAGAAGTATGACCCTAGCGCCCGCTTCAGCGGCGGTGATCGCAGCCGCGAGTCCGCTACCGCCACCGCCAACTACGACCACATCTGCAGCGATTTCCCTGGTTGAATCTGTCATGGTTTTCCTTTTGGTTGCCCTTCAGCCCCGCTCTGCTGGGATGCTGCATGGTTGGATGAATTGCTGTTTATGGCGGCGACACTTTCTGCTGCGATGAGGCCAAAGACAAGCGCCTTGCTTAGGCCTCCTACATAACCCGCGGCGCCACCGCCCTCAAGCCCTCCTGTTGCCGCACCTGCTGCATAAAGGCCAGGGATAGGGGTTCCTGCGATATCCAGTACACGTGCTTTTCCGTCGATGAGGATGCCACCCATGGTGTAGGTCAAACCAGCGCAAGCGCGAAAGGCGTGGTACGGCGGGCACTGGATGGGCTGCGGGACCATTGCACCGGTTGTCCGAGGCGGATGCAGGACAGTTACCTCCCCCGAGGTAAAGCGGTTATGGGCAGCCACTGTCTCGGCAAGCTTCGCTGCGGGCAAGCCGAGTTGCTGCGCCAGGCCGGCAATGCTCTCGCTGGTGTACAGGTGTGCGCCCGCAGATATGGCACCTGGATTTGGGGCAAGCAGGCTCTCTCGGCCTATGCCGTTCCAAATCACCTCGTCAAAAATAATGACTGCGGAATCAGGCTCCGGCAAGCCGGCTATTGCGTTGGCCATGAAGATACCGCCATGTCCTTCATCGGCAAATCTGCATGCCTGGGAATCGACGATTAGTCCGGCACTACCCAAATGATCAAGCACTGGGTAAGGCCAAAGATCCTGAGTGCCAATGGCCTCAAGGCACTGCACATGCCCATAAAACTTGTTAAGTCCGTGAGTTGCCGCGCCGGCCTTGATCGCCATTTCAAGCCCATCGCCTTGGCCCGACCCAGCATTGCGCATGCATAATTTTTCGGGCCGGGGAGATATGAATTTACGAACCATGTCGGCGTTTGCCTGAAAGCCACCATCGGCCAGAATCACGGCACGGGCGTCGATGCACAGGTTCACACTACCTTTTTGCACAAAAAGCCCGACGCACTGACCACCTCTCATCTCAAGGCTTCTGGCACGCACACCCGTCAGCAAGGTGCCGCCCAGGGACTCGAGCCGCTGGGCCAATTTACGCAACAGCACATCCCCGCCTCGTCCCTTCCAGTGCACGCCGGTGCGACGCACGCGAGGCGGTGCAAGCACCCTGCTCATCCATGCATAAGGGCCACCTTTCATGAAGCGCCCTCCATGGGCTGAAAGCCATTGCACACTGGGCCCTATGCGTGTAGCCATACATTCGGCTAGGGCCGGGTCCGCTTCATGAAGGGTGACCTCGGAGATCACGCGGCGCAGGTGGCTTGGCTCCGCGGTCACGTCATTGAATGCAATATGGAAAAAACCCATGGTCATTCGGGAGTTGCAGGGGTAAGACTCTCCGGCGCCTGCTTCGAGCACAAGCACACGCAAGCCCAGTTCAGCAGCCCTGACAGCCGCTGTCATACCTGCAAGGCCGGCTCCAACCACCACCAGTTCATGGGCACCGTCGCCCTTAGAAACCGCTTTCATTGCGGCAGCAGCGTGTCGGCGATGACTGCAACGAACTCGGCGAGAAGACGCAGGAGCACGAACAGCGACACCGACAATGCCCCAGCGGCCACCGTTACCCAAAGCGGCGCTCCGTCATACGCCAGCAGGCCACCAACTAGAAGGACTACAAGCGCCGTTATCAACGCCACAATGCGTCCAAAACGGACAAAAAACCGGATGAAAGGATAGGTTTGGGTCATATGGATTGCGATCAAATTGCGGGCTCAGCGACATCCGCTGACTGTCCCAAATAGGCTTTGCGTACGATTGCATCACCCCGAAGCTGTTTTGATGTGCCTTCAGCCACAACTTTTCCCAGGGCAAGGACATAACCATAATCGGCTAGCTCTAATGCAGCCTGGGCACGCTGCTCTACCAGAAGCATGGTCAGACCCTGGGCGCGCAATTGCTGCAAAACCTCAAAGATGCGGTCGATGATGAGGGGTGCTAGCCCGAGCGATGGCTCATCGAGTAACAGCAATTGCGGGTCTGCCATCAAAGCGCGTCCTAGTGCAACCATTTGCTGCTCGCCTCCGCTCAGGGTCACCGCTTTTTGCTGTGCCCTCTCATGAAGGCGAGGAAATATGTCATGGACAAATTCCATGCGCTCGCGCAGCGCTGCCTTGCCGCGGCTGCGTATGCGATGAAAGCCCAACAGCAGATTTTCATGCACCGTCAATGGACCAAACAACTGCCGGCCTTCGGGCACCTGCACGATACCGAGATCGACGACTTCGGGTGCATTGCGTGCGCCGAGGTCATGATGTTCAAACTTCAAGGTCCCGCCGCGAACGTCGATCAATCGGGAAATGGTTTTAATCAATGTTGATTTTCCGGCCCCATTGGCCCCGATCACCGTGACGATTTGGCCCTTGTCCACGCGCAATGAAAGCCCGTGCAGGGCTTCGACCACCCCGTAACCGCAACGCAAATTTTCAACCCGCAGCATGTTCACGCTCCTTGCCCAGATACGCTTCAATGACGAGCGGATTGGCCCTTATTTCAGCGGGCGTTCCCTCAGCAAGCTTTGAGCCGTGGTCTAAGACGATGATACGCTCACAAAGTGACATCACAAAGGGCATGTCGTGCTCAACAGTGAGTAGGGCCATGCCCTGGCGAGTTAATGTCATGAGTAGCTGGTTCAAGTGAGCGGTTTCAGTTCCGTTCAATCCTGCGGCTGGCTCGTCAAGAAGCAAAATCGAAGGCGATGCAACCAGGGCGCGACTGATTTCAACCAGGCGCTGCTTTCCATGGGGAAGGTGCGCCGCAATGTCATCTGCGTGGTCGGCCAAGCCAACGAAAACGAGCATTTCCATGGCTTTTACTCTGGCTGCTTCTTCATCGCGGTAAACCCTGGGAAAAGTCAGAACTGACTTGAGTAGGCCGCGAGTTAGCGCAAAATGGCTACCAAGCATGACGTTTTCAAGCACTGTCAACTCGCCCACAAGCCTGACGATCTGGAAAGTCCTGGCCATACCGATTTTTATTCTTAGGTGAGAAGGCACCTTGTCCAACTCATGTGGGCCCAGTCGCACTGATCCGGCGGAAAGCGGAAGTAATCCGGTGATGGCATTGAAAAGCGTGGTTTTACCGGCGCCATTAGGACCTATGACCCCCACAATTTCGCCTCGTCGGACATCGAATGAAACATCCTCTACGGCGCGCAAGCCTCCAAACGACTTTGAAACCCTTTTCGCCTGCAGCAGGGGCTCTTGACGAGTGAGATTTTTACGTTCATCGTCCATGTCCCACCTCCTGCACTTTCGCGCTTGGCAACTCAAATTTATTGCTGTCCGCACCTCCTACTGGGTCGACTACCGGAGGTGCTTTTGTCGGCCGCCTCTCTATGAAGCCAGCGAGCCCACGCGGAAGAAATATCAGGAAACCGAGCAATATAATGCCGTATAAGATGGGCTCAAACTGATGCAGCGAAGTCAGTAGTTGCGGCAAGATGATCACCACTACCGCACCGAGGATTGGACCTATCTTGCTGCGCATTCCGCCAACAACAGCAAGCGTCAGCAGACTGATGTTGATGTTAATTGCGGAATAGCTCGGGTCGACCTGACGAGTGACCAACCCGCACATCACGCCTGCGAGCCCGCTAAATACGGCAGAAAGAATAAACAGGCGTAGCTTGTAAGACGTGACTGCTATGCCTAACGAACGGGCAGCCGTCTCATCACTGCGAATGGCATGAAAAGCCCTTCCCGCAAAAGTCGATATCAAAAATGCATGCACAAGAAATGCAAGAACCGCGACGACCAGAACGAAATAATAAAGCGAGCTTTTTGTGAGTTGCCAATCACCAAAGTGCAGGATGGGCACGACAACGCCGGCACTGCCGCCCGTAAAGCTAAACCAACGCAGCGCCAGGCCCTCGATGATCAGGCCAAACATCAAGGTTGCCATGGCAAGGTAATGGCTGCGCATGCGCAGCAGTGGAAGTCCGATTAGCAATGCGGCCAACGCACAAATTACCAGTGCAGTTGGGAATGCAAAATAAATGGGCCAGTTGAGATTAGTCTGCAGCATGGCGATGGAGTAGCCACCAATCGCAAAAAAACCGGGTTGTCCCAGCGACAGCTGTCCGGCGAGCCCAAACAGCAGGTTGAATGAAAACCCGAGAATACTGTAAACAAGGATCAGCATGGCGATCCGAAGATGAAAGCTGCTCGAAAAAAATAGGGGTACGACAAGACCCAACACCAACAAGAGCAGCGATGGCGCCAACAGGCGGAAGTCGGTTTTGAATTTCATCGCTGTACCGCCTCGAAATCGCCTAGCAGGCCGTAGGGCCGGATAAGCAGCACTACCAAGATGGTCCCAAATATGATGGGCTCCGCATAGAGGCTGTTGCCGTATCCGCTGACCAATGCTTCGAGAATCCCGATCAGCATTCCACCTGCGGCGGCTGCAAACGGGCTTCCCAGACCGCCCAGAATCGCAGCCATGAAGCCCTTCACTGTCAGTAGGCCGCCCATGGAGGCCTGCCCGCCCAGAAGGGGGCCGACCAGCAGTCCGGCAGTAGCGCTGACGAAGGCACTGAAAAGAAAAGAGAAGCGCACCACGCGAGATGCGCGTATTCCCATCAGTTGCGAAACGTTGACATTAACGCCGACCGCTCTTACCGTGAGACCGAAGTTTGTCTTGTAAAGAATCCACCAGGTGAGGATCACGAAAGACAGAAAAGACGCGATGATGGCGCACTGCTGGGGGGTGGTGATCAGTAAGCCCAATTCCACCGGGGTTATAGAGAAAATATTTGGGATGGATTGCTGCTCCGGCCCCCATATGATCAGCGCTGCACCGGCCATGATGACGGAGCCTGCAAAGGTTCCGATGATGACTGTCAGAGGGTCGGCGCGGCGCACCAGCGGCGCATACACCAGCCTCTCAAGTGCCAACCCGATGAGCAGTGATACCAGCAGCACGAAAAGGATGGCCAGTGGCGCCGGCAGCGCTATGGTTGTGATGAACATCAAGGTCAACAACGCGCCGAGCATCACAAATTCACCTTGCGCGAAATTGATCACGCGACTGCTCACGTAGATCAATGAAAGCGACAAGCCGATGAGGCCATAGACGCTTCCATTGGTCAAGCCGGAAACAATCAATAAGATAAAGTTTTCCACAGAATCCCCTGATGAATGGCGGTAAAAAGGCTCTCAACGCTTAGGATTTACCCGACTCAGGTCGGCATTAATGATCTTTGTGTCCTTGATTTCCATCCAAACAAACCAGTCTTTGTCTGGCGGGCCCTGGTGTTGCTGGGGGCCGAATTGGTATGAAGCGCTGGCCCTGCCTTGCAGCCCCTTGAATTTACCGATGCGTTCAACCGCATCTTTGAATGCAGCCCGCGCACCTGGGATGTCGTTCTTGTCAATTGCGGCAAGCACCTCAGGCTGCCCAGCGACTTCGATCGCGACCATCGCAGCGTCATAAGCCATGGCGATATACATCGTTGGTGGTTTTTCGCCCCAGCGCGCAGCGAAGGTCTTGAAGAAGGCTTGGACATCTGGCCGTGTCACGTCAACCGTATTGGTCACGAGCGCGCCATCACCTGTTTCGGCGGCAATTTTGCGCATGGTTTCATAAAGGGCAATACGAGCAACGACGCGAAAGGCGTCCACCTTGTATTGCGCAAGTGTGCGAAGCACGCGACCGCCGTCTGCAGGGTAAGGCCATATCACCACGACTTCAGGCGTAGCTGCCTTGATTTTTAAGACCTGAGGCGACAAATCGGTAGCGTTGGTGTCATACGTTTCATGGGCCACCACCTCCAGCCCCTTGGCCTTGAGGGCCCTTGACACGGCGCCACCACCATCAAGCCCGTAGGGCAAGGAGTTGTTGATGATCGCCACCCGCTTGAAGCCCCTCTCAGCTATGAAGTTTGTGACCGCGATAGCATCCTGGCTGTTTGCTGGGCCGAACCTAAAGTGGTATGGCGTTGAAGGGTTTGTGAATACATCAGAAGCAGCTGACAGCGAGAAATACGGCAGCTTCAACTCGTTGGCGGTACGAATGGCAGCCGCCGTAGGGACCGCAGGATTTCCTCCGATTAATGCCAAGCCCGTGTCTTCTTCGGCAAAGCGAGTCAAAAGCGTGCTTGTTAGTTGCGGGTCCTGTTTCCCGTCATAGCTGACCAAGCGAACCGCGTGGCCTTTGATCCCGCCGCGGCTGTTGACAGCGTCTATCGCGATTTGCATGGCATGTAAGGCGTCCTGCCCGGTCTCTGCTGCAACGGAAGACATGTCGTCGAGTAAACCCAAAACAATGTCATTGGCTGCGAATGTTGTTAGCGGTAATGCCGAAATTGCAAATGCCACAGCACAACTCCCGAACACTTTAATAAGTCGCCCATCCACGGCTTGCTTTAAAAATTTCAAGGTCTGATTCATGCTTGTCTCCTGTTGTTAAACCATCGTTGCGAAAAAACTAGGTCAGAGTATTCGCTTTCCTCAAGGAATCGGTTGCCGCCTGATCAACCGATCCTTTTCCATCCGTAGCAACTCTGTAGGTCTTACGCGCCACATCAGCACTCACGTACCCCTGTAACACATCAAATGCCACCAGCTTCGAGTCGCGTTCCTGGGGAGGGCCGAAACCTCCACCACCGCCCGCGAGCATGTGGAGCCTGTCGCCGCGTCTTAGCCGGCGGTTTGAAATCTTGGCGCTTGTTGTGTTGTGCTCGTCTTTGCCGTTGATGTGCACAAAAACCTGATTGCCCAGAGCTGAATGGCCGCCCTCTAGCCCCCAGGGCGTGCAATTCACCCTCTCTGCCTGGACGTCTACAGACACAGTGCCGCGGGCCAGCATCACCACTTCTGTGCCTAGCCCTCCGCGCTGGCGTCCGGCGCCGCCCGAGTCTGGCCGCAGGGCGTGGCGCTCAATCAGGATGGGATACTTGGATTCAAGCTGCTCACAGGGGCTGTTGTGCGTGTCACCGTCGTTTGAGCAAACCACGCCGCTCATGCCGTCCTCATTGTGTTTGGCGCCCCATCCACCGCCGGTGGGGCCGAGAAAACCAATATAGAACTGGCCGTCTTTTGGCGCTATGCCGTGGAACATGGCGATCACGAGGTCGGCATGGTGTGCTGCAATGGTGCGTTCAGGAATAGCCTTCACCATGGCCTTGAAAATCGTGTCCACTACCGTCATTGGAAAAGTCATCCACCAGCGCATTGCCGCCGGTTTTACGGCGCTGACAACAGTTCCTTCGGGAAGAATGACTTTGAGCGCGCGGAAACTTCCCTCGTTGATGGGGTAATCGGTAGGTGAGGTCAGACATTTGTAGGCAACCTGTGCACAGGAGTAGCCGGTGCTTGGGCCGGAGTTGAAAAATCCCCGTACCTGCGGGCTGACATCTGACAGGTCAACAGTGAAGTCCTCGCCCATCTTGATGATCCGAACCTTGATGGGAAGTTTCTCGCCAATATTGAGGCCGTCGTCATCCATGAACGATTCAGCCTCGTAAATGCCGTCGGGAATCGTCCGGGTGCGTGCGCGTGCAGCTGCTTCCGATCGGTCCATGATATTAGCTACAGCATCGAGCACACCGGAACTTCCATAGCGCTCAAGCAATTCAGTAAACCGCTTGCTACCGGTTGTCACGGCCACGATCTGCGCACGTAGATCGCCCATGGCTCGATCAGCTAGGCGCACATTGGTCTTGATGATGTCGATCAGGTCTTCATTGACAACGCCAGCTTTTTGATACTTGAGGATGGGAATTTGTATACCCTCCGAATAGATGTCGGAAGTAACGCCGCCGAGGGTGCCGCCCACGTCGGGCCAGTGAGCCATGCAGCACGACCACGCAACCAGTTTGCCATCGAAATAAATCGGTTGGCTGAAGGTGAAATGGTTGAGGTGGCTGCCAGTCGTGTAGGCATCGTTGGTCACCAAAATGTCGCCTGGATGCACGCCTTCGACTCCATACTTTGACAGTTTGGCCTTCACGGTGTTGGACATCCCCCGGATAAAACTCGGCAAGCCGATGCCTATGGAAATAGTGTCGCCGTTCGCCGTAAAAAGGCCAACAGTGAAATCCAGCGCCTCGTAAATAATCATGTTGTACGCGGTACGCATGAGGTTGGTTTTCATCTCCTCCGTAACCGCCAGGACGCCGTTGCGCACGATCTCCGTTAGAACTGCATCAGGCCGGATTACGCCAATTTTTGTGGTCGATGTCATGCCGTTGACCCCCCTACCGTTATTCTTAGGTTTCCAAAGCTATCCACTTCGAGTTCGTCACCAGGCAGCACAACCGTGGTTGACGCATGTTCCTCTATAAGCGCGGGGCCTCCAATGCGGTTTCCACCCAGAAGTCGGTCTCGGTCATATACCGGAGTTGAGGCTTTGGTACCGATCTCGGCGTAATAAACGTCCCTTGATTCACGCAATGCTTCAGCTGGGGGTGTCGCTGTACCAGCCGCAATTTTCTCCATGGGTGGTTTTTCCATAACCCCGGTAACGGCAGAGCGCAAGGTCACGATTTCGACTCTTTCTAGGGGCGCGCAGGTACCATATCTCTGTTGGTGCACGCTATCGAATTGAGCCTTGATGGCTAAACGATCGCGGCTTTCAAGCATGGCGTGGCTCAGATCGACCGATACGGAGTGCTCCTGCCCGACGTACCGCATGTCTGCAGAGTAGGCCGCAGTAACCGCTGCGGGCTGTACTCCGCTTTCTTTCAACGAGGTACGGCCCAACCGCTCAAGCTCGCCGAATGCAGTCTGGATTTCATCAAAATCCATATCGTCCAACTTGCGAAAGGTGGTTCGCACAAAGTCATATCGTAGGTCAGAGTGCAGCATGCCAAATGCACAGAAATGTCCTGGTGCCCGCGGAATGATCAGCTTGCGCATACCGATTTCGCGGGCAATCGAAGAAGCGTGTAGCGGCCCTGCACCGCCATAGGCAATGAGGGTGAATGCTGCTGCATCGAAGCCACGCTCTGTGGATACGCCTTTCACTGCATATGACATTTTGGTGGCGGCAATACGAAGTATGCCTTCGGCAGCTTCGATCGGATTGATGCCCAGAGGATTTGCGATGTGGTCGCAGATAGCTGCTGTGGCACTGGCAACGTCGAGTTTCATCTCGCCGCCCAAAAAACGGTCAGCGTTTAGGCGGCCGAGCAGCAGATTCGCATCGGTGACCGTCGGAAACTTTCCACCACGGCCGTAACATGCAGGGCCGGGCTCGGCCCCTGCGCTGCGCGGGCCGACATGCATCGAGCCGCCAACGTCGACATCAGCGATGCTGCCCCCGCCGGTTCCTATTTCAAAAATGTCAACCAGCGGAATCTGGATCGGCAGGCCTTGTGCATAACCGCCAACCATCGCGACATTCGTTGTGAGCACCTGGTGGTTATAGATCACGCCTGCTTTGGCCGTTGTGCCACCCATGTCAAAGGCAATTGCGTCTCCGAGGTCGAGCTCTTCGCACAAGGCGTGAGCACCGATTACACCGGCTGCGGGGCCGGACTCCAGCATGCGAACACACTGAATCTGCGCCTGCGCCGACTCATAAAGACCGCCGGTTGATTGAACCAGCAAGAACGCCCCCGCAAAACCCTGGCTGGCCAACCGCTGGTCAATCTGGCGGATATAACTGCTAACAATCGGACCCACATAGGCGTTGGCCACAACAGTTGAGCAACGCTCGAACTCGCGGTATTCCTGAGACAACTCGTGCGAGGCCGTAACGAACGCGTTCGGCATCCGCTCCTGCACGATTTTTTTGACCGCAATTTCGTGCATGGGGTTGGTGTAACAGTGCAGCAACAGGATGGCCACAGCTTCGATGCCGCGCGCAATCAGTTCTTCACATATCTGGTGAACGCCTGCTTCATCCAGTGGCTTGTGCACACCCCCCTCGGCCGTAAGGCGTTCGCTGACCTCAAAACGCAAGCTACGCTCTACCAGTGGCACATGTTTTTTGAAAAACAGGTTGTAAGCGTCTGGCCGATTAATCCGGCCGATTTCATAGATGTCGCGAAAGCCTTCGGTTATCAGTAGCGCCGTCTTTGCGCCTTTGCGCTCCAAGAGGGAGTTAATCGCAATAGTTGATCCGTGGAGAAAGATCTCCGCGTCGCCGAAACGCGTACCCGCTTTATTCACACAGTCGGCTATACCGTCCACTAATTGCTGAGGGGTGCTGAGCGTCTTGCCTAATGACATGCTGCCGGTTGCCGGATTGAAATATGCAACATCCGTGAATGTGCCCCCGATGTCGGCGGCAAGTCGGCTTCCCTTAATCATTTTTTACCTGCCCTCAAGCAAATCACCGGTGGAAATTATGGTACTTAACTTGCGTCTGGCTGATTTTTTCATTATCGTTCTGGTCTAATGTTGTAGATGTTGGTTTTTGCAAGGAACAGCTTGAATATTATTAAAGTCCTCATTTCAAAGAATTTAATCTGCAATTTCGAATTACTTAATATTGTTCAGCAATTAATTTATTTTATTCATAGGGGAAACCATGGACTCGGCATCCACTTTTAGCAATGGAAGTGAAACCCATCTAAAAAGGAGGGTCGGTCGCCCTAGCCAACTTTCACTCGGGCAGATACTTGCCGCCGCATCCAAGGTTGGTCTTACAAACCTCACGCTGCAGGCCGTGGCAGACGTTCTTGGGGTAACACCACCAGCGCTTTACAACCATATCCAAGGACGTGAAGATCTAATTTCAAAATTTGTTGCAGACGTAATGGACAAGTTTCCAGTGCCCGCTTATCAAGGCGAAGGTTGGGCCAATTGGGCTGCTGGCTATGCAGCGTCTCTATCAACTATGTATGACGCGGTTCCGGGACTAGCTGACTACACTATCCGCAGAACATCTACCGTGACCAGTGTTCTGGACAGACACGAAATGTCAATCAAGGCGGCAAAAGAATCAGGCTTCTCAGATTTAGATGCCCTTTATGCAACGCGAGCGATTATCGAATTCGTTGCCGGTTGGGTAGCACGCAAGGAAAGGCGTGATGCTCTTGAACGAGAATTGAAAATACACCCAGATGTGGAATTTCGGAAATACGTGATTCAAAAAAGTAATGGTGAATACCCCCACCTAAAAGGCGCGTTAAAAACTGCAGCAACCCTTAATTTGTCACATCGCTTTGACTTTACTCTTCGCGCACTGATTCGCGGGCTTGAAGGCAGCATTTCAGACGTCCCCGCAAGAAAACACATTTAATCTCGTCTCTCGCCACAAAACTGCAGTATCTACGACCAAAGAAAACAAGTATCCGGGGTACCCTTTTCGCCAAGAATTCATGAACCCCCTACCCTACGAAATCTGAGACTCATGATTAATGTTGACACTGATCACTCGGTCAAATTTGACGCTTAGCTGGTTCGAGTTAAGCATCTAGCCAACACATATTGAATCGTTGGCTTTAAGTTTGTACCATCGGGCTCCTTGTAAAATTTTGGAGCACGTATGAGTGAAGTTATTGAAAAACACCCCCGGTTAATCAAGAACTGAAAAGTTTTGTATTCTCTTTTTTTACAGCAGGAATATTCCAACTCGTAATGACCTTCCTCTACAATAACAATATATCCAAGCCTTTTGGAGAGCGGTTGGGAATTCGCTGACAACAAGGAACAAAACCATCTTGCCAAGAAAAGATTAGTAATTGCGGACTACTCAAATACTCAAGTACCATTTATAAACGGAAATCGTTGAAATGACTTTTAAACAAAAAACTATTAGTGACGCAAATAAATTTCGAGTGCTGTCGTTTTTTTCTTCTCTCATATTAGTCGTAATTTTTTTCATTTGTTTTATTACTCCAAGTAAGTCCAATGCCCAAACCTCTGTACAGCTTCAAAAAGGCTGGAATTTGATCGGAAACAGCACAACTCAGCCCATTACAGTAGCTAACTCCGCATTAAACCAATCTCAGGTGACTAGCGTTTGGAAATGGGACAGTACTAAATCTGTGTGGTCTTTTTACTCGCCCAAATATCTCACCACGACTGATCTTTTAAATTTTACGACTACTCAAGGCTACCAAGCACTGACGACTGTAAATCCTGGTGAAGGATTTTGGGTTAACTCTACTCAAAGCTTCTCATTGAGCTTGGGTAATGACTCGAGTAGTAGCTCTGGCTATACCTCTAGTAATTTTTCCTTCGCTGGAGCAAGCGCTTTGAACTACGGTTGGAACCTTATATCTACAGCTGACAACGTGACTCCTAGCGCCTTTAACAAAGCTCTGGGGACCAATACAAATAGCTCAGGATTTCCCCTCAACATAAATACACTTTGGGCTTGGGACAGTACGACGGGGAAGTGGATTTTTTATAGCTCCAGCTTGCAAGCCCAAAGTGATGCTGCACTAACAAGCTACATTTCTACATCTGGATACGAGGACTTTACAGCGACCAATACAACACTCAAGTCGGGTGTCGGATTTTGGGTAAATAATCCTCTCGCAAGCGTAGTTAACAATTTGCCTCCCAGACTGCAGTGGGGTGCTAACAAAGGATATTGCGGTGAGGTATCTTTTATAAGCGCAGGGATGTACTATGGTCAATACGTTTCACAGTATGATGCACGCGCCCTTGCCAGCCCTGGAGTAGCTCAAAATATAACCTCTAGTCAACTGTTGCTAGGAATAAATGATGCTGCAGCTGCTACCAAGATGCACCTTAACTACTCAACTTGGGATAATTCTGGGTCCTCAAACACAAATAATTTCCTCTTATGGGTGAAATCAAAGGTCGCTGCTGGATATCCAGTCGTTATTGGCCTATATAACAACGAATACTTGTTATATCAAAACTCTAACCTCAGTGCTGGAGACGCCGAATACGATCACATCGTCTTAGTATCTGGCGTAGGCACTTACAACAATATAAGTGACACAACAACTTATTACAGCGGAGATTCAATACAATTTGACGACCACGGACTATGGACAGACTCCTCAGGGTCCCCTCCGTATATATTTAAATCCACTATGAGTGCGTTTCAAGGTACCCGTCAACAAGCAAATTCGCCTACCGCACCTGTATACACACTATCCAACTCTACTAAGAATTACGGCATTGCAATAACGGGGATTTTAGATACCAATAAAGATACCCTACCAGTTAGACTGACGACAAGTCAAAACTACGAAACTCCCGCCATGGTAGACGGTACAAGCACCAGACCAGCATCAAGTACGATTACGTTAACAATCACTGTCTCCAATTTAACACCAGGCGTGAGCTATAACTTATACAAATATAACTCGATGAGTTCAGTGCCGGACTCATCCTTTAATGCCAAAGCATCCCAGGCCGCTCAGAGTTGGAAAGTGTCTATCACCTCTGGCACCACTTATCAATTTATTCAAACAATTAATTCGAGTGACGTTGCTGTATTCAGAGCGGTACCAGCGACAAGCCCATAAAATAATCAAAACCATAATTAAAAGCATAATTCGTATTCAAACAATCTTGAATACTCAAGTTTTACTGAAATTATGAAAAATGAATTTTGCAGGTCCGACTATTTATATCGACTTTTTGCACTTGCTCATTGAAACCGCCTAGTAATTGAATTCCTCAAAAGCGTAATAAGCTCGGCTACTAAACGAAGGAAATTATTCTCCAACGAAGCCTAAGCGATGAAGGTTGTATATTTAGCTTTCATGCAAGCATCAAAGAAGTGGACGAAGTCCATTGCAAATTGAAGAGCAGCGATAAAAAGATTCGAAATAGAATTCGGTGAACGTTTAACCGCTCACCGATAACCTAGCCCTTAATTTACACAGATTGATTTACAGGCTCTAGCATTAAGCAAATCACTTAGCAGGCGTTGCTACTGGTTTACCTTTTTCAACAACGTAGGTTGCTAGTACCTTAGTTTTTACTGCTCCGGTGTTGATGCCATCGTGCACTAGACCCTCAGGGACAAAGAATGTCTCGCCAGCCTTAATGATCTTAGGCGGCTGACCATCAACTCTCAATTCCAGTTGCCCTTCCAAGACGTAACCTAACTCTTCTCCTGGATGGGTATGCCTGCCAGCAGCAACACCAGGATCAAATTCTGCGCGAGCTTGCACGGCGACCTTTCCCGGTGTACCTAAATCTTGTGTCTGTAAAGGAACTCTGGTGAATCCGGCTTGTTGTGCAGGTATTTGAGTTGAAAATATTCCAAATATTCCAAATATTCCAATTGCGATGAGATTTTTGATTTTCATGGATATTTCCTTTTAATATTGATTTAACAGCTTAAATTCACTTTAAAGTTTAAGGCAACTCGACTGTCAGTTTAACAGAACTGTACCAAGCAACGAGTTGTGATATGTCTGAATCAGTCAGATTTTTGGCTATGACGCCCATAACTTCATTAGGTCTTTTGCCGCTGCGGTAGTTTTTTAACTGTTCACTCAAATATATGGGCTGCTGACCCGCTAAATTAGGGGCATTCGGAAGTATGGCTAGACCCTGCGGGCCGTGACACAAACTGCAAAGCGAGTCTGCCTTCGCGCGTCCCAAACTCTCATCATCGGCGTAACTCGTTAGAGTAATCAAAAGACAACTAAATAGAAGAAAATTTCTCATACATCATATTAAACTAAAAAAAAGGGCCCTTTACAAGGCCCTGAATTATTTAAACCATTACAGTGTTTAAATCGGGTTAGTCATTTTTATAACTAATTCTGTAAAGTGCGCCCGCATAGTCGTCAGACACCAAAATAGAGCCATCAGGCAAGGTAGCAACGTCAACGGGTCGGGCTAAGGCGCGACCGGTTGTTTTATCCAAGAAACCATCAGCAAACACCTCTGCTGGGCCAGCATTTCCATCCGCTTTGATTGGAACAAAGTTGATTAGATAGCCGCTAGGTGTAGAACGGTTCCAAGAGCCGTGTGAGGCGACAAATAGACCGCCTTGGTATTTTTTTGGAAACGCTGAGCCTGTGTAATGTGTTAGGCCGAGTTGGGCTTGGTGAGCAGGAAATTCAACCTGTGGGAAGATGGCTTCCGCAGGTTCTTTCATGTCTTTTAGGTCAGGAGCAGCCGCGGAGCCTGCAACTTTGAAGTGACCGTTCCAGTAAGGGTAACCAAAGTGTTCCCCGGCTTTTGTAAGTTTGTTCAATTCACCAGGTGGAATATCATCGCCTAAGCCGTCGGTTTGGTTATCAGTTGTCCAAATATCACCTTTTGGTCCAATGGTAATGCCTGCAGGGTTACGCATACCCTTGGAGTAAACAGTACGACCTGAGCCATCTAACCCGTTGAACCGTAAAACTCCTCCAATACCGAGTTCCTCAAAAAGTGCAACTTTATCTTTGGGTTGCACGTTGTAGGGTTGACCCATGGTGACGTAAATCTTACCGTCATTTGCAACCTTACACACACGTCCTGTGTGATTAAAAGACTGCTCTTCTGGGGGTATTAATTTACCTTCTGCAACCACTAGATCAACGGCAACATCTGGACCTTCATAGAAATACTCTGCCGCAGGGAAGTGTAATATACGGTTTGACTCGGCAACGATCAAAAATCCGTCCTTAGTAAAGCAAACACCGTTGGGGTTAGAGAATTTTATTGATGGAGCAAACTGCTTAACCTCTGTTGCTGAGTCCCCGTTATTACGGTTCGTCACAGCCCAAACTGTTGTCTTGCGAGTACCAACAAACAGCATATTGGTCGAGGGTGCTACAGCCATGTAGCGTGCATCGGGGACGACCGCATATAAGTCAATTTTAAAACCCTCTGGCAACTTGACTTTCTTTAGGTTTGCGCGAATAGCGTCTGCATTTTTACCTTCTTGTGCCACAGTAGGTATAACCATGTTTGTGGAGGTATTGCCCATCCTTTGAAGCGTAGATAAGTTTTTATCCTGGGCAATTGCAGTCGTTGCACAAAGCATAAAAACGCAGAGCGCGAGTGTGTTGAGTTTAAGAAGATTCACAAAAATCCTTAATGGAGTTGAAGGTTGAAATTACTAAAAAATTTTAAGATGAAATAATATTTATCAATAACAGTATTAACCCTGGGGCAAAAGATTTTTTAAGAATTACTTAGACTGCCAGGGGGTCATCTGGCTCGTAAAACCAAGGAATTTGATACTTTTCTCCATGCGCAAAGCGAATATCCCCTGAGCGAAGTGAAGTTGATGAACTTAGATCTAATTGCTAGAATAATTCAGGATATGAAGAAATTACTCCTATGCATTTTAACTTTCGTACTTACTAGCACCAACTATGCTCAAGTAATTCCAGTAGACCAAAACAGATCCAGTTTCTTCATAAGTTCTATCCCTACCCAGACTCTTTACTGGCAAGGTGCCAATTCAAAGGCACTCATTGTGTTCATTCCCGGTGGTGATGGCAATCTTGGTCTTAAACCCGATACAACTGATAGAAAATATTCCTTTTACCAGACGCTCAAAAGTCTTACTAATCCAGACCTGACCTCTGGTAAGTTTGATTTAGTGCTGCTAGACTTTCCTTTTCCAATGCGAGATGTTGTTGCTAGAGGTACAGATGATCACCTAGTTCGCGTTGAGAGTGTCATACAGTATTATCACGCCAAGACTGGTCTACCAGTTTGGATAATGGGGCACAGTAACGGTGGTATCAGTCTCACAAATTTTATTCAATATCTTCAAAAGAATAATAAGACTGATGAGATTGCTGGAGTGATTGCTTCTGCATTAAGGAATGGATCAAATTTCAATGCACCAGTTGACTTTCCAATACTGTTTCTACACCATGAGAAAGATGCTTGTTTAAACACAACGAGTGCTTACTCGCTTCGTCTTTATGAAAAAGTTAAAGAGTTCACAAAGTTAGATATTCAATACACATGGATTAAAAACGGCGAATCTGAGTCTAATGATCCGTGCAGGTCTGGATTTCACATGTACTACAACTCAGGCACAGAAGCATCTAAAGTAATTGATGAATTCATTACAAGGAATCTCAATTATGCACGTCCAAATTGATTGATTTATTAAACTCTGACTTGTCTTCTAAATTTTGGCTTTGGGCCTGGGTTTAAATTCAAGCTTAATCCAGGTTGTTTTGCTATCTAATTTTCATATATATTCCTTGAATTTCTAGCCCCTATAAAGATAAGATTAGGGACTTAGGATAAAAATCCTTGAGCTCCTCTAATGAGACAAATAGTAATTACCAATTCAGATACATGTATAGACTAACAGTAGTTGGCGTAGACCACTGTAAATGCATACATTAATATTGTAAATTTAATAAATATATATTTATCAAACCCACAACAAGATCTTGCTGTGAGCTACTCATAATCGATCATTAAGTTCTTTCGAAGATTCTTTGTGCAAGATTTAAATTGATATATTGCATTGAAGAGCTTCGCCCGAGTACCTAATGCATAGAGGACGAGAGTACATGAAAGACCATAACGATGAATTGCTAAGCTTCGCTCATAAGATGCTTAAGGCTAAGAACTGGGAGCAATCAAATTTGCTTCAAAAGACCAATGAAATCGGTGTAAATCTTTTATTGATCGTGGTGATTGAGAACCTAAAAGGCTGTGAGATCAACCTTAAAACACTTTGTCAATCAGTAACTTATAGTCAAAGAAGTATTGCTTACACAATTAAGGATTTGATCGCCTTGGGTTGGATAAATCTTATTCAGGATGCAAGTGACAAGAGGCGACAGTTAATACGTACCACCCCTGCATTTTTTAGTTTATTGACTCAATATAAATCTCATTTAGAGTAAAATTTGATCAATTTAATTATTCATCATTCCAATTTAAGACGTGAACAAAATTCTCTACCTTTGGCGCTTTATTACGGCTGTGCTATTTAGCCTGATCTTGGCGGCATGTTCGGTCATTGCGGTGGGGGATGCAGCAGTATCTATAACTGCAGATGTGGTTTCTACTGGCGTTTCTGTTGTATCCACCGGGGTAAAAGCAACCGCTGCGGCAGTTAATGCAGTGATACCAGATAAGAAGTAGTTCTTATCCGGCACCCGTGCTCATTAAGTAATTATTGAAAATAATACGCGACTGATAAAGCAACACTATTACTTGTATATGTTTTACCGTTTGAGCTATTGGACGAGGAGTACCCATAAGCTCCTTTCACCGCAAATTCTTTACTAATAAAAAGTCTTACCCCAGCGGATAGTTGCGTAGCTGTGCCAGAGGTTAGTGCGACATTTGAGTTTGTTGTTTGGTTTTGATAATTTCCGAAACTCAATCCGCCACCGAGTTCAACATTTGGCATCACTAGCGACCTGATGCCGAAATTAACAAATGTACCGTTTTGCGTAACTCCGTTATAACCTGCTTCAGTAATGTTTGTTGAGGAGTAATCAACACTTGTAGTTAGGTCTGTAGTTCTTGAAATACCGTATCGATAACCGATACCAATATCTGCTCCATTATATTTAACCTGCGTTACTCCAGGTGGACTGAAAGTAGCGTTATTAACACCACCCCCAATATAAATACTGTCATTAATCAAATAACTTCCACTAAGACCGGTACTGCTGATTTTCTGAGTGTATCCGCCTACAGATTGTGACGAAAACCCCAGTCCAATAGAGTTGTATTGAAGGTCAGAATCGTCCAGTGCAAAGGAATTGGTCATTCCAAGGAGCAGTGATCCCGCTAATAGATATTGAATTTTGATATTTGTGTTTTTCATAATTACCCTTTAAAGAAAACTATTTTTTATAAATTGTGAGAGGGATATCAGTACTTATCTCTTTGCCTGGGTCGTTATTCTTCCCCTGCTTATAGACTTTTAAAGTGCTTGGGTCACCCACCCCTGCTGCCTCTTGTTGTTTGCTAGAGAAGAGGCTACCTAAACCCGTTTCCTTCTTGTTTAAGTTCGGTAGTTGCTCATACAACTTCTTCTCTGCCTCTTGACCAAACGAGACCAGGAGCTCTTTGGTGATTTTGTTAATCTTTGGTACGTAGTTAGCGTTGTACTTGCCTAAATACATATCTTGACCACTACCCATTGCATTAAAGGCTGCGCTCACCTCAAGCGTCTCTGTATTGACCAGTGTGAAGTCCGCAAGGAGTGAGTATTCAAGTCGATACGTGTAGTCGCTTGTACCGGCAATTCGATCATTCGTACTACGAATATCTACATTTACGATAGTTCCGTGTAAAACGTACTGCGCGTCCCCGAAATCTCCTCTGTTTATTCGCTCTCTTATATCAAAGTACTCGTCCCCTTGCTTTTCTTTGGCGAGATTAGGGGCAGATTGCACGACCTTGTAGCCAGCTTTGAGGAGGGCTGCTTTAATGTCAGCATTGATCCCGCGGATTTCCCCGTAGGAGATAGTTCTTTTAGTACCAAAGTTCTTTGAGTAATTTGAGTCAGAGTTGGCTGTAACTGTTGTAGTGCCTGTATAAGTCACCGCGCTTTGAGCTTGAGGGGCAACCCCGTCAACGGGTGGGGCAACACCCCCGCCCGTTGGTCCAAAGTTACTATTTCCGTTAAATGAGGCCTTAGAACTGGCCTTTTCGTCATAAAAGAATTCTTGATATTCATTTTTGACTGAGAAATCAGTGACGGCTATGGAATTAGGTATTTTGGGTCTAGGGGGAGAGATTACGGTTGGCGCAAGTGCAGGTTGCTGAACATTAGAGGTTGTCGTAACGGAGGTTGTTGTGCTTGTGCTGGTTGTCGAACTCTCGGAGCCCCCACCAATGGTCATCTTAAAGTCAACGAGCTCTCCCTTTAGCGTTGAGGGGGGAGGTTGTATTTGAGGTTGCGCGACCACGCTGTCTTGGGTTGCCTTAACTTCTGGGACTTTAGATAGGGGGGGCAATGGCGATGCAATTTGTGCATGTGAGACTGATGCCACCGACATGCAAAAAACGCTTAACATAATGAGTATCGAAGATACCATTAGGCTTCTCGCTTTTTGGGTTTGAATGGGTTTGATTTTTAAATAGTCGTTTTGCATAATCTTTGCCGTTAAACTGATCAGCGAGTAGCGGTTTTACGGATCTCTTTTTCGTCCTCCCACTCAACCTCCCCAGTCTCGTTGTTGATGAGGCTTAAATGAAAGTTGTAAAACACATCCTTAACATCTTTGGTTTGTTTAACGATAGATCCGATGAAGCCCTCAACACGGAATTTAGCTCCGTTCATGTTGCCCATCTTCGTTTGGGTTTGAGTGTTGTACAGACCAGACTGAGTTTGACGCTTTAACTCATCGACTTGGTTTTGCATCTCCGATGTGCTGACCGTAAATCTGACTCTGCCGCTTTTTGTAAGTTGAGACCTGATCTTTGCGGTGATGGCGCTTGTATCGATGTACTCAGAAGTCTTATTCCTGACATCGTAAACAGTCACTCTAGGTGGCTCTCTTGATTCAAGAACAACATGAGACTCCAACAAGGACCGTGTCATTGCTTCTGCGATAGTTTGAAGATCTGTTGATCCAAAATTTGTATTGACAGTTTCAACTCCCTTTGAGTCACCGTACTTAACGCTCGGGCTTGATGCACACCCAACGGTTAGGGCCAAAACGCACAAGGCGGCTAACAAATAAATACGCTTTAAATTAAACATTTTTCTATTACCTTAAAAATTAATCAGAACTTAACTCAAGCCGGAAAGTCTCTGCGGCGGGTCCGGGTGCAATACCGATCAATACGCCAGACTGGCCACTGCCTACTGGAAGCGGCTTCCAGGCCTCATCTCCGTAGACTTGGAAAGCATTTTTATCGATCCACATAAAACGGTAACTAATCGATTTCTTTGTAGACTTAACCAAGATCGTGGCTTCTGTTTTAAGTAAATTATTCACCTTGACACTGCGAAGATCAAGGATCTTGACCTCGTCTGTGTTGCGCATTCTCACCGTCATCTCATCAATTGTGGGTGTTGAATTACAAGCAGAAATTAATAAGATGGCTGCAAGTACGCCTGATTTAAGTAGTGATTTTTTAAACATAGATTTGATTGGAGTAAGTTATTGAAGTGCATAACTGTTCTTCAAAACAGCGTTGGATAAATTAAATGGGGTATCTCGGTTTGAGATTTTGTAATCGCTCATTGCCCCCGTGCCACCCATTGTTGAGACGATGGCACGTCCCCCAAGGATTCGTACATGCACGATTTGGTAATCTTGTCCAAACTGCAGGGGTACGGAGAAATTCCCGGATGGCGTGGGAATCGAGAAATTATTCTCACCCTTAGCGATTGTTACTCTGCCCATATAGATCGTGCTAGGTAGTGTGGACCACTGTCTAACATCAGCACTTCCCACGGACAAAGCCATCCCAACAAGGAGGGAGGCAAACAAGCCAGCATTTTGGTTGTTATTTTTAGCCGCAGCTGCTTGAGCGGCTGCCTGTGCAATAAGTTGTGTAGCCGCTTGCGTGCTAGCCTTTATTAAATAACCAGGCATATCGTCTCTCAGTTGTCTGCGCGACATAGCGTCTAAGTTTGCAGCCTGGTACAAAATGGCTCTTTGCGCACCAATATTCACGGAGCCGGGGTCATACACAGGAGATGGATTTTCGATAACTGGCAAATTGAATGTAACTATCTTTGGTCCCTGAGGGGTATTAAAGGTCAAATTTGATTTATGTGAGGTGATCCTAGGTATTGATCCCGTCTCTACTATGACCAATACATCTGAATTTGTTCGCCCTCCTCGGCGAACAGTTTCAATATTTTTATCAACCAGTCCAAGACTTAGCTCAAAAAGACCGTTATTGGGTTTTAGCTCAAGCGCGGTTCTATAGCCAGGGGCAGCCATACCCGCGTCCCCTTGCTGCTCAAAGATGTATCCAGCTAGGTAGTGGGCTGCTGCGTTTTGATAGGCATTTTTTAGATTACTGATTTCAGTCGAATTAATGAGATTTACGGGATAACCGTTGATATTGTCGATACGTGTATAGGATTGAACCTTGTTTTTACGGAATTCAGATTCTTTTGCACTGAGAGCGGCCACGCTTTTCTCATGCAGTTGGTTAATAATGGTCTCACGTTCTGCCATTTTTTTAGCTTCAACCGTAGCTAAATCCCACCGTCCTGCAAGCACATGGTTTAAAGCTAGCTCATAGCTTAGTAGGCTTTTCTCATAATCTTTGGGCTCGTAGGTGGAGTTAGATCCAATGGAGGCGAAGAAGTAATTTAAAAAATCCCCCGTATTCTTGGCCAAGTTAACACTAGCCTTTGCTTGCCAGTCCTGGACCACTGAATCTGCCCTAAGAAGGGAGGAGGAACTCTCGCCTAGCTTTTGAACCCCAAGATACTTGGTGATCTCACCCTTGTCTAAGTAGTAAGGTGTATCTTTTTCTTTTTGACTCTTATGGGCTTCCTCCAAAATAGTAAGTGCCGTCGGAATGTCTCCCACTCTTAAGGCATTATTTGACTCACCTATTGCCTTTTGGTTTGCCATATTCGCACAGCCCGCAAAAAGGGACACCACTATGAGGATTGGGAATAGGTGATTTAGTTTTGGCATTGGAATAAGTAGTAAGACGAAAATGATTAAAACCTGTATCCATAACTAAGTCCGCCGCCCGATAGAGAATAGCCATTGTCATGAGCCCAGTTCATGTAGTCGAGTTGGAAGTAGTGCTTTTTGTCATTGGTGAAATAGAAATTGACTCCACCCCCGTAAGCTAAATATGAGCCTGTAGCACTACCCGCATAACTAGTGCTTAAGTTGAGCTCATTGAAGCCAATTCTTGCAAACATCTCCACGTAGTCATTTAGTGCATATTTAGGTTTAATAAAGACGCCGTCAAAACTCAGAGTGGTGGAGTAATCTGCGGTACTTGTGGTTGCGCCTAAGACCTCAAATCCAAGGTACTTGTTGACATTACCTCCAAGATACGCGGTGTAAGTTGATCCTATGTTGTAAGAGTATTTCCCGTAATTGATATTCAAAGATGAGAAACCAGCTTGTAAATAGACTTTCCCTGTAGCATCAATCGCAGAATCTGCCTTTGAGTGAGTGCTTAAAAAGAGAAAAGATAGCAGGAGTAGGGTTTTATTGATGGAGAGTTTCATATTTAATTGAGAAAAGTATTTAATTTACTTTTCCCATAGTATTATGAAAGTTATCAAATTTGAAATTTATTGAGTGCATAAAATGCGCGCAATAAATAGCATGTATATTTACTAAAGGTATTAAAAGAATATGCAAACTTTGCATATGAATGCATATGAATGCATATGAATGCGGGCTAATCCAGACTAATGCCGATGAATGCCAATGAATGCGCAAGGACGCAGAATTTATATGTGCAAACTATGCACCTAATACATTCATATTATTTAGATAACAACAATCAATTAAAGTTACGATGCACGCATGAGCAAAGAGCAGCCAAGCATTAATAGACTTTCCATATTTTTATACGAGCTAAGAGAGTGGGAAAATGCAAATTTAAATCTCGGTAAAAATCAAATCTGTTTTGATCTTTTTTTGTTCATTGCGAAGAACCATTATTCGGGTTTAAGCATCAACTCTAAAACTTTATATAACTCAATCAAATATAGTCAAAGAAATATTGCTTACACCGTTAGTAAGTTTAAAACTTGGGATTTGATTTACTTTGAAAACAATTCTGCTGATAACAGAATTAAAAATATTTTCCCAACTACCAAATTTTGCAAACTCTACGAGAAGTATGTTGACTTTATTAAATCAAATTTAACGAATGAATTGCTCCACGATTAATTAAGCTTTATTCAACCTATGAACACTCCCCCATGAACCGACTAAAATTATTACTGTGTATGACTACGTTTGCTTTACTTGGCGCTTGCAGCACGCCCGCAAAGGTTAATGAGGTAGATGCACAGACTCAAAGGGATGTATTGGGTTTTCAATCTAATCCTGGCTCTGCAAGGGTTTATATCTTCACTGGCAAATTGATAGGAGGCCTATTCAATTCCAATCATACCTTTCCAGCAGACATTTACGTTAATACAACGCAGATTGGTTCTATCAATAATGAGAATGTAATGTACTTTGAGCTTAAGCCAGGTCATTATGATTTTTCTTGGGTTGCCAGAAATAATGATCTTATCGTCAAACAAACTGTACCCCTTAAATCAAATTTTGATCTGCTAGCAGGTCAGATACTTGTTTTGCGTGGCGATTATGACCTGGGGGGCACTCACTTTGGTTTGATCGGAGCAATGATTAATCATCCTTCCACGGTTATCGTGAAGGCGCAGCAAGATGACGTGTTGCAAAAGAAGGTAGTAACCCCTCAAACGTGTGACCCGGGTCTGTGTGTCAGGTGAATTTTTCGTTGATTTTCTCTTATGCTCTGATTTAAACACTGCCTGTTACTGTTACTGTTACTGTTACTTTCACTGTTAATGAAAGTAATTTTTTTGAGTATTACATTAGGTCATTTTCGAGTTGAATTTTAGGGTCTAAATGGTCAATTTTGGGTTGTATTCAACACACATCACCAGACATAAATTTCAAAATATTATCGAATGCGGTACCGTAATAAGATTCGTAGTTATCCAACTCCACGAATCCAAGATGCGGACTACACAGACAATTCGGTAATTTCAAAAGAGGATGATTACTATCCAAAACTGGCTCATCTTCATACACATCGACAGCTGCAAAACCAGGCCTGCCCATTAACAATGCAGTTTCTAGTGCTCCTGGTTCAATTAGCTCCGCTCGGCTTGCGTTAACCAATAATGAATCGCTTTTCATTAATTGAAGGTCAGCTGGTTTTATATCGTATTTTGTATCTGGGGTCAATCTAAGTTGAATGGACAAAATATCACAGCTACTAAAAAACATTTCTCGTGATATGGCCACACTAAAACCATCTGCAATGGCTTTACTCCGACTAGATTGTCTACCCCAAACAAGAATGTTAGCACCAAAAGCTTGGCCTAATCGGCATATCTGCTTACCAATCTTCCCATAACCATATACCCCCAGTGTCTTACCACTTAGCTTGCGGCCCACGGTTCCTTGCCATTTCCCCTCCTTCATTCTGCCTATCTCAACAGCAAAGTTTCTGAGCGCGGCAAGAATCAATAGCATGTTTAACTCCGCAGTCGCTTCACCAGAGCCATCCCCCTCCATTACTGTTATCCCTAACTTCTCGCAGGTCTTAAGATCTATATGAGAACCCGCTTTGCCCGTTTGTGAAATAAGTTTTAAATTAGGTAGTAAATACAGCAATTCACTCGTAATATTAGTCCTTTGACGGGTTAAAACTATGGCCTCATAGTCTCTCAAACGCGAAGCCAATTCAGTAACGGATTTAAAAGTCTCATTAAAGACAGTTACATCCTGACCCTTTAATTTACTGTAACAAACCAGTGACCGTACACAGTTCTGATAATCGTCTAAAACCGCAATTTTCATATTAAACTTAAGTAACTACAAATCGTTAATCATGCAACAGTTGATTATAGGTTTCGTGCCCAGGCTCAGGCGTCAATTGTTTTGAAATCTCTAGGGAAAATACCGCCACTAAATAATACATTACCGCTAGATAATGAAAGATATTTCTTTAATTAGGTTTTCTCCCTTTTCTTCCTTTTCTTCATTCTTTTCCATTTGCTAGCTTAATACGCTTATTGGTAGTATGAAAAGTTTGTCCTAACCCCGAAGTCATCCATTATTTACAAGCCTTTATCACTCTTACTTTAACGCTAAATTAAAAATTAGATATGGCCTCAAGCTTAAAGGCGTTGTGTATGCCGAGAAAGAATATGAATTGGTTTTTACAGCCTCTTTATTCCTTTGTCATCTCAACGTGTCTGTGCCTTACCACCTCGCCTACGAATGCTCAAACCAATTCAGTCGATAATTATCCTAATAAGTCCATTAGGATAATAGTGCCAGTCGCTGCTGGTGGCACAGTGGACACAGTTGCTCGGGCCGTTGCCAATGAATTAACTAAATCTCTGGGCCAAACGGTTATAGTTGACAACCGACCTAGCGCTGCCTCTTTGGTTGGAACCTTGACAGTTGCTCACGCTGCACCTGACGGTTATACGCTTTTAGCAACCTCTAGCACCTTTATCTCTGCCTCTGCCATCATCCCAAACGCGGGATATGATCCAATAAAAGATTTTGCCCCTGTAACATTGACCTGTAAGAGTCCCATGTTGGTGCTAACGAATCCTGAAATTAGTGTTAATAACTTAGCTGAATTAGTGAAATTAGCTAAATTCCGCCCTAGTGATATCTCAGTAGCAAGCTCTGGAAATGGATCGACAGGCCATATTGCTAGTGAAGTATTTTCAAACCGTGCGGGCATTAAATTTCTAAATGTATTTTATAAAGGAAACGCTCAAGCTATGGTGGATGTTATGGGGGGGCAAGCCAACGTAATATTTGATCAACTCAGCACGGCAGGAGTTCAATATAAAACGGGTAAACTTAAAGCACTTGCCATCACGAGTATGAAGAGATCCCCACTTTTCCCAGATGTTCCGACTATTGCAGAATCGGGGTATCCTGGTTATGAGGACGTTACTTTAAATTTCATCTTGGCGCCTGCCGGGACACCAAAAGAAGTTACGGCAAAGTTGAATTTCGAAATTCAAAAAATTATGAAAAATAAAGATCTAGTCTCCAAGTTTGCAGAAAAGGGAATTGAATTAACTGCTAGCCCGTCAACGGAGGACTTTAAAAACCTAATGAAAACCGAGGTAGATAGAGTCTCGCTTTTAGTCAATACGGCCGGCATCAAACCTGACTAACTTTTGTATATTATTTTTAATATGAAATACGACACTAATTTTCAATGTCTCAAAGGGATTGTCTCTGAACAAGAATGGCTTACTCGCGTTGAGTTAGCTGCCTGTTACCGTTTGGTTGATTTATACGGCATGACAGATTTAATATATAACCATATTACTGCACGTATTCCTGGCACAGATCATTTGTTAATTAATCTGTATGGTTTACTTTATAAAGAAATTACAGCAAGTAGCCTAGTAAAAATTGATGTTGAGGGAAATATCATATCAAAACCTGATACAGATTACGGCATTAATAAGTCTGGATATGTGATTCACGGAGCTATTCACAAAGCGAGAGAGGATGTTAATTGTGTTTTACATACACACACAAGAGCGGGAGTCGCTGTTTCTGCAATGAAGTGCGGTTTATTATCGATGTCCCAAACTTCAATAAGATTTAATAATCATATTGGTTATCACGCCTATGAAGGTCCGGCCGTTGGTTTGGAAGAGCGTGTGAGATTAGTCAATGACCTTGGATCACACGATGCGATGATTCTTAAAAATCACGGCCTCTTAGCCTGTGGCGCAAGCATTCAACAAGCATTTAATACAATGTATCAACTTGAGATGGCTTGTCAAGCACAGGTAGACGCCATGGCAAGCAAAGCTGAGCTAGATATACCTAGCCGCGAAGTGCTTGAACATACTGCGCATCTGTATCAACCCACAACAAGAAGACCTTATGGAATTTTAGAATGGCATGCAATGATTCGTTATCTAGACGCTAGCAGTCGAAACATTGCATACCCAAGGTATGATAGTTGACCAACTAAATTCATGTAATAACTACACTCACCCCCTCTTTTGCTCAGAGTCTACAATTTAAAACTTTTTAGAGCAGAGCCTTTTAGCATTATTCGGTATAAATATCGATATTCCTTGGGATCGTAGTCTGCATTTGCTTGGTGCATTACTGCCCTGTTATCCCAAATCACAAAGTCACCAATACGCCATTTATGACGATACTCATATTTAGGCTGCGTTGCATGTTTGTAAAGGAAATCGATAAGCTCGTAAGCAGCATTGACCTCCATACCTTCAATACCCTCCATCCGTCCAGTATTTAGATAAAGTGCAGGCCTTTTACTTTCGGGGTGCTCAATCACCAGAGGTTGTGTTGTTTGGGGGATTTTACCCATCTCTTCGGGGGAGAGTTTCGCAAATGAACGAGGACTTCGGGAGCTTTCATGGACATGAAGAGATTTCAAAATGACGATTTTTTCTTTTAACTCAGGGCTCAAATCATCAAAGGCTTTGCGGGTATCTACAAACTGAGTATCGCCTCCAGCAGTGGGTATCTGCACTGCCACAAGTGAGGTAGCCTTAGGAGGCTCTAAGTCATTAGAGTGATCTGTGTGATAGTTCTCACCCCTGACCTGGAGTTTGCCGTTAACAATAGGTAAATCTTTCGTGGAATTGAAACCCACATAAGGGTAATCAGGAAGAGTGAATTTTTTTATTTGCTGCTCCATCAATAGACCAAATATTTGAGCTGCTTGAATGAATTGGGGCGGCGTTAATGGCTGGCCAGGAAATACCAAAACAGCGTGCTCAGCAAAGAGCGTGTTTAATTCTTGTTTTATTTTTTCTTCAACTGGTGCAGAAAGATCTATATCGGATATCTCTGCGCCTAGCGCTGGTGTTAGCTTCTTTACTTTCATTCTGCCTTAATTCCAGTTTTCTTGGCAATAATCGCCCACTTATTGGTGTCATCTCTAATTAAATTTTCTAACTCTGCTCTACTGGACGCCATGATTTCTACACCTTCAGTGTCCAAATGCTGTTTCATTTGGGCACTTCCAAGGACTGAGTTGATATCTCGGTGTAAGCCGTCCACAATTGAAATTGGAGTCCCGCGGGGTGCAAGAAGTGCCCACCAATTACTGGCATCCATATCTATCCCACTCTCATGCAATGTTGGAATATTTGGAATAAGCTCAAGTCTTTTAGGTCCTGCAATTGCTAATAATTTAACCTTACCAGATCTTATAAAACTTTGCATTTGGATTAAACTGCCTAAAGCCAATTGAACATGCCCTGAGGCCAAGTCTACCAGGGCAGGACTTCCGCCCTTATAGTGTATTGTCGTAATGTCAGCTCCGCTTTTTAGTTTAAGCAGTTCAACTTGAAAATGCTGAAAACTGGCAACCCCTGCAGATCCAAAAAAGAGAGTCCTAGGATTTTTCTTTGAATACTCTACTAACTCGCGCATATTTTGGACTGGCAATTGAGCATTTACCGCAATCACACTTGGCCCCATACCTATCATAGCAACTGGTATAAATGATTTAACGGGATCATAATTTAACTTCATGATAGAAGGATTCATTGTGAAAGTTGAGGAGATCAGCACCAAGGTGTTTCCATCGGGATCTGCGTGCGCTCCCATCTCAGTCCCCATAACGCCCCCAGCGCCTGGACGATTCTCAATAAACACATTCCTCTTTAATTTAATACTCAGCTCAGTAGCTAGCGCACGCCCAACAATATCATTGCTTCCCCCTGGAGCAAAAGGGACGATTATCCGTATCGGTTTCGAAGAGCTATCACTACTTGGCTCCACAGCAAACGAAGGGGGCAAAAGATTTACAGAAAAAATATAAATACAAAATATTTTTGTTGCAATAACTCTAATTTTTGTAAAACTCATCGTCATACCACTCTATCAGATGTTTCCCGCCCATCTAATGCATCGATAACTTTTTGAGCCACCTGTATAGCGCTTCGCTCTTGAGTTTGCATTGTTCCGGCTGCAGCGTGAGGGGTGAAAATTACGTTTTCAAATGCGAGTAGAGGATTGTCTGATCTTAATGGCTCTATTTCAAATACATCTAAGCCCACACCAAACAAATGCCCCTGCGTCAACACTTGACACAGAGCGCTTTCATCGATTATTCCGCCTCTTGACACATTAATAAGGACAGCATCTTTTTTCATCATCTGCAACTCCTCAAGACTAATAAGGTGATGACTCTCAGGGGTCAAGGGAAGATGAAGGGTCAGTAAATCAACTCGAGAAATTATGTCATTTATGTACTCAACCCTTACATGATCAATTAATGGCCAAGCATCTTTGGGAGCAAAAGGATCGTAGGCAATTAAATTTGCATTAAAGGCACCCCTCCATTTTTGTGCAACCCTAGTGCCTATATTTCCCATTCCAATAATTCCGACAGTTTTGCCCCACATCTCAACACCCAAATGATCTGGACGAACAATGGGAATACCGGCGCGAAGGAGTCTGTCAAATCTAGCGATTCTCCTGCAAACCGCTAGCCCCAGGGAAAAAGCCATTTCAGCAACAGCCTCACTATTAACACCTGGTGTTCTATAAACTTGTATACCTAGCTCCTTTGCAGCGTCTAGGTCAATGGTGTCCAGACCAACCCCTTGTTTGCAAATGATCTTAAGTTTTTTTGCCTTTGTCATGAGTTCCCGCGTTATAGGGGTCATACGAACCATCACGGCATCTGCCTCACTAATCCAATTATGAACGTTAGGATCAGACCAATTAGTTACGCTTGCATAAGTATGAGCGAGTGAGACTCCTGCAGGATGAAAGGCGTCGAGAATAAAAATTTGATGCATCTATATTTTTAGAAAATAGGCTAAGGACAATTTTAACAGGGTGCCCGCAAATCCTCCCCTCCAAAAGCGCAGGGGATTTGCTTGCAGCTTGTTCAAAGCAATCGAGACAGTTGAATCAAACCAGAAATTAAACGTAATTGCCTTGACCAGAGGCTATTTAATTTTCTAATATATTTATATTTGCTGACTTAATAATGGGCGTCCACTTCTCGATATCTGACAGTTGAAGTGTTCGCAAAAAATCAGCTGAGTGTTGATCTCTTGGATAAATATCTTGACCCACTTCTGAGAGTTCGGCTTTTAAGCTTGCATCTTCTAGACACTCAACAATTGCAGAATTTAATTTCATCACAATGTCTTTATGAGTTCCTGCAGGTAGAAAAATACCAGACCATGTGACAATGTTGACATTAGGAAATCCCTGCTCATCAGTTGTAAGGATTTCTGGAGCTTTAGCTATGTGGCGCTTGGAAGTTACTGCTAATGCTTTTATTTTTCCTGATTTTAAGTACTGCAAGGAAGTAGAGGGGGAGTCAAACATAATATCGATGTTGCCTCCAAGTAAATCTTGAATTGCAGGGGCCAAGCCTTTGTAGGGTATGTATTGGTAATTGAGCTTAGCCTCATTTTGAAACAAAATTCCCCCCATATGCCCAACGCTACCAATGCCCGAAGTTCCTTGGGATACTTTGCCAGGATTATTCCTGATCCAAAGTATTAATTCTTTTAAATTTGTAGCCGGCACCTTATTATTGGCTATTATTATCAATGGGTTGGATGATATCAATGCCACAGGTTCGAAGTCGCGTACAACATCATATTTGAGTTTATAAATCAAAGGATTTGCGACGTGTGTACCCCAAGTGCCCATCATTAAGGTGTACCCATCAGGTTTTGCACTGGCTACTTTGCTGGCGGCCATACTACCAGCAGCTCCGCCAATATTTTCAACCACAATTGACTGTCCCAATTTGACTTGTAATTTATTGGCCAATATTCTTGTAGTGGTATCAACGGCTCCGCCTGCTGAAAATGGAACAACAATAGTTATGGGTTTCGAGGGATAATTTTGAGCTAGCGAAACATCACAAGCTAAACAAATGGTAAGTAAAGATATAACTGAAAAAGAAGATATTATTTTCAATTGAGTTCCTTATTAGTATTAAACTGTAATTTGAATATAAGATCGAATTTCTGGGTTTATAGTTGAATCAAACGAATAAGTTTGAAGTATTTTATTGTTGGCGAATATCTGATCAGAATCAGCCTTAAGGGATTAAATATCAAGTATAGAATTAACTTAAATTGTAGTCTTAAGAAAATTCTACGCGCCTGAGTAGTTCCCCTATTTTTTCATTAATTGCGTATTTAAAGTGGAGTAAATTTTTCATGAGTTCAATATACAAACCGGAAAACGTTCTTAGGCTAGGTGATTCATTCAGGTGGCCAGGCGATAAGAAAACAGCTGTAGTAATTGATGTAGCCTATGAATGTTGGTCAGATGGAAGTTACTCTGGGATTGGTCCCATGGGAAATGTTTTGAAACCTGGATTCATTGATAACAATGCTATTTCTTGGGGAAGGTATGGGGTGTTAACGGGTATTCATAGAATATTACGTATATTGAAAAAACACAATGCGAAAGCATCATTCATGACAAACGGGGTCATTGCAGAGCTATACCCCAATGATGTCAGGGATGTTCACGATCAAGGGCACGATATTTACGGTCATTCTTATGCAATGGATATTATTCCTACCTATTTAGATGAAAACGCAGATAGGGAGAATATTAAAAGAACAACTGATTTAATATTAAATGCGTGCGGATATAAGCCTAAAGGCTGGATCAGTCCTAGACTGACAGGCGGTAGAAAAACTGTGGAACTATTAATTGAAGCCGGATATAAGTGGCACAGTGACTGTATGGACGACGACTTACCGTATCTTGAAACACACCCAAACGGTCGAATCATGGCAATACCTTTCACTATGGAAATTAATGATATGCCTCATTCTGTTCGATACGGAAATTCACCCCTAGAACTGGTTAGTGATTTCTTGGAAACACTGAATTGGATGACAAGTAATGAACCCAATGCAACTTTGATGAATTTTACTGCGCATACTCATGTTTACGGTAGACCTGCTGGCGCATTAGTTTTCGATAACCTGATTGAGTTGGCTAAGAATAGGCAAGATATTTGGCTTACAACACGAGAACAGGTTTATCAATATGCTGAAAAGTTTTTTAGTGCGTAGATGAACTATACTTAAAAAAATTAGCCGTCGAGGGTATCCGATTAATTAATATGTTCTGAAGAGACTTGTGCAATATTAATAGGAAAAGGTTTACACCCCATTGCCAAACAATGAATGAGAGCAAAGATCAATCAACACATCCCACCCCGCTTTGCGTACGTTGTAAATATGTGATGCCATCAGAGACTGCTAGGACTCGGCTTAGATGCGGTTTGACCTATTTCAATTCAAGCCCACTCATGCGAAAAATTCAAAGAATGGATAACTTTCCAGTTGTAAACGCGGATAACGCCTGCGAATCTTGGAAACCCCTGTGACGGTGACGGTGGTTTGAAAAATATTCACAAATACCGTAACAGCTAACTATCATTGAACGGTGATACCCCGTTTAGCGACATCAGACACCTTACGTATTTCTGTTTTTTTAACCTTATTGGATGGGTCAAAGGAGATGATCAGCTCCGTAATTTCCAAATCTGTACCGGAATCAAAGAGGTTATAAATTGGGATAAAGTTCCTATTCCAAGGAGTTCCGTGTTGATATCGGTAAATCCAGATTAAACCGCCCCCATCGGTCGTAATAGTCGAGTAGGGATCCCCGTATTCATCTCGAACACTTTGTAGCGTAGATTTACCAACGAGAATTTTCTCATCGATACTTGATTGAGTTTGATCTTTCAATTTTTGATTCCCAGAGGTGGAACACCCTTGAAGAAAAAAAACACTTATCGCTAAGACTGCAAGCACCAATTGGAGTCTTCGAGCGGATGAGTTTTTGACATCAACACTAAGCAGAGAAAACATTTCTTATACCTTTATTTTCTAGAAATCAAGCTTTAAACTTTCTGACTTAATTTCAATATTTCCTAAATTTACCAATTGATTGAAGAGCGTGGTTAACGGATATTGCGTTTGTAAGAGGTAGGACACTTGAATTCAAGACTCTAGCCGTCGTGGTTGCCACCTCTCATGACTTTGAAGAAGTCAGCTTAGGCTAGTCTACCTCAGTCATCTCCACTGCCCCTTTGTCTTTACTCCAGTAGGGAGTCAATCAAAACCTGCTTGTAATATCTGTTTGCAATGCCTTAATTTTGCTCCAAATGTCTGCTCCAAACTGGCACTCTATTGTAGAGCTTGAGCGGGCTGATAACCGGGCTGTCCTCAGGCTTGGTTTGAAGTGATGTAAACTTCAAATCCTACATCTTAATACCTTATCCCTAATATTTAATACATAATCCCCCCTCCTCTAACAATTTCACCCTCATCTTTGAATTGGAAAATACTGCCATTAAAAAGAGCGGAGACGATTTAACCAACTTTGTACTTAATGAATCCATGAGCGACCCAATACAAACATTTTCAACTAATCCAAGCAAACCAAGACTTAAGCTACCCGTTAATGCATGTGATGCTCATTGCCATATTTTTGGTCCTGCAGCCCAATTTCCTTATCTTGAGAGCCGCTCATTTACGCCTGTAGATGCAGGCAAGGATCAATTATTTGCATTGCATGACTTTTTAGGCATTCAGCGCTGCGTAATCGTGCAAACCGCTTTGCATGGCTTTGATAACTCGGTTGTGGTTAATGCAATGCAAGCTCGTAAAGGCGCTTACCTGGGGGTAGCTTTGGCTGCAGCGAGCACGACATCTGAACAAATCGCTGAGATGGATAAGCAAGGATTCCGCGGAATTCGCTTTAATTTCATGGCCCATTTAAAAAATAGCGATTCAATAGAGGATATTCTCGCGCTGACAAAGCGGATGGAACCTTTTGGTTGGCATCTACAAGTCCATTTCTCCAGCGACTTGGTTCACTCCCTTACGCCGTTGCTTACGCAATCTGCTGTACCTGTGATGATTGATCATATAGGGCGGGTAGATGCTTCACTTGGTAGCAACCATGTTGATTTCCAAGGGCTACTAAAGTTGCTTGATGATCCCCGCTTTAGCGTTAAGGTTAGTGGTATTGATCGTATTTCAAAAGCTCATCCGTATGACGGCGGCGTTTTGTTGGCAAAAATTTTGGTAGATAAGTTCACAGAGAAATGTGTGTGGGGTACTGACTGGCCTCATCCAAATCATCACCATATCCCTGATGATGGTCAATTAGTGGACTTGATTCCTAGGATTGCGGATAGCCAAGCCAAGATTGACAAACTCATGGTGACGAACCCTGAGAAATTTTATCGGTTTGCTTGATCAGTAAAAACAAAGAGGGACTAGGTTATGGTTGGACGTTTGGAGGGAAAAGTAGCCTTTATTACGGGTGCGGGATCGGTAGGTCCGGGCTGGGGGAATGGCCGAGCAACAGCAGTGCGCTTTGCACAAGAAGGTGCGAAAGTATTTGCTACTGATATTGATTTAGCGCGTCTAGATGAGACTTTGAATTTAGCTGGTGAATTTAAGAAGAACATAAAGACCGACGTATTGGATGTTACTAAGTCTGGTTCGATTGAGCAGAGCATTCATTCTTGCATTAAAGAGTTTGGGGGCTTAGATGTTTTGGTAAACATTGTTGGTGGGTCAGCAAAGGGGGGCCCAATCGAGCTATCTGAGGAAGAATGGGATGCGCAGGTTGACTTCAATTTGAAGAGCGTATTCTTGACCTGCAAATATGCGTTACCTGAAATGATTAAAAAAGAGTCTGGCTCAATCGTTAATTTGGCCTCTACTTCGGGCATACGCTGGACGGGTTCTGCGCAGATTGCTTATGCCTCTACAAAGGCTGGGGTCATTCAGTTTTCAAGAGTTCTAGCGGTTCAATATGGCAAGCAAAATATTCGCGTGAATACTGTTGTTCCAGGACAGTTACATACGCCTATGGTGGAGACCCGTTTGGCAAAGCAACGCGTTGGCGGCGATGTGGAGTTATTACTCAAGCAAAGACAGTCCCGTATTCCCTTGCCGTTTATGGGCGATGGCCGCGATACCGCTAATGCTGCTCTATTTTTGGCTTCAGATGAGTCCCGTTTTATCACGGGGACTGAAATTATTGTTGATGGCGGCATGTCCGCACGTTGTGATTAAAAGGGCAACCATGAAAAAGATACTTTTTGGATTTCTGTCTTTGGCTGCAGTTTGTGCATTTGCAGCATCAAATACAACGACTATGGTGGTTGCATTTCCCCCCGGTGGGCCTGTGGATTCAATGGCCAGATCCCTTGTAGAGCCTTTGGGTAAAGAGCTTGGAACTCAAATTATTATTGAAAATAAGCCTGGAGGAAATGGTGCGATTGCTGCACAGTATTTGGCGTCCAATCCCGATAACGGGAAAACAATTTGGTTTACAAGTGCCGGTGCTGTTGCGATTAATCCTGGCCTGTATGAAAAGTTAGCTTATAGCCCATCAAAAGATCTAGCCCCGATATCTTTGGTTGCTAACAACGTAGAGGTGCTTGTTGTAAATCCTGATACCCCGGCAAATAACGCTGCAGAATTTGTAGCCTTAGCAAAGAAAAAAGATTTAACAATGGGCTCCTCGGGTACTGGAAGCGTTCCTCATCTTGCAATGGAGCAATTGAACGATGCTGTTAATGTCAAGATTTTGCATATCCCGTATAAGGGCGCTGCTCCTGCAATTACGGATGTTATGGCAAATCACATTGATGGCTTTTTTGGGGATATACCAGGTCTTATTGGATACATTAGGAGTGGTAAAGTTAAGGCTATTGGCCTTGCAGCTGATAAGCGCAACGCGGCAATTCCGGATGTAAAAACATTTAATGAGATGGGGATGAAGGGGGTTGATACCAATAACTGGTATGCAGTATTTGCTAAGGCGGGTACTTCAAAAGCGGATATTGATCAAATCAGCGCAGCGATTAGAAAAGTAGTTCAGCAAGAGCCTTTGAAAACAAAGCTATTGCAGGCTGGAAGTGAGCCTGTTGGATCTACTCCTGAGGAGTTAGCTGCAACCCTCAAGAGGGATACCGCTAAATGGGCGGAGTTAATTAAAGCTAAAAAAATCACACCGGAATAAATATGGGCGAAAGAATAAATTTAATACAGGCTGGAACGAAGCCAGAGTTAGCTGAACTCGAGAGTAAGATCTTAGCAGAGCGAGGTCGGATTTCACCTTTATATCAAGTTCTTCTAAACGCCCCAGAGATTGCCCAAGGTTGGGAGGCTTTGCTAACTGCGGTTAGAAATAAAAATTCATTGTCTCCTGCAATAAGGGAGATGATCATCTTGCGGGTTGCAGTGTTAAATCGGGCTCAGTATGAGTTTGATGCTCATAAACCGCACGCAATCAAGGCTGGGATGAGTGAGGAAAAAATTGAGGCCCTTAAAGAGCTCTCGATTGGTTCAATATTCAGTGATGAGGAAAAAGAAATTTTAATTTTGACTGATGTAATGACTAAGGATATTCAGGTTCCTGACGATATTTTCGCGCCTATTAAAAACCGCTATAACGATCAAGAGATTTTAGAGTTAGCGACAACAATCTCTGCCTACAACATGGTTTCTCGACTTTTAAATGCATTGCACATAGGGCATTAATATGACTCAGTTGGTTGATCTCCTGCTCATGCGCGCAAAAGTAAAGGGGCACCCTCAAAATGCGTCTGAAATTGCCAGAGTACTAAGACAGGCCAAGCAAAATGAGTACAAGCAGATGGCATTTACATATTCTCAGGATGCCAACCTCTTTTATGGCTACTTTTATCTCGGTGAGCCGTCTGAAATTGGCGTAATCGATAAGAGTGGATTTTTAGGAAGCGTGGACAATTTAGTGGAAGAGGTTGAGCTTAGTAGGGTTGTGTTTGTAAATCCTTTAGATGGATTTTCTTACTCCGAGGCGCCCAATAATCGTTATACCGTTGAAATGGATCCACAGGCGGGTTGGAGGGACGAGTTGTTTGCCTGGTACGACGAAGAGCACTTGCCGGGATTGGCCTGTGTACCAGGGTGTATCAGGGCCACTCGTTGCATCAATTTAGATCATTCCCCGTACTCATTTGCTTTTTATGACCTTTTATCACCGCAAGTCTTAGGTTGTGATGCGTGGTTAAAAGTGCGCCATACACCGTGGAGCGATAAGGTGAGACCTCATTTCACAAATACTAGAAGGACTATGTTTTCGTTTTGTTAGCAGCAATTAAAAGTCGTATAAACGCTCTGGATTACTGACTAAAACTTTTACTAAGTTTTTGTGATCGGGCACCCATTCAGGCAACAGATTAAGAATGCGAGCATCGTCCACAGTTCTGTAAGGTGTAATCTGTGTTGGCGCAATGCCTGGGACGGTATTGGTGTGTGGCCAATCGCTGGCCCAAAGCATTCGATCAGGATTTGTTTCAACAAAGAGCTGCGCTAGATCTTTGACCTCTGCGTAATCTGGTGCTGCTTTGGAGATTCTGTATATCCCTGATAGTTTGATGTAAACATTTCCAGACTTTATTAAATCAAGGACGGCGGGTAACTCTGCCTGTTTTTGGAAACCGGCAGCTTTGATAGAAGCAAAGTGGTCTAGAACCACTGGTACGGGCAGATTTTGGATGGTATTTGAAAGCGCTGCAATGACCGTTGCAGAGGAGTAGACCTGAATGTGTAGTTTGAAATCCCGAATACGTTGCGCCAACGCCAGCATTTGCTTTTGAGCGACATCAGGATCAAATATGCCGGAGGTGGATAAATTCATGCGAACACCTCTAGCCCCCATCTTGATCATCTTGGCGATTTCTTGATCAGTCGTTGTGTCGTCTATCACAATGACTACGCGCGCGGCGTGGCCCATCTCTTGTGCGGCAAGGAGGTGGAAGGTGTTATCTGCGCCGTAAAAGCTCGGCTGGATTAACACCACTTTGGAGAGATGCAATTTTTTCAGATGAGTGCGTAGTTCCGGTACGCCGCACTCTGGTGGGGTATAGACGCGATCTGCCGCCATGGGATATTTGGCTTGTGGCCCGATCACATGAACATGGCAGTCGCAGGCGCCCACTGGGACATCAAAGTTAGGTTTCAATTCAGGCTCCGCAAAAGAGTATTGAGGGATAAGGCCACCACTTGCTGCTAACCCAGCGGCACCCGAAATAAATTGTCGTTTTGTTAGCACAGTCTTTAGACCTAGTTAATGAGTATTGAAGCGTTTAATAAAAGCATCGCCTACGGCTTTAGTTCCCAATTTGCCGCCAATATCGCCCGTTGTCTCGCCGGATGCAATCAATTCGCCCATGCAGTGTTCAATTGCTTTAGAGGCATCACAAAATTGCATTAATCCCTTATTTTGTCCATGCCAATTGAGTAGCATTGATGAAGAAACAATCAGCGAGAATGGGTTGGCAATGTCTTTGCCGGCGATATCGGGGGCTGAGCCATGGGCGGCTTGCCCCATTGCGTAACGCTCGCCTGCATTTAATGACCCACCCAAACCAAGACTGCCTGATAACTCAGCTGTCAGGTCTGAGAGGATGTCGCCAAACATATTGGTCGTGACGATGGTGTCAAAGCGTTGTGGTGCGCGGACAACGTGGGCCATCATTGCATCAACAATAAAGTCATCTATTACGACTTGCGGATATTGAACCCCAACTTGGCGGCAGATATCGATAAACATACCATCACCAATTTTGAGTACGTTTGCTTTATGTACGATGGTCACGTGTTTTTTGCGCGTCATGGCTAATTCAAATGCGGCCTTAGCAATGCGCTCGCAACAATTTCTAGTAATACGACGCAAGGAGATAACGACATCGGGTGTAATCAGCATTTCGCTATTGCCAGATTCAATATTGCGATCAGCGTAGAAGCCTTCCGTATTTTCTCGAACCACTGCAAGATCAAATGGATTGACACAAGTTGGAACGTTAGGATAGGTGCGGGCTGGACGAATATTGGCAAATAGATCTAATTCTTTTCTAAAGAATTTTGAGGGGTTGATTTCTCCCTTGGACTCATCTTTAAAGTCATAGGTAGCCATTGGTCCAAGCATCAGGCCATTGGCTGCTTTCACTTTTTCTAGTAATGCCGTTGTGACGGTGCTGCCGTATTTTTCTAAGCTTTGATGGCCTGCGATCTCATGTCTAAGTTCTAGATTGAGTTTGAAACGAGCGGATGCGGCTTCAAGAACGCGAGTGGTCACGGCCATTGTCTCTGGGCCAATACCATCGCCTGGAATAATAATAATTTTCATATGCTTGGGGTTTGCCTTTAAATGTTAATCGCCCTTAAGATCAATTGTCTTAATTAGCTTTGTATATTTACTTGTTTCATTTTTAATAAAGTCGCCAAATTCTGCTACAGAATTGCCTCGAATCAAAATCCCATCCTTTTGAAGTTGGCTGATAAAGCTTGGGTCGCGAAGTACTTCATTGATTTCTTGATTTAAGTAAGCGACGACAGAATCGGGTGTTCCTGTGGGTGCAAAGATGCCGCCCCACAGTGTAATGTTAAAACCTTTGATGCCATCTTCGCTGACCGTATGGACCTCAGGTAGAACTGCCATTCGTTTGTCTGATGAAACCGCTAGCGCCCTGAGATTTTTGCTCTCAATTTGAGGTAATGTGGGCGGCGCACTGGAGAAGAAGATGTCTACATGCCCGCCTAGTAAATCAGTCATTGCTTGCCCAGCGCCTTTGTAGGGAGCGTGGATTAGCTCAATACCCATGGATTGAGATAGCTCCGCAGCAGCTAAATGGCCGGGTGTGGCGCTGCCGGAGGAGGCATAGGTCATACTGCCAGGCTTAGACTTGGCAAGCTTAACAAACTCAGAAAGAGTTTTATAGCTGGAGTTGCCGGGTGAAACCAATACCAGCGGCGCCTCTCCAATAAGTGCGATTGGTTTGAAGTCTTTGATCGTTTCATAGCCTAAGTCTTTGGATACGAGGGGATTGATTACGATTTCCCCAGTTTGCCCCATAAGTAGTATGTAGCCATCTGCTTTGGACTTGGCGACGTAACGAGTTCCGAGTGCACCTGTTGCACCAGGTTTGTTCTCAACTACGAATGATTGCTTGGTCCTTTGACTTAATTTCTCAGCAAGCCTTCTTGCAAGCACATCACCCAGACCGCCTGGGGCATAGGTCACCACAATGGAGACGGGTTTGTTTGGATATGCAGGAGAAGTGTTTTGAGCCTGAGCAATGACGGGAAATAAAAGCAAGGCGAGCAGAAATTGAATGGTGGTCCTCATTATTTCCTAAAGTTTAATAGTGGTTTGACAGTTAAGTATCATAAGCTCACCCGGCGAGCCTGTTATTTTGTTACAACTAAAGGCATGTATAGGCTAACAGTGGTACTGTATATTCATCCATAACATTTATAAATTTTATAAATGTATTTTGAATATTTGAGCTAGTAGATCATTATATGAGCTTCTTAGGTCGGATGATCACTTCAACACCAAAACAATGGAGTTGTAAGTGGCAGTTCTTAAATATCCGTTTTATTTCGTTGTATTTATCTTTGTGGTCCTTACGGTTTATTCCCTGAGCACGGAGAAGCCTCGTCAGTATAAAGCAAAGCCAATAGAGGAGTCAGTAACAAAGCCTGTGCCTGAGCTTTGGGGTATCGACGAAGCGATATCCAACGCTGCTGTGAGCGGTTCAAGGGGTGGTCTTGCTAACCCTACAAATCCAGGCGTAAATAAATCTCTAGACCAAGGGAAGGGGAAGGCTCACGCTGATGCTAACGGTAAAGCCCTAGCTACCCCCGCCCCTACTTCTATGCCTGCTCCTACTCCTACTCAACCCTCCAACGTCCTAGCAAACACAGCAAACACCCCTACTCAATCTAACCCCAATGTGGTTGTTGCCTATTCAAACAACGATGTAGGCGGAAAGATTGTTTTAACGGTTAATAAATGCGAGAAGTTACCCGGCACTGTGGCTTACACCACCGCACCTGACGGGAAGGTTGATTATGGGTGCTGGACATTTGATGAACTCTTCATCGTCATTAACTGGGACAAGGCGGGCATAAATAACTATACCTATGACCGGTTCTTTGACATTACGAGCAAGGAGCGTCTAGCGCCAAAGCATTTATTTGAGGTTGCCAAGGACAGTGTCAGTAAGTCCAAGGTCACTACAAACCCAGTGCTCACTCAAACGGGCACCCAGACGGCTACTCCTGGGGCCACTGGAGTCACTGCAGCAACTACTCCAACGCCCACCCCCTTTAGTTTGACACCCCCACAGATTAACTCTACTTCAAATGCAGGAAAGAAATGAAACACATCGTAATTGTTTTAAATTTAAATGAGGTATGCCATGGACGCTAATGCAGTGCGTAATTTTCAACGCATGATCAATCCCGATGAGTCTGAGCTCATCCGTCACGCAAGAACGGGCGAGGTGGATGGGACCAAAGAGTACCCTCCCCTTAAAACTCAATCCCTCTCAGATCATGAGCGGCAAATTATCTATGAGGGTAAGACGGAGTGGATGAAGTACACGTCTTTGGTTGAGCAACACAGGACTGAGCTTGCAGACCGGATTCATCACCTGCAAAACCAGCACGAGAGTGAGAACCACACGGTCACCACAACGCTTGCTGAGTCGCTCACCAAGGAGCTTGAAGTCTTGGATCACGAGTTGGGTACGTTTTCTGCGGAATACAAGCATCATGAGGATAAGGCACTCATGGCCAAGGAGGAGAAACATAAGATCGAAGAGGTACTAGGTAGGCCTTTGCAGATCGATCATGTGGATTTCTATATTCCGGCTCTTGTGATCTTAGCTATTGCAGAGGTGCCGATTAACAGACTTGCTTTTGAGCTATTTTTCGAGTCCATGCCGCTTGTATCGCTCCTCATCTCCGCTGCGATTGGAGGACTCCTCATATTTTTTGCCCATACGATTGGGTTACTGATCAAGCGACTTCAGTGCAAAGAGATTGAGATTAACCGAGATAACGTCTATATGACGATCACCCTGCTCTCCATTCTCACCATGACACTGATGTACTTTTTGGGTCTGATGCGTGAGAAGTGGGTAGATGTGAACGACCCAGCAGCACTGAACCTGGAATCCTTTATTAACTCTGCGACCAACACAGACAGGGGGGCTGGCGAGTCGTTTCTAATTGGATCTCGGGGATTCACACTTTTGCTTCTCAACTTGGCCATATTTACGGTTGGGATGATGCTGGCCTTTCTAAGGCACGATCCGCACCCCTTTTACGAGAAGGCCGTAAATTTTTACAACAAAGCTCAACAAAAGTTTTTGATCTACAAGCGTAAGTACGAATCTCGTAAGAATGAGCTTCAAAAGAGCCATAACAAAAAACTTAACGATAAACGCACAGAGATCAAGATCATTGAGGAACAAATCAAGAGCCACATACGCGAACTTGACGGTATTGATAAAAAAATAGCAACTGATCGTAAAAATCTCATCTCCTCTTTAGCAAGGAAAGTGATGGCGTATCAACAAAGCAACCAAAAGATTCGAAAGACTCCGCCTCCCGAGTATTTTAAATCTGACTTGGTTTCAATGATTGAGGAGTTAATCTAATGAAAACTCAACTCTCTAACATAAAAGGGGTCGTTGTTGATAGATCTACATGGATCAATCCACTCCTGTATGGGTTGGTGTTTATAACGCTAGTTTTTCAAAGCCTCCCTAGTTTTGCTGGGGATAAGTATTGTCAAAGGGGCCCATCGACCAAGACCTATGACATTCACATCTACGGTAACACATACAAGGACGCGAATGCCAAGCGTCAAATGGCGCAGGGGTTAACGGATCTATTTCACAGCGTTGCCGTGGGCGACCGTGTGAAGGTCTACAACCACAACGCAACGGGCTATAACCTGAGTATGGATCAATGCGTACCGGGTTGTCCGCAGATGACCTTTATGGAAAACCTCTTTAGCACGACGTGTTCTTTTGAAGTAGCAAAGCGCGATAGGAAGGTATTTAACCAGCGCTTTGGCGAGGCTGCGATGTCAGAGATCAATAGGGACAACTCAAGCTACGACATCTTCAAAGCCATTCAAGATTTAAACGATGTGTACAAGGGGGAGCGAACCAATAACGTGGTGGCAGTTGCAATCTCGATGATCCCCGACGGCATCAATCCTACGGATCCGAATGCTTTCAACAAGTTTTACGTGACTAACGTGCCCAACTTGAATATCTCCCTTGAGTTTCCCCCTATTTGTACGGTTGGGACATCACCGAACTCAGAGGTTCTGAAGTTTTGGAGGGAAGTCTTTGCGATCAAGCACGCAAAGTTTGACTTCAAACCCTGTAATAAAGACTAAAAAACTGGAACTTATTATGAAAAGACATCTACTAACTCTCTCAATCTCTGCGCTGTCTGCACTATTTGCATGCAATCTTTGCACCTATTCATTTGCACAGGACAAAGTCGGCGTGAATGCAGATGCTCAGTTCAGGGAGCTTTATCCCAAAGCACTCGCGGGTGAGGCGGGGGCAATGTTTACGCTTGGCAGAATCTATACGGAGGGTACGTCCTCAGCGGGGCGAGACACGGCTAAGGGGATGGACTATATCCAAAGAGCGTCTGCTGCGGGAAACATAAATGCCATCAAGTACATGATTGATGTGTATGAGAGGAGTGGCTCGGACAAAGCCCTGGAGCTTTGCCGCAAACTGCAAAAGTCGGGGGATAAATACTGCGAAAAGCGAATGGAGGCTTTGATTGAGCACAGCATCCCTAAAACCGTGACACCTAGCAGTTGCAAGAAGCTAAATGAGCTCTACAACAGTGGTAACCAAGGCACGCTTATTAAGTCAGAGGTGACCACTTGTGTGCTCCAGGGTTACTCAAACACCCTCCCCTTTGACGAGGCGATGAGTAACTTGAGGATGCAAGCAGCAAGTGACTCTAAGGCTTTTTTGACACTCATGGGTTATATGCTGAAAGAGGGGTCCAAAGAGTGGGATCCACTTTTTGTGGAGGAGAACTTATTCAAAACGGGACTCAACTACAAGGACAAAGAGGTCAGGGATATGTTTCTTAAAAACGCAATCACCTTTGAGGGATGCAGAAAGATGGACCGCCTCAAACGCGAGAACCTCAGACAACGGCCTTCCGTGTGCAGGATGGCGGCGAGAAGCGGGGACGAGGACGCCGCTTTGTATGTGGGAGATGCGTACTTGACGGGTAAAGACTATTTCCCTGAAGAGCCTACGGAGGCCGCCCTCTACATCAAGGAGGCGGTGTCCTCGAAAAACCCAGCCATTGCTGCAGATGCTTATGTGCTTTTGATGAATTTATACCAAAAGCAG
>CAIQHG010000036.1 GCA_903871545.1 uncultured Burkholderiales bacterium | reverse complement strand
CAAATAAACGTCGTACTGCATCGTTTTACCAAATTCTTAGATCTTCGCACCAGTGACCTACGGATTCAAAATCTTGGTTCATCTCTTTAATCCAATCAGCGTATTTCTTTTTAAATTCAGATTTGTGCTTTCTTAAGCTCGAAGAATTTCCTATTGCTTTAAGAGCTTCAAATTGATCTGCAGAAATAATTACAGTATCAATCCGACCATCCTTTTGGACGAAAACCGGTTCCTTTTTGGCGGCACTACAAACACTGCCAAATCTATTTTTAGCTTCTGTTGCGGTAACAAGTATTTTGGTAATGCTTTCAGCATATTAGCTATTTTAGCTAATATAAATGTCGTGACAAATCTAAATTCGCAAGTCAGTTGTCAATGTATGGTTGTATTTGTTAAACAATCTTAACTCCACCAAAAGCGCAAGCTATGGTGAACGCATAGTCCAGGGAGTGGCGAAAGTCACACAAACCCAAATCCTTTGGTCCCTAGTTCGTGTCCAGGTGGGCCCACCAAATTATTGCGGTCTGTACCGGACACATGGTTTACACTTTTCCGATCACATCCCAACTTTTTTCGCACTCTGTTTAGACCAAATAAAGCAAACTCGCCACTGATCATTAATTCGAATACTATGCTGACCCTTTCTTGAATCCTTTAATGCTTCAAGTCAATTAACAGGCTGAGCTCTCAAGTCATCAATTCTTAAGGGCCAATCTAATTGTTCAAGTTTTCGAATCGCTGGACGCTCTGTTGAGGTTCAGCGGCGAATTCGGGTTCCTTTGAATAATTTTTGAATGTCTAGGCATTTAAAGCTTCTGATTGTCATGATTGTCATGATTTTTATTAACGCGTATCGTTAATAATTTCAATTGCAATGCGTCAGTTATCTAGCATTGTTTGAAGTGGTTGAATGTGAAACTATAATTGACTTAATAGTTATAAGACTATCTAACAATAGTTGGTATTTAGTCTGAGTTGCAATTTAACTTGAAACTCAATTTAAAAGTATCAATTTGTCCGCAAAATGCGGCTTAACTAAATTGCTAAATCTTGAAAAATCAATACACTAGCCTCGCAAAGTTATTTCACTGGTTAACCGCCACTGCAATCCTCGGTTTATTTGTGCTCGGTTTCACAATGACAGATATGGAGCTGTCCCCCGAGAAGCTTCAATACTATTCTTGGCATAAGTGGACTGGGGTCAGCGTTTTGTGGGTTACTGTTGCTAGACTGACTTGGCGTTTTTTTAATCCTGCACCTGATGTGCCTGAGTTGATGCATACACATCTAAAATTCATGGCGCACTTGGGTCACTTTGGTTTGTATTTTTTATGCATTGCAGTACCACTATCGGGATGGCTAATGAGTTCCGCCAAAGGCGTGCAAACCGTTTGGTTTGGTATCTGGCCCATTCCAGATTTGCTCTCCAAAGACAAGGAGCTCGGAAATCAACTTAGGCAATTACATGAAACACTGAACTGGGTTTTCATCGCATTTATCTCAACACACATTCTCGCCGCACTGAAGCACCACTTCATTAACAAAGACTTAGTTCTGCTGCGCATGTTGCCCATATTGCCATTTTTCAAATCAAGGAATTAAAGTGTCTCAAAAATTAGTTTATAAATCATCAATTGCTATATGTTTATGGATGGCTGGGTTGTCATTTAGCCAAGCCTTTGCAACTGAATACAAATCCATTGCCAGTGACAAAAGCACCATTGCCTTCACTTTTAAACAAATGGGTGTTGCAATGGACGGGAATTTTAAAAAATTTAGTGCCCAAATTAGTTTTGACACATCCAAACCCCAATTAGCAAAAGCAGCCTTTGATATAGATCTAACCAGTATTGATACCGGCAGTCCGGCCGACGAGGAGGCTCAAAGCAAGGCCTGGTTCAACACGAAAGTCTTTCCTAAGGCGACGTTTGTTGCAACTCAGATTAAACCTACAACTGCCAATCAATTTAGCGTAACTGGAAACCTCACCATTAAGGGTCAGACCAAAGAAGTTAAGTTTCCATTGCAATATTCCTCTCAAGGTAATAACGGCTCGTTCACTGGTAGCGTAATAATGCACAGAGCAGATTTCTCCATTGGAGAGGGATCTTGGGCTAAGTTTGATGTAGTTGCCAATGACATTCAAATTAACTTTAATATTTCAGCAGTTTCCGATAAATAAATCCGTCTATTTTTTTAACCTAGGAGTCTTTTCATGCAAAAAAACAATCGTTTCACTTTTTCCCGCCCCATAGCTTTGTCCTTAGCCGCTTTGTTAAGCGCATCCGCATTTGCAGCGCCCGTCAACTACACGATTGATGCGGGTCACACATTCCCACGGTTTTCTTATTCACACTTTGGATTTTCCACGCAGTTAAGCCGATTTGACAAAACAACTGGGACGATTGTGTATGATGCAGAAAAGCAGACCGGCGCAGTAGATATTGCTATTGATATCAAATCAGTAAACACAGGTTCTACGGACTTTAACTCCCACATTCAGGGAGAGGATTTCCTAGATTCAGCCAAGTTCCCTCAAGCAACTTTTAAATCAACCAAAGTTACGTTCACTGATGGGAAAATTACAAGTATCGATGGTAATTTAACCATCAAAGGCATTACCAAGCCCGTCACTTTAACCGTCAGTGCATTTCAGGCAATGCAACACCCCATGCTCAAAAAACCTGCTATTGGCGCAACTGCTTTCACGGTCATTAAGAGAAGTGAGTTCAATGCCGGTAAATACGCTCCCTACGTTGGTGATGAAGTCCGCATTGATATTGCATTAGAAGCTCAAGCTCAACAATAAATCACATAAAGCTAAAGTAAAAACTAAAACATATTTAGACCAGCTATTAGGGCAAATCCATACTAATGTGTTGTCTTCTAGGGCATAGAATATTATTATGCCCTAGATAAAAAATTTTATATGATTAAGCATTTCCATAAGGCAGAGAGCCTTATCTCAGTGATGGTTGAATATTGTGCATCTGCGCTTGTTTTAGCTGATATTTGTATTTTGTTGGCGGGAGTGATCTCCCGCTTTGTTTTCAAACAACCCCTGACTTGGTCAGATGAGCTTGCCTCAATCGTATTTTTGTGGTCAGCCATGCTCGGCTCTGTAATTGCAGTTCAACGCTCTGAGCACATGAGAATGACTGCTTTCATAACCACTGCTAACGGCAAGGCAGCAGATTTTTTTGAGGCCCTGCAGTACTGCGCAGGCCTGTTATTTTTGGCAGTTCTTTTCTTGCCCGCTTACGAGCACGCGCTTGACGAGGCTATTGTTACGACACCTTCCCTTGAGGTCTCTGCCCTTTGGAGAGAGGCGGCGTTGCCAGTTGGAATTGGATTGATGGCGCTTTATTCGATCTTTAGACTTTTTCAGTTGCCTAAGGTTGTTCAATCCGCGCAAGCGGTGCTCTTTAGTATCACCACAGTGCTTTTGTTTTACAGTGCTCGGCACTTCTTTGAGGATCTAGGGGCTTGGAACTTATTGATATTCTTTGTGATCGTCGTTTTAAGTGCCGTGTTTGCTGGAGTTCCGATAGGATTTTCATTTGGTTTGGGCGTACTTGGTTATTTGGGATTTAGCACCTCAACGCCTATCAGCGTCATAGTTGGAAGAATGAATGAGGGGATGTCACACCAAATCTTGCTCGCCGTCCCGTTGTTTGTTTTTTTGGGTCTACTCATGGAGATGAGCGGGATGGCTCGCTCAATGGTTGCTTTTTTGGAGAGTCTTTTAGGCCACATTAAAGGCGGTTTGTCCTATGTTTTGATCGGCGCGATGTATTTGGTGTCTGGGATCTCGGGCTCCAAAGCAGCAGATATGGCGGCTGTGACGCCGGCTCTTTTTCCGGAGATGAAAAAAAGGGGTGCAAATGAGGGCGAGCTAGTTGCACTTTTAGCCGCAACGGGCGCTCAAACTGAGACGGTTCCGCCAAGTCTAGTTCTGATCACCATTGGCTCCGTCACGGGTGTCTCAATCGCAGGTTTGTTTACGGGGGGACTTTTACCGGCCTTAGTACTCGCCTTATTACTGGCTTTAGTTGTTGCTTGGCGTTCCCGCTTTGATACCACTCAAGTGCTTCCAAGGGCTAGCGCTTCAAAAGTGCTTAAATCTTTAACTTTTGCGTTACCCGCACTTATTTTGCCCTTTGTCATTCGTTTTGCGGTGGTCCAAGGCATTGCAACTGCAACAGAAGTCTCAACCATTGGTATCGTCTACTGCGCTTTGGCGGGCATATTTATTTACAAGCAGTGGAGTTGGTCGCGCATCATTCCCATGCTTACTGAGACGGCGTCTTTATCGGGTGCCATTTTATTTATTATCGGTACTGCCACAGCGATGGCGTGGGGACTTACGCAGTCAGGTTTCTCGGGTTGGTTGGCCAACTCAATGCAAGCACTGCCTGGTGGTTCCCCAGTCTTTCTATGCGTATCCATCATTGCCTTTGTTGTTTTAGGCTCAGTACTTGAAGGCATACCTGCCATTGTGTTGCTTGGACCGCTCCTGTTTCCGATAGCAAGGCAACTGGGCATACACGAAGTTCACTATGCAATGGTGGTAGTTCTCTCCATGGGACTTGGTTTGTTTGCGCCGCCCTTGGGTGTTGGGTATTACGCTGCTTGCGCCATTGGGAAAGTAGATCCCAGTCTGGGCATTCGTCCAATGATCCCTTTTATGGGGGCTTTGATTGTTGGAATTGTGTTGATAGCCTTTGTACCGTGGCTCTCAATTGGTGCTTTGTAACAGCAAAACAAGCAATCATGCTATAATTTTCACCTCTCGGGCGGCTGTAGCTCAGATGGATAGAGTACTTGGCTACGAACCAAGGGGTCGTGGGTTCGAATCCTGCCAGCCGCACCATTTAGCATGTGATCTGTAGGACATTTAGTTTTTAAGCTTTACTTAAAGCTTCACTGCAAACTGATGTTTAAGTTCACATGAACTATTGACTATATTAAATTAGCTTGCAAACAAAATTTGTGGATGACTTTATTATTTTTCTGCACATCAAAATTTGTAGTTCGCTTCTCCTAGATTGAGTTTTTTCAGTCATATCTTTTAAAACTAAGACCGATAAATAAGCATTGATACAAAATGGATACCGAGGATGATTCAGATGATGACTCCAGTGCAACACTGCAAGGACAAACTTCTCAACCCACCAAAAACTACATGACCCCTAAGGGTTATAAAACGATGAGGGATGAGTTGTTGCAGTTGATGGACATAGAGCGGCCCAAAATAGTTGAGATCGTTCACTGGGCCGCTAGCAACGGAGATAGATCCGAAAATGGGGATTACATTTACGGAAAAAAAAGACTCAGAGAGATAGATAGACGGATTAGATTTTTAACTAAAAGACTCGATATCGCTCAAGTGGTTGATCCAAGCGTACACTTTCTAAGTGACACGGTTTTTTTTGGGGCAACCGTGACTTATTCAGTTATATCTGGAGGGGACCCATCGTCCAAGTTCTCAGAAAACACTGTAACCATATTAGGCGTGGATGAGTTTGATAGCCTCAAAGCTGAGGTAAGCTGGGTCTCCCCTATTGCGAAAGCGCTGATCAAAGCGCGTGAGGGCGATGAGGTCTCTCTTCGCGCTCCCCAAGGACTACAGGTTATCGAAATCCTCAAAGTGGAGTATCCCGCCCCACAAGCTTGACCGCATTGATTTGATGCGGCTAATAGGAGCTTGTTTTTACGGATAACACTCTTTTAGCTTGAGATACGATAGGTATTCTTCTCAGATTTTTAAGCACACTCTCTAAATGTAGGGTATCCCTAATTGCAATGGTGAATTTCAAATCAATGGTGGCTTGGGCTTTGTACTCCTCGCTCATGGTGATGTTAGTGATATCTGCCTCTGCGCCAGAGATGGCTGTTGCAACTCTAGCTAAAACACCTTTGCCGTTTTGAACAGTGACGATCACCTCAGACTCGAACGCGCGCAGTATCTCATCGGCCCACTCAACTGAGATGAACCGCTCATTGTCTTTGTGTTTAAGGCGTTGGCCCACGCTGCAGTCCTCTGTGTGCACCACCAGTCCCTCTCCTCTGCCAAGGTAGCCTAATATCAAATCTCCGGGAATAGGCCTGCAGCAATGTCCGTATTGCACAGACACATTCTCGCTTCCGTCAACGATAACACCCCCCTGAGAGATTGTCTCGTGAGAGGTAAACCTCTCTTTGCTGATCAACAAAGGATTTGGCCTCTCGCCTTGCTCGGATAACAAGAAAACCAGTCGTTTGGCAACAATACTAGCAACCCTTTTCCCGATGCCAACATCAGTCAATAATTCATCCTTTGTGTGACTACCCGTAAAACGCAACAAACGGTCCCATAGTGTTTTGTATTTGGGGTCCTCACTGGGCAACTCTTCAATGCCCTCGGCCCTTAAAGCCTGTGCAAGCAACTTCTGGCCTAAGTTCAGGGATTCCGTTTGGGCCTGCGTTTTTAGGAAATGTCGAATTTTCGATCTAGCCCGCCCCGTTCTAACAAATCCCAGCCAAGCAGGATTGGGAGTTGCCTCTGGAGAGGTAACAATCTCCACAACATCCCCGTTTCTGAGCTCAGTGCGAAGAGGAACAGATTCTGAGTTGATTTTTCCCGCCATCGCTCTGTCTCCGATGTTGCTGTGCACGGCGTAAGCAAAATCAACGACAGTTGCCCCTCGAGGAAGCGCCATAATTTTACTTTTAGGTGTAAAAACATAGACAGCATCAGGGAATAAATCTACCTTTACATAGTCCCAAAATTCAGTTGCATCATGGGTTTCATTTTGAATATCCACCAAAGACTGTAACCACTGGGCACCAAGTCTCTTTGCATTGTCGGAGTGAGGCTCCTGGGATTTATAGAGCCAGTGTGAGGCTACTCCGGACTCTGCGACGATGTGCATTGCCTCGGTTCTTAGCTGGAACTCAATGTTGATGCCAGCCGGTCCAACCAGTGTCGTGTGGATTGATTGGTAACCGTTAACTTTGGAGATCGCGATGTGATCCTTAAACCGCCCTGGCACCGGTTTGTAGAGTTGATGCAGGACTCCTAGCCCAGAGTAACACTCAACAACGCTTGGAAGGATGACCCTCATGCCGTAAATATCCGTAACTTGAGCAAAGCTCAAGTTTTTGAAATCCATTTTTTTATAAATGGAAAATAGTGTTTTCTCTCGTCCATAAATCTTTATGGGTATGTTGTATTTTGCAAAAGCGCTTTCAACGTTTTTTTGAACTTTGTTCAAAATATCCCGACGCCTTGAGCGTGCTTTGTCAACGGCTTTCTCAATGATCGCATATCGCCATGGCTTTAAATGTTTGAAAGATAGATCTTGCAACTCCCGGAAAGTTTGGTTTAATCCAAGTCTATGGGCAATGGGGGCGTAAATCTCAAGAGTTTCATTGCAAATACGCGCCCACTTCGCAGTTGGCATGCTGGACAATGTTCTCATATTGTGAGAACGATCAGCTAATTTGATCAAAATTACCCGGACATCTTTTGCCATCGCCAAAAGCATTTTTCTGAAGGATTCAGCTTGTCCTTCCTCTTTGGTGTTAAATTGCAATTTGTCCAGCTTAGTTAACCCATCAACCATATCTGCTACGGGGGCCCCAAACTCCTCAATTAAATCAGCCTTACTCACGCCGCAGTCCTCTATTGCATCATGCAGCAAAGCCGCAACAAGTGCCTGGGCATCTAATTTCCATTCGGCGCACTGAGCAGCAACTGCGATCGGGTGAGTGATATAGGGTTCACCACTTTGCCTTATTTGACCCAAGTGTGCTTTGTCAGAAAAGCGGTAAGCTTTACGGACAATTTCTTTTCCCTCTTTATCCAAATAATCTAGCTTGGAGACAAGGGAGGCAAAGCTAGCTGCAGCCGCGTTGGCAGCCTCTAAATTTCTACTATCAATGTTAGGTTGGAGTACAGCGCTCATATGTGACACTTTAGCGCTTTATGAGCAATTACGCGAGATTTAGGGTTAAAAAAAGCACCGGGACGGTGCTTTTTAGATGTTTTTACGAAAAGTATCAGACTAGCCTGGAACCTTTTTAAGCATTTCAAGTCCAATTTTGCCTGAGGCGATTTCTCTAAGGGCGGTCACTCCTGGTTTGTTTTTGGACTCTACTTTAGGGGTATGTCCTTGACTGAGCATACGGGCACGGTAAGTTGCTGCCAAAACGAGTTGGAACCGATTGGGGATTTTCTCTAAGCAGTCTTCTACAGTAATGCGTGCCATTTTGTAATTCTCCGAGTAAATAGGGGGGGTTAGTTCAAGTTCAAGGCGTGAAAGATTTCAGCTCTTGCGCGAGTTTGCGACGCGTATTTGAGTCTTTGAGCGTGAACAACGGCTTTTAAATCAAATAAAGCCCGCTCAAAAATTTGATTGATTATAACGAAATCGAAATGACTTGCCTGAGCCATCTCTTTTGCAGCGTTTTGAAGCCGAAGTTCAATCACGCCAAAAGAGTCTTCTCCTCGCCTCTCTAGTCTGGATTTGAGCTCTTGCCAACTTGGGGGGAGTATAAAAATGAGCACAACACTTGGAAAAACCTTCTTTATCTGAAGTGCCCCTTGAAAGTCTATTTCAAGCATAAGGTCATGGCCATTGGCTATCTTGCTCTCAATAGTTTCTTTTGAGGTCCCGTACCGATGCCCGTGTACATGGGCCCATTCTAAAAATGCATTTTTTTGAATTAAATCATCAAATTCTTCATCTGTAATGAAAAAGTACTCTCTTCCGTCTACCTCTTGGCCTCTTGGCTTTCTTGTGGTGTGGGAAACTGAGTGGGTCACCTGAGCATCAAGCTCCATTAATGCTTTGACCAAGCTCGACTTTCCAGCCCCACTTGGGGCGGCAACAACGAAAAGATTCCCTGGATATTGATTCATTCTATATTTTGAACTTGTTCCCGAAGTTGCTCAATTAAGACCTTCATATCTACACCTATTCGGGTGAGTTCAAGGCTGGTTGATTTCGAGCCCAATGTGTTGGCCTCTCTATGCAACTCCTGAATAAGGAAATCCAGTCGCTTGCCCAGACTCTCATTGTTCTTGTTGGCAATCAGGAGTTGCTCGATCTCGCTTAAGTGAGATGACAAACGGGTAAGCTCCTCGGCCACATCGATTCGAATAGCGAAGTTGGCCGCCTCAGTTAAAGCTCGCTCTTGTGCGGGCAGTGTAAGAGAGAGACTAGCCAAGGTATGAGCCGCGTCCGGGTCTTTAAAGGCTTTATCTTTGGGTACTTGTTCCTTGGTGCTTCCATCCAAAGAGGATGCAATTCCTAAAGCCTCCCTAAAGCGTTCAATAAACTTGAGCCTTTGTTGCTCTACCAGTTGAGGGACAATGGGGCTGACTTTGTCAACCAGTTCTTTCAGCAGAGCTACCCGCTCAAGCATGGAGGAGGCGAGTCGCGCGCCCTCTTTGGCCCTGGCTAAAAGCAAACTATCTATTGTGTTTTTGAGCAGCTTGGTTATGGGCCCCATTATCTCTGCTGTGGGAGGTGTGGGTGTAGCGCTCAGTCGCATGATTTCTGCGACACTCAAGGCAGATACATGGGGAAGCCAAGCCTTAACGTTATCTTCTAATCTGGCTAAACGCTGCAACAGTTTAGGCGAGGGGTCAGAGATAGCGCTAACATCTGAGCTCACCAAGGAGGCTTTGACCTCAACCTTACCCCTTTTGAGATAAACGTTTAGCTGATCCCTGAGCATGGGCTCGAACTCTCTTAAATCATCTTGCAGTTTGAAGGACAGATCCAAGAAACGGCTGTTAACAGATCGAATCTCCAGGCCAATTCGAAGGGTTGAGGCACTTGGATTGTCGGGCTCTGTAGATATGCTGGATTGACCGCTGGCGTATCCAGTCATGCTATAAATGGGCATAGAACAATTAAAAAAGTAGTAAATTTGGTATCTGGGTGTTAATTATCCTATATTGAGAAACCCATTTTTTAGAATCCCCAAAATTGCAGTTATTCGAAGACAATAACGGCTGTTCGAATTCTTTTAATTGTTTAAAAATGTCAACACCAAACCCAACTCTGCCTATCCCTCTAGCTCTTCATAAACCCTTAAGGCAGTCCAGGGCTTTAGATTCGCTTCGACAGGTCAAAATAACCAGAGGTTACACCGTGCACGCGGAGGGCTCTGTTTTGATTGAGTTTGGGCTTACCAAAGTTTTATGTACAGCCTCTGTTGAGGAGAAGGTACCAGGCCATAAGAAAGGATCTGGCGAGGGATGGGTTACAGCCGAATACGGAATGCTGCCTAGGTCAACCCATACCCGCAGCGACAGAGAGGCTGCGCGCGGTAAACAAAGTGGTCGGACACAGGAAATACAAAGACTAATTGGCCGCTCGATGCGCGCAGTATTTGATTTGAAAAAATTGGGAGAGAGAACTATACACCTCGACTGCGATGTGTTGCAAGCTGATGGGGGTACTCGCACGGCAAGTATTACGGGCGCATTTGTTGCCGCTCAAGACGCAGTGACCGCACTTATCGCTGTTGGGAAAATATCCGTCAGTCCCATCACGCAAAATGTGGCCGCTATTTCTGTTGGAATGCTCCAAGGTCAGGCGCTCCTTGACCTTGAGTACGTAGAGGACTCAGCTTGCGATACGGATATGAACGTGGTGATGACGGACCAGGGCAAGTTCATTGAAATCCAAGGAACCGCGGAGGGAGAGGCTTTTTCAAAAGAAGAAATGAGTAACATGCTAAGCCTTGCAGAAAAAGGCATTGTCGAATTGATCGGTTTACAAAAGCAAGCGCTCTCTCAAAAATTAGCCTGACCAATTCAGTTATGAAAGTAGTTTTAGCATCCAATAACAAAGGAAAATTGCTTGAGCTTGAGCACATGTTTAAGGACATGCCTTTGGAGTTAGTAACCCAAGCGCAGCTCGGTATCAGCGAAGCTGCGGAGCCCTTTCACACTTTTGTTGAAAATGCGTTGGCAAAGGCCAGACACGCAAGCTCTCAATCGGGATTGCCTGCCTTAGCAGACGATGCTGGACTCTGCGTAGACGCATTTGGGGGAGAGCCGGGTGTTCAAACCGCTTTTTATGCAACTCGTTATGGCTACTCAAAGGGAGATGACAATAATGTAATTGCACTTTTAGAGCAAATGCAAAATATCTCCAACAGAGCGGCTGCTTTGGTAAGCACTTTGGTTGGAGTTAGGCACCCCATGGACCCTGAACCGTTGATTGCGGTTGGTCGTGTGGTGGGGGAGATAACGACTAAGCCTATTGGATCAAATGGTTTCGGTTTCGATCCCGTGATGTGGATTCCAGAGTTTGGAAAGACATTTGCTGAACTGAGCACAGAAATTAAAAACAAAAATAGTCACCGAGGTCGAGCTGCACGATTGATGAAGCAGCTCATACGGGAGAGTTGGTTATCAAAACCGTGATTAGCCCCATAAGTAATACCCAAAGCAACAAAGCATTTGATGTTCAGCATTTGATGAGGGCGGGGACGCTGAATATTAAGAGTTTGCCGTCTCTTTCTTTGTACATTCATCTGCCCTGGTGCATCAAAAAATGTCCCTACTGTGATTTTAATTCCCATGCATTAAGAGTGCAGGATTTGGGAACAGATTTAGCAACTTGGGCTGAGGACCGTTACGTAGATGTGCTGATCAAAGATTTAGAAGCGTCCTTGCCCTTGATATGGGGCAGATCGGTTCACAGTATCTTCTTTGGGGGCGGTACGCCCAGTTTATTCTCTCCCAAGAGCATTGAGCGCCTGATCTCAAGTGCGCGCTCGTTGCTCATTTTGCTGCCTGGTTGTGAGATAACTCTTGAGGCAAATCCTGGAACCTTTGAGAAAGACCGCTTCAAAGCTTTCAAGGAATCAGGAGTTACTAGGCTTTCGTTGGGTGTTCAAAGCTTTAATGACGAGCAGTTAAAGGTGCTGGGTAGGGTGCATGACAAAAATCAAGCGATTGCTGCGGCTTCAGAAGCGGCGCAGGTTTTTGAAACTTTTAATCTGGATTTGATGTATGCATTACCTAATCAAAGCCTTCAAGATTTAGAGCTTGACCTAAAAACAGCCCTAGATTTCTCGCCCCCTCACCTCTCCATCTATCACTTAACAATAGAGCCCAACACCTTCTTTGCTAAGTATCCACCCAAAAGTCTACCCTCAGAGGATACGGCTTATGAAATGTTAGACTTGATCGGGGAGGTGGCTCAAGGCAGGGGGCTTAATAGGTACGAGGTATCAGCTTTTGCTAAGCCAGGTCACAGGTGTCTACATAATCTAAATTACTGGCAATATGGGGACTATTTAGGTATTGGCGCAGGTGCACATTCAAAATTAACCTTTGCACACAGAATCGTTCGTCAAATTAGACATAAAGAGCCTCAAATCTACATGGATAAAGTAGATCTTAACGCGCAAGTCGCAAAGTCTGAGGAGGTTTTAAGGTCAGAGATACCTTTTGAATTTATGCTCAACCTGTCCCGACTTAAAGAAGGTTTTAATTTACAACTCTATTTAGACCGAACCGGGATGCCCCTTAGCGCTATTGAGCTTGGTATCGAAGAGGGTGTGAAAAAAGGGTTGCTAGAACGAGACATGATGCAAGTTAAGCCTAGTGCAAAAGGATATGATTTCTTAAGTGATCTGCAAAGCCTCTTTCTACCAGGGTAGAATATGCAACTTCAACCTAAAGGAAGCGTGGCAGAGCGGTTGAATGCACCGGTCTTGAAAACCGGCGAAGTTTTACGACTTCCGTGAGTTCGAATCTCACCGCTTCCGCCAAAAATCCTATATAAGTCGTTGATTTATATAGGATTTTATTTTTTATCTTGTTAAAAAGATACATTTGAAGATACACTTTATATCTGCTTATTCGCCTAAAAAATAGGCAAATCTTTAACTTTAGCATGTCTAAAAACTTAGGACAAGATGCATAGTTCAATCTGCTTCAGAGACCAACAGACTCAGACGCAATAAGAACTATTTACGCTACTTCTGTACTATCAGAGCTAATTGAGGCGCTTATCGCTATGATGTGGGGGCTTCAGTTGGATATTTGTCACGGATCTGTTGAAGCTCTTGCTGCTTATAAGGTTTAAGATTTTCTCGTTTCTGACTTGTCTTGTAGCGTCAAAATATATTTTAATGAAGACCCCTAACTCGTCTCTCTTGATCTAACTTCATTCTTTTAAGTTGAGTTTGAGCATTGT
>CAIQHG010000035.1 GCA_903871545.1 uncultured Burkholderiales bacterium | reverse complement strand
GCAGTTTCTTCGCCAGACAAGCCTATCGCACCTAACTGACTAGAAAATGATTCTTTTAAATCTTGTAAGCCTTCGGTCGATGAAGTTGCGAGAAAGGTAAAGATTTCTCGAAGATTCACGGCACCCGGAATATGCTCAGCTAAATAAGTGTCAGCATCACGAGTATCAATGATAACCATTGGAACCTCGGTCATTTGCTTTGATAAATCTGTTGGAGATACTAAAATTGGTAATGCCATCATGTCTGCCATACGATTTCCCTTATTAAAAATTAAAAAAATAAAAACTAACCTAAATCTAATAAAGCACTCACCTGGTTTTTTGACCATTGAGTCATTTGCCATTTTGAGTTGAGCTGCTCTGCTTTTGCTTTTGAAATACGCCACTCACCTTGTCGCTCAATCACCCCCTCTAAACGCATTGGTAAGGAGCTTGTTTTAATACGGATCGGTAAAGAATTTGAAGTAAATAGAATTGATTGATCACCTGCAATGTGATTCGCAATTACTTGAGCTTGGCGTAGGATCGGTTCTATGTAGCGACTTACTTTACCGTCCACGCTGATGCAATCTCCTAGGGCAAAGATATTCTCAACATTTGTCTTTAAAGTTTGAGGATCTACCGAAATTCCTTGATGCCATTCAAGCCCTGCTGAATTTGCCAGTGAACTATCGGGCTGTAAACCCATGCATAGCACGATTTCATCTACCTTTAAAGTAAGGCCAGATTGCATCGATAAGACTTTTTTGTTATCTTGGTGAGACATCTTTTCTATTTGCTGCTCACCATGAAACTGAATATTTAATGCTTGCCAAGACTTCATCAAGGCCTCGGACGCAGCCTCTGGAATTAAATGCGCCAAGGGTCTTTGGGATGCGTCAAGTAATGCAATCTCATGACCTGCCAAAGCCAAATCATTCGCTAACTCACAACCAATGAGACCTGCGCCGATGATAGCGATTTGGGACTTTTTACCGTCGAGCGTTTTACGCAATTCGCGGTAGGTACTTAAGTGATTCACATGCCAACAATCTTGAGCGGAGAGAACTGGATGACGAATCGGTTTAGCACCATGAGCAATCACTAGGTATTTATATTTAAAAACCCCTTTGGTCGTTCGTAATTGTTGATTGTGATGTGAGATATGAACTGCATGAGTAGAGGAAAACAGTTTCACGCCCAGTTGCTTAGCTGCTTGTTCACCAGTCTGCAAAACCATACGGTCCATTTGGATCTTTTTTAACAGTGCGTTCGAGAGTTGAGGTTTTTCGTAAAGTTCTCCGTTACAGCCGGTCACTATCGAAATAGACAGATCATCGCTTAGGGCTCTGATCGCCTTGGCAACTTCCCATCCTGCCTTGCCAGCACCAATAATCAAGACATCACTAAAATTAGTTCTTGAAAAATTAATCTGATCTGAACCTTGATTCTTAATAAATTGCTTTTTATCGACTACTACATGTAACACGAAGTCCATTTTCGTGACTCCACACAAAGGACAGAACCAATCCTCAGGAATATCTTCAAAACGTGTTCCTGGTGCAAGACCACTATCGGGATCTCCATCCTCTTCCTTGTAAAGAAGTCCACAGGCTTTACAAATATAAGTTAGCCAGTCGGTCTTGCTTGTGGTGACAGCGGAGTTCATGTTTATTTGTTAGCCTTTAGTTTAAAAAATGTTGGCCTTTTAACTTCGCCATTTCATAACGCAGATGTTTAAGCGCTGGTGTCACGATGGCAACAAAGTGGGACTCACGTACTCGACGTTGTACCGCTGAACTGAGCAAGTAACCACGCGCTCCTTGGTGCAAGAGTGCCGATTGCGCAGCGCGCAGAGCAATTTCAGAAGCATGCGCACGCACGTCTAAAACTTTCAAAACATATTCATCAGAAGATTCATAAGGTGTTTTTGCTAGCACCATAATTCGGTTTCTGAGGTCATCCAGTTCTTGCTGCAAAGCCATCGGCCGGTCTTCCAAAAACTGATTCACTTTACCGAGTTGGGTCTCAACTTCCCACATTGAATCAATCGCGCCCTGAGCGACTCCTAGTCCCATACCAGTTTGTAACAAAATAAAAGAAGCTTTAATATTTTTAATAAAAGGTTTTGCTGGGTCTGCCACCAAATCATCTGCAGTAATTAAAACGTCTTTCAAATGCAAACCGTAGGTAGAAGTGCCTTCCATTGCGGAGAATGAAGGACAATCCTTCAAGGTCACGCCCTCTCGATCACAGGGGAGAATAAACATAATTTGATGATC
>CAIQHG010000034.1 GCA_903871545.1 uncultured Burkholderiales bacterium | reverse complement strand
ATGCCGGTGAGTTTTTTATTAAGCTCTGGAATCACAACCCCTACGGCTTTCGCAGCCCCAGTCGAGCTTGGGATGATGTTCTCCAGTATTCCCCTTCCGCCTCGCCAATCTTTGTTACTTGGGCCGTCAACCGTTTTTTGAGTCGCCGTTGCAGCGTGTATCGTTGTCATCAATCCTCTTTTGATTCCCCACTTATCGTTCAAGACTTTTGCTACTGGAGCCAAACAATTAGTTGTACAAGAAGCGTTTGATATGACATCTTGTCCTTTATAAGTCCTGTGGTTCACCCCAAAAACGAACATTGGAGTGTCATCTTTGGAAGGGGCAGACATAATGACTTTTTTAGCACCTGCAGCCAAGTGCTTAGCTGCCGTGTCACGTGTCAAAAATAGACCGGTCGCCTCTAAAACCGTATCAGCGCCAATATCTCCCCAGGCAAGTGCAACCGGGTCCTTTTCTGCAGTCAGCCGGATTTTGTGACCATTGACAACCAACGTGTTCCCTGTAACTGTAATCTCCCCTTTAAAGCGGCCATGCACACTGTCATATTTGAGCATATAGGCCAAATAATCTGGCTCTAACAAATCATTGATGCCAACGATTTCGATGTCACTAAAGTTTTCCACTGCGGCGCGAAACACCATCCTACCAATTCGACCAAAACCATTGATCCCTAATTTGATTGCCATTTTTCTTCCTTAGACTTATTTGGACTTACTTTTAAAATCATTACTTTGACATTTTAACCGGGTGTAACTTACACTTTACTAATCTATTTAATCCACTCTCCTATTTTGTTAGAAGTCCAACCCCAACTCTCAAAAATAATTATATTGGCGGCGGGTCGCGGTAATCGAATGCGCCCTTTGACTGATTCTTTGCCAAAGCCCCTTTTGAAAGTTCGGGGCGTGCCTTTACTGACTCACCATTTGCTTGCATTTGAGCGCGCCGGATATGAAAGAGCGCATATCAATACGTGCTGGCTTGAGGAAAAGATTGTTTCTTTTTATTCCCAAAGCGCTAATTATCGAGAACATCTTTTATCAACCCAAATGAGTCTTTCTTTCTCAACAGAGGGCGCTGACTTTGGTTTTGCTTTAGAGACGGCGGGGGGGATCATTCGCGCTTTGCCAAAGCTTGAAAACATTTTTTGGGCAGTCGCGGGTGACATATACATACCTGGCTTTGACTTCAAAACTGAATACGCTACAAAACTCTCTAACTCTCCTTTTTTAGCTCATTTATTTTTAGTACCTAATCCTCCCCATAATCCCAATGGCGACTTCGCTCTGGGGTCAAATGGCATTGCCTTAAACTTGACTGGCGGTGGCGAGCAATTGGAGAAATTTACTTACTCCTCAATTGGGTTATTTAAAAAATCTTTTTTTCAGCATCCCATCAACTCCATCGAGCCTGGCAATCCTAGCGGGATCAAGGCCCCTTTGGCTCCTTTGTTACGACAGGCTATGAGCCTGGGTCTTGTAAGCGCAGAGTTAATGACTAGTGAATGGACAGATGTTGGCACGCCCGAGAGGTTGGCGCAATTGAATATCAGTTAAATAAAAATTAAACCACTATGAATAACACCTTTGATCTCAACATTTACTCTGACAGGCGCGCCCGTTTGGCAAAACTACTTGGTCAAGATGGAGTAGCTATCATTCCAACCGCACCAGAACAGCAGCGCAACAGGGACAGTAACTTTTTGTATCGACATGATAGCTATTTCTACTATTTAACGGGTTTTACTGAGCCCAATGCATATTTGTTGATTTTTTCTGATGGTCGCTCGGTCCTTTTTTGTCAGCCCAAAGATATGGAGCGTGAAATCTGGGACGGCTATCGCCTTGGCCCCGAGGAAGCCGTGAAAACACTAGGCCTGTCAAATGCGCATTCCGTTAATGTACTTAGTACCGAACTACCCCCATTATTAGAAAATAAATCTAGCCTTTGGTATCCTTTTTCCACTCATAAAGGCTTAACAGCTCAAATTGATCAGTGGCTTAGCGTCGTTCAATCCAAAGCGCGGGCCGGAATCAGAGCCCCCAGCCAGCTAAGAGACGTTTGCTTATTGCTAGATGAAATGCGCCTCATTAAGGATACTCATGAAGTTGAGCTAATGCGCGCTGCTGGACGAATCAGTGCGGCAGGGCATATCAAAGCGATGCAGTTTTGCTCCTCTAGTATTAAAAGTAACCAACGAATCTATGAATATCAACTCGAAGCTGAACTGCTTTACGAGTTTAGGCGCAGTGGATCTGAATTTACTGCCTATTCCTCTATTGTTGCTTCTGGAGCCAATGCCTGTGTATTGCATTACAGAGCGGATAAAGCCCCTATCAATAATGGGGAGCTTGTTTTGATTGATGCCGGGTGTGAGTACGCAAGTTACGCAGGCGACATTACGCGCACTTTCCCAGCAAACGGGGTATTCACTAAGGCACAACGCGCTGTTTACGATGTTGTTTTGGAGAGCCAGTATGCAGCAGTTTCTTGTACCCATAATGGGGCACTTTTTACGGATCCACATCAAGCGGCACTTAAAGTTCTTGCAAAAGGGCTTTTAGATTTACGTATCTTAGATTCCAACAAATGCGGTAACCCAGATGATGTGTTGACAAACAAGACATATTTTCCTTTTTATATGCACCGAACAAGCCATTGGTTGGGTATGGACGTGCATGACTGCGGGTCTTATACAGAGCCAGCAAACGAGACTCAAAACGCCTCTAGCTCGCGTGTTTTGAGAGAAGGCATGGTTTTAACAATAGAGCCAGGCCTTTATATCCGGCCTAGCCCGGATGTGCCCGAGGTGTTTCACGGTATTGGCATCCGCATTGAAGACGATGCATTGGTAACGGGCGCTGGTTGCGAACTTCTTTCAAGAGATGTGCCGGTTGACCCGCTTCAAATTGAAAAATTAATGGCGTAAGTCTTCTCTTCTAAATTCATGCAGACAAGAACTTTTTCATTCCTCTTGTTTTTGATTCCATTGTTATTGCAAGACTTATAAAGCTTACTTTTTTTGACGACGGTTGGGGTTTTGATAATCACAGCATCAAGCGGTCTACTATGATGTATTCCAAACTACGAGGTATTCATTTACTTTTTCTTTATTCTTTTAAAAAGATGACTAAGATTTTCTAATTTCACTGGTGCTTGTGGGCCTACAATGGACTAAGGCTTTAATTTAAAAGTCGCTTAATTGGCTCGGAGCCCCTCCATCATGGCAAGTGAAAATAAAACGAACTCAGATTTTTTAGCTTCAAGGGTAAATTCTTTAGACCCTCACGAATCAGCAAGGCTTGAGCTTCGTCGAGCAGCGCTTGAATATCATGAGTTTCCAACCCCTGGGAAAATCTCTGTTCAAGCAAGCAAGCAGCTGGTTAACCAACACGACCTGGCTCTTGCTTACACCCCTGGGGTTGCTGCGCCGTGTGAGGAAATCGTAAAAGACCCAAATGCAGCTTACCGTTATACAAGTCGGGGGAACTTGGTTGCTGTCATTACGAACGGAACTGCTGTACTTGGTCTGGGAGATATCGGTCCTTTAGCATCCAAACCGGTAATGGAAGGTAAGGCTGTTTTATTTAAAAAGTTCGCGGGAATTGATGTTTTTGATATAGAAATCAACGAAAAAAATCTTGATAAATTAGTCGATACGATTGCCTCACTTGAACCAACATTCGGGGGTATTAACCTTGAAGATATAAAAGCACCGGATTGTTTTTACGTTGAACGTAAACTTCGTGAGCGAATGAAAATTCCTGTCTTTCACGACGATCAGCACGGCACGGCTATTGTGGTGGGTGCTGCCATTATTAGCGGGCTGCGGGTTGTAGGAAAAAGCATCAAAGATGTAAAGTTTGTTACATCCGGAGCCGGGGCAGCAGCCCTTGCCTGCCTTAATTTATTGCTCAAGCTGGGCCTGTCAAGACACAATATCTTTGTTACTGATTTAGCGGGAGTCGTCTACAAGGGCCGTACTGAGCTTATGGACGAGGACAAAATTCAATTTGCTCAGGACACAACTGCCAGATCTCTTTTAGATGTGATCGAAGGAGCAGACGTGTTCTTAGGCTTATCTGCAGGCGGCGTATTAAAGCCCAATATGGTTGCCAAAATGGCTGCCAAACCCCTTATTCTTGCGCTTGCTAATCCTACGCCGGAGATTCTGCCAGAGGAGGTCTGCGCTGTGCGCGCTGACGCGGTGATGGCCACAGGCCGATCAGATTACCCCAATCAAGTCAATAATGTGCTTTGTTTTCCCTATATCTTTAGGGGTGCTTTGGACGCCGGAGCATCTACGATCACAACTGAGATGGAGATCGCTGCTGTTTATGCAATTGCTGAGCTGGCACAGGCCGAGCAAAGTGAGGTTGTTGCAGCGGCTTATGCTGGAGAGGCATTGGCATTTGGTCCGGAATATTTAATACCTAAGCCCTTTGATCCGCGCCTCATGATTAAGATAGCTCCTGCAGTTGCAAAGGCCGCTCAGGAAAGCGGGGTGGCTCTTCGGCCCATTCTTGATTTTGAGGCTTATAGAGAAAAACTACAAAGTTTTGTTTACGCCTCTGGCTCGGCAATGAAGCCAATTTATGAGGCCGCGAAAAAAGGGACCAAAAAACGTATCGCTTTTGCCGAAGGTGAAGATGAACGGGTACTTCGAGCTGTTCAGGTTGTTATAGATGAGGGGCTTGCTATTCCCACCCTTATCGGTCGTCCATCCATTATTGCTCAGCGTATTGAGCGCTTTGGGTTACGTTTAAAAGAGGGCGTTAATTACCAAGTTGTTAACGTTGAGCAAGACCCGAGATATAAAGATTTTTGGCAAACTTACCTCAATTTAACGCAAAGAAAAGGAGTAAACGCGCAGCTTGCTAAAATTGAGATGAGGAGGCGGTTGACGCTTATTGGGTCGATGCTTGTTCATAAAAACGAGGTGGATGGATTAATTTGCGGCACGTGGAATACCCCAACAGTTCACCTTCAGTACATTGATGAAGTTATTGGTAACAAACCTGGTATCAGCACCTACGCCTGCATGAACTTGCTGTTGCTTCCTGAGCGACAAGTATTTTTAGTTGATACACACATTAATATAAACCCAAGTGCAGAGCAACTCTGTGAAATTACAATATTAGCTGCACAAGAAATGCTTCGCTTTGGAATACAGCCGAAGGTTGCGCTGTTATCGCACTCTAATTTCGGATCAAGTAATGATGAGTCTGCACTAAAAATGCGGCGCACTTTGGGTCTGTTGAGACAGCGCGCTCCCTGGCTTGAGGTAGACGGGGAAATGCACGGAGATATAGCCCTTGATACGCACGCAAGAAAATCCTACATTGAGAATTCGACACTGCAATCTGATGCGAATTTATTGGTCATGCCCAACCTCGACGCTGCGAATATTTCCTACAATTTGTTAAAAGTTGCGGCGGGTGGCAACATTGCAGTAGGACCGATATTGTTGGGGGCGGCCAAGCCCGTGCACATTATGACGGCAAGCGCAACGGTTAGACGAATTGTGAACATGACCGCTTTGACTGTTGCTGATGCAAGTGCGAGTAAATAAGGGACCACAACATTAGTAGTCCTTTCGGTTTATTTTTTCCCATTAAGACCCCACTTGTCACATATTTGCTTGCCTTTTTGCATTATTTCAGTCACACTAGCCTCTTGCTGAGTTAGCTCGGTTAGGTGATTAATGAAGATGTTTTATCATTTGATTTAGTTTTTTTAAACTTTTCGGTACTTTGTGCTATTTTTTGAAAGTAGAACGGAGATGGAAATGCCACTTCGTAATGTAAAAACCAATATCGTCCAATCAATCCGCGCCTTCCGAGTCGGGGATTTGCAAAACGCTGCTCAACAAATGGGACACCATTTTTTGTACGCGAATATCGCTGCGGCCCAGAGCAAACAGGATGTGCTCGACATGATTGCACACCAGTTTACTTTCCCAATGCAAACAAGTAAGAGTTTCGACTCTCTTTACGACTGCATGACTGATCCACTCTATAAATCTGGCCCTCAACCGGGGTTTGTAGTCGTTTTAGAACATATTCCGGCCCACTCAAGGTTCGATAAGGAAGCCCGTGAACAATTAATTGATATTTTTCGAGAGGCAGCTGATTACTGGTCTGACCGCAAAATCTCATTTAGATGTTTCTACTCTTTCTCTGTGGCCATTGCACCTGTAATGGCGGGTGATCGTCTCAACGCCCCCCCTGATCCCGAAGGTATTAGCCTACCAGAGGAGGGTGAAAAAATGCCGACTGATAAATTAGTAGATATATCCCCCTTAGCGCTTCGTATGAGTAGCCCATTCAACGCTGGCTACTGGCTATCAGTCGCCTGATCGGCTATCAACTGCGTTCTCTACAAACAAAGAGCCCGTAAAAAGCACTAGCTTCTTACGGGCTCTTTTGACTGTTACTATACTTTACTGCTGAGATATGGCCCGCTGTATTTCTGCCATGACTCTTGGATCTTGTAGAGCAACTTCCCACATTTTGTGGTCGTTAGCACGCTCGGCCCTTCTCATTTTCCACTGCAAAAAAGCGGGACCAAACGAGACAACGGATTCTCTAATTGGTGTTGCCAATAAAGCAATCGTAGAAAATGCAACGACCCACAGGAACATCCAAGCCGCGAGCATGTGGCCGTCTGTGTACGTGTCGATGACTTGGTTTACGACAACTAACACTGTGGATACTATTGCGGACAATAGAATTAGTGCTATGTTGCGTGTTACGTCAAATTGAGCTACTAAGTTTTTGGCACTAATTGCGACCTTAGAAAACCTTTGTACGCCAGGGTGAACTCTGGGGTATGATGTGTGGGCATATGCAGTCATGAGGAATCCTTTGATGTATTTCTTTACTAAGAAGTAGATAGTATAGGGTTAACACTAGTGCGACTCAACTTTATATTGATGATGCAATACATTCACGAAAATGATGATTGACAAACTTCCTAAAAAGATTAATTTTAGAACTCTCGACTTAAATTTATTACGTGTTTTTGACGAGGTAATGGCAGAGCGCAGCCTCACGCGTGCGGCACATAAACTCTCCCTCACACAGCCAGCTATTAGCAACGCAATGCGCAGGTTGCGTGAAACCCTTGGAGATGACTTACTCAAGCGTAACGGCCAAGCTCTTGAGCCCACCCCGCGAGCACAATCTTTATGGCCGGTTGTGAGGGAGTCTTTAAAGCAGTTACAAGATTCACTTGACCCGGATGAGTTTGACCCCTCGCAGGCGGTCACAACGTTTATCGTGGCAATGGCCGATGCAACAGCGGCTGAGATCGTGCCAGCCTTACTCGAAATATTAGAACATCAAGCCCCAGGTGTTTCACTCAGAATCGTCCCCTTGACTACTAGAGATCCGAGAGAGCTGCTCAAACAAGAGTCTGCAGACTTAGCTGTTGGTTATTTTCCAGCCGCAATTGCTGACCTAACAAGTCGTGCGCAATCAGGGGATCTAGTAAGCTTTGAGCACTCCAGACTCTTTGATGGCGAGTATGTGTGCGTCATGAGAAAAGATCATCCCCTCGCCCCCGTTGAGCTAACGTTAGATGCGTTTTGTTCTTGTCGACATTTATTGGTAAGCTTCTCTGGGCGGCCTTTTGGGTTCATTGATGAGTCGTTGGCCGCCCTTGGGAGGACAAGAAGAGTGGTCGGAACAGTTAACCAATTCGCAACCGCTGGAAGGGTCGTTATGCAAACTAATTTATTGACCGTATTGCCCAGACATTTCGTAAGCGTGGCTGGTATCGAGAGTCAACTTGTGGTGAAACAACTCCCCTTTGATTCGCCAATAGTTCACGTCGATATGCTTTGGCATCATCACTCTTTTACACCCAAAGCACAACGCTGGTTGCGATCAGTTGTAGAGCGCGCCGCCCGTATTTCAATGCAATCACACCTAAGTTGAGTCTGAACGAATTTTTGGCCCCGCACTGCCTGTCTCAACTGTATACGCGGCCTGCTCTTTAAAAGGGGTCCCTATTTGCGCTGGATGAGGCGTAGTTCTAAATTCACAAGTCACTCTTAACGCATCCGCGTTGATCAGTGCGTATCCCCTCTCGTTTGCTTGCATGTGCAATATGTCTGAATTACTTGCTTTAATCAAACCTGTACTACTTTGACCTAGCCCTGGTGAGGTAATTGACGTTGTAACAAATTCACTCGCAACGATTGGAGAGGCAGGATCATTTGGCACTAGCCTTAAATTAGCCGCCACATTCATATGAACGTCGCCACCAAGGGCGACAACGTTATTGGCGTTGGTGCGGCGCAGGTCCTCTAAAAACCTTCTCCGTGCTTGTGGATAACCATCCCAGGCATCTGTATAGGTGAGTTTTCCAAAAGGTGATGAAATCCGTGTCGAGCTTATTTCTGTCGTTTGCGCCACAAACTTCCAAAGCTTCTTAGACTCTTGCAAACCTTTGGATAACCACACCTCTTGATCAAACCCAAACATCGTTCGATTTGGATCCTCAAGTTCATCACAACTCATAAGAACCCTTCCTCCACCTTTTCCGGGAGAGGAACAGGCATGGTGACTTCTGTATTGACGGCAATCCATCGTCCACAGCTGCGCCAATTGGCCCCAACTGTAACTGTCGTTTAAGTTCATGGAGGACTCGTAAGAGCTTTGTAGCAAGGGTCCTATTTCGATAGGCTGGTGCTCAAAGTAAGCACGGTAAGCTGCAGCGCGGCGCTTTAAAAATGCTTCAACTCCAGAATAAGCTGGATCTAAATCATTTGCATAATCGTTCACCACCTCATGATCATCCCACATCAATATCCAAGGATACTTTGCATGCGCGGCTTGCAGGAAAGGGTCTTTTTTGTATTGCGCATAGCGCGCTCTGTAATGATCTAGGTTTTGCGGTTCTGCCCCGGTGTGTGTTCTTTTGCTATTGGGCTGCGACGTGTTTGACTCGTAGATATAGTCACCCACAAACAAAACAAAATCCAAATTCTTGGTCAACATGTCTTCGTAGGCGGTGTATTCGCCTGCCTCATAATTTTGACACGACGCCAACGCGAACCTCATAGATTGAACGTTTTGATTGGGCTCTGGTGCGGTTTTCGTTTGTCCCGTACTACTCACTGCGTCACCCACGTTGAATCTGTACCAATAATTTGTTGCGGCGTTGAGACCCTCTACTTTTACGTGAACAGCGTGTCCTCGGGCGCGGTCCGTTAGAACCTGCCCACGTCTTATACAATTTTTAAGCGTCTCATCATCAAAAAGCTCCCAACTGACAGTTAGCGGTTCGCCGACTCCCTCTGCGCTTTCATAATCACTTTCCTCTATTAGTATTCTTGTCCATAAAAGAACCGAGTTAGGCCTTGGCATTCCACTTGCGACTCCCAGGGCAAATGGATAAGAATGCCACGCTCTGAGGTTTGAGTTGGGTTGGGCAAAAATTTTGCTGGCCCTAAAAGGGATTAACGCCATCGCAAGCGCTGCGTTTTTTAAAGTTTCATTTATTTTTCTTCGTGAAATGAGAAGGGACATTTTTGTATATTTAATTAACGCCAAATGTATTCTATTTATATCGCATCAGATCGCTCAATGACAGCTCCGCCTAAACAAACATCACCGTCATATAAAACAACTGATTGGCCAGGCGTGACTGCCCACTGCGGGGAGTCAAAACGAACTGTCAAACCTCGCTCAGCCGTTGTAGACACCAGCTTGCATCCCGCATCAGCTTGCCTATAACGAGTTTTGCCAGCAAGAAAACTTCCTTGATGGCAATTCATCTGTAGCGGATCAATCCAGCTAGAGTCAAGAGCATAAAGCGTTTGAGAAAGAAGCCACGGATGATCGTGACCACGGACCACATAAAGTGTTTGGGTTTGCACATCCTTTTGAGCAACAAACCACGGCTCGTGTGAGCCTCCCCCGCGCTGCGTTCCCGGCTCTTTAAGTCCACCTATCTTAAGCCCCTGTCGTTGACCTAAAGTGTAAAAGCTAAGCCCCATGTGCTCCCCAAGGATACGTCCTTTATCGTCCTTGATTAGTCCAGGACGCGAATCTATGTATTTGCTTAAGAACTCGCGAAAAGGACGCTCCCCAATAAAGCAAATTCCGGTAGAGTCTTTCTTTGTTGCGTTGGGCAAACCAATCTCCAAAGCCATTTTTCTTATTTCTGTTTTGTGTATATCGCCTATCGGAAATACGGTTCTTGAGAGTTGCTCTTGGGTCAAGCGGTGCAAAAAATAGCTTTGATCTTTTGTTGAGTCAACTCCTTTCAATAACTGATGCCCTCCACTATGAAACCGCGTTCTAGCGTAATGTCCTGTTGCAATTTTTTCGGCTCCAAGTCGAACCGAGTGGTCAAGGAAGGCTTTAAATTTTATTTCGGCATTACAAAGCACATCCGGATTGGGTGTTCGACCTGCTTTGTACTCACGTAAAAACTCCGCAAAAACTCTGTCTTTATAGTCTTTGGCGAAATTAACATGCTCTATATCGATACCAATTACATCAGCCACTGCAGCCGCATCAATGAAGTCTTGTTTAGAGGAGCAGTATTGATCTGTATCATCCTCCTCCCAGTTCTTCATAAAGATGCCTACAACCTCATGCCCTTGCTTTTTGAGTAACCAAGCGCTTACAGCAGAGTCCACTCCGCCGCTTAGACCAACAACTATTCTCTTGAGGGAGCTCACGTTACCTGCTCTGGACGTGCTAAGTAATTAATTCGCAAATGCTGCAATCCCCGTTTGAGCTCTTCCTAAAATCAATGCGTGGATATCATGAGTACCTTCGTAGGTGTTAACTACCTCCAAGTTAACCAAATGCCTAGCAACACCATATTCATCGCTTATACCGTTTCCGCCCATCATATCCCTAGCCAAACGAGCTATGTCCAAGGCTTTCCCGCAAGAGTTTCTTTTCAAGATAGAAGTTATCTCAACACTATCTATCCCCTCTTCTTTCATCCTTCCAAGCCTCAGGCAACCTTGCAATCCTAAAGTTATCTCAGTTTGCATGTCCACCAATTTCTTTTGTATTAATTGATTTGCTGCTAAAGGCCTGCCAAACTGCTTGCGTCCAAGCGTATATTCGCGCGCTTTGAACCAACAGTCCTCAGCTGCACCCAGTGCGCCCCATGCAATTCCGTACCGGGCACTGTTTAAACATGTAAATGGTCCTTTTAAGCCACGCACATCAGTAAACGCATTTTCCTCTGGCACGAATACTGAGTCCATGACAATTTCTCCCGTAATGGAGGTCCTCAGTCCTACCTTCCCGTGTATGGCTGGTGCGCTCAAGCCCTTCATCCCTTTTTCAAGAATAAAGCCGCGTATGGGGCCCACCTCACCAGAGCGGCTAACCTCTTTCGCCCAAACAACAAAAACATCTGCAATTGGACTATTCGAGATCCATATTTTTGCTCCGCTCAAGCTGTATCCGCCGTCCACCACCTTTGCACGGGTAATCATTCCGGCAGGATCTGAGCCGTGGTCAGGCTCGGTAAGTCCAAAACACCCAATCAATTCTCCGCTCGCAAGCTTAGGCAAATATTTCTGCCGCTGCGCTTCTGTACCAAACTCAAATATTGGAAGCATTACCAAGGAAGATTGGACACTCATCATCGAACGATATCCTGAGTCAACTCTTTCTACCTCCCGAGCGATGAGTCCATAAGACACGTAATCCAAACCGGGTCCACCGTACTGCGTGGGTATGGTTGGGCCCAACATGCCAAGTGAGCCCATTTCTTTAAAGATCGCGGGATCAGTTTTCTCGTAACGAAATGATTCGAGTACACGAGTTTTCAAGCCTTCTTGACAATAGTTTCTTACAGCTTCCGTGACCATGCGCTCATCTGAGGTCAATTGCCTCTCTAATAAAAACGGATCGTCCCATTGAAAATTTACCTTTGTCATTGTCAAACACTCCATTTAATTATTAATTTATTTACACCGTAAAATTAAATTGTCTCAAAACTATCTTCTCTTAGGATAAGTGTGTCTATTGTCCCTCGGTTTTTAGTCTCTCCGAGTTCCAGTAAACATCTGAGCGCGATTCTTGGTGATTAAAAATCCTAGAAAGTACAAAAAACAGGTCTGAGAGTCTATTTAAATAATGTCTTGGCGCATCATTTATCTTTTCCTGTGCTCCTAGAGCAACGATTGATCTCTCAGCGCGCCGTGCTATCGTTCTGCACACATGAGCCAAGGCAGCAGTTTTCGCGCCCGCAGGTAAAATAAACTCCTGCAACTTAGGTAATGTAGCGTTGTATTTTTGAAGAGCAATGTCCAGCTCCTCAACGGCCCTTGGCTTTAGAAGCTCATATCCTGGGATTGATATTTCACCGCCCAAATTAAACAATTCGTGTTGAATTTTTATAAGTAAGTTCATTTCCTCGGACTGAATGTTTTCGCACATCAATAGCCCAATATTTGAGTTCAACTCATCTACATCACCCATTGTTTGGACTCTTAAACTACTCTTCAATACCCGTTCGTTATTACCAAGTCCGGTTGAGCCATCGTCTCCAGTTCGAGTCACTATTTGTGTCAATCTATTACCCATCTTTTCCCTTTGGTTCTTCAATCAATATGTAAAAATATCAAATTTTCACTCCCAATTTCATTTCAGATATTTTTGTTCTCTGATGTTTTAATGTGCGAGAAAAAAATTGAAACAGGTATTTTCCCTCGAAAACTACTTTTCCACGTTAAGCTAGCGCCCGCAAACTCTTGTCACGTCGTACACTAAGCATTAGGAAATTGTTAACGAGTTATAAAAAGGCAGATTTTATGAATGCTCCCACCGCTGCAAACCATCTGACACCTGAGATTAAACCACGACAGGTACCCGCTGAATTTTTAGATGCCTTAAGATCGCGATTTAATTCGCAGTGTTCAACTGCAATGGCAGTAAGGGAGCAACACGGTAGGGACGAATCAGCATTTGTAAGCATACCACCGCCCTCTGTTGTTGTTTTTGCTAAAAGCACTCAAGACATTTCAGACGCCGTAGCTTTAGCTTCAAAATTTTCTGTGCCTGTCATACCCTTTGGCGTCGGCTCCTCGTTAGAGGGACATTTGCTTGCAGTTCAAGGTGGTATGAGCTTGGACGTTAGTCAAATGAATAAGGTTTTATCTATTAACGCAGAGGATTTAACTGTAACCGTCCAACCAGGTACCACGCGAATGCAGTTAAACAATGAGTTAAAGACAACTGGATTATTTTTTCCAATTGATCCTGGTGCAGACGCCTCCATCGGGGGCATGTGCGCAACACGCGCCAGTGGGACTAACGCAGTAAGGTACGGAACTATGCGCGAAAATGTGTTGGCTCTTGAGGTTGTTAATGCCAAAGGAGAGGTCATCAAAACGGGAACACGAGCTAAGAAATCGAGCGCAGGATACGATCTGACCCGCCTTTTTGTGGGTAGCGAAGGGACCCTAGGCGTCATTAGTGAGGTAACCTTAAAGATTTACCCCATCCCGGAAGCAATTTCAGCCGCGATTTGTTCTTTCCCAACCATCGAGTCTGCTGTGCGTACTACGATTCAAATCATACAAATGGGAATACCCATCGCCAGGGTAGAGCTTATCGACAAAAACTCGGTCCGAATGGTGAATGCTCATTCAAAACTCAACTTATCTGAACAACCTTTGCTTTTAATGGAATTTCATGGATCACCCCAGGGTGTGAAGGAACAAGCTCAAAGCGTTCAAGAGATCGCTCACGATCACGGAGGACAAGACTTCGAGTGGGCAAGCTCGCCCGAGGAGCGAACAAAGCTTTGGAGCGCCAGACATAACGCTTATTTCGCTGCAATTCAATCTCGGCCTGGTTGTCGCGCTATTTCTACGGATACCTGCGTGCCTATCAGTCGGCTTGCCGATTGTTTGCTCAAATCGGTTGAGGAAACCGAAGCGTCAAAATTACCCTTCTTCTTAGTTGGCCATGTTGGCGATGGAAACTTTCACTTTGGTTATTTAATCAATCCCAACGATCCGGCTGAAAGAGAGACGGCTGAGCAACTTAACGAAAAATTAGTAGCTCGCGCCCTCAGTATGGGTGGCACATGCACTGGTGAACATGGGATAGGGCTTCATAAAATGGGCTTTTTGGTCGATGAAGCAGGTGCTGCAGCGGTTGACATGATGAGAACAATCAAAGCTGCACTAGACCCCAAAAACATTATGAATCCCGGAAAAATCTTTACAACAGTTGCGAGTTAAAGAATTTGTACATTTAAGCCCCCACTGCTCTAAGTTTATCTATCAAGCCGTTGAGTTCATCAACCGATCCAAATTGAATCACCAGTTCTCCCATGTCATGGATTTTTCCTTGGCGTTTAACTCTTTTCTTGATAACCACCTCAACTGTTGCTGTTAATAGGTCTGATAACTCCTCCTCGATTCTTAAAATATCCCCGGATTTCTCTTTTTCCTTTTTCGGGGCCACATCTGAGGATGATTTAATTTTTTTCACTAGTTTCTCTGCATCTCTGACAGACATTTTTTTCGCCGTCATTTGATGCGCTGCCGACACTTGCTCAGCCTGCTCTAGGGCTAATAACGCTCTTGCGTGCCCCATATCCAAGTCTCCAGCCATCAGCATATCTTGAACTGGCTTGGTCAAGTTAAGCAAGCGCAACAAATTGGATGCGGCACTTCTAGAGCGACCTACAGCTTGGGCTGCCTGTTCATGGCTCATTCCAAATTCTGTCACCAATCGATCCAATCCATGGGCTTCCTCAAGAGGATTTAAGTCCTCGCGTTGGATATTTTCTATCAACGCCATGGCTGCCGCGGCCTCATTTGGAACATCACGCACTAGCACTGGTACGGACTGAAGGCCGGCTAATTTAGCGGCCCGAAACCTTCTTTCTCCGGCAATAATTTCATACTTTTCTTTATTGGGCCCCTCTTTCAAAAGACGGACTAATATGGGCTGCATGATTCCCTGCGCCTTAATGCTCTCGGCCAACTCATATAAGGCGCCCTCATCCATTCGAGTGCGGGGCTGATACATACCAGCAACCATTTCAGAGAGTTTTAAAACGGAAGGAGCGCTTGACATCTCATCCTCAGGAAGATGTTGACTATCTTTTACGACAGGTCCCAATAACGACTCTAGTCCTCTGCCCAAGCCTTTCGGCTTTTTCGTCACCATATGAATACTTTCTTATTTATTTTTGAGGGGGTTTTAGCCTGTCTACTATTTCCTGAGCAAACTCTAAGAATGCTTGGCTGCCTTTGGCTAAGGGATCAAACACAACACCGGGCAGCCCATAGCTTGGGGCTTCAGCCAAACGTACATTTCTTGGAATTACCGCGTTAAATACTTTATCGCCAAAATGATCTTTTAATTGATCACTGACTTGCTGCTGCAAAGTTACTCGTGGATCGAACATTACGCGTAGTAATCCAATTATCTTAAGATCTTTGTTCAAATTAGCATGAACTTGCTTAATAGTATTAACCAGATCCGTTAAACCCTCAAGCGCAAAATACTCGCACTGCATGGGCACAACGACCCCCTGCGCGGCGCACAAGCCATTCAAAGTTAACATTGATAAGGATGGCGGGCAGTCGATAACCACAAAATCATACGTACCGCCCAAACTTGCGAGCGCTTTCTTCAGCCGCATCTCACGGTTCTGAAGACTTACCAACTCCACCTCGGCTCCAGCCAAATCCCGGTTTGCGCCTAAAACATCGTATTTTGGAAAATGTTTTTTCCCGCCATCATCTCCCCAATGACTAGAACATACGGCCTCCTCGATAGAGACCTCTTCCAACAAAACATCGTAAACAGACAGTTCTAAATTTCTTTTATCAACGCCAGAGCCCATGGTTGCATTACCCTGTGGGTCAAGATCAACTAGCAAAACTTTTTGACCAATTGCAGCCAACCCCGCAGCCAAATTAACGGATGTCGTAGTTTTGCCAACACCGCCTTTTTGATTTGCAACACAAAATATTTTAGCCATCTAGTTCTTTTCTTGAAACAACACCACTGAGTTTACAACTCAGAGCATCAAAAGGCCACAAAGGCGGGATTCTTTATTTAAAAACGATTCAAAGTGTGTTTCACGTGAAACATTTTGACTCTAGCTCAATGATTTGGCGCGAGTACTTGCATATAAAAACTTACAAAAGCCTAGTGTTTGCCTAGGCTTTCTCCTTTACTCATCCACACCAAACAACGCTCTGATAACATTCCTGGGACCTTGGGATGGGTCACATCAAACACAGAAACATCTAAAGGCAACAGCGTCATTTCCTCAACAGGCAGCTTGCCCTTCATGGCCATCCAAACTCCTCCGTTAACCAACGCCCCCATGCTTTCATTTACGAATTTATTTAAACTTGAGAAAGCACGCGACACAATGAGATCATATTTCTGGTTGCACTCCCTCTCCACTCTTCCATGTTTTGCGCTGAGGTTTGGCAAATTTAACAGCAAAGAAGCCTGTTTTATGAAGGCCACTTTTTTGGCTACCGCATCAAGTGCAGTTACCTTATGCTCTGGACAGGCAATTGCAATCATTACTGCGGGCAATCCTGCGCCAGAGCCAACGTCCAAAATACTTATCCCTGACTTAAATCGTTGTAATATGGGCTGGATAATACTTAAACAATCCATTATGTGTTGAACGAGAATATCCTCACTGCTCTTTATGGCTGTTAAGTTATAAACAGCGCTCCATTTGTGCAATAACTTAACATACTCGATGATTTGTTCTATTTGAAGTTTAGTTAGTTTCAAAGAAAGACTCTGCGCACCAGTAACAAGCTCTTGCTCAAGTGCAAAAGTTTCTATTTGAGAGACCGCTGTTGGCGTATGTTTCATGACTCACTGGCAAGGGCAAAATCCCAGAGCGCTTATTCCGTTCTGATCGTTGAAGCAATACTATCCGCCACAGCAGCATTCGCGTCTTCAGATAATAAACCTCTTTTTGCCTTCATTCTTTTCAAGTGAATGAGCAAAAGGGAAATTGCAGCTGGTGTGACGCCAGATATTCTGGAGGCTAGCCCAAGTGTTTCAGGCCGGTACTTTATAAGCTTTTGCCTAACCTCAAAGCTTAAGGCATCGATTGACAAATAATCCATATCTTTTGGCAATAAAAGACTTTCAAAACCTGCTGCACGCTCAACCTCTTCTTTTTGTTTTTCGATATAGCCTGCGTATTTAGCACTAATCTCCACCTGTTCAACGATTGTTTCACGTGAAACAACGTCAAGCCCCTCAATTTCAGAGCTTTTAAAAGTGCCTAGCGACAAACTCATTAATTGGTCATAAGAAATGTCAGGTCGCCGTAGCAATTCAGAAAACTTATACTCATGTTCAATTTTCTTTCCCAATACCCTCACAGAGTCTTCCTCTGATATATTTCGAGGATTGACCCAAATCGTTTTCAGCCTCTGATTTTCTTGGTTAATTAACGATTGCTTGGCTTCAAAACCACTCCACTGAATTGCGTTTATCAAGCCTAAGCTTTTGGCGACCGGAGTCAATCGTTGGTCGGCATTGTCTTCACGCAACTGCAGCCTGTACTCCGCACGACTTGTAAACATTCGGTAAGGCTCTGAAACGCCCTTTGTGACAAGGTCATCGACAAGGACGCCAATGTATGCCTGATCTCTTGCAGGTGTCCATGGAGCTTCCCCGTTGCAGTAAAGCCCAGCGTTTATGCCTGCATATAAGCCCTGTGCAGCAGCCTCCTCGTAGCCCGTTGTTCCATTGATTTGCCCAGCAAAAAACAGCCCCTCTATAGCCTTTGTCTCAAAGCTCCTTTTTAACTCGCGAGGATCAAAATAGTCATATTCGATTGCGTAACCCGGCCTCAAAATGTGCGCATTTTGTAGTCCAATCATGGACCTGACCAAAGCATATTGAATATCAAAAGGGAGGCTAGTGCTAATTCCATTCGGATAATATTCGTTGGTCGTGAGTCCCTCTGGCTCTAAGAAAATCTGATGGCTTTCTTTCTCAGCAAAGCGGCTAATCTTATCTTCTACGCTGGGACAGTAACGAGGCCCAACACCCTCTATTTTTCCGGTAAACATGGGGCTTCTATCGAACCCGGAGCGAATTATTTCGTGTGTTTTTTCGTTGGTGTGGGTTATCCAACAGGGCATTTGGTTGGGGTGGTCCTCAACTCTTCCGCTGTAACTAAATACAGGTATTGGTCCTGTTGAGCCACCTGGCATTCCGTCTCCGGGTTGTTCCGTGCAGGCGGAGAAATCAATTGAACGCCCATCAATTCTTGGTGGGGTTCCCGTTTTAAGGCGACCTTGGGGCAACTTCAATTCCTTTAGCCGGTCGCTCAATCTAATGGAGGGTGGATCCCCAGCTCTTCCCGCGGAGTAGTTATCTAGACCGATATGAATTTTTCCGTTCAAAAACGTTCCTGCAGTCAATACAACAGATCGCGCGCGAAAGGTGATGCCTGCCTGTACTATCGCGCCGACAACCCGGCCTCCCTCGATACAGAGGTCTTCGACGGCCTGTTGGAAAAGAAACAAATTAGGTTGGTTTTCTATTTCGTACCGAATCGCTGCTTTATATAACACTCTGTCAGCTTGCGCTCTAGTGGCCCTTACAGCAGGTCCCTTTGATTTATTTAAAATTCGAAATTGAATACCCGCTTTATCCGTTGCCCTGGCCATTACGCCGCCCATTGCATCTATTTCTTTGACCAAATGGCCTTTGCCGATGCCGCCAATTGAAGGGTTACAACTCATTTGGCCAAGCGTTTCTATATTATGGGTAAGCAACAGGGTGGTACAGCCCATTCTGGCACTTGCAAGGGCTGCCTCTGTCCCAGCATGGCCACCGCCAACAACAATTACGTCGAACTCATGAGGATATTTCATATGCACGCCCTTGCCAATCTAACCACTTTGAGGTGAAACAATATTGCTCGTCTTCTCAAAGTACAAAGGAGAAGTCTAACGACGAAGCAACCAACCGATAAACACCATAAAATTGGAATTGTTTATATCTGTGTATTTTACGTCCTGTCCTCGTAACTAAACAAGTGATGCCCAAGTGGCAACAATTAATATGAAAACATTTCGTGATGTTGAGCGCATTATTAAAGGGCAGGCAACCAGTGACGGAGACGGAGTCAAATTGACTCGGCTGTTAACACAAGATTTACAAAAAAGACTTGATCCTTTTTTAATGCTTGATGCATTTGGTAGTGATGAGGCAACTGATTACGTAGGTGGATTTCCGGATCACCCACACCGCGGGTTTGAAACAGTGACCTATATGTTGGAGGGGAAAATGCGGCATCAAGATAGTGCTGGCAATACGGGTTTGCTTGAGGACGGTGGGGTTCAGTGGATGACCGCAGGAAAGGGAGTCATACACAGTGAAATGCCAGAGCAAAAAGAGGGAAGAATGAGTGGTTTTCAGTTGTGGTTGAATTTGCCATCTCATCAAAAAATGTGTTCTCCTTGGTATAAAGATATACAACGCAATGAAATACCAGAAAAAACTCTTCCAAACGGAATAACGATCAGAGTCATCGCCGGAGAATCGCTAAATACTCTTGGTGCAGTGCAAAGGGAAGTCACACAGCCGTTGTTTTTAGATATTCATTTCCCAGAAGACAAATCATCGTCTTTTGAACAGTTTATTGCATCTGAACACAATGCATTTCTATATGTTTATCATGGTGAAGTGTCTGTAGATGGACAGTCTAAAATTCAAGCGGTAAGAAGTAAAGAAATGGCTATATTAAGCAACAAGGCAGAATTTGTCGCCATTACTGCAAACGCTAAAACAAAACTTATTTTGATAAGCGGCGCTCCGTTAAAAGAAAATATTGTTCAATATGGTCCATTTGTGATGAACACAAAAGAAGAAATTATCAAAGCGGTTGAAGACTTTAGAAATGGAGAGTTCGCTTAAATGTTCTCTCTAATTAAAAAACTTAGACATCTAAATTAGCCGCTCTAAGAGCATTCTTCTCAATAAATATTCGCCTGGGTTCAACCTCATCCCCCATAAGCATTGTGAATACACGATCTGCCTCAATTGCATCATCAATTTGAACGCGAAGCAGACGTCTAACCTGCGGATCCATGGTTGTCTCCCAAAGTTGAGCGGGATTCATTTCACCCAATCCTTTATAACGTTGGCGAGCGGTAGCGTGTTCAGCTTGTTGAATTAACCAACGCATGGCTTGCCTAAAATCACTGACACTGTCCTCTTTTAAACGATCTCCCTCACCCCTTAGCACCTTACCGTCCTCGTGAATCAGCCCTTTAAAGGTTAAGGCGGCCTCCGCTAACGCGGCGTAATCAGCTCCATGGACGAAATCTTGGGTGATAACACTGCTTTTTACATTGCCGTGGTGGTGTCTACTTATTCTAAGAATGGGCTTATCCGTCCTAACGTCGAATTCTGCAGAAACTGTTGAGCCGCTTCCTAGCTCTAAGAGTTTGGTTTGTAAAACGGTCGCGCATTCATTGGCTAATTCCAAGTTATCGAGGTTCAAAGAAACACCATCCGCCATTGCGCGAAGTGCCTCTGCATCCATTGTGCCAAGTAGACGTGAAATTACGCCTTCTGCTATTTGATGTTTTCTAGCTAATTCCTCCAAAGTTTCACCCCTAAGTACTTGAGACTGCGCACCTCCTGTTTGAATTGCAGCATCTTTTAAAGCAACTTTAAGTAAAAATGAATCTAACGCAGGAGCATCTTTCAAATATTGCTCCTCCTTACCTACTTTGACTTTATATAAAGGAGGCTGAGCAATGTAGATATGGCCTCTCTCAACTAACTCAGGCATTTGTCTATAGAAAAAGGTTAAAAGCAATGTTCTTATGTGAGCGCCATCAACATCGGCGTCAGTCATAATAATGATTCGATGATAGCGAAGCTTATCAACGTTAAAATCATCAGTGCCAGACTTACCCGACTCGGCACTAACCTTACCTATACCGGTACCAAGGGCCGTTATCAAGGTTAATATTTCATTACTAGTTAATAGTTTTTCATAACGCGCTTTTTCAACGTTTAATATTTTTCCTCGTAGTGGAAGAATGGCTTGAAACTTTCTATCTCTTCCTTGTTTAGCTGAGCCACCAGCGGAGTCACCCTCAACAATATAGATTTCACATAGTGCGGGGTCTTTTTCCTGACAATCAGCTAACTTCCCAGGCAACCCCATTCCATCAAGAACCCCTTTACGACGAGTCATCTCTCTGGCTTTGCGAGCGGCCTCTCGGGCTCTGGCGGCATCTACTATTTTTCCACAAATAATTTTTGCGTCATTAGGTTTTTCTTGCAGGTAATCCCCTAAAGCTTTTGCAACTATATCCTCTACAGGAGCTCTAACTTCACTTGATACAAGCTTGTCTTTTGTTTGACTGCTGAATTTTGGCTCAGGTACTTTTACAGATAATACGCAAGTCAATCCTTCACGCATATCGTCTCCAGTGACTTCTACTTTTGCTTTTTTTGCAAATTCATGTTCATCAATGTATTTATTGATAACACGCGTCATAGCCGCTCTGAGTCCTGTTAAGTGTGTACCGCCATCTCTTTGTGGAATATTATTTGTGAAACACAAAACACTTTCGTTATAACCATCATTCCACTGCATCGCAACTTCAACACCAATATGAGTTCCTGGAATACCTCCGTACGATTCTGCTGGCCTATCTCCCATAGAATGAAAGACATTTGGGTTAAGTATTTTCTTTCCTACATTTATGAAGTCTACAAATCCCTTGACTCCACCTGCACCTGAAAAATCATCGGTTTTACCAGTTCTTTCATCTATTAGGCGAATACGAACTCCGTTATTCAGAAAGCTTAGCTCTCTTAATCTTTTACTCAATATTTCATAATGAAAATCATGATTAGAAGTAAATATATCCGTGTCTGGTAGGAAATGAACTTCTGTTCCTTTCTTTTCAGTATCACCTAATATTTTCATAGGAGACACTTCAAATCCATTTGAAGTTTCTAGTATTCTATTTTGAACAAATCCCTTTGCAAATTCCAAACTGTAAACTTTTCCATCGCGACGAACAGTTAAACGCAACCACTTTGATAGGGCATTTACACAAGATACTCCAACTCCGTGCAACCCGCCTGAAACCTTATATGAATTTTGATTGAATTTCCCACCAGCATGTAATTCAGTTAAAGCAATTTCTGCTGCACTTCGTTTGGGCTCGTGCTTATCATCCATTTTTACACCAGTAGGAATACCTCTACCGTTGTCGACAACACTAATGGAATTATCAGAGTGAATAGTGACGACGATATCGTCACAATGTCCAGCTAAGGCTTCATCTATGGAGTTATCTACAACTTCAAAAACCAAATGGTGTAAACCTGTCCCATCTGATGTATCTCCTATATACATTCCAGGACGTTTTCTTACCGCTTCTAGACCTTCTAAAATTTGGATGGAACTCTCGCCGTACGAATCGTCCGGCAAACTGCTTAAAGAATCAATATTTTCTGTCATATAAGAATTTAAATAAAAAAATTAGAGAAATGTATAAACTTAAATTCTCATTGGCATCACTACATATTTGAAGGAATCTGTATCTGGCATCGTTATCAAGGCAGAACTATTTGAATCAGGAAGATCAAATCTAACCATGTCTTGACCCATGTTATTCAAAACATCTATCAAATAAGTTACATTGAAACCAATCTCTATTGGATTTCCAGAATAATTGATATCTAATTCGTCAACGGCCTCTTCTTGTTCTGAATTATTTGAAGCAACGCGCAATATTCCTGGTTCGATGTTTAATCTCACACCTTTGAATTTATCACTTGTTAAGATTGCAGTTCGTTGAAGACAGTGAAGTAATGCTTCACGTCCCAGAACAATTTCATTTTTGTTCCCTTTTGGAATTACTCTGTTGTAATCAGGAAATTTACCTTCCACTAATTTAGTTACAAAAACTAAATTTCCAAAACTAAATTTAGCTTGGTTGGAGGCAAATTGCATCTCAATTGATCCGTTCCCGTCTGTTAAGAGTCTTAATAGTTCCAACACAGTCTTTCGAGGCAAAATAACCTCTTGCTTAGGGACTTCATTTTCTAATATGGCACTAGCAAAGGCAAGCCTATGTCCATCAGTTGCTACTAAACTAAGTGTTTTATTTTCAGCAACAAATAATATTCCATTTAAATAATAACGTATATCGTGAACTGCCATTGAAAAGGATACTTGTTGAAGAAGACTCTTTAATGTCTTTTGTGGAATACTAAAACTCGATCCTAAACTAGGAGATTCTTTTATTAATGGATAGTCCTCAGCAGGCATGGTTTGAAGCGTAAATTTACTTTTACCACCTTTTAATATTATTTTATTTTGGTTTGACTCTAAAGTAATTAATTGGTCGGAAGGTAAAGATCTCAAAATATCAATTAATTTTCTGGCTCCAACAGTTATAGAAAAAGTAGAGGCATCACCATCAAATTGTGTTTTAGCTTTTATTTGAATTTCCATATCACTTGCTAAAAGTTCAATTTGATTTGCTTCTTTTTTTATAAACAAATTTGCCAAAATAGGTTGGGTATGTCTTTTTTCAATAATACCCGAGACGGATTGAATGACCGTAATAAGTGCTTCTTGTGTGGCTTTCAGGATAATCATTAAAACCTCTTTATTTATATATATTAAATTAGTAGTAGTAGATAGAGTGTATGTTTTTTTGTTGAAAAGTGCTTTTTTTAGTTTGTTTTCAATTACTTACAATCTTTTAAACTATGTTCGTAACTTTTGTTTGATTGGGTTGGAAAATATGAATAACTAAGTGATTTGTAAAGTTTCTGTGGATAACTCTTTAGTTATCCCATTTTGCTCCACAGACTTTATAAATAGAATAAGTAGTCAATTTTTAACCTTTTAACGTTTGTTCTAGTACATGTAATTGTTGATTAAGTTCATTCAGTTGTAATCTTTCTGCTGATATTTTTCTAACAGCATGTAATACAGTAGTGTGGTCTCTTCCACCAAAAAGTTCGCCTATTTCAGGTAAACTTTTTTGTGTCAGTTCCTTAGCAAGGTACATTGCTATTTGCCGTGGCCTAGCAATTGAGACAGGTCTTTTCTTTGAATACATGTCAGCAACTTTTATTTTATAAAAATCAGCTACTGTTTTTTGTATGTTTTCAACAGAAATTTGTCTATTTTGGATAGATAAAAGATCTCTAAGTGCATCTCTAGCAAGCTGTATCGAAATTTCTTTTTGATTAAAGCGAGAATATGCTAATATTTTACGCAATGCTCCTTCAAGTTCTCTAACGTTTGAGCGTACATTTTTTGCAACAAAGAAAGCCACTTCTTCTGGCATCTCTGAGCCCTCAAGTCGAGACTTAGTCATTAAAATAGCTACTCTCATTTCTAACTCAGGCGGTTCAATAGCCACAGTAAGTCCAGAATCGAAGCGAGAGACCAATCGTTCATGAATATCTGCTAATCCCTTAGGATACGTATCGCTGGTCATAACGATATGAGATTTTTTGGCTAAAAGTGCTTCGAAAGCATTAAAAAACTCTTCTTGAGTGCGATCTTTGTTTGCAAAAAACTGGACATCATCAATCAACAGTAAATCTAAAGAGTGGTATCGAAGTTTAAATTCATCAAAAGTTTTTCTTTGATATGCTTTTACAACATCAGAGACAAATTGTTCAGCATGAATATAAAGTATTTTGGAATCAGGCTTGTCTTTTAATAATTGATTGCCAACGGCATGAACTAAATGCGTTTTTCCAAGACCAACGCCGCCGTAAATAAAAAGAGGGTTGTATAAATGCCCTGGTATAGAAGCCACGTGCATTGCAGCAGCCCGAGCCATCCGGTTTGCAGATCCTTCTACGAAGGATTCAAAAGTAAGGGAAGGGTTCAATCGGCTCTTAAAAGGCTCTTCCGCAGGTTCTTCTACTTGAGATGGGGGAGAATATGAAAAGTCCGCCTCTGAAGTCACAGATGCGGATGAATAAACAGAAACATGCTCCTTAGGGGAAAGAGCAAGTTCAACGGAAATAGTTTGTCCGTATAGATTGGTGAGGATAGAGGATAATCTTTTGGAATATTGAGTTCTAATCCAATCTAATTTAAACCGGTTACCCACCAAAATAGTAATCTTGGAAAAATCACTTGAAAAAGTAGCCTGTAATGGCTTAATCCAAGTGTTAAATTGCTGTTCCGGTAGCTCTTGAGCAAGTTGTTCTACGCAGTTTTGCCAGAGATCTTGCATATAAAAAGGAGGAGATAAAAAATAAAGGATTAAGAAAAAAAGATTGTGGATAGTATGGCAGTTTTAGATGCCAGAAAGCATCTTATCAAAAAATTATCCACAACTAAATAAATACTTTTATTAGGGCAGCTCTGAAAGAAAAGTGGCCTGGTTTTTTTTACAGCCGTAGTTGGTTTGATGGTCAAGAAATCAAATTGAGGTGTTTAAAGCTTCATTTAGTGTGTTTTTAAAAGGATTAGTTTGCCAGACGGCAAATTTTTTGAGATAATAGAGGGCTCTGCTAAAAAAATTGTAAACAAATATGAAACGTACCTACCAACCATCAAAAACGCGTCGAGCTAGAACCCACGGTTTTTTGGTTCGCATGAAAACGCGCGGAGGACGTGCAGTTATCAATGCACGCCGAGCTAAGGGTCGCAAGCGACTCGCTGTTTAGAGAATTGCGATTTAAGCGCGATTCTGAAGGTTAAAAGGATCGTTACAAATCTCATATCTCAATGATAGAACATATCGTTGATAAAAAGATTTTTCAAGAGGTCTTGGAAACCTCTGCGTTTGCTAAAACTGAACATTTTGTTTTGCATGTAAAAAAGCCAAATTTGGTAGATGCTAATATAGACACCATGCATCTCAAAGTTGGCGTGGTTGTTCCAAAGCGTTGGGCCAAAAAAGCAGTAAGCAGGAATACGATTAAAAGACAAATATACATAGTAACAACGCAAGAGTCATCGAAATATCCATTTGAAAAGCACGTTGTTAGACTAAATAGACCTTTTAGTAGGAGCGCATTTTTAAGTCCGTCCTCAAGAGCGCTTAAACATGCTGTTAGAAAAGAAATATTGTCTTTATATGGTTGTGGTCCAGTTGATGATTTCTAAATTATTAATAGCTTTTATAAAGGGGTACAAGCTTATACTTAGTCCCGTGATGGGATCAAACTGTCGGTTCTCCCCCACATGCTCCACTTACGCCCTGCAGGCGATACAGCAGCATGGCTCCGCGATTGGATCGTTTTTGATGATCAAGCGGCTCTGCCGATGCAACCCTCTTTGCGAAGGCGGTCATGACCCCGTCCCAACAAAGCCATTAAAATTATTTACAAATAAATCAAGTTATTAAAACGTTATGAATGATATTCGTCGATCAGTGCTCTGGGTTATATTCGGTTTTTGTATGGTTATGCTTTGGGACAAGTGGCAAGTTTACAACGGACAAAAAGCATTATTTTTCCCCTCTGCAGACAAGGTAGAAATCCGAGAATCAGGTGCTCCTGTCTCTGAGTTGCCTAAACCCGGCGTTGCAGCAACAAATGTTCAATCAATAAGTTCAGGGGATGAAGCAAAATTTAGCGCGAATAAAAGAGAAAAATTTGAGATACAAACGAATGTTTTAAAACTAACTTTTGACTCCCTGGGGGGAAGTGTCACCAGAGCTGAGTTACTGGCTCACAAGGACATTAATCAACCGGGCACAAATGTTGTCTTGTTAGATGATTCAGCTCAAAGGATATATCAAGCTCAGTCTGGGCTCATTTCTAAAGAATCTGGAACAGAATATCCGACTCATAAAACATTGATGCGCCAATCAGGACAAACTAAATTTGCAGAGGGACAAGATAAATTAAAAATAATTTTTGAGTCTCCAGAAATCAATGGTGTTCAATTAATCAAGAGTTATGAAATAAACAAAGACAGCTACGACATTATCGTAAAACAAGAGATAGTCAACAAAAGTGATAAAGAAATAGCACCACTTCTCTATGTTCAACTATTACGTGATGGTAACAAACCTGAAGGAGAGTCATCTTTTTACTCAACCTTCACAGGACCTGCGGTTTACACGGAAGGAAAAAAGTACCAAAAAATCGAGTTTACAGATATAGAAAAAGACAAGGTAAGTATTGAGAAACAATCAAATGAGGGTTTCGTTGCGATGGTTCAGCATTATTTTGTTAGTGCTTGGATTTTGCCAAACAATTTATCTAGAGAGTTTTTCGCGAGAAAAGTGGATAACAATTTGTACTCTGTCGGCATGATTGGGCAACTACCTAAGATTGCACAGAAGTCTTCGGAGAGTTTATATGCGCACTTATATGTAGGGCCGGAAGAGGAAAAAAAATTAGAAGCAATATATCCTGGGCTTGAATTGGTTAAAGATTACGGATGGTTGACGATTTTAGCTAAGCCACTATATTGGTTGGTTGATAAATTGTATGGAGTTTTGGGGAATTGGGGCTGGTCAATAGTTGCGTTGGTTGTTCTTTTAAAGGCGGCCTTTTTCTGGCTCAATGCGCAAGCCTACAAGAGTATGGCAAAGATGAAGGCGATTAATCCTAAGATCATGGAGATGCGGGAACGCCTAAAGGACAATCCCCAGCAAATTCAGACCGAAATGATGCGAATTTACAGAGAAGAAAAAGTAAATCCAATGGGCGGATGTTTGCCGATAGTTATTCAAATCCCAGTGTTTATTGCACTGTATTGGGTACTACTATCCACTGTAGAAATGCGCAATGCGCCGTGGCTAGGATGGATTCACGACTTATCAGCACCCGACCCCTATTTCATATTGCCATTCATCATGACGGGAACGTCCCTACTTCAAACTTGGCTAAACCCTACGCCACCAGACCCTATTCAGGCAAAGATGATGTGGATAATGCCCCTGGCTTTTAGCGTTATGTTCTTCTTTTTTCCGTCTGGATTGGTGCTATATTGGCTAACTAACAATATTTTATCAATAACACAGCAATGGATAATAAATAAAAAACTAGGCGTTTTAAACACATAACTTAAGGGGCTGGTGCATATATCTTTATGATTGAAAGGAGCCAGCCAATAATTGCTATTGCGACAGCACCGGGTATCGGTGCAGTCGGTATAGTAAGAATAAGTGGGGTGAAATTAGAACCCTTCATTCAGACGCTACTAGGTAAAAATCTTTTACCCAGAGTTGCAACGCTTTGCGAACTAAATGACGCCGCAGGAGCAACTATAGATCAATTGGTTGCACTCTACTTTTTGAGTCCCAATAGCTATACAGGTGAGGATGTTTTAGAGTTGCAAGGTCACGGCGGTCCTATATTACTCAACATGATTCTAGAGCGTTGTCTAGAACTTAGTAACAACCAACAACCAATGCAAAAAACCCTTTTAAAAGGTTTGCGATTGGCCAGGCCGGGAGAGTTTACTGAACGGGCATTTTTAAATGCAAAGTTAGACTTAACTCAAGCTGAAGCTGTAATGGATTTAATTTCAGCAGGAACCAAATTGGCTGCACAAAGCGCCATACGCTCCTTACAGGGAGAGTTTTCTAAAGATATAAACAAGCTAAAGAAAAAGCTTATTTATTTAAGAATATTGGTAGAGGCAAGCATAGATTTTCCCGAGGAGGAAATAGATTTTATAAAATCCGAACAAGCAAGAGAATTGATAACAGAGATAAAAGAAAATATAGAATTGATTTTATTTAAAACACGGCAAGGTAAAGTTTTGAGTCAAGGGGTAAGGGTCGTTATCGCTGGTCAACCGAATAGTGGTAAAAGCTCGCTAATGAATGCGCTATCAGGAGAGGAGACTTCAATAGTGAGTAGCATTGAGGGAACAACTCGAGATGTTTTAAGTGAAACAGTATCGATATCAGGCGTACCTTTTTATATTTCAGATACAGCAGGGTTACGAAAAAACTCAGAAGACGAGGTTGAAAAAATTGGCATTCAGCGAGCTTGGCGCAGAATAAAAGAAGCTGACATTTTAATTTTTTTGAGTGATCTATCTAGAAATGAAGACAAGAGTTACCTTGAAAAGAACGATTGGATCCTTGAAACCATAAAAGAAGGCGAAATTGTAAAACCCCCCGTACTGTATGTTTATAACAAAACAGATCTTTTAAAAGAAGGATCGCTATTAAAAAAAGTAAGTGAAAATGAAATTTTCATATCTGCAAAAACTGGAGAAGGGTTACAAAATCTCAAGGAAATGCTTCTTGAAATATCAGGATGGAAAAAGAACGGCGTAGAAGATATTTACCTAGCGCGGCAAAGACATATTCAGGCCTTAAATAATACAGAAGAAAATATAAAGAAAGCGGAGCAATGGATTTCTAATAGCGCACCCTCTTTAGAGTTAATTGCTGAAGAGTTAAGATTAGCGCAAAATAGCTTAAGTGAAGTGACGGGAGAGTTTTCCAGTGAAGATTTATTGGGGGAAATATTTTCAAACTTTTGTATTGGTAAATGAAGTTACTTGAATGTGTAATTGATACGGACATTTCAACTATATAAAAATATGTTTTGAGAATTAAAAAGATATATATGAACAGATCACAAATTCTTAAACTTGGTATTGAGGCGCTAAGCATTGAGGCGGACGCAGTAAGGTCATTGCAAGAAAGGCTGGACGATCGATTTGTAGATGCTGTGGGGGCAATACTTAAAATAAAGGGAAGGGTTGTTGTGATGGGGATGGGCAAAAGCGGACACATTGCTTCAAAAATCGCAGCAACTCTTGCCTCGACAGGAAGCCCTGCTATGTTCGTCCACCCAGCTGAGGCCAGCCATGGAGATTTCGGGATGATAACTTCTAATGATGTTGTGATTGCTTTATCAAACAGCGGGGAAACGGAGGAGATAACCAAGCTAATCCCGTTGATTAAACGCTTGGGCGTGCCATTGATTGCGATTACAGGCAATTTAGACTCAACCCTCGGAAAAGAGTCAACGATTGCAATTGACTGCAGCGTAAAAAAAGAGGCGTGTCCCCTAAACCTTGCCCCCACAGCCAGCACAACTGCCCAATTAGCTATTGGGGACGCTCTCGCCGTGGTGTTGTTAGATGCGAGGGGGTTCAAATCAGAAGACTTTGCAAAGTCCCATCCAGCAGGTGCACTAGGGCGCAAGTTATTGACTCATGTTTCAGATATCATGAGGAAAAAAGAGCAGATCCCCCGTGTAGGATTAACTGCAACCATGAATGAGCTTTTAAGCGAGATGAGCAAAAAAGGGCTTGGTGTTACGGCTGTTGTCGATGATTTAGGAAGACCTTGCGGGATTTTCACGGATGGTGATTTGCGGCGACTAATAGAAAAGGGGGGGTCGCTTAAGGAGTTATTGGCCAAAGACATAATGCAGAAAAACCCGCAGACAATATCTCAAACATCTCTAGCTGTCGACGTTGTCGGTAAGATGGAAAAGTTAAGAATTAATACCTTGCTAGTTGTTGATGAAACACAGGTGTTGATAGGTGCATTAAATACAAATGATTTAATGCGTGCAAAAGTCATTTAAATTATTTTATGTACAGTCCAGAAAATTTGCTATTAGCTCAAAATATAAGAGTCATATTTTTAGATGTTGACGGTGTTTTCACAGATGGACGATTGCTCTATTCAGAAAAAAATGAATCATTAAAACAATTCAATGTTTTGGATGGACAGGGTATCAAATTAATACAAAAAATTGGTATTGTTCCAGTCATCATCTCTGGCAGAGTCGGAGAGCATGTAAAAAATAGGTTGGTAGATTTAGGCGTGAAACATATCTACTTGGGGGCAGAAAGAAAGGTATCAGTTGCAGAAAAAATATTACAAGAATTACAATTAAACTGGACTCAAGCGGCTTGCATGGGTGATGACTGGCCTGATTTGCAAATGATTGTAAAAGCTGCTTTTTCATGTGCTCCTCAAAACGGGCATCGTGAAGTTTTAAGCCGGGTAGATTATGTGACTCTCAAAAAAGGTGGTGAAGGTGCGTTGCGCGAGTTTTGTGATCTATTGTTGACGGCAAAGGGTAAGTATCTTGACCTATTAAATGAGGCTTTAAATGAGAGTTAATCTCTTTGAAAAGTAAAAAAATACACCATGAAAGGTATACAAATATTCAAACGCAGTTGGGACAATTTAAGTGGCTACTTGCCAGTCATTTTGATGTTAATATTTGCGATGTTTACTTATTGGTTGCTTCAAGTTACGCCAAAAGCAATCAAAAAAGAGAGTGTCTTGCCTTTGGCTCATGTCGAAGATTACTTTATGCGAGGGTTTTCTGTTACGACTTATGAGCCAAATGGTGAAGTTAAGTCTCATATACTGGGAAGATATGCCCGACATTTTGCCGATACGGACACTACAGAAATAGAAGGTCCGCGAGTTTATTCTCAATCACATTCAAATTTTAGCGGTGTGCAAAGAACGCAAGGGACTGCTAAGACAGCAACAACTAATGCCGACGCCTCTCTCATTGAATTGAGGGGAGATGTTGAGCTCATAAAGCAAGACTGGAGTGGGACTAAAGTAGCACCAACTTTTTTGAGTATTAAAAGCCAATATTTAAAAATCAATTCAGAAATTGAAAAAATTTATACTAATTTGCCCGTTCAAATTGATAGGGGATTGGAAAAGATAACGGCTGATTCAATGCAGTACAACAATATTGATAGAAGGATGCAGTTAGTCGGAAATGTAAAAGTAACGTTCGCTAAAAAATAAAAAAAGGATACTGTGAACAGTATCCCTTAGGTCAGATCTACATTAATCTATCAATAACGCAGTGGTTAGCTGCCACGTCTTAGATTAACGGTAATCGCCGCCGCCGCCTTCGCGTCGGCCACCGCCACCGCCACCGCCGCCGCCGCCATATCCGCCGCCGCCTTCACGTCGACCACCACCACCACCGCCACCGCCATAACCGCCGCCACCATATCCGCCGCCACCGCCAGTGCGGGGTGGGCGAGCCTCCATTGGGCGAGCTTCGTTTACAACGAGGCTACGGCCACCAAGAGATTGGCCGTTCATGCCAGCGATTGCGGCTTGAGCTTCCGCGTCGTTGCCCATTTCAACAAAGCCAAATCCTTTGGATCTGCCAGTGTCTCTCTCCATCATTACTTTAGCGCTTGTGACGCCACCATATTGCCCAAATGCTTGCTCCAAATCATTGTCGCGAACAGAATAAGGCAGATTGCCTACGTATAATTTATTGCCCATGAAAGGGACTCCTTGAAACACAATGAAAAGCGATGGAGTCCCGAATGCACCACAATAAAGAAAAGCGAAGCGCGAAACTAACCGATCACCAGAAACCACGCATAAACTGTTACATTAAATACGTGTTCTGACATTATGAGGCACAAATGACATTTAGTGCTTAGGATTTACTACTATTAGGAAGAAAAATAGCTAAAAAGCAGAATAAATTCATGTTTTTTGTTTAAAAACCCTCAGCGGGATTGAAAACTGAAGCAGAAAGCTAAGATAAAAGAGCCCAAAAATTGCTTGGTGTTAATAAAATTGAATTATTCAACAATTGTGATGCTTGATAAGGTCAACTAATAAAAAAAGACCAAGAAAAATGTGGAATGTTAAGAGCAAGTTGACTAAATTAAAAGTATGAGCTTTATCGCCCGAGCGCAAATCATGAACTTCAGTGAGCCACTCAAACTGCGCTCTGGTGGGGTATTAGACAGTTATCAACTTGCGTACGAAACTTATGGCCAGCTAAATGAATCGAAATCGAATGCGGTTTTAATTTGTCACGCGCTAAACGCCTCTCACCATGTTGCGGGTGAGTATGAGGGAGAGGGTTTTAAATCAGCGGGATGGTGGGATAAGATGATTGGTCCGGGGAAATCTGTGGATACGGATCAATTTTTTGTAATTGGAATTAACAATTTGGGATCATGCTTTGGTTCTACTGGGCCCACACACGTAAACCCAAAGAATCAAAAAATTTGGGGTGGCGCCTTTCCTGTTGTAACTGTAGAAGATTGGGTTAACGCTCAGCAAAGATTAGTCTATGCTCTTGGTATCGAACGGCTATGTGCAGTTATGGGTGGCAGTTTAGGGGGAATGCAAGCTTTAAGTTGGACGCTGCAGTACCCGGATAAAGTATTGAACTCAGTTGTGATCGCAAGCGCGCCCAATTTAAATGCCGAAAATATTGCATTTAATGAAGTCGCGAGACGCGCAATCGTAAATGATCCGGACTTTCATGAGGGCTACTTTTACGAGCACAATGTTATCCCTCGCCGGGGTTTAAAAATCGCGAGAATGGTGGGCCATATTACGTATTTAAGCGATGATGTGATGAACACTAAATTTGGAAGAACGTTGAGAAATGACACCTTAAAGTATTCCACTCAAGATGTAGAGTTTCAAATAGAGAGTTATTTAAGGCATCAGGGGGAAAAATTCAGTGAATATTTTGACGCCAACACTTACTTATTGATTACAAGAGCTCTTGATTATTTTGATCCAGCGAAAGAGCATCAGAATAGTTTAAGTCTGGCATTCAAAAAAATAAAAAGTAAATTCTTAGTGATTAGTTTCAAAACAGATTGGAGGTTTTCGCCGGCAAGGAGCAGGGAAATCGTAAAAGCTCTAATTGATAACAAAATAGCCGTAACGTATTCAGAGATTGACGCACCACATGGGCACGATGCTTTTTTACTTGATGACCATCGGTACTTGAGCGTTGTGGAATCCTATTTTGCGGAAATATTTAAGAATTTAAAAAATTAGGACAAATTAGATGAATAAGCAAGCCTTCATCTCAAGTATCGCCGAGCTAGTGCCTGTGGGGAGCAGGGTGCTTGATTTAGGTTGTGGGGATGGTGACTTATTAAATTATTTACAGCTCCACAGAGGATGCGACGGTTACGGCGTTGAAATAGATGACCAAAATGTTTTGCAGTGTGTTCGTCGTGGTGTTCAGGTGTTGCAGTTAAATTTGGATGAAGGTTTAACAATTTTTGAGGATTTTTCTTTCGACGTTGTACTGCAGATTGATACCTTACAAAATTTGAGAAACGCAGAAACTATGGTTATGGAGACAGTAAGGGTGGGGAAAATCGGCATAGTTGCTTTTCCAAACTTCGCACACTGGCCAAATAGGATTAGTATTTTGCGCGGGGCGATGCCAGTGACAAAAAGGCTCCCTTATCAGTGGTATGACACGCCTAATATTCGTGTGGGAACTTTTTACGATTTTGAGTTGCTAGCTAAAAAAAATAAAATAAAAATCTTGGATTCTTTTGGAGTCAAAGACTCAAGTATTATCCGCTTATTTCCAAATTTGCTAGCACCGACCGCGGTATTTAAAATTGAGCACTAACTTTGTTCTAGCATTAAATTTAACGTGGCTAGTGTTGCTATTGCGGCAGTTTCTGCGCGAAGCGTTCTATTGCCAAGGCTAAGGGCCGTAAAGCCGTAATTTATAAGTGTCGTCTCCTCCTGCGAAGACCATCCACCTTCTGGGCCAAATGCAATCAAGATATGGGGATTGTTATTAAGGGGAAGTTTTAAGAGTTCTTGGATTTGAGGACCAATCGAGCGGGCCAAAGAATTAAGAGAAAAAAACCATTTAAAAGACGGGTTTGATACAGAGCCGAGCTCAGTTGCAAGCCAATTTGAAAGCTCAATAGGGCTTTCAATAACGGGGGCCGTATTTCTGCCACACTGAGTGCACGCGGCTGTGGCGATGGAACTCCAGTGAAGGGTCTTTTTGTCAGCCCGGGTACCACTTAAGCGAACAACATTGTGCTGCGTCATTAGGGGGGTAACTTGACGAACTCCAAGCTCAGTTGCTTTTTCAATAATCCAATCCATTTTATCGTTGGCGGGCATACCCATTAGTAGGTGGATTTGAGCATTTAATTCGCGTTCTACAGGATTAAAACTTAAAACAGAGGCTACAACTTCTTTTCTGCCCATCTCTAAAATTTGCGACGTAAACTCCCCTCCTCGGCCGTTAAATAAAGTAAATTTGTCACCAGGCTGAAGCCTTAAGACTTGAATATGGCGGGCCGTATCTGCAGGCAAAGACCAACTATTTATAAGTTGAATAGGGGAATCGCAGAAAATTCTGGGCATTTTAAACGTCTAGGTTACAAGCGTCCAAATGAGAAAACTTGTTTATCATTTTGGCTATCAAACGAGTCTAATAGTCGAATCAAAGGAAATAGTTCCCTATACCTTGCTCCGGTGCTTCTAATGTATTTAATAAACCGAGGAGTATCGGATAAATATTTAGGCTTATTGTCTCTTAGAGTTAATCTTGCAAATATGCCGCTTACTTTCAAGTGTCTTTGAAGCCCCATCCACTCGACAGCTCGCCAAAATTCTCCAAAATCCTCAGACCAACCGTTTTGATCAATCATCCCACTTGAGCGAATGCGTTCCCAATAGCGAATGGTAATGTCCAGTACAAACTCTTCTGACCAGCTGCAAAAAGCATCGCGCATTAAACTTGCTATGTCGTAAGTGATTGGCCCCATTAAAGCGTCTTGAAAATCTAGCACACCAAGGCGGTGCTCATTTTTGTCTTGCGAGACCATCAGATTACGAGTCATAAAGTCTCGGTGTACAAAGACACGGGGGGCGCTTAAATTGGATTTAACAATAAGACTGAAAACGCTTTGTAATACGTTTTGTTGATCTACAGTGAGAGCAATTTTTTTGTGTTGGGAGATATACCATTCAGGAAATAAGTAGAGCTCCCTCATCAAAACGGACTCATCATAAAGATCAAGCGTATTGGGTTTACTCGCCTTTTGCCAAAGCAGAAGAGCGTCAAGTGCTTTGTTAAACGGGGCCAGAGGTGGTGTTGCTTCAGGGGCTGTCAGGTCAAGGGTAGTTTGCAACTGTTCTAGCAAAGTTTGATTGCCCAAGTCTGAGATGAGCATGAATCCCAAAGGCTCACTCCAATTGAGGATTTGCGGCACCAGCAACCCCGCACGAGCCATTAAAGAGGCGATGGCTACAAATGAGGAGCAGTTCTCTTTATCGGGGGGAGCATCCATAATGACAAACGATTTGGCTAGCTCGTACTGACTGGTTAGTCGAAAATAACGCCTAAAACTTGCATCTGCTGAAGCCAAAGACAAGCTTTCTTTATTTAAAGAAAACTCTATTGCAACTCGATCTAACCAGCTGAAAAAGGCTTTTTCACGCTCTGGATTACTCCAAACGATGGGTGGCTTTGTGGGTATATTAACTTGCATGCGTAAAAAGGTGTGTTTAAAGCTTAAAAGCTCAGAGATAATCTTAATTTTACAAATGACCCATTACTTTAAAGCAATAAAAGGTTTTGCGAAGCAATCATAATCAATTCATGTCATTTTTCTGCAGATTTATTTTACTTTTGAGCTCTCTCGTTTATTTGCAAACATCATTTGCAGACTCTATTAAGTTGCATGAATCGGATGAGTTGTCTAAAAATGTAGAGAATAGGGAACCCCAAAAGCTTGTAAACCAGGCAAGTAAAAGCGCGCCACTGGTGTTAAGGGCAAGCTCTCTTTTGCAAGAAAAAGCAGCATCGAACGCGACAAGTTTGTTACCTATCTATATTCAAAGTGATTCACTTGAGGGGATATCAGCGGAGCAAACAAACTTAGATGGAAATGTCACTTTCAGACGAGGAAATACCCAAGTCAAGGCCGATCATATTCAATACTCAAGTTTGAGTGAAAAATTACAAGCTAGAGGCACGGTTTCACTGAATAGGGCTGGCAACTTATTTAGGGGATCGTTCTTAGATATACAAATTGACAGTTTTGAGGGTTACTTTATCGCTACAGACTTCTCTTTAGTTAAAAATAACGCTTACGGAAGCGCAGAAAAAATAGACTTTTTAGATGATAAACGGGCAATTATTCAGCGTGCCACTTACACAACCTGCCGTGCCCAATCCGCCCCCGGATGGGCGCCTGCATGGATATTAAAAGCGGATACGTTGAGTTTAAATACATTGACAAACGAGGGGAGCGCAAAAGGGGCAACGCTTGTGATGAAAGACTTTCCAAATGTACCTTTGCCAAGTCTTTCGTTCCCTTTAACGAATGAGCGAAAATCTGGTTTGCTAGCGCCAACAATTGGAGTTGATAACATAAGCGGTATCCAAATAAGTCAACCCTATTACTGGAACATTGCTCCAAATAGGGATGCAACTATTACACCAACCTATTGGAGCAGAAGAGGTACAGATATAGGGACAGAGTTTAGGTATTTAGAGGGGGAGCACGCTGAGGAAAGAGGTCAAATTTATTACGATTACATGTCCAAAGACCCTCTAAGAGACCGAGACCGCTGGGGGTACAGTCAGCAACATGCAGGGAGCGCTAATTTTGATGACAAAGAAATAGGTAAAGTCAATTACTACTTAAATCTAAATCGGGTAAGTGATGATCTATATTGGCAAGACTTTCCAAGGGCCCCGGGTCTGTTATCGCAGCAACTTTTACCCACCGATTTAAGCCTGAGTTGGACAACTCAAAACGTTACAACCTTTGTGAGATCTTTAAAATGGCAAACCTTACAAGACGCCCGAACCAGAATAACGCCCCCCTATGACCGTTTACCAGAGGTAAACTCAAGGTTCGCAGCTTACGATATGAGAGGATTAAACTTCTCAGTGGAGGGCGATTACACCGAATTTAAATCGGATAGGACTTATTCTTGCCTTCAAGCAACTGTAGATTGTCAGCCCAACGCACAAAGAATATACGGTTTATCTCAGTTGAGTTATCCAGTACTAAATGAGTACGGTTACTTGACGCCCAAATTAATGCTGCATTCGCGCTCCTATGCGTTTGAGTCTCCAACCACAAGTGGCTTACTTGCTGCAAACGTAACTGTGCCCACATTCAGTCTGGACGGGGTGCTTAACTTTGAGAGATCAACCGATCTCTTTAATCATGCGTGGACCCAAACACTTGAGCCAAGAGTGTTCTTTGTTTACACACCCTTTAGAAGTCAAAATGATTTACCTGTTTATGACTCAAGTACATACGATTTCAGTTTTGCTTCGATTTTTAATGAAAATGCATTCTCTGGAAATGACCGAATTTCGGATAGCAAAATGGTCACTCTTGGAGGAAACTCTAGGCTAATCGACTCTGAAACGGGATTTGAAGCTGCAAGGCTTGGGGTAGCACAAAGGATCCTGCTTAGGAACCAAGATATTTATTTGCCGACCGATCCTAAACCCATCACAGGTAGGTTAAGTGATTTTTTAGTGGGAGGTCAAGTCAACTTGAATGAGCGCTGGAAGATAGACTCTACCTACGAGTACAACCCTCAAACTGAACAATCTGATCTCTCAGCTGGAAATGTGCGGTATAACCCGACTAATTACAGACTTTTGACGGCGGGATACAGATATGATCGACGCCTAGGCGCTTATATGATAGATACAGGCTGGCAGTGGCCGATCAACGATCTGTGGGGGGATAAAGGACGAGACTCAGGGCCGGGAAGGGGTTTAGGTGAGAATCGCTGGTATGCAGTAGGAAGGATAAACTACAACAAAGATACGGGTCAAATTGGAGACGCCGTTGCTGGATTTGAATATGATGCAGGGTGTTGGCTAGGAAGGGTTGTACTAGAGAGAATACAAATTAATTCAACAACGACAAATCAAAGAATTATGTTCCAAGTTGAGTTTGATGGTATTTCAAGAGTGGGGTCGAATCCTCTATCTGCACTCAAGCAAAATATTCCTAGGTATCAAAATTTGAGAGACCCCTTTTCGGACGCGAGTCGGTACGCTAATTATCAATGAAAAAAATGTATATCAACCAACTTAACATGAAGCTCTTGGCACTAAAGCTATCTATTGCCGCCGCAGTGTGCGCCCAAGTTGTCTTCGCTCAGGGCTTAAAAATCCCTGGACTTGGATCGTCTAGTGGTGCCCTCAACTCTCCTAGCGCCCCGCCCTCAATTACACCGAGTTCCAGTAAAGCGGGGCTGCGCACGGCGCCTGCCCAAGGGACAAAGAGTTTGTCAGGCGCGGATGCTCAAACTGAAGTGGGGGCTCCAAATCTATTACTTACTGCGAGTGAAAACGACAAGGAATACTCTGACTATATAGTGGCGATTGTAGACAGTGAGCCAATTACGAATAGAGAAGTTAACTTAAGGGCTTCGGAGCGTTTAGAACAGATGAGGTCACAGGGGGTGATGCCCCCCTCAAAAGAGAGCGTTCTAAGTAAAATACTTGAAGAATTAATAATTGAGAAAGCGGCTCTCCAATTGGCTTTGGAAACTGGGATAACCGTCTCAGATGAGGAGCTGCTTCAATCGCTGAATGTAATTGCTGAGAGAAATTCATTGACGCTTGATCAGTTAATTTCGCAAATAAAAACGCAGGGCCAAAATGTCGATCTTTATAAAGTTCGACTAAGGCAGCAGATGATTCTGCAAAAGCTGAGGGAAAGAGATGTAATTTCCAGGGTAAAAATCTCTGACTTAGAAGCAGACAAATACTTACTGGATCAACAAAAAAAAGGTGCTTCTACGGTCCAGCTTCTTAATGTTTCCCAAATCCTTGTCTCTATACCTGATGGAGTAGCTGAGGCTCAACTCGAGCCCTTTAAAGCGAAGGCGAATGAGATTTTGCGTAAAGCTAAAGCGGGCGAGGATTTTGCAGAGCTGGCGAGAAGCACCTCCGAATCGGCGGACAGTAAGAACGGAGGCTCAATGGGTCTTCGCGCAGAGAGTCGCTATCCAGCGCTTTTCTTAAACGCCTTAAAGGGTGTTAAACCAGGCCAAGTAACGGGACCGGTAAGGTCTGGAGCTGGATTTCACATATTAAAGTTAATTGAGCGCCAACAAGTCGATTCTGAGTCCGTAATGGTGACCCAAACACATGCCAGGCATATTTTATTGCGCCCTGGCGGCCAACTTAGTCAAAATGCGGCGCGCGCGCAGTTGGCCGATTTTAAAAGACGCATAGAGCGTGGTGAGGCTGACTTTGCGAAATTGGCAAAGGAGAACTCGCAGGATGCGAGCGCTAATTCTGGGGGCGATTTGGGATGGGCTGTGCCCGGACAATTTGTGCCCGAATTTGAGGCGGCCATGAGTAAGCTATCAGCAGGACAAATTGCTGATCCTTTAGTTTCAAGATTTGGTGTTCATTTAATACAAGTGATAGAGCGCAAACAAGCGCCTATCTCTGAGAAAGAAAAACGCGAAAATGCAAAAAAACAAATGCAAGAAAAGAAATTTGAGGAAAGTTATGCGGTCTGGGAGAGGGAGCTACGAGGGCACGCGTTTGTTGAATATAGAGATCCTCCAATGTAGTATGACAAGCAAAAGTTTTTCACTTTATATCAAAGGATAAATTTTTGAAACATATTGCCCGTAAACGCTTTGGACAACATTTCTTAGTTGATCAAGGCGTCATAGAAGAAATTGTTAACGCGATTGCTCCCCATGGGCATGACTTAATGATAGAGATTGGGCCCGGTATGGGGGCAATGACAAAACCACTTGTTGACAGGATTGGGCAACTTTGTGTCATTGAACTTGACAAAGACTTGGTCAAGCAGTTAAAAACAAATGCTGCGCTAGTGGTCATTGAAGGAGACGTTTTAAATGTAAACTTTTCTCTTTTAGAAGATAAATTACTTTGCAACGATTTATTTTCTCAAATCCAACACATTGACCAAGCGAGGCAGAAAAATTTGATGAGAATTGTAGGCAATCTTCCCTACAACATCTCAACGCCGATACTCTTTCATTTATTAAAGTATGTAGATCACATCAAAGATCAGCACTTCATGCTTCAAAAAGAAGTGGTCGACAGAATGGTGGCCAAGCCCTGCACCTCTGATTATGGACGACTAAGCGTGATGCTCCAATGGAGGTATGAGATGCAACAACTTGTGGACGTGCCCCCCGAATCATTTGATCCCCCCCCGAGGGTTAAAAGTGCAGTAGTAAGGATGAGGCCAAAGGAAATTTTTGAGAACGTAAAATTTGAAGTTTTCCAAAACTTAGTGCAAATCGCATTTAGTCAGAGAAGAAAACTTTTAAGGCACACCCTAGGTCATTGGCTGGAGGATAGGCAGTTCGAGGGAGTATTTGATTTGAAAAGACGCGCAGAGGAAGTTAGCGTAGATGAGTACTTGGCCCTAGCCCAAAAGTTTGTTGCTTAGAAGAGTCAAAGGTTTGTAAAACCTTTGACACTCATCGATAACAATAAAACCTAAAAAGTATTCCAGGGTTAAGCGTTTAAACGCTCCTCTAGTTTTACTTTGGTCCTTGTTAGCTCTTTGGGAAGGTGGTATGCGAGTTGTTCGAAAAGCTCTTCATGCAGCTTAAGTTCTTTGACAATTAAATCCTTATCAAACTGAGTAACTTGATCAAACAACTTAGCTGTGAAATTTAGCCCATTCCAATTAATTTCAGAGTAAGACGGGCTTATTCCAAAGACGTTTTCAACTCCGTCTGCCCTGCCCTCTAATCTATCAATCATCCATTTTAAGACACGCATATTTTCACTGTAGCCAGGCCAAACAAATTTTCCATCAGCATCTTTTGTGAACCAATTGGTTGTAAAGATTTTTGGTAAAGTTGCGCCCGTCGCAGCTAGTTTGTCCCCAATATCAAGCCAATGTTGAAAATAGTCACTCATGTTGTAGCCAGCAAACGGAATCATTGCAAAGGGGTCGCGTCGCACTACGCCTTGCGCGCCAGTTGCCGCGGCGGTAGTTTCAGACCCCATTGTTGCTGCCATATAGACACCCTCAACCCAATCGCGGGCTTCGGTGACGAGGGGGACTGTATTTGAGCGCCTTCCGCCAAAGATAAAGGCATCAATGGCAACACCTTGTGGGTCGTCCCATGCCATGTCAATGGCAGGGTTGTTGGTGGCCGAAATGGTAAACCTAGCGTTAGGGTGAGCGGCTTTAGCACCCGTGGCCTTTGCGATCTCGGGAGTCCAGTCCTTACCCTGCCAGTCTATGCAGTGTTCGGGGTCCGACCCCATGCCTTCCCACCACACGTCACCGTTGTCCGTTAACGCGACATTGGTAAAAATTACGTCATGCGTAAGACTTTTCATACAGTTGGGGTTGGTTTTTTCATTGGTACCTGGAGCTACACCAAAATAACCAGCTTCTGGGTTGATGGCATAAAGTCGGCCGTCCTTGCCAGGTTTGATCCAAGCAATGTCATCCCCAATTGTTGTCACGCGCCAGCCTTCAAACCCTTTGGGGGGAATGAGCATGGCGAAATTTGTTTTACCGCATGCACTGGGAAAGGCTGCGGCGACGTGGTATTTCTTACCCTCAGGGGAAGTGACGCCCAATATAAGCATGTGTTCAGCAAGCCACCCCTCATCGTGCCCCATGATGGAGGCGATTCTAAGGGCAAAGCATTTTTTGCCAAGCAATGCATTGCCACCATATCCCGAGCCGAAAGACCAAATCTCGCGCGATTCAGGATAGTGAACGATGTATTTGGTTTTATTACAGGGCCAGTTGGAGTCCTTCTCTCCAGTTTCGAGTGGAGCCCCAACAGTATGAATGCAAGGCACGAATTCACCTTCCTTGCCAAGTACGTCGTAAACGGCTTTGCCCATTCGAGTCATCATTCTCATATTTACTGCTACATAGGGACTATCTGAGAGCTCAATACCTATGTGGGAGATTGGACTGTTTAATGGACCCATAGAGAAAGGCACCACATAAAGTGTTCTTCCTTTCATACAGCCTTCAAATAAGGGTTGTAGTGTTTGACGCATTTGATCAGGATCCATCCAGTTGTTGGTTGGGCCTGCCTCATTTTTGTCTTTTGAACAAATAAATGTTCTGTCTTCTACGCGTGCAACATCACTGGGGTCTGAGCAAGCTAAAAATGAATTAGGTCTCAGTAAAGGATTGAGTTTTTTAAAAGTCCCCGCCTTTACAAGTAGTTCACATAGGAATTGGTATTCTTGCTCGCTGCCATCGCACCAATGCACGGCACTAGGTTTACAAAGTTTTACCATATCAGAAACCCAAGAAATGATCCGAGGATGCTGAACGAAAGACGGTGCTTGGATATCAACGCCAGATTGAGTAGACGTGTTCATAGTTAGGAACTCCAAATTTAAGTTATTTAAGGAAAGCCCCCTGCAATCCATGATGATTGAATGCAAGTTTACTGAGGACTACGGCTCACCATAAAGAACTTTGCTTTAGGGCAGAAGAAAATTTTAGACCTATATGGTTTTTAATCTATCAGGGAAACCATATACATGAATACTTTGTTATTAAAAGTATGGATTCACAAGTAAATCGAAAAGATACTTGTCTAGTTCGCGCTAAGCCATGTAGACGGCAATAAAGGCCAATAAGAAAATCAGTATTCCACCAGCAACAGGTAAGACGATGGGCATCAATGGAACTAAAGACTCAATCACATCTTCCTCATGATCAAGGGGTAACTTAGAATGGTCTGGTGCGGACATAAAACTAACCTTAAAGAAAACTAAATACAGAGTATTTTAAGGCCTTAAGAGAATTAATTCAAGAACGCTGAGAACAATTTTCCAAGTCTAGTTCAGCGGCTAGGGTCTTTTAAAAACTTGTAAAAGCCGCCTAGCGAAGGAACAACTTACAATAAAGAGATGAAAACGCCAGATAACACATACACCAGAGCTAAGGAATTGCCTGGAATATTGAGAAAGAGAATTGCCATATTAGACGGGGCAATGGGGACCATGATTCAGCGTTTTAAATTGACGGAGGAAAACTTTAGATCAGAACGGTTTAAAGATTTTCACAAAGACGTTAAAGGTAACAACGAATTATTGAGCTTAACTCGACCCGATGTGATTTTGGATATTCACCGCGGGTACTTAGCTTCAGGTGCTGATTTAATAGAGACCAATACTTTTGGTGCCACAACGATTGCTCAAGCAGATTACGACATGCAAGAGTACGCAGTAGAGATGAATGCGGCTTCCACAAAGCTGGCACGTCGCGCGTGCGATGAGTTTTCAACGGCGGACAAACCCCGCTTCGTTGTAGGGGCCCTTGGACCTACCCCTAAAACTGCCAGTTTATCCCCTGATGTCAATGACCCAGGAGCTAGGAATGTGACATTTGAGGAGCTCAGAGCGGCTTATTTTCAGCAAGTACAAGCTTTGGTGGAAAATGGGGCTGATGTGTTGATGGTTGAGACTATATTTGATACCTTAAACGCTAAGGCAGCCCTATTTGCGATTGAAGAGTATTTTGATCAATCCAAGGAAAGATTGCCATTGATCATAAGCGGTACGGTTACGGACGCTTCGGGGCGTATATTAAGTGGGCAAACGGTTACGGCTTTTTGGCACAGCATTAGACATGCAAAGCCTTTGGCCGTTGGATTAAATTGTGCCCTAGGGGCGGCACTAATGCGACCTTATATGCAAGAGTTGTCGAAGATCGCTGTAGACACCTTTATAAGTTGCTATCCTAACGCAGGCCTTCCAAATCCAATGAGTGACACGGGCTTTGATGAGACCCCAGAGGTAACTAGCCGTTTGTTGCATGATTTTGCAAGCAGCGGACTTGTTAATATTTTAGGCGGGTGTTGTGGGACAACGCCCGAGCATATCGCGGCCATTGCAAAAAGCGTGGATAGCTTGCAGACGAGAAAAATTACCAGAGGCGTTTTTTACGCAGAATAAAAAAAGTAGTAAAATTTAATGACCAAGGAGCGTTGCATCAAATTTATTTGACAGGCTTGGGACAATTCAAAAAATCTAACCACGCTCACCTGTTCAATATCTTCAGGTGAGTGTGAATGAATTTAGATAATATATCCCCACTTCGGCTTGCTGGATTAGAACCAGTGTTGATTGACCAAAGCACATTGTTTGTCAACATTGGTGAGCGCACTAATGTAACTGGTTCAAAAGCCTTTGCTCGTATGATCCTAAACGAAGAGTACGAACAGGCTCTTCAAGTTGCTCGACAACAGGTCGAAAATGGAGCGCAAATTATAGATATCAACATGGATGAGGCCATGCTTGATAGCCAAGCTGCGATGGTTAAGTTTCTTAACTTGCTTGCCTCTGAACCCGACATAGCAAGAGTCCCAATAATGGTGGACAGCTCCAAGTGGTCAGTTATAGAGGCTGGACTACGCTGTTTACAGGGCAAAGGGATCGTTAACTCCATCAGCATGAAAGAGGGAGAGGAGGAGTTTTTGCGTCAAGCCAAACTCATCAAACGCTACGGAGCCGCAACCGTGGTGATGGCGTTTGACGAAAAAGGTCAAGCTGATACATATGAGCGCAAAATTGAGATTTGCGCGCGCGCTTATAAACTACTAGTCGAGAGATTGGATTTTGCGCCCGAGGACATCATCTTTGATCCGAATATATTTGCGGTAGCTACGGGAATTGAGGAGCACAACAATTACGCCGTTGACTTTATAAATGCAACGCGTTGGATAAAACAAAACCTGCCTGGTGCAAAGGTCTCTGGGGGGGTCTCCAATGTCAGTTTTTCTTTTCGGGGCAATGACCCAGTAAGGGAGGCAATTCACACCGTTTTTCTCTACCATGCCATTAAAGCAGGAATGGACATGGGCATCGTAAATGCGGGAATGATCGGAGTTTACGACGATTTAGAGCCAGTATTGAAGGAGCGAGTTGAGGACGTGGTTTTAAACCGCAGAGAGGATGCGGCAGAGAGATTGATTGAGGTTGCAGAGCAGGCCAAAGGGTCTGCAAAAGATGTGAGCGAAAAAAATAGTTGGCGAGGGAGCTTAGACAGTCCAGTTAATGTCACCCAGCGGTTGTCTCATGCATTGGTACACGGCATCACAGAGTTCATTACCTTAGACACAGAAGAGGCCTATCAGGAGATCTTATTACGCGGGGGCCGACCCTTAGAGGTGATTGAGGGCCCGCTGATGGAGGGCATGAACATTGTTGGTGATTTATTTGGCCAAGGCAAGATGTTTTTACCACAAGTTGTCAAATCTGCTCGGGTCATGAAGCAAGCTGTGGCGCATTTGATTCCCTACATAGAGGCAGAAAAAATAAGACAAAAAGAGGCAGGCGAAGAGGTAAAAACCAAAGGGAAAATAGTCATCGCAACAGTCAAAGGTGACGTTCATGATATCGGTAAAAATATTGTCACAGTTGTACTGCAATGCAATAATTTTGATGTAGTCAATATGGGCGTGATGGTGCCCTGCCACGAAATACTTGCGAATGCAAAAATTCAAGGTGCAGACATTATTGGGCTATCGGGTTTGATTACGCCAAGTTTGGAGGAAATGCAGTATGTTGCAAGTGAGATGCAAAAGGATGATTACTTTAGGATCCGCAAGATACCCTTGTTAATAGGTGGTGCAACAACCAGTCGCGTTCACACGGCGGTGAAAATTGCACCTCATTATGAGGGCCCAGTGGTTTATGTCCCGGATGCATCAAGGAGCGTGGGAGTAGCGCAGGGACTTTTATCTAACAAGGCAAGTGCTTTTATTGAAGAGCTAAATGCGGACTATGACCGCGTAAGACACCAGCATGCCAATAAAAAACAAACTCCGCTTTTAACGCTTACAAAAGCCAGAGAAAATAAAGCAAAAGTAGATTGGATCAATTACAAGCCAACTGTCCCCAAATTTATTGGACGAAGGGTATTTAAAAACTTTAACTTATCGGATCTTGAAAAGTTTATAGATTGGGGACCTTTTTTCCAAACATGGGATCTGGCGGGCCCTTATCCAGCTATTCTTAAAGACGATGTTGTGGGCGCGGAAGCGGTGCGTCTCATGAGTGATGCAAGAAGAATGCTTACTCGCTTGATTGACGGTCGATGGTTAACGGCTCAAGCGATAGTGGGTTTGTATCCTGCAAACGCGATCGGGGACGATATTGTTTTGTGGAGCGATGAAACGAGAAGAGACAGGTTGTTGACTTGGTCAGGACTGCGCCAGCAAACAACAAAGCCCGATGGTCGCCCCAATAGGTGTTTGTCCGATTTTGTTGGGCAAAGCGGAGTCGCTGACTATGTCGGCATGTTTGCAGTGACGTCCGGCATAGGGGTGGAGTTGAGGGAAAAATTTTTCATGGACGATCACGACGACTACAGTGCAATTATGTTTAAAGCATTAGCAGACCGTTTAGCTGAGGCCATGGCAGAGTGCTTTCATGCTAGGGTGAGAATGGACCTTTGGGGTTACAGCGATGAGGAGGACTTGAGTGTTCAAGACTTAATTGCAGAAAAGTACGTTGGAATTCGCCCGGCTCCAGGGTATCCCGCGTGTCCAGATCACAGTGTTAAAAAGGAAATGTTTAATGTTTTGCAATGCACCGACATTGGGATGTCTTTGACTGAAAGCCTTGCTATGTCTCCCGCGGCTAGTGTGTGCGGCTTTTATATCGCTCACCCAAGTGCTAAATACTTCAACGTAGGAAGAATTGGGGCGGACCAAGTTAGTGATTTAGCTAAAAGGCAAGGAACTGAAGAACACGCGCTGAGAAGGTTGTTAGCTCCTAACATATAACTTTAGTATTAGCTCGAATTTCTGAAATCAGATTCATACGTTGTTTTTTGCTCCCTTAAGATAAGAGTTACGATACTAGAAAAAATTAGGGCGTCAAGTTGGTGACAAAACGTGAGAAAATGTGCAAATGACAGGTTAATTGACCTTAATAATTACAAAATTGCCATAAAAAGCACGGGAGACATTGTGAAATTTAAAAAAATAGCCGCCACTTTAATGGTTTCATCCACGTTGCTTAGTTTGCCTATTTTTGCGCAAACTACAACGGCTGAACCCGAGTCCACTCTCACCTACAACGTAGGATTTGTGAGCGACTACAGATACCGCGGTATCTCTCAAACAGGTCGCAAGCCAGCTTTGCAGGGGGGTGTGGATTATGTTGACAAAAGCGGTTTTTACGTGGGAAATTGGGATTCCACGATTACTTGGATTAAAGATACAGCGAATGGTAGCCTGACACCACCACAATCAGCTAGGGCGCCAGTAGAGGTTGATTTTTACGGGGGGTATAAAGGCTCTTATTCCGAGCTTATTGGCTACGATGTGGGACTGTTCGAATCCTATTATCCAACCAACAATTTGAATGGAGTCACGAACGGCCCGAATGCTAATTTTTCTGATGCTAGCACCACCGAGATTTACGGCTCTATAAGCGTTGGTTCTTTAACGATGAAAATATCGAACTCACTGACAAACTTATTTGGCTACGTTGGCACCAAAAATAGCATTTATGTCGACCTGAGTTATAGCTTTGACTTTGGGGATGGGCTGACCAGTGTTGCACATTACGGCAATCAGTCCATGAAAATGTCCAACGCCCATTACGTGACTTTGGGCGTGACTGACATCAACGATATCTCTATGTCTTTGAATAAAGACTTTGATGGCTTGGTAGTGAGTGCAACTCTCAGCACCACGGACTGGGCTAAGCGAGGCTATCTTCACGTACCAGACATGTTGGCAGGATCAGGAACTACAAATATTGCAGGAAGCACGATTGTTTTAGGCGTTAAAAAGAATTTCTAACACGCTACAAACATTAAATTTATTTAACTGAGACTTCTTATGAAAATGATTACGGCAATTATCAAACCCTTCAAACTTGATGAGGTTCGAGAAGCGTTGTCTGCGATCGGGGTTCAAGGAATTACGGTTACTGAGGTTAAAGGATTTGGCCGTCAAAAAGGGCATACTGAGCTATACCGAGGCGCTGAGTATGTGGTTGACTTTTTACCCAAAGTGAAAATTGAAGCTGCAGTACCAGCAGAGCTTTTAGAGCGCGCAATTGAGGCAATAGAGACAACGGCAAGAACTGGAAAAATTGGGGACGGCAAAATCTTTGTTTACGATTTAGAGCAGTCCGTTCGCATTAGAACAGGTGAGACGGGAAAAGAGGCACTTTGATTTAGAGTTTTACTTACAGCGTGCAGCGTTCGGCGTGCATCGCTTAAGCGCAGGAAGATCAAAAGGTCAACTGTGGTGTTTAATAATATCTAGGCTCTTTGATTTTGAACGCTCTTGATATTGAAATAGGAAATAAAAGCCTAACTTGCACTGTCCGACCGCACTTAGGCGGTGCGGTCCTTAAATTAATCTTCCGCGGTAAACCTGTTCTTAGACCAGTAGATGCTCATTTAATTGATAGCTCTAGACAGGCCGCAAATTTTGCACTGATTCCATATTCCAACAGAATAGCAAATGCAACCCTCAGGTGGTTGGGAACGAGCCATCGATTGACGATAAATAATGCCAATGAGCCTCACAGCATACACGGGGTGGGTTGGCAACAGCCTTGGAGCGTCCAGGAGTGGGGAGAAGAATTTTTACTTTTATCCTATGAGCACCTGGCAAATGAATGTTGGCCTTTTGATTTCATAGCCTCTCAAGCGTTGAGTATTTCGGAAAATGAACTGCACCACACACTATCCATTACAAATAAAAGCAGACAGGCGGCACCGGTAGGGCTTGGTTGGCACCCTTATTTTGTAAAGAGAGAAGATACCTCTGTTAGCTTTAAGGCAAATGGAATTTGGCTAATGGGAGAGGACCGTTTGCCCACTAAACTGGGCAGTAGTAAGGGGCTAGACCAAAGTTGTACGGACCTTACCGTGGACCATTGCTTTGAGAATTGGTCAGGTTGTGCGAGGCTCGCAGATAAAGAGTTAAGCGTTACAGTAAGGTCTAATTTAAACAGGTTGGTGGTTTATACAAACCCTAAAATGGACTCGGTTGCAATTGAGCCAGTAAGTCACGTCAACAATGCAATTAACATGGGCAGTCAAATTGGCGTAAATCCTGAGGAATTGGGTATCAAAGTTCTTTTACCCGAGGAAAGCTTCACAGCTCAAATGACAATAAGCGTAGAGGAGCAACAAATAAGATAAGCTCGTAAAAGTGACTTTCTACAAATATAAGTACTGTTTGAAATTATAAAAAATCACAGTCACTTATCCTTAACAGTCCTTACATCCTCATTGCACAAAAAAACCGGATAGAAAATAGCCAGTTTTTTAAAAGGGGATGTCATCATCCATGTCATCAAAGCCAGTTTTCGGAGCAGATTTTGAAGTTGCTTCAGGCTTGGGAGCACTCGCATGCCCAGCTGCGCGGGGTTGAGCACCCTCTTCAGAGGAAGTACCAGATCCCCCCTCTCTTCCTCCAAGGAGTTGAAGCTCTGTGGCGATAATATCTACGGTGTTTTTTTCTGCGCCGTCTTTGTCTGTATATTTTCCGTATTTGAGTCGGCCTTCAACATAAACGGGACGGCCCTTCTTGACGTATTCCCCCGCAATTTCTGCAAGGCGATCATAGAAGGTGACTCTGTGCCACTGCGTATCTTCTATGTATTCACCGCTGGTCTTATCTTTTCGTTTAGAAGAGGTTGCTATGCTTATGTTTGCTACCGCTTGTCCAGAAGGCAGGTACCTTATTTCGGGATCGCGGCCACAGTTGCCGACCAAGATAACTTTATTTACAGATGCCATATACGCCTTAAAAATACAGTAGATAAGACTAGATTATGGCTTGAGAAAACCCCAATTAAGACGAAGGTAGATCAAGAAACTTTGTAATAATTTCGAATTGTGATGAAAAAGTGAACATAAATTAACTTTAAAAAGGATTTTTAAAGTTAATGATAATTTTCTTAGTCCAATTGAAAAAATGCGTTTTCAAGTCGGGCAATTTAAAAGCTAAAAGTACCAAAAAGGCAACATTGGAGAGCCCTAAAAGGAGGAAAACTTGCGCGATAGTCAGTCCTAGCGACAAAATAATGCCCACCAATAGAGCGCTACAAATCATAAATGCCGCATTTAAAATATTATTAGCCGCAACCGTTTGAGCGCATCTGTTAGATGGACTATGAGTTTGAATGAAAGTGTACAAAGGGACGCTAAAAATACCGATAAATGCGGATAAAAAGCCAATATCAATAAGAACGTGCGAGCTACCAGATTTGAATAAAAATTCCTGAATCGATACCAAAGGAAGAGCGGCGATATGGGTCAAAAAAGCGGGTGCTTTTACATCAAACAACGAGCCACCATACGCTTGTGAATTTACAGTGAACGCCAAATCAAGGGTGAAAATGGTCATTCCAAATAGCCCTAGGAAAACAAGAGACAGCTCATACTGTGGATCCTTCAAAGAATTACACAGCAACGAGCCAACTCCAATGCCAATTGAGAAAACGACTAAAAGCAGCGAAGCAACGTTTGCATTACCGTGCAGGAGCTCTTTTGTAAAACTTGGGAAAAGACTGAGGAAAACAGCGCCATAAAACCACATCCAACTAATGCCGTATAAAGCGGCACTCATGCCAGGGGTTTGTTCGGATTCACGAAGGTTTTGGATTGTTTGTCTCCAAGGGTTTAGGCCCTGAAGGAGATAGTCTTTTGCATCACTTTGATGGGCCGCTTCATCTACTAGACGAGCCGCTGGGGAGTTGGTAATAAATAAACTGATGATTAAACCTAACCCGGACAAACCTAAACAAAGGAATGCGACAAATTGCTCTGGAGGGGAAAAATTCGTAAAAGACGAAATTAACAGTTGATTGGAAACTAGAATTCCACCAGTAAGGTTACCCATTAATATGGCGAGAAAGGTTCCAGCTTCAACTACTGCGTTTGCCCCCATTAGCTCATCGCGCTTGATGTGTTCTGGTAAATAAGCATATTTAGCAGGACCAAATAAAGTTGAGTGCAAGCCCATCAGAAAAATACAGAAAAGCAGCAAGGCGGCGAAGTGGTAAATAAACCCGTAGTAAGCAACCCCCATGATGGCTATCTCTAAAGCTTTTACGGTTTGCAATATGCGAGTTTTATTGAAATGGTCAGCAAGCAGTCCACTAAAAGCTGAAAATAGCAGAAATGGCAATATGAAAAGGGCCCCAATAACAAGACCCGCTAATGCGGGGGGTAGCCAGTCCACATGCCACTGATAAGTGATCAAGAGTGTGACGGCAAATTTAAATAAATTATCATTGCAGGCACCCAAAAACTGGGTGGCAAAGAAAGGCCCAAACCTTTTCTGGGTTATCAGCTTGAATTGATTCGTAGAGCGGTCTAAATTCACAAAAACTTTCTATTAAATCTACTGTGCGAGAAGACTAAAGAACTTTATCTTACACTGCTTAGAATAATTTTTGTACAGGCCAAGTCTCCAGGCTATGGCGTAGATATTGAAATAAAGAGGGTAAATGGTAGAGATTTAAGGCAAGAGTTTAAATTGGCGCGCATTGGGCTTTATGATTGATCATGGCAAAAGATAAAACAATTTATACCTGCACGAGTTGTGGTGGCACGAATGCAAAATGGCTTGGTAAATGTCCTCATTGTGAGGAGTGGAACACACTCATCGAAGGCATCGAAGAAGGGGGATCTTCTGGCAAGAATAGATATAGCAGCGCAAAAAGCCTTGCTCCAGCAAGTGAGGTTAGTGTGTTGTCACAAATTGAGGCCCAAGACGTGGATCGAACCCCCACGGGTATCGAAGAGTTGGACCGAGTTTTAGGGGGAGGCATCGTGCCTGCTGGAGTGGTGCTTATTGGTGGAGACCCTGGGATTGGTAAGTCAACCCTTTTACTCCAGGCATTGGACGCTGTTCAAAGGAGGGGTGGTCACACCTTGTACGTAACTGGAGAGGAGTCGGGAGCACAAGTTGCAATGAGGGCCAGACGCTTAGGGCTAGAGCAAAGTGGTGTGAGTGTTTTAGCAGAAACTCAGTTAGAGAAAATAATAGCTACTCTTGAAACACAGACACCTAGCATTGCAGTTATTGACTCTATTCAAACGGTTTATTCAGAACAGTTAAGTAGCGCACCAGGCTCGGTGTCACAGGTGAGGGAATGCGCAGCTCATCTCACCAGGCTTGCAAAAACTAGCGGCATCTCAATCATCTTGGTCGGCCACGTGACAAAGGAAGGTGCTTTAGCGGGACCCAGAGTACTGGAGCATATGGTGGATACGGTGCTATATTTTGAAGGGGAAACGCACTCCAGCTTTAGATTAGTCAGAGCGATTAAAAATAGGTTTGGCGCAGTCAATGAAATTGGTGTTTTTGCGATGACTGAAAAAGGTTTAAAGGGGGTTAGTAACCCCAGCGCTATTTTCCTAAGCCAGCACTCTGAGCCTGTTCCTGGCAGTTGTGTGATGGTCACGCTCGAGGGATCCAGACCTTTATTGGTGGAAATACAAGCACTTGTTGATCAATCAGGGCCCAGTCCTAGACGGTTGAGCGTGGGGCTCGACAAAGACCGCTTAGCGATGTTGTTGGCCGTGTTGCACAGGCACGCTGGCGTGGCGTGCATGGATCAAGATGTTTTTGTAAACGCGGTGGGCGGGGTGAGGATTTCGGAGCCAGCGGCTGACTTGGCGGTTTTACTATCCATCCAAAGTAGCCTCAGAGGAAAGGCTTTGCCTAAGGGGTTTATAGCGTTTGGGGAGATTGGTTTAGCGGGTGAGGTAAGGCCTGCGCCAAGGGGTCAAGAAAGGCTTAAGGAGGCCGCCAAGCTGGGGTTTTCAATTGCAGTTATACCCAAAGCCAACGCACCCAAAAAGAAAATTGAGGGGCTTACCGTGCACGCTGTGGAAAGAGTGGATGAGGCAATGAATTTGGTGCGTGAGGCTCTTTTTTAGTAAAAGCAAATTAAAAATACAATATTTCCGTAAGAAGCACTCTGTCGTTAGTGTAATCCCTTGCTCAATAAGGTTCAATTTTGAATTCAATTCTCAGTAAAAGTGAAAAGTACTTATATCCATCTCTAGCAATTGGATTAGTGATATTTGCTTATCAATCATACGAGTGGTTAGGAGTCGTCTTTGTGATTTCTGGCGGGATTATGTGGGCCTTATTGCATTTCTCCAGAGTGCTGCAAGTTTTCAAAAAAGCGGCTAATCGACCTATTGGTTATGTCGATAGTGCAGTTATGCTTAACGCGAAACTTAAAAAAGGATTGACTTTATTGCACGTCATTGCTCTAACTAAAAGCTTAGGAGAAAAAAGGGCTGATGAGCACTCGACTGACGTTTTACCTACCGAAAAAGAGGTGTATTACTGGCAAGACGCTTCTGAGTCGTATCTAAGGTGTGAATTTGTAGACGGAAAGCTAAAACATTACGAATTAGTCAGACCCGCGCAAGATTCTTGAGGGAGTGAACGTGACGGTATTTAAAACTGTAAAATGATGTATCAATTAGTAAGTTTCAATGCCTGCGCAAAGCGCCTGAAAGGAAAATATCAATGAGCTCAATGCCCCCATCAATGGCTGACCGGGATGGAAAAATTTGGATGGACGGTCAATTGGTTGAATGGAGAGATGCGAAGATTCACGTCCTTACGCACACCCTTCATTATGGTTGTGGTGCCTTTGAGGGAATACGGGCTTATATGACTCCAAAGGGCACGGCAATTTTTAGATTAGAGGACCACACAGAAAGGCTTTTTAATAGCGCCAAAATCTTACGGATGAATATTCCCTTTAGCAAAGACGCAGTTATTCAGGCCAACAAGCAAGTGGTTCGCGAAAATAAATTAGAGAGTTGTTATATTAGACCCCTTACTTGGATTGGCTCCCAAAGACTAGGCGTTTCTCCCAAGGGAAACACGATCCATTTGATGATTGCTGCTTGGGCTTGGGGCGCGTATTTAGGAGAGGAAGGCCTAGAGTTGGGTATAAGGGTAAAGACATCAAGCTATACCCGCCACCACGTAAATGTGACGATGACTCAGGCAAAAGCAGTCAGCAATTACACCAATTCGATCTTAGCCAATATGGAGGTGACTGATGATGGCTACGATGAGGCATTGTTGTTGGACACGGCAGGCTTTGTGTCTGAGGGCGCGGGGGAAAATATATTTATCATCAAATCAGGCGTCATTTACACCCCCGATTTGTCGGCAGGTGCATTAAGTGGCATCACAAGAAGCACTATTTTCGAGATAGCCAAAGATTTCGGACTCGATGTTGTCCAAAAACGGTTAACCCGGGATGAGGTTTATTTGGCGGATGAGGCATTTTTTACTGGGACTGCGGCAGAGGTGACGCCGATCAGGGAATTAGACAGAATTACGCTTGGTGAGGGAAAACGTGGTCCAATTACTCAAAAACTCCAAGCCGCGTTTTTTGATATTGTGAATGGACGCAATGATAAATACGCACATTGGCTGACCTTAGTCTAAGGCGTAATATGAGCAACGATGTCGAAGTTTTATTAAGTGATTTAAATGGACACGGCGGTGTATTTTGTCCCAATTCCAAGGCGCATATGAAACTTTGGAATTCGCACCCTAAAGTCTACTTGGATGTGGCTAAAACGGGGTCTGCAAAGTGCCCCTACTGTGGTACTTTGTTCACGCTGAAGCTCAGCGAGACCGAACACATTGGCAAGCACGCTTAATAAAACGCTTATTATTGCCCCTCAGTGGATAGGGGATGCCGTTATGACGGAGCCCATGGTTCGGTATCTAATCAACCTTGGTGTTGAGGTGACAGTTGCCGTTTTGCCTAATATAGCTCCAGTTTATGGAGCGATGAGCGGGATCCGTGAAATATTAATATGGCCCTTTAAACGCGGCCAACTCCAGCTCATCAAGCGCTTGCGAACGGCTAAGCTAATTCGCGGGAGATTTGACCGAGTCATTATTTGTCCTAATTCATTTAAAAATGCGCTTATCCCCTTCTTTGCTGACATACCCCAAAGAATTGGATATGTGGGAGAGTTTAGATCCTCATTGCTGAGCAAGGCGGTTGCAAATCCAGACAAACATGAACGCGGCTCAATGGTCGAATTTTACAAAAAATTAGCAAAAGAAGGATTTGCAGAGTCGAGCCAAAATGCGACTTCAGTTGCAAGCGTTGCTGATTCGCCCAATTTATCTGCAGATCCAATCATTGTGGATGCGGCGCTTTTGCAATTTAAGCTAAGCCCACTGGGCTATTGCGTCCTTGCCCCGGGTGCTGAGTACGGGCCAGCGAAAAGATGGCCAACAGAGTATTTTGTACAGACCGCAATCGATCTGTGCCTAGCGCAATTACAAGTTGTTGTGTTGGGCTCACTCGCAGACAAAGGCACTGCTGATCAAATTGAACAGGCGTGCGAGGCTAAAGGCTTAAATGTATTAAACCTTGCCGGCAAAACTGATTTAGCCCAAGCGATTGCGTTGGTTGCACAGGCGAGAGGGGTTATCTCAAACGACTCGGGATTAATGCACATTGCTGCGGGTTTGAAGAGGCCGCAGGTGGCAATTTTTGGCTCATCAAGTCCACTACACACACCACCTCTTAATGAATTAGCTAAAGTGCTTTGGCTGTCTTTGCCTTGCTCTCCTTGCTTTAAGAGAACCTGTCCTTTGGGGCATCTGAATTGTTTAAAAAATATTAGTGTTGCACAGGTTGAGGAAAGCTTTTACGAGGTCATAAATGCTTGATCCTTTAAAAATTCGTTTATTTGGCGTTCGCAAAAGGGGCAACTGATTTTTGCTTGTCTAAGACCAAAATCAATAAAATGACTGGCAAACCCATAAGTGCTGTTGCTATGAAAAAATAATGATAACCAAAATGTTGAACGAACACACCTGAGAATCCAGCTAAGAACTTGGGTAGTAAGAGCATCACAGAGCTTAGAACCGCATATTGTGTGGCCGAGTACTGCACGTTAACTAGCGAGGAAAGATAAGCAATAAAAGCTGCTGATGCTATTCCCGCGCTTAAATTATCTGTGGAGATTACACCAATTAATGAGCTTACATCGTGGCCTTGAAAGCTGAGCCACGAAAATAGTAAATTGCTAAAAGCGCTGAGAATCGCTCCCCACAGGAGAATGCGAACGATGCCGTATCTAATCGTCAAGGATCCGCCAATAAAAGCGCCAAGTAAAGTCATAACAACACCATAGACCTTACTAACAGTTGCAATTTCTGTTTTTGAGTAGCCCATGTCTACATAAAAGGGATTGGCCATTATGCCCATCACGATGTCACTGATTCTGTAAGTGGCAATTAAAGCGAGAATGGTGATTGCACGCCATTGGAAGCGCACATAAAAGTCTTTAAAGGGCGCAACTAGGGTTGTAAAAAGCCATGTTTTTAAATCAGGTGAGCGAGGCTTTGGGGTATAGCTTGGCTCTTTTGAAAACATAATGGTCACAGATCCTACAAGCATCGAGGCGGCCATCCAAAAATAAGCTGTTTGCCAGCCTGCTTGGTTGTAGGGCTCAAGGCCTACAGAGTCTTGTGTCGCTAAAGAGGCCAGCCACAAAGAGCCAGCCCCTGCCCATATCATGGCAAGACGGTAGCCTGTCTGATAACAGGCAGCCAAAGCTCCTTGGAGCTCATAATGAGCGGACTCTATCCTAAAGGCGTCCAATGCAATATCCTGAGTTGCTGACCCAAATGCGACCATCACGGCGTATCCAATCAACAAGCTCAGCTGGGCCTGTGGGTCAACCATTCCCATACCAACTAAACCGCAAATGACGATCCCCTGCGCCAACAGCAGCCAAGCCCTTCTGCGGCCCAAAAAACGGGTGAGCAAAGGAAGATCTAGTTGGTCCACCAAGGGAGCCCATAGCCATTTGACCCCGTAAGTCAAGCCAATCCAACTAAGAAACCCTATCGTGGACAGATCTACTCCGGCTTCACGGAGTCGAAAACTTAGGGTGCCCAATACGAGGAGCAGAGGAAGACCTGCAGCAAAGCCCAACGTTAACATCCGAAGGCTTGAAGGAGTTAGGTAAACAAGCACCAAAGGTGGTATCCATTGACTAACCCATTGATTAAATATTTTTTTCATTGTGTAATTGTCTAGGATCTTGGTTTAATAAGTAGTTTAATTAGAAAATTAGTTTGAAATGCAGGTTATTCGTCAATAACAAGAGGAGCCTTTGGAAGGCTAAATTTTATTAAAAAGAATATCGTTTATTTTCTATTATTGTGGGCGATGTTTGCGGCGAACTCAGGCAGTTCTGCTAACTCATCAAATGCAGCAAATGCAGCAAATACAGGCATTGGAAGCAGTAGGCCTCCAGAGTCAGCGTTCACGCGTCTTGTTTCTGCTGAGCATGTTGAGCAAATGGCAAAACAGCAATATTACCAGTTGCTCAACGATGCAAAAGCCCACCGAGCACTTGCCACTGCGTCACATCCTTTGTCTGTACGGGTGAATAATATTAGTCAACGATTAATTCCCTTCGCAAAAACTTGGAACCCTAGGGCACAAAACTGGACGTGGGAAGTCAATATCATCGGCTCCAACACGATCAATGCTTTTTGCATGCCCGGTGGGAAAATCGCTGTTTATTCTGGCTTAATTCAACAACTTAAGTTGAGCGATGACGAAGTTGCCATGGTCTTGGGCCATGAAATGACCCATGCAATAAGGGAGCATTCTAGGGAGCAAATAGGTAAGGGCACGGTCACCCAAGGGGCGGCAAGGGTTGGGGGATTGGTTGCTGCTGGGGTGTTCGGTATAGATCCAAGATTAACCGATCTGATTGCACGCGAAGGCTCGGAGCTACTTCTTTTGAAATTCAGCCGACAAAATGAAACTGAGGCAGATTTAATTGGAATGGACATCGCTGCTCGCGCTGGATATGACCCAAGAGCAGCAATAAGTTTATGGCAAAAGATGTCTCAGATGAGTGCAAATAGCCCCCCTCAGTGGTTGAGCACCCACCCAGCAGCACACACAAGGATCCAAGAATTGGAGCGTAACTTAACGAAAGAGATGCCGTTTTACATTCAGGCGAAAAAAAATAATCCCTATCCAGGTTGATCGCCAATGTGAGAGGTATTCTTAAGGTGGGCTAAAAGGCACTGTTTTTGACGCTCCCGGGCTTTTATTTTTTGTTCTGCATTTGTTTGATCAAAGCAGTTATCACAACTGACTCCAAGTTCAAATTTGGCAGATTTTTCATCTTCTTTTGTGATGGGTTGTCTGCAAACACGGCATAAATAATATTGCCCAGGTCTCAGGCTGTGATCTACACTCACCCTCTCGTCAAAAACAAAGCACTCCCCTTGCCAAAGACTTTCTTTTTTGGGAATAGTTTCTAAGTATTTGAGAATTCCTCCTTGCAAATGGAAAACTTCGTCGTATCCCAGATTTTTTAAGTAAGCGGTAGATTTCTCGCACCTAATGCCGCCAGTACAAAACATCGCAACTTTGGTTTTTTTGGAGTTATTTTGTTGAAGCGCTGAAGAATTTTTTACCCAATCGGCGAGATCGGTAAACTTTTTAATGTTGGGATTGATAGCCCCTGCAAACGTGCCCAATTCAACCTCGTAGTCGTTGCGAGTATCAATCACAACGACCTCAGGGTCATTGATAAGGGCGTTCCAATCCTCAGGCTTAATATAGGTACCCGTTGTGACGTTAGGATCAATTCCAGGCACGCCAAAAGTAACGATTTCTTTTTTTAACCGCACCTTCATTCTGCGAAAAGGTTTAATCTGCGTCCAGGACTCTTTGTGCTGTAAATCAGAAAATGGGGGATCAGACTTTAAGAAATCTAAAACGGCGCGTACATTTTTCTCTTCCCCGCAAATGGTGCTGTTAATTCCCTCTTTCGCCAATAATATGATCCCTTTAATCTGTTGAGATTCACAAAAAGACAAAATTGAATCTCTTTTGTGTTCGTAATCTGGCAGGGAAACAAACTTATAAAAAGCTGCCGTTAAAAATAACGGCTTGCTTGGCTCAAAGCTAGGATCTAATTGTGCGAGCATCTTGGCTGAAAGAGTTGAAAAAACAATCCATTAGATTTTATTAATTGCATTTTACTTGTAGTTTGATTGAAAAACTTTATTTCCTACAGAGAGTGCTGGCGCCTAAAAAGTGCCTATGTGGCATTCACTGGTAAAACGAAAAGAAATTGTGCCCTTTCAAAGAAAAATGAAATAGTTAAATTTTGGACTTGATTGCCAATTTCAAAGAGAAAAATCGTAATCAATAATAAGTGGCTCGTGATCGGAAAAACGCTCTGCCTTGTGTATTTGACATGTCTTTGCAAGAGCCCCAATTTTCTCCGTCGCTAGTTGATAATCTAAACGCCAACCCACATTATTGGCCCACGCCTGTCCCCTATTGCTCCACCAGGTGTAGCACTCATCTGTAGTGTCCGGGTGTAGGAGTCGGTACACATCTTTAACCCCAATTTCGTTAATGAGTTTTGTCATCCACAGTCTTTCGCGAGGTAAAAAGCCGCTATTTTTTTGATTGCTTTTCCAGTTTTTTAGATCTTTTTCTTGATGCGCTATATTTACATCGCCGCATAAAATAAACTCACGCGAGCCTTTAAGCCCTTTAATATGAGGCTCCATTTGGTCTAAAAAACGGTATTTCGCCTCTTGCCGTTCCTCCCCCGATGAGCCACTTGGAAAGTAGCCGCTTATGATGGAGAGTTTGCGGGAGGGGGTGTCAAAGCAAAGCTCTAAGTAGCGACCTTCAGCATCAAACTCATTAGATCCAAAACCAATCTTAACGTCAGAGGGTTCATGGCGGGAATAAATGCCAACACCGGAATAGCCCTTTTTTTGAGCAAAGTGAAAGTATCCCTTTAGGCCTGCTAAGTGCAGGAGAGAATCTTGTACATCATCATTTTGAGCTTTGAGCTCTTGAACGCAAATACAATCGGCTTTTATTTGATTCAACCAGTTTTCGACCCCCTTTTTGTAGGCAGAGCGAATTCCGTTGAGGTTTAGTGAAATAAGTTTGTACAAAAAAGGTTCCTTTAATGAAAAGTATAAATTCGCAAGGGGATGATTTAGCCCAGAATTTTGTTCAGTTCTCGCTAGATTGTGGTGTTTTAAAGTTTGGTGAATTTAAAACTAAGGCAGGCCGTATATCCCCGTATTTCTTCAATGCAGGCCTATTCAATGACGGGCAAAAACTTGGCAAACTAGCGCAGTTTTACGCTGAGCGTATTCTAACAAGCGGACTAGAGTTTGATATGATTTTTGGTCCTGCTTATAAAGGAATTCCCCTTGGAGCTGCAGTTAGCGTAGAGCTTGCCCGGTTAGGAAAAATTGTCCCCTTTGCATACAATCGCAAAGAAATAAAAGACCACGGTGAAGGAGGTCAAATTGTGGGCGCGGAGTTAGAGGGTCGCGTTCTTATCATAGACGACGTCATAAGCGCAGGTACAGCGGTTAGGGAGTCAATCAATTTAATTAACGCTGCAGGTGCCCAGCCCTACGCAATCGCGATCGCGCTTGACCGCCAAGAGCGAGCCACTTTTGTTGAAGAGGGAAAAGTAGTGGATTCCGCGCACAGCGCGGTAGATTATGTTCGCTTAGAGCTAGGGCTTAAAGTATCAACAATTTCGTTGCTCGAGGACCTTTTGGCCTTTTTAAGAACCAGCAAAGATCCTAAACTATCGCAGCATTTGAAAAATGTTCAGATCTACCGTGATCAGTACGGTCCAAGGTCGTAGGGATCTTTACTGAAGCTTCTTTTTTAAAAGCTCAGTTAGTTGCTGTGGATTGGCTTGTCCTTTACTGGCCTTCATCGCTTGTCCGATAAGAGAATTGAAGGCTTTTTCTTTTCCTGCCTTGAACTGAGTGACGTTATCAGGGTTTGCGGCGATGATAGAGTCGATGAGTTTTTCAAGCGCGCCTATATCGTTAACCTGTTTAAGTCCTTTAGACTGGATTAAAGCATCTATATCCGCACTGGGGTCAGACCAAAGGGCATCCAAGAGGGTCTTGGCAGAGCTGTTGGAGATATCTGCATTAGCAACCCTAGAAATAAGAGCGCCTAGCTGCAAAGCGCTTACTGGGCAGGCTTCTATCTGAACGCTCTCCTCGTTTAACTTCCTCGAAAGCTCCCCCATAACCCAATTACTTGTAAGTTTGGGTTGGCCACAGTGGCGGACGGTCTCCTCAAAAAAAGCTGCCATTTGAGGGCTTTGCGTTAGTGTTGAAGCGTCGTAAATGGGTAAGGCGTATTCTTTGATGAAACGCTCGGCCATGGAGCGGGGAAGTTCGGGCATGGAGGCCCGAATCTGTTCGATCCAGTCTGCTGATATCTCAAGGGGGGGGAGATCGGGGTCGGGGAAGTAGCGGTAATCGGCTGCGTCTTCTTTGGTTCGCATGCTTCTTGTTTCGCCGGTTTCAGGGTCAAACAAAACAGTTGCTTGCTGAATTTCTTTATTGTCCTCAAGTTGCTCAATTTGCCAAAGAACCTCGTAGTCAATGGCTTGTTGCATGAATTTAAAACTGTTGAGGTTTTTTATTTCACGCCGAGTACCTAAAGGCTGCCCAGGCTTTCTAACGGAGACATTTGCGTCACACCGAAATGAGCCCTCTTGCATGTTTCCGTCGCAGACCTGAATCCAGGTCACTATTTTGTGCAGCTCCTTTGCGTAAGCAACCGCCTCTTGACTTGACCTCATATCAGGCTCGGTTACTATTTCCAAAAGTGGCGTTCCAGCGCGGTTTAAATCAATGCCGCTTAGTCCAACAAAATCTTCATGCAAAGACTTTCCAGCGTCTTCCTCTAAATGAGCGCGAACTAAGCGAACTTTTTTGGGCTGCTCTCCCAAGAAGAACTGCACCTCACCACCTTGCACCACGGGTATTTCGAATTGACTGATTTGGTAACCCTTTGGTAAATCGGGATAAAAATAATTCTTTCTTGCAAATATGCTTTTTGCAGAGATGTAAGAACCCAAGGCCAGGCCTAGGCGAATGGCGCACTCGACGGCTTTGATGTTCATTACGGGCAGCGCTCCAGGAAGAGCCAAATCCACCGCACAGGCTTGGGTGTTAGGTGCTGCTCCGAACTGAGTCGAGGCTCTGGAGAAAATTTTACTTTTAGTTAAAAGTTGTGCATGGGTTTCAAAGCCGATTACGACCTCGTATCCTTGTATAAGTGAAGTAACTTCGCAGGTTGTTTTATGTTCTTTGGATTTGCTGTTGTTCATAACTAGGAACTAGTTTTAGCTTGGACTGGGCTTAAGGTGTGCCAATGTGTAAGAGTTTGAAACATATGGGCAATATTTAAAAGCTTTGACTCTTGTAAGTAGTTGCCAATCAATTGCAAGCCAATTGGCAAGGGTTTAACCTCCTCACTCATTCCACAAGGAACGCTCATGGCAGGCAATCCAGCCAAGGAGGCGGGAAGCGTAAAGATGTCGGCTAAGTAACTACTGATCGGGTCGGCTATTTTTTCATTTAATCCCCAGGCCACAGAAGGAGCCACGGGTCCCAAGATTAAGTCGCACTGCTTGAAAGCGGCACTAAAGTCTTCTGCGATCAAGCGTCTAATTTTTTGTGCCTTTAAGTAATAAGCATCATAGTAACCGTGGGATAAGACGTAGGCTCCAGTCATGATGCGTTTTTTAACCTCTTCGCCCAACCCCTGGGATCTTGACTTCCTGTACATATCGATTAAATCTGTGTATTCTTTAGCCCTGTAGCCGTAGCGCACGCCGTCAAAGCGACTTAAATTGGAGCTAGCCTCGGCTGGCGCAATGATGTAGTAAACCGGGATTGAGAGCTGGGTTTTTGGAAGCGAGACAGATACGAATTGAGCTCCCAAATCTTTAAATACCTCTATCGCTAATTCAATGGCTTTGCGTACACCTAGGTCCAAACCTTCTCCAAAAAACTCAACCGGTAAGCCAATTTTGACTCCTTTTAGGGAGTCATTTAGGTTGGTTGTATAGTCTTTTGGGGGTAAGTCTAGGGAGGTTGAGTCTCTGTCCGCGTCCCCAGAGCACATAGCGCTTAGTAGCAAAGCGCAGTCTTGTGCGTCTTTTGTCATTGGCCCCGCTTGGTCCAGGCTAGAGGCATAGGCGATCATCCCGTACCTAGAAATTCGACCATAAGTTGGTTTTATACCAGTAATTCCACAAAAACTTGCCGGTTGCCTGATTGACCCACCTGTGTCGGTGCCTGTAGCAGCAGGAACGAGGCGAGCGCTGACAGCGGCTGCGCTACCCCCAGAGGACCCTCCAGGTACTTTCGTGTGGTCCCAGGGGTTCAAAACCGGCCCGTAGGCAGAGTTTTCGTTAGAGGAGCCCATTGCAAACTCATCGCAGTTTAATTTGCCAACTGTTACGCATCCAGCGTTTGTTAGTCTTGCCACAACGGTGGCGTCAAATGAGGACATGTAACCCTCCAGCATTTTTGATCCTGCGGTGCTTGGAAAGTCCTTCGTCACAAATACATCTTTATGCCCAACAGGGACGCCTTCTAAAAGCCCAGCGTTGTTGGAATTTAGCTTGAGCTGACTCGCGTTTGCAGATTTAATCGTTGTTTCTCTGTTGTGGCTTAAAAAGGAGCCAAGTTTTTCCTGTTCTATGCGCTCTAAAAAATGTTCAGCCACTTCTACAGCGCCGAGGGTTTTGGTTTTTAAGGCCTTCGTCAACTCGAAAACACTAAGATCGTGAATTGAACTCATTCGACTACCCTTGGGACTAAAAATAAGCCTTTTTCCACGGCGGGAGCGCTTTGTTGATTTGCTGTACGGGCATCGATTTCTGAGACCACATCCTGTCTTAGTCGCAGCTGAATGTGGGTCAAAAGCTCAACCGGGTGAGCCAAGGGCTCTACGTCATTTGTATCTACAGCGTTGATTTGCTCAACAAGCTCGAAAAAAGAGTTGATCTGCGTCAACATTCTCTCCCCTTCTTGGGGGGTAAGTTCAATTCTGGCCAAACGCTCAATTCTTGTTATGTCTTCAGGTTTCAATGCCATAATTTTGTTTAAAGGCTGTATAAAGGGGGATAATCTTGGAGGGAAAATGTAAAAGATTTACATTTAACTGCGTGCATCGGGTATTATCTCGCCTTTAAGGTTTCATTGAGTTGGATAGCTAAAAATCCATATCAAGTTAACCAATTCTGGCTATTTTGTCCCGAAACTAATCCGATTTTGGTTATTTTTTAGCTTTAACTCAAATATTTGAGGGGTATTTAATGTTTGGTGCATTTCGTCGGTATTTTTCAACCGACCTAGCAATTGATTTGGGCACGGCCAATACGCTGATTTATGTTCGCGATCGGGGTATCGTTTTAGATGAGCCGTCTGTGGTCTCCATTCGCCATGAAGGCGGACCCCAGGGCAAGAAAACTATTCAAGCTGTTGGTCATGAAGCGAAGATGATGCTTGGTAAAGTGCCAGGCAACATTGAGGCCATCAGGCCTATGAAAGACGGCGTAATTGCTGACTTTACTGTGACAGAGCAAATGCTCAAACAGTTCATCAAAATGGTCCATCCCAGGTCCCTCCTAAAGCCAAGTCCAAGAATCATTATTTGTGTACCCTGTGGCTCTACTCAGGTGGAGCGTCGTGCCATACGCGAGTCAGCACTGGGAGCTGGGGCTTCTGAGGTTTATTTAATCGAAGAGCCAATGGCCGCTGCGATTGGAGCTGGACTGCCGGTAAGTGATGCAAGTGGGTCCATGGTTGTGGACATTGGGGGGGGTACTACAGAGGTGGGAGTGATCTCTTTAGGTGGCATGGTATACAAAGGCAGCGTAAGAGTAGGGGGCGACAAGTTTGATGAAGCGATCATCAATTACATTAGGCGCAACTACGGCATGTTAATCGGAGAGCCTACGGCTGAGACCATCAAAAAACAAATTGGCTCCGCCTTTCCCGGTAGTGAGGTGAAGGAGATGGAGGTCAAAGGGCGCAATCTGAGCGAGGGAGTTCCTCGATCATTTACGATCTCCTCTAACGAGATCTTGGAGGCCCTAACTGATCCGCTAAATAACATCGTTTCTGCCGTCAAAAACGCCTTAGAGCAAACGCCTCCTGAGCTTGGCGCCGATATTGCTGAAAGAGGAATGATGTTGACTGGTGGAGGCGCACTGTTAAGAGACCTTGACCGTCTAATGGCCGAGGAGACGGGATTACCTGTTTTAGTCGCAGAAGACCCCTTAACCTGCGTGGTGAGGGGATGCGGCCTGGCTCTTGAGCGTATGGACCGGTTGGGCTCTATTTTTACAAGCGAGTGATTAAGATCATTTTGCTATCCATTACTTAATGCGTTAAGCAGCATTTAAAGCGAGCTTCTACTGTGTCCTTTGGTACGCTAGATTCATCCCCACAGCCGTTTTTTAAGCAAGGCTATTCGGCTATCACAAAGCTCGTCTTTTATAGTGCGTTGTCATTATTCTTAATGATGGGAGACTCCCGGTTCAATTTGTCATATCCTCTGCGCACCGGGCTCTCGTTTATTATTTATCCCATCCAGTGGATAGCAATGCGCCCGACTGTGTGGTCGAGTGAGTTTTTACAGATGACCCAGGATAGACAGGAAGCGCAGAATAAGGAGATTGAAACACATCAAAAATTATTAAAACAATCTCTTCGCGCTTTACAAGTTGATCAGCTTGCTTTGGAGAATCTGCAGTTAAGAAATATTTTAGGCTTACGGGAGCGGCTACAAACTCACGGCACAGCAGCCGAGGTTTTGTACGATGCGGCTGACCCCTACACGCGCAAGTTGATTGTAGATAAAGGAGCGCTTCAAGGCGTTAGTTTAAGCTCTCCTGTTATGGACGAATTTGGGATATTGGGTCAAATCACAGCTGTTCACCCTTTGGTAAGTGAAGTTACACTGGTAATCGATGCGGAGAACTCTATACCCGTTTTAAATACTCGCACTGGCGCAAGAGGTGTCGCATTTGGAGAGGCAGGAGGGGCCCCTTTGTTGGAGCTTAGATACATGGCAACAAATGCGGATATTGAAGTTGGAGATGATTTAACTACGAGCGGAATAGACGGAGTTTACCCACCAGGCATCCCTGTGGCAAAAGTTACGCAAGTTGAGCGTAAGGCGCAATCTGTGTTTGCAAGAATCCTATGCGCGCCCCAAGGCAAAGTCCAAGGAGCTCGAATGGTGATGATTTTAGATCCGCTACTAAATCAATTACCAGCAAAACCTGCCCCTGAAAAGACGCCCGCTTCTAACTCGATGGCAGGCAAAAGATGATTATGCCAAGAGGGCAACAATTATTGTTGCCTGCCAATCCTTTGTTTATTTACACCACTTTGTTTTTAGCACTTTTGCTAGATATGGTGCAAAACATTGCTCTATTTGGAAACGCAAATTGGGCGCCAGAGTTAATTGCTTTGGTGCTTTTATTTTGGGGAATTCATCAACCCTTAAGAGTCAGTATTGGGACAGCATTTATTCTAGGCTTGTTAACCGATGTACACCAGTCTTCTATGCTAGGTCAGCATGCGCTTTCTTTTACGGCGCAAGGATTTTTGGCCTTGTTAATACATCGCCGTATTCTGTGGTTTAAATTGTCCTCTCAGTCTTTGCAAGTGTTTCCTATTTTCTTGGTTGGGCACATGATCGAGTTGGTTATTCGGATGATCTCAGGCAGCCCATTCCCTGGCTGGGGGTTACTTTTGTCACCAGTGATTCAGGCCATTTTGTGGCCCGTTGTATCTGAGCTGCTTTTGGCGCCGCAAAAACGATCCCCTAATCCAGACAATACCAGACCATTATGAGTTTGATTCGTAATGTAGAGATGGACGTGCGTCGCTTTACAGAGCGCATTTATATTGTTAGTTTTATTGTTTTGGGCGCTTTTCTATTTTTGACGCTAAGGCTTGTTTATCTTCAACTTTGGCGGTATGAAGATTTAAACGAACAGGCCGAAAGCAACAGGACCGCCATCGTACCGATTGTGCCCAACCGAGGCGTCATAATGGATCGCAACGGGATTGTGTTAGCCACCAATTATTCCGCGTACACACTTGAGATTACACCCTCAAAAGTCAAAGTCCCAATGGACGAATTGATAGACCGGTTATCAGAAGTTGTTGATATACAGGGCAGGGACAGAAGGCGGTTTAAAAAGATGAGGGAGGAGTCCAAAAGTTTTGACTCTGTACCCATTCGCACCCGATTATCAGAGCAAGAGGTTGCAAGGTTTGCAGCTCAACGTTTTCGATTCCGCGGCGTAGAGATTCGAGCAAGACTATTTCGCTCCTACCCATTCAATAGTCTTGCAAGTCATGTGATTGGCTATATTGGGCGCATCAACCAAGCTGAAAAAGATAAGTTAGATGACTCGGATGAAGCCAATTACAGGGGCACGGATTACATAGGCAAACTAGGCGTTGAACAAAGTTATGAGGCCCAGTTGCACGGGGTTACTGGCGTCCATGAGATGGAAACCTCAGCAGGTGGACGAGCCGTTAGAAGGCTTAGAAGCAGCCCAGCAACCCCTGGAAATACGGTCGTGTTGTCTATTGATATTAAGCTGCAAAAACTAGTTGAGGATTTATTTGGGACTCGACGTGGAGCATTGGTTGCAATGGACCCTAAAACGGGAGAGATATTAGCCTTTGTGAGTAAACCTACGTTTGATCCTAATTTGTTTGTCGAGGGTATCGATGTTGAGAATTGGCAGGCATTAAATGAGTCATTAGACAAGCCTTTGCTTAATCGGGCGTTAAGGGGTACCTATCCGCCTGGGTCAACTTATAAACCGTTTATGGCTTTAGCCGCACTCCAAACGGGAAAGAGAACTCCTTCTCAGCAAATATTTGATCCTGGATTTTTTATGTTTGGAAATCACCGGTTTCATGATGATAAAGAGGGTGGACACGGTACAGTGGATATGTATAAATCCATTGTTGAATCATGTGACACTTATTACTTTACACTGGCAAGAGATTTGGGTGTGAATGTAATTCATGATCAAATGCAGCCCCTTGGTTTTGGACAGCTGACTGGGATTGATATCTTGGGGGAAGCAAGGGGGGTGCTTCCGTCAACGGAGTGGAAGAAAGCGACATACCGCAAACCTGAACAACAAAGATGGTACTCAGGCGAGACGATCTCCTTAGGCATAGGGCAGGGTTACAACAACTTTACGATACTGCAGATCGTCCAAGCTTTGTCTATCGTTGCAAATGACGGCGTGAAAATGCGCCCCCATTTAGTAAGGGAAGTGGTAGATGTTGAAACAAAGGCGCGAACCGCAGTTGCGCAACAACCTATTGATCGAGTGCCCTTGGTACAAGAAAATATTGATACCATTAAAAGAGCATTGGTCGGCGTAAATTTAGAGGGTACTTCTGCAACTAGCTTTATTGGAGCGGCCTACACGAGTGCGGGTAAGACAGGCACGGCACAGGTATATTCGGTCAGAGAAAATGAAAAATACAACAGCAACAAGATAGACGAGAGGATGCGCGATCATGCCCTTTTTATGGCCTATGCACCTGCCGAAGATCCAAAAGTGACGATTGCTTTGGTTGTTGAAAACTCTGGATTTGGGGCGCAAAATGCGGCCCCTATCGCAAGGCGAATCTTTGATTATGTACTGCTAGGCCAATACCCCTCCTCAGAGGACATAGAAGCTGTGCAAAAGGGACAAGCGACAAGGCCGATAGGAAAGGCAAGGGATCTCTCTAAAATAGCTTGGCCCCCCAAAGAAGACCATAAGTCAGATGTTTCACAAGATACGACAGCTCAGCAATAATTTAAGACGATGACTTTAAAGGATTTAAATTAGGTAATTTAAAAAAGCCGACACCAAGGCAAATAAGATTTACTTGATTAAAGCTAATGCAGGCCCCCAGATAAATTCGTAGCTTGTTTTTATAATTAAAACGAAAACGACGAGTATGAAGAAATAGCGAATGAATCCTGCACCCTTTTTTAGTGCCAGTCTAGTACCTAAGAAACTCCCTGCTACATTAGCAATGGCCAAAGGAATGGCGATATGCCACCAAATGTAGCCGTCCATAGAGAATAATAAAAGTGCAGCGGAATTGCTAGCTGTATTTAAAATCTTAGCTCCCGCTGAGGCATGAAGAAAATCAAAACCCAACCAACGGACAAGAATAAAGACAAAGAAGCTGCCGGCTCCGGGACCGAAAAAACCGTCATAGAACCCAACAAAGCCACCAATTAAGGCCATCCTAAAGAGTTCCTCGCGTGCTTCAAATTTAGGAGCGTGCACTTGTCCAAAGTCTTTTTTAACAAGTGTGTAAATTAAAAGTGCCACTAATACGATAGGTAACGCGGCTTTAAAAATGGAAGCTGGAATTCTCGTGACACACCATGCTCCAGTAAAAGAACCCGCTAAGGCAAATGTGGCCCCAGCGATTAGGCTTTTAATGGGCAGTCGAATTTTTTTTGAGTACGCCCAAGATGCAAAAGCAGTTCCCCACACAGATGTCGCCTTATTGTTTCCAAGCAAACTCGCAGGCGCAGAGTCTGGGTAGATTGCAAAAAAACTTGGAACCAAGATAAGTCCCCCTCCGCCAACAACGGCGTCCACAAAACCTGCGAGGCCTGCGGCAATGGCAATTAAAATAAAGTTAGCAAAGTCCAAGAGGGAAAAGCTGTAAAAATAAATACATCATAAAAAACACCACCCAAACCATATAAAGTTTAGGTGGTGTCGTGGCTGTATTGTAATCAACTGTATTTTCTGGGTTATTTTTTTATTTGTCTCCTCCCCCGAAAAACGAGAAGCGCTTACAAAAAAGTGAGTCTTCATAAAGACCGCGCATCTAAGGACTTTAAAGGGCAGTAGATATAAAAGGTGTAGGTGCTTACCCGTTATGATCTTGTGCGATCCAATACGCCGCACGCTCAGCAATCATAAGCGTGGGACTGTTGGTGTTGCCGCTTGTGATGGTCGGCATCACACCTGCATCAACTATTCGCAACTTATTAATAAAAGAGCCGCGTGAGTCAAGCACACGGTGTCTTGAATCGACCACAGCCATGGGATCGTTTGTAAGCCCCATTTTTGTAGTGCCAACAGGATGAAAAATAGTGGTCCCTATATCACCAGCCAAACGAGCAAGATCCGAATCAGATTGGAATTGACTGCCAGGCTTGTATTCGCTTGGTTTATAACCAGCCATTGCGGGCTGTGAAACAATCTGACGAGTTAACCTTAGCGAATCAGCTGCGATCTCCAAATCTTCTTTGGTGCTTAAATAATTAGGTTGAATGTTGGGTGAGACTGAGAAGTCCGGACTTTGTATGTGTATTGAGCCACGACTTGTCGGATTTAAATTGCAAACACTTGCAGTAATAGCTGGGAAATCGTGCAGCGGCTCGCCAAATGCATCAAGGCTTAATGGCTGCACATGGTATTGCAAATTGGGCCACTCTAGCCCAGGGTTACTTTTAGCAAATACCCCTAGTTGAGAAGGGGCCATGCTCATAGGGCCGCTTCGGGTCAAAGCGTATTCAACACCTATCTTTATCTTTCCCCACCAACTATTGGCAAGTGTGTTGAGAGTTTTTGCATTTTCTACTTTGAAAATAGCTCTGATTTGTAAATGGTCTTGTAAATTCTCACCAACCCCTTTCAAATGGACTATAGGCTGGATCCCAGCATTTTTCAGGTGGGCTGGATTGCCAATACCGGATAACTCTAAAATTTGAGGAGTTCCAACACTACCGCAGCAAAGGACTGTTTCTTTGGTGGCTGTGAGTTGAATTTTTTCTCCTTTAATGATTGCCTCTACCCCCGATGATTGGTGCCCAAAAGTAGTAGATTGTTCGCTCAGCAAGACGCGAGAGACCTGCGCGTTAGTCCAAATTGTTAGGTTTGGTCTTTTTAAAACTTCGGGAGATAAAAAGGCTTTTGAGGTATTTAAGCGCCAGCCCTTATTTTGGTTTACCTCAAAGTAGCCGACACCTTCATTGTTGCCTTTATTAAAGTCTTCCGAGTGAGGTATATTTGTTTGCTGGGCTGCCAGTGCAAATGCGTCTAGGATATCCCACCTCAAGCGCTGCTGCTGTACGTGCCACTCGCCTCCAGCGTGAGTATCCATTAGCCTTTGCTTGTAAAAAGATGATGCATTTAAGGGGTCAATTCTTTTACTTAATTGTTGATCAACGCCGGAGTGTAGGGGTGTGCTGTTGAGGTGGTGTTGTTCGTGAAATTTAAAGAAGGGAACGCTATTGTTCCAGTTCCAACCCTCATCATTTACTTGCCTAGCCCATTGGTCATAGTCCCTAGACTGTCCACGCATGTAAATCATGCCATTGATACTTGAGCAACCCCCCATGACTCTGCCCCTGGGGTACTTAAGCGTTCGGTCGTTAAGTCCGGCGCAGGGCTGAGTGGAGTACATCCAATCTGTCCTAGGGTTTCCGATGCAGTATAGATAGCCCACAGGAATGTGAATCCAGTGGTAGTTATCTTTAGGGCCTGCTTCCAGCAACAACACGCTAACACTTGGGTCAGCGCTTAACCTGTTGGCAAGCAAGCACCCAGCAGTACCAGCCCCAACGATGATGAAATCGAATACAGGAGAGTTCAAAATAATAAAGATTCTAAATATTTACAAATATTTAAAGGGAATCGATCCCCCTTCATTTGCTTGTTGGCATTGCAAACTCAGCACCCTTTGGCGTGCTTTCGGGCCAACGTTGCATGATGCTTTTTTGTTTTGTATAAAACCGCACACCTTCCTCGCCGTAGGCGTGCATGTCTCCGAAAAGACTGCGCTTCCAACCTCCAAATCCATGCCAGGCCATGGGTACTGGAATTGGCACATTGATGCCCACCATTCCGACTTGGATGCGTCTTCCAAATTCTCGAGCAACGTGTCCGTCTCTAGTGAAGCACGAAACGCCGTTACCAAATTCGTGCGCATTGATGAGATCTACAGCGGCGGCGAAATCATTAACCCGAACGCAAGACAACACGGGACCAAATATCTCTTCCTTGTAAATTGTCATACTCGGGGTAACGTGGTCAAACAAAGTGCCGCCTAACCAAAACCCGTTCTCACACCCCTGACCAGTTGAGGCGGCATTAAAGTTTCTACCGTCAACCAAGAGCTGAGCTCCTTCGGATACACCTTTGTTGATGTAGCCTACAATTTTTTCCTTAGCGGTTCGGGTCACAATTGGACCCATTTCTGCTTCTAAATTAATACCGTTAACTATCTTTAGCGTTTTTGCGCGTTCAACTAGTTTGGGCATAATTTTCTCGGCTACATCACCCACCAAGACAGCCACACTAATGGCCATGCAACGCTCGCCTGCTGAGCCGTAGGCTGCGCCTATTAACGCATCAACAGCTTGCTCTAAGTCAGCATCAGGCATGATGACCATATGATTTTTGGCGCCTCCTAGGGCCTGCACCCGTTTGCCATTTCTGGCCCCTGACTCGTAAATATAATTGGCAATCGGAGTAGAGCCCACAAAACTAACCGCCTTGACGTCTGGATGATCAATTAAAGCATCCACGCACTCTTTGTCACCTTGGAGGACGTTGAAAACCCCCTTAGGTAAGCCGGCTTGATAAAGCAACTCAGCCATGAAAATAGAGGGGGACGGATCGGTTGGACTCGGCTTTAAGATGAACGTGTTACCACATGCAAGGGCAACGGGAAACATCCACATTGGCACCATGACAGGAAAGTTAAAGGGCGTGATGCCGGCAACTACACCGAGTGGTTGGCGAAGAACCCAGTTGTCTATGCCAGTTGAAACTTGATCGGTAAAGTCTGTTTTTAAAAGCTGCGGTATGCCGCAGGCAAACTCCACAATCTCAATGCCCCTTGTTACTTCCCCTTGCGCGTCCGTAAAAACTTTGCCGTGTTCGGCCGTAATTAAGTGAGCTAATTCATCACGACGACTATTCAAAAGCTCTAAAAACTTAAACATGATCCTTGCACGCCTAAGTGGCGGCAAATCAGCCCATTTTGGAAAAGCAGCTTGCGCCGCCTCAACCGCGACGGCAACATCTTCCCTGCTTGCTAGTTTTACTTTGGCAGCTACTTTGCCAGTTGCGGGATTAAAAATATCTTGTTCTCTAGGGCCTTTGCCAACAAATGGCAGGGCGTTGATATGGTGGGAGATAAGGTTAGACATTGTTAAAGATTTAAGATAGTTTATTAAAGATTCACCGACCGCCGGTCACATCAAGCACACTAGCGGTGGTGTAAGAGGACTCATCACTGAGCAACCATAAAATGGCCTCACCGACTTCCTGGGCTGTTCCTGCGCGCTGCATAGGGACCATTGGAGCCAAGTCTTTAGCTCTATTAGGGAGTCCACCGCTTGCATGAATATCTGTATCAATAATGCCTGGCCTCACCGCGTTGACTCTGATACCTTGAGTTGCAAGCTCTTTTGCAAGACCGAAAGTAAAGGAGTCAATGGCGCCTTTACTGGCGGCGTAATCAACGTATTGGCTGGGTGCGCCGACTCGTGCTGCAACGCTTGAGAGGTTTACGATACTCCCCCCCGAGCCTTTGTGATCGGTGCTCATTCGTTTGATGGCCTCCCTTGCGCAAACAATGGACCCTAAAATGTTAATGCGCATCATTCGCTCTAAGCGACTCCAACTCATGTCAACTACGTGGCTGGTCATGTCAACGATGCCAGCGTTATTAACCAAGCCGTGTAATGCTCCAAAGTGTGAATCGATTTGCGAAAACATTTTGAGAATTTGGGACTCATCTCCGACATCGGCTTGCACGCAAAGAGTCGCGGCTCCCAAATCTTTGAGTTCTGCACATAAACTGTTAGCAGCTTCTTGGTTTTGGGTGTAATTGACAACAATATCCCAACCCGCTTTTGCGCAAAGCTTAGCTGTTGCGGCTCCTATTCCACGGCTTGCACCTGTTATTAATACGACTTTTTTAAAGTTTTTCTTTGGATTCATAGGTTATACAGTGAGCAATAGGGGTGTTAAATGAGATGGGCGTCAAAAAAAGGAGGGTGGGAGAATTTGTTGTTAACTTTCAATTTGAGTTTAGCCCCGTATTCATATAAGATTAAGTGGAATCACTTTTTTAACTAAGTTAATTTTTGAAAAGCAACTTTAAAAACCTGGTGAATACATAAAAAAACATGTCTGTAACTATCGACTATTACCTTGCCCCGGCAAGCCCCTGGACTTATTTAGGACACAGGCGCTTTTCTCGGATTCTAAATGATAGGGGCGCACAAGTTCGCTTGGTTCCTGTGGACTTGGGTGGAAAAATCTTCCCAGCGACCGGGGGTTTACCCGTTGGACAAAGATCGGCGCAAAGGCAGGCCTACCGTCTTTTGGAGTTGAAACGGTTCAGCCAACATCTAAAAATACCGTTGAACATAAAGCCAAAGTTTTTTCCCGTTGACGCAGACCTGGCGGCTAAATTAATTATTGCTATTCAAGCCAAAGAGGGGCCAAATGTAGCAATGCAACTGCTCGAGACAATACTCACTAGTGTGTGGGCGGAGGAACAAAATATTGCCGATCCCCAACAACTTGGGACCCTTTTGCTAAAGCTAGGAGTGCATGATAATATTAAAGAACTTACCTGTCATGAATGGGTTCAAGAGGAGTACGATCAAAATACCAATGAAGCTATCGAGCTGGGTGTATTCGGATCTCCTAGTTATGTGTTGAGAGGCGAGATTTTTTGGGGTCAAGATAGGCTCGATTTCTTGGATATGAGCTTGGCGGACGGGATATTAAACAAAATTGATAAAGGGACAATTTAATCATGGGACAGTCTATTCAATTAAAAGCTGCTGATGGATTCATGTCTTCAGCTTATTTGGCGCTACCTAAGGTTTCGGTTCGAGGGGCAGTTGTAGTGGTTCAAGAAATTTTTGGGGTGAACTCTCATATCCGAGCCGTAGCAGAGAGCTACGCGCTCGCAGGCTTTTTAGCCATAGCGCCTGCCACGTTTGATAGGGTTGAAAAGGGGGTCGAGCTTGGATACACGGGCGATGACATGAAAAAGGGTATCGAGCTTAAGGCCAGAGTAGAGGCACTCCCCGCCCCTGGTGTGATTACAGACCTACAGGCTGCTGTGGACTACGCCGGTCTAAACTCAAAAGGTAAGGTTGCAATGGTGGGTTATTGCTGGGGGGGGCTTTTGACTTGGAGAAGCGCTGACTTGGTGAGGGGGTTAAGCGCTGCTATTCCTTATTACGGCGGAGGCATGACCTCAGAGGAGGAGTCATCTCGCCGGCCTAGATGTCCGGTCATGGCGCATTTTGGCGAACAAGATCAACACATTTCTATGGAGTCGGTAAGGGCTTTCGAGAAAAAGCAACCCGAAGTGAAAGTTCACGTTTACGCGGCTGACCATGGATTTAATTGCGATCAAAGGGGTTCACATAATGCGAAAGCAGCAGATGAAGCTTTGGAGCGAACGTTAGCATTCTTGATACATAGTTTTTCTTAAATTTTTTAAGACCTTGCGTGGTCCTCTTTAAACCAAATAACTCGTGGTTTAAAGAGTTGAAGTAAATTGACAAGAGTATGGTTAGTCAAGAGCAATGTTTGGCAAGAGCTGTCACTAAGATCACATTATGCAAATCCTTTGGATTAAATCATTACACATTATTTTTGTTACTAGTTGGTTTGCTGGGCTTTTTTATCTGCCGCGGATTTTTGTTAATTTAGCCATGGTTCCAAAAGAATCAGTTGCTGAGCATGAGCGATTGCTGTTGATGGCCAGAAAGCTTTATAGATTTACTACGATCTTAATGGTCCCCGCATTAAGTCTAGGTTTCCTTTTGGTTTGGCAAGAAGATCTCTTTTCGCCTCAAAGCGCAAATGTTCATATCGGTTGGCTGCATGCCAAACTAACTGTAGTTTTTTGCACCGTGTTGTATCATTTTTGGTGCGCCAGACACCTAGGCCAATTTCAGACAAGAACTGATGAACGCTCCCATATTTGGTACAGATGGTTCAATGAGATACCAGTGGTTTTTCTCACTGCCACAGTTATCTTAGTCGTTGTTAAACCCTTTTAGACAAAAGCGTGACGGCATGACTATAAAGCGAGTCAGTCATTTGAGAAAGATTGACGAGCCCACTTCGGCTTGGTCCCTTAGTATCGTCTATGTTTTATTAATAATTTATGCAAGTTTGTACCCCTTCCAAGATTGGCGCAACCAAGACTTGAATCCATGGGATTTTTTTTTGGCAGGCTGGCCCCATTACTGGACTGGATTTGATGTTGTTTCTAATATTTTGGGGTACGCGCCCTTAGGATTTTTTTTAACGCTTGGTTTTGTAAGAACAGATAGACGCAGCGTTGCTTGGATAAATGGCGTTGGAATTGCCACTTTGCTTTCACTTTTTATGGAGAGCATTCAAAGCTACTTGCCTGCTCGTGTGCCCTCATTGGCTGACCTATTGTTTAATAGTATTGGTGCAATGATGGGTTCTACTTTGTCTTTCGCTCTAGAGCGCGCTGGGTTTTTGGAAAGGTGGAGTCTGTTTAGAAGCCGCTGGCTAAGTGCGTCCACTAAAGGAGTGAACGCCAGTTTAGTGCTAATTGCGCTTTGGCCCTTTTCACTTTTGTTCCCAAGTGAGGTGCCCCTGGGGTTAGGGCAAATTCATGCAAGAGTTTATTTTGCGTTAAAAGAACTCTTAGACAAAACCCCCTTTTTAGATTGGCTACCAGCTTTTAATTATCAGACCCAGCCATTAGCGCCAAGCGTGGAATTGGTTTGTGTAGCTCTTGGCCTGTTGACGCCTTTTTTACTAGGCGCTGCGGTGATTCAAAAAGCCTGGCAAAGGTTGGTTTTCTTGGGGTTAGTTTTTATAACTGCAATTTTGTTAACAGGCTTGTCCACCGCTTTAAGCTTTGGACCTACTCACGCCTGGTCTTGGCTCACCCCATTGGTGTATGCGGGGTTAATTTTAGGCGTGTTTTTGTCCCTTGTAAGTTTGAGGCTTGATACTAGCAGTTACGACGTTTTTTTAATCATTATCATAACCGTGCAATTGTTTTTAATCAATCAACGCGGGCTGGATGTTTATTTGGCGCAGACCCTTAAAAACTGGGAGCAAGGTAAATTCATACGTTTTAATGGATTGGCTCAGTGGCTGGGGTGGGTGTGGCCCTTTGCAGTATTGTCGTTAATATTTTATAAGGTCATCCACGGCTTGAAACGTAAACAGATTTAAAATAAATAGATGACTAATACAACCACTACTTCAACGTACTACAAACATCACGTATTTTTTTGTTTGAATGAACGCCCAGGTAATGAGGCATGCTGCGCGCAGCACAAGGCTCAAGAAGCTTTTGATTACTGCAAGAAAACCGTTAAAAATCTAAATTTAAACGGCCCAGGATCCGTTCGAATCAATAAAGCCGGGTGCTTGGATCGGTGCGCGGGCGGTCCGGTGCTAGTTGTGTACCCAGAGGGAATTTGGTACACCTTCGTAGACAACGCAGACATTGACGAAATAGTTGAGTCTCATTTAATAAACAATAAAGTTGTTGAACGATTGTTGATCGCGCCTGACGTAGGACGCTGAGCTGTGAATAAATTAAGTGAGTCGATGATCCTACAGGGCCAAGCTGGAGCTTTAGCCTGCTTAGTGGACTATCCAGATCCACAGCTATTAAGCCAGCAACATTCTGGTTGGGCTTTCATATGCCATCCGCACCCTTTATTTGGTGGGACGATGGACAACAAGGTTGTACAAACCTTGGCCCGAGCTTATGTGGGTTGTGGATGGAGGGTATTGCGTTTTAATTTTCGCGGTGTAGGCGGTAGTGAGGGCGTGCATGACGGCGGTGTTGGTGAGGCAGCAGATCTCTTGTCAATCATCAATCAAATAGCTCCTAAAGGACCCATTTCAATAGCAGGTTTTTCATTTGGGGCCTTTGTGGCCTCTCACGCTGTAGAGAAGCTGCACGCCCAAGGTCGCTCAAAAGCTGGCGAGGAGTTGGGGGAATTGAGAAAAATTATTTTGGTTGGAACTGCGACTACGCGGTTTGATGTGCGCCCTATTCCTGCCGAGTTGCAAAATCATACGCTTGTGATCCACGGCGAACAAGATGATACTGTTCCTTTGAGCTCAGTTATGCAATGGGCTGAGCCGCAGGTATTGCCCGTTACAGTAATTCCGGCTGTAGGCCATTTTTTTCACGGTCAGCTCCCTCTATTAAAGTCTTTGGTGATCAGACACTTGACCGCCCAAATACAAAATTAGACTAATAAAAGATTATTTTGATGAAACACTTACGACTTTTTAGTTTTAGAAGACATGCAAGAGATGCAGTTTGCGCATTTTTTTTGCTTATTTTTTTTGTAAATTTTGCTTGGGCTGAGCTTTTCCAGGCCCCAGAAATAGCTGCAAAAGCGTACTTGTTGTTGGACGTAAATGCCCACCAGATATTGGCAGAGAAAGGGGCCGATGAACCAGTTGAGCCTGCGTCATTAACAAAGTTGATGTCTGCCTATTTGGTATTCGATGCGCTGAGATTGAAAAAAATCGCTCTTAATCAAACTTTCCCTGTTAGTGTTCATGCTTGGAAGGTAGAGGGATCAAGAATGTTTATTGATCCCAAAATGCAAGTCCCCGTGGAAGATTTAATCAAAGGCATGATTGTCCAGTCTGGCAACGACGCCACTATTGCTTTGGCAGAGGGAGTAGGAGGCAATGAGGAGCATTTTGTTCAAATGATGAACGAACAGGCAAAACTGCTTGGTATGAAAAACACTACCTTTAAAAACCCTGAAGGCTTACCCGAGCAAGGCCATATAACAACAGCCAAAGATCTATCGGTTTTGGCAACCCGTCTGATGCAAGATTTCCCACAGTATGTAGGCTATTACGCAATTAAAAAGTACAGATATCCGGGCACCCCAGTTTCAAACGAAAATAACCGAAATCTTTTGCTGTTCAGAGACCCCTCCGTTGATGGACTAAAGACTGGGCACACCGAGGCGGCCGGCTACTGCATGATCGCTACAGCTAAGAGAGACTTCCCTAACTTAGCGGGTCGAAGATTGCTTGCGATTATCTTGGGGGCCTCCAGCGACGTGTCAAGAGCCAATGAGGCGCAAAAACTCATAAATTGGGGCTATACCGCGTTTGACGGCGTAAAGCTTTATGAGGCTGGGCAGGTTGTTCAAGCCCCTCGAGTTTGGCAAGGTAAAGATGCCACGGTCAAATTGGGACGCAACGAACCTATTGTTGTTGCTGTACCAAGTGGCCAGGCCAGTAAAACTACAACAGAAGTTTCACGGGTTGATCCATTAATGGCCCCTATTGCTCTAGGCCAACCGGTGGCCAAGTTGTTGGTTAAATTGGACGGGGCCACATTGTTGGAGTTGCCGCTCTTAAGTCTGCAAGCGGTCGAACAAGCTGGTTTTATGGGTAGAACGTGGGATGCCATTCGCTTGTGGATTAAGTGAGTGTGTCGCTTTATGATTCGTAAATGATAAGAATCCTGCGTGTCATGTACAAATAGCCAGTGTTTGTATTTCTTCTGATCCTTTTTGGTGCCTTAATGCACTAAACGGCTGATTTATCTAGCAATTAGGGTTTGAAGTTTATTTAAAACTGTTATACTAGAAGGCTTTTCGGAAATTCCCCGAGAGATTAAGATTTACGATAACAACGTTGAGGGACGTTAAATGCCAACCATTAGTCAACTAGTGAGACAAGGACGAACGGTCGAGAAGATCAAGTCCAAAAGTCCAGCTATGCAAAACTCACCACAAAGGCGCGGAGTCTGTACACGCGTGTACACCACAACTCCTAAGAAACCAAACTCTGCGCTTCGCAAAGTTGCCAAAGTGCGTTTAACCAATGGATTTGAAGTAATTTCATACATTGGTGGCGAAGGTCACAATCTACAAGAGCACTCAGTGGTTTTGGTTCGTGGTGGACGCGTGAAAGATTTGCCTGGTGTTAGGTACCACATTGTGCGCGGATCCCTTGATTTGCAGGGCGTAAAAGACCGTAAGCAATCTCGTTCCAAGTACGGAGCAAAGCGTCCTAAAAAGGCGTAAACAATTTTAGGTGTTGCTGTTCTACTCTAAACGGTTGGCAGCAATGTCTGAATATGAGTCTCCTTAAAGTGCGTGTCTAAAAAGACACCATGACTACTGGGGATAGTAAGTGGTAGCTTGTTTGGCTACCGAGGCGATAAATTAATCGCTAACTGAAATTTTTATAAGAGGTTATTGTTATGCCACGTCGTCGCGAAGTCCCTAAACGTGAAATTCTGCCGGATCCAAAATTTGGAAATGTAGAGCTTTCAAAATTCATGAACGTCATCATGGAGAGCGGTAAAAAAGCTGTTGCAGAGCGTATTATTTACGGCGCATTGCAGCAAATTGAGAAAAAAGCCAACAAAGATCCCTTGGAGCTTTTTGGGTTGGCTATTAACAATGTTAAACCAATGGTTGAAGTTAAATCTCGCCGAGTTGGTGGAGCAAACTACCAAGTTCCAGTTGAGGTGCGCCCAGTCCGTCGTTTGGCATTGTCCATGAGGTGGATTAAGGAGGCTGCACGCAAGCGCGGCGAAAAGTCAATGGCACTGCGCTTGGCTAATGAATTGCTAGAGGCCTCAGAGGGTCGTGGTGGTGCTATGAAAAAGCGTGACGAAGTTCACCGCATGGCAGAGGCTAATAAGGCTTTCTCGCATTTCCGTTTCTAATTCCCCCTAACCTTCGTTTAGGCCTGCTGGTTCGATTTTCGACATGATCAGGCCATGGCGAAAACATTGATTTAAAAAAGGTAAATTCATGGCTCGCAATACTCCTATCGAGCGTTATCGTAATATTGGAATTTCAGCGCACATTGATGCTGGTAAAACTACTACGACTGAACGCATTTTGTTTTACACCGGTGTAAATCATAAGATTGGTGAGGTTCATGACGGCGCTGCAACGATGGACTGGATGGAGCAAGAGCAAGAGCGCGGAATCACCATTACTTCTGCAGCGACCACTTGCTTTTGGAAGGGAATGGATTTATCTTTTCCTGAGCACCGAATTAACATTATTGACACCCCTGGGCACGTTGACTTTACGATTGAAGTAGAGAGGTCTATGCGTGTTTTAGATGGTGCCTGTATGGTTTATTGTGCTGTGGGTGGTGTACAGCCCCAGTCCGAAACAGTTTGGCGTCAAGCCAACAAGTACCGTGTTCCTCGTTTGGCCTTCGTGAATAAGATGGACCGCACAGGTGCTAACTTCTTTAAAGTTTATGACCAAATGCGTCTACGCTTAAAAGCCAATCCAATTCCAATTGTTATTCCGATTGGAGCTGAAGAGAATTTTACGGGTGTCGTCGATCTTTTAAAAATGAAAGCGATCATCTGGGATGAAGCTTCTCAGGGAATGAAATTTGAGTATCAAGAGATTCCTGCTGATCTGGCAGCAAGCTCAAAAGAGTGGCGAGAAAAAATGGTCGAAGCGGCTGCTGAAGCTTCAGAAGAGTTGATGAATAAGTACTTGGAAGGAGGGGATTTGTCTGAGGATGAAATTCGACTAGGACTTAGAACTCGTACCATTGCTGGCGAGATCCAGCCCATGCTTTGCGGCACCGCTTTCAAGAACAAGGGTGTGCAGCGAATGTTAGATGCTGTCATTGAGTTGATGCCCTCCCCTGTTGACATCCCGCCAGTTGGTGGCTTGGATGATGAGGAAAAAGAAGTTCATAGAAAAGCAGATGACGGAGAAAAGTTTTCTGCTCTTGCATTCAAATTAATGACCGATCCGTTTGTTGGACAGCTGACTTTTGTCCGAGTGTATTCAGGCATTCTTTCCAAAGGAGACACTGTCTACAACCCAATAAAGGGCAAAAAAGAGCGTATTGGTCGTATTGTTCAAATGCACGCTAACAACCGCCAAGAAATTGATGCCATTTGCGCCGGCGACATTGCGGCTTGTGTGGGATTGAAGGATGTGACTACGGGTGAAACATTGTGTACACCTGACGCGATTATCACTCTTGAGCGGATGGTGTTTCCAGAGCCCGTGATCGCTCAGGCGGTTGAGCCTAAAACAAAAGTAGACCAAGAGAAAATGGGTATAGCCCTTCAACGCTTGGCTGCTGAGGATCCCTCATTCCGCGTAAAAACCGATGAGGAATCTGGACAAACCATCATCGCAGGTATGGGTGAGTTGCACCTTGAAATTATCGTGGACCGTATGAAGCGTGAATTTGGTGTCGAAGCCAACGTGGGCAAGCCACAGGTTGCCTACCGCGAGACAATTCGCAAGACTATTGAAGACGCTGAAGGCAAATTCGTTCGTCAGTCTGGTGGTAAGGGTCAGTATGGACACGTAGTCTTCAAGATTGAGCCGAACGAAGCGGGTAAAGGCTTCGAATTTGTAGACGCAATTAAAGGCGGTGTCGTCCCTAGAGAATACATTCCTGCAGTTGAAAAGGGCGTTATCGAAGCACTAACCTCTGGCGTATTGGCCGGCTATCCTGTAGTGGACGTCAAAGTAACTCTGCATTTCGGCTCTTACCACGATGTTGACTCATCAGAGATGGCGTTTAAGATGGCCGGTATCTTTGGCTTTAAAGAAGGTTGTAGGAAAGCCTCCCCTGTCATCCTGGAGCCAATGATGTCTGTCGAGGTAGAGACTCCTGAGGATTACGCGGGTAATGTGATGGGCGATTTGTCTTCTAGGCGAGGAATGGTACAGGGCATGGAAGATATGGTCGGTGGCGGTAAGGCTATCAAGGCCGAGGTACCTTTGTCTGAAATGTTCGGTTACTCAACGACCCTTCGTTCAATGTCACAAGGGCGCGCCACTTACACCATGGAGTTCAAGCATTACACAGAAGCGCCACGTAACGTTGCTGAGGCAATTGTTGCCTCCCGCGCCAAATAATCTAGGCATTCAAGATTAGTTAATTTTTCACCGCGTCCCAATGCCTTGGGGCGCACGTCTGCGACAAGGTGCCTTTTTGTTCCCCGTGCAAAAATATCCAGCAACTTTGTGCAAACGTTAAACCGTATCACGGGCTTTGTTCTTTGGAGAGAAAAATGGCAAAAGGCAAGTTTGAGCGTACCAAGCCACACGTTAACGTGGGCACGATTGGTCACGTCGACCATGGTAAGACGACGCTGACAGCGGCGATCACAACGGTTTTATCTGCTAAGTTTGGTGGCGAGGCGAAGGCTTATGACCAAATTGATGCGGCGCCCGAGGAAAAGGCGCGTGGAATTACGATCAACACAGCACACGTGGAGTACGAGACGTCTGCACGCCACTACGCGCACGTGGACTGTCCTGGGCACGCCGATTATGTGAAGAACATGATTACGGGTGCAGCGCAGATGGACGGGGCGATTTTGGTGTGTTCAGCTGCTGACGGCCCGATGCCCCAAACACGCGAGCACATTTTATTAGCACGCCAAGTGGGTGTGCCTTACATCATCGTGTTTTTGAACAAATGCGACATGGTGGACGATGCTGAGTTGCTCGAGTTGGTGGAGATGGAGGTGCGTGAGTTGTTGTCCAAGTACGACTTCCCGGGCGACGACACACCGATTGTGAAGGGCTCTGCAAAATTGGCCATGGAAGGCGACAAGGGCGAGCTTGGTGAATTAGCGATTTTAAAGTTAGCGGACGCTTTAGACAGCTACATCCCAACTCCTGAGCGCGCTATTGACGGTGCGTTTTTGATGCCTGTAGAAGATGTATTCTCTATTTCTGGACGCGGCACGGTTGTGACGGGTCGTATTGAGCGCGGGATAGTGAAGGTGGGTGAAGAGATCGAGATTGTGGGTATCAAGGACACACAAAAGACGACCTGTACAGGCGTTGAGATGTTTAGAAAGTTGTTGGACCAAGGCCAAGCGGGGGACAACGTTGGAATTTTATTGCGCGGTACAAAGCGCGAAGATGTAGAGCGCGGACAAGTGCTGTGTAAGCCTGGATCGATCAAGCCGCACACACATTTCACGGCTGAGGTGTACGTGTTGTCAAAGGACGAGGGAGGGCGGCACACGCCGTTCTTTAACAACTACAGGCCACAGTTTTACTTCCGTACGACGGATGTGACAGGTGCGATTGAGTTGCCAGAAGGAAAAGAGATGGTGATGCCAGGGGATAACGTGACGATAACTGTCAAGTTGATCAACCCGATTGCGATGGAAGAGGGACTCAGATTTGCGATCCGTGAGGGTGGCAAAACGGTGGGTGCCGGGGTCGTTGCGAAAATATTGGCATAAGGAACAAAAAAATGTCTACAAAACAAAAAATTCGTATCAGGCTGAAAGCCTTTGACTATAAATTGATCGACCAATCGGCTGCTGAAATCGTAGATACTGCAAAAAGGACCGGCGCAATCGTTAAAGGGCCAGTTCCTCTTCCCACACGAATGAAACGTTTCGATGTTTTGCGTTCACCTCACGTAAACAAATCAAGTCGCGATCAGTTCGAGATAAGAACACATCAACGTTTAATGGATATTGTTGACCCTACTGATAAAACTGTGGACGCGTTGATGAAACTTGACTTGCCTGCGGGAGTAGACGTAGAAATTAAGTTGCAATAAGACAACTAGTGCCTACAAAAAGGAGTACACGTTGCACTCCTTGTTTTTTAATGTTATAATTTAGGGCTCTGTGAAAAAATTGCAGAGATCGATTAACCGCCTTACACACAAAAAACACGATCGCCAATTGTAGTGGTCGTGGTGCGAGGAACTGGAGAAAAAAATGAGTCAAAGCAACCGTTTGGGGTTGCTGGGCCGCAAGGTGGGCATGATGCGCCTATTTACAGATGAAGGGGACACTGTTCCTGTCACTGTAGTAGATGTTTCAAACAACCGTGTTACCCAGATTAAAACCCAAGAGAACGATGGTTACGTAGCCTTGCAGGTTACGTTTGGTCAGCGTCGCGCTTCCCGCGTCACTAAGCCCCAGGCCGGTCATCTTGCTAAAGCAGGTACAGAGGCCGGTCAAATCACACAAGAATTTAGAGTTACAACTGATACTGCAGACAAGTACCAGGCTGGTACGACTGTTCCTGTGACATCGGTGTTTGAAGTAGGTCAAAAAGTAGATGTTCAGGGCACCTCAATTGGTAAGGGCTTTACTGGCACTATTAAGCGCCACAATTTTAAGTCGCAACGCGCCTCCCACGGTAACAGTAGATCGCACAATGTTCCTGGTTCCATTTCTATGGCACAGGATCCAGGTCGCGTTTTCCCGGGCAAGAAAATGTCGGGGCACTTGGGGGATGTAACCGTAACCACTCAAAACTTGGACGTTATTCGTATAGACGAAGCTCGTCAGTTGTTGATGATTAGAGGTGCTGTGCCAGGGGCGTCTGGTGGATATGTAACGATTCGTCATGCCATCAAATCAGTCTCAAAAACCAATGTCAAGGGAGCAAACTAATGCAATTAGAACTCCTAAATGACCAGGGCCAGGCTTCGGCCAAATATGATGCGCCTGAGACTGTATTCGGCCGCGATTACAACGAAGATTTGATCCACCAAATTGTGGTGGCCTTTCAGGCTAATGCTCGTCAAGGTACAAGGGCTCAAAAGGATCGTCAACAAGTTAAGCATTCAACCAAAAAACCATTTGCGCAAAAGGGAACTGGACGTGCTCGTGCTGGTATGACTTCTTCGCCACTTTGGAGAGGCGGTGGCCGCATATTTCCAAATATGCCAGAGGAAAATTTCACTCAAAAAATTAATAAAAAGATGTACCGTGCAGGTATGGCTTCGATCCTCTCACAGTTGGCTAGAGAAGGTAGGCTTGCAGTAGTGGATGCGTTGAAAGTTGATTCTCCTAAAACCAAATTATTAGCTGCTAAATTCAAGGCTATGAACCTTGTTGATTCGGTAATGGTTATTTCTGATGAAGTTGACGATAACCTTTATCTAGCTTCTAGAAATCTTGCTAATGTTTTGGTTGTTGAGGCTCGTTATGCCGACCCATTGTCATTGGTTCACTACAAGAAAATTTTAGTGACCAAGGGTGCGATGGACAAACTTAAGGAGATGTTCGCATGAATCGTGGTCACAATTCAAGCGGAACCGTTTACGACGAAGGTCGTTTAATGCAAGTTCTCGTAGCTCCGATTATTTCTGAGAAGGCCACTATGGTTGCTGAAAAGAATAATACGGTCACTTTCAAAGTTTTACAAGATGCAACTAAACCAGAAATCAAGGCCGCTGTTGAGCTGATGTTCAAAGTTGAGGTCAAAGGGGTCTCTGTTGTATCTATTAAAGGTAAGTCAAAGCGTTTTGGTCGCTCAATGGGTCGTCGTGACAACATACGTAAGGCGTATGTAACCCTTAAACCTGGCCAAGAGCTCAACCTTTCTGGGGAGTCTGCTTAATCATGGCTGTCATTAAGATGAAACCAACATCACCCGGGCAACGCGCCGTGGTGAAAGTAACCAGGGACCATTTGTACAAAGGGCCTGGTTTCGCTCCTTTGCTTGAGCCCCAGTTTCAAAAAGCTGGTCGCAATAACAACGGACACATAACGACTCGTCACAAGGGTGGTGGTCACAAGCACCACTACCGTGTCGTCGATTTTGTTCGCGGCAAAGACGGCATACCTGCAAAAGTTGAACGTGTAGAGTACGATCCAAATCGTACCGCTCATATCGCTTTGGTTTGTTATGCTGACGGTGAGCGTCGCTACATTATCGCTCCACGTGGGCTCGAAGTTGGAGCTACTATTATGAGTGGTTCCGAAGCCCCTATTCGCGCGGGTAACACACTGCCGATCCGCAATATACCTGTTGGATCAACCATACACTGTATCGAGATCAAGCCTGGAAAAGGCGCACAAATTGCAAGGTCCGCTGGTACATCGGCTACTTTACTTGCCCGAGAGGGAACATACGCACAGGTGCGTATGCGTTCTGGCGAGGTAAGAAAAATACACATTGAATGCAGAGCCACCATCGGTGAAGTTGCAAATGAAGAGCACAGTCTTCGCCAATTAGGTAAGGCAGGCGTTAAGCGTTGGATGGGTATTCGACCCACTGTACGTGGCGTTGCCATGAACCCTGTTGACCATCCACACGGTGGTGGTGAGGGCAAGACAGGTGAAGGACGCGCACCAGTAGATCCTTGGGGTAATTTGACCAAAGGTTACAGAACTCGTAATAACAAACGGACGCAAGTCATGATTGTTTCGCGTCGTAAGAAATAAGGGAATAGCAAATGACACGTTCGCTTAAAAAAGGTCCATTTGTGGATCATCATTTGATGAGCAAGGTTGACAAGGCCATTGCAATCAAAGATAAAAAACCAATCAAGACATGGTCACGTCGTTCGATGATCCTGCCTGAATTTATTGGGTTAACGATTGCGGTCCATAACGGCAAGCAACACGTACCTGTTTATATAACCGATCAAATGGTGGGGCACAAACTTGGCGAATTCGCTTTGACGCGCACCTTCAAAGGTCACCCTGCGGACAAAAAAGTCCAGAAAAAGTAAGGAGTGGTTATGCAAACACGCGCAGTCCTCAAAGGTGTCCGCTTATCGGTTGACAAAGGCCGGTTGGTGGCAGATCTGATCAGAGGCAAAAAAGTAGATCAGGCATTGAACATATTGAACTTCACGCAAAAGAAGGCAGCTGGCATTGTGAAAAAAGTGCTTGAGTCAGCTATTGCGAATGCAGAACATAACGATGGCGCAGACATTGACGAATTAATGGTTAAAACCATTTATGTTGAGCAAGGTCCTTCGCTCAAGCGCTTTACCGCACGTGCCAAAGGCCGTGGCAATCAAATCGTTAAGCCCACGTGCCATGTGTACGTGACGGTTGGCAACTGAAAGGTACACAAGAATGGGACAAAAAATTCACCCAACCGGGTTTAGACTATCAGTAAGCCGCAATTGGTCTAGTCGTTGGTATGCAAATAACAGCGATTTCGCGGGCATGCTTCAAGAAGATATTAAGGTACGTGAGTATTTGAAAGCTAAGCTTAAAAATGCTGCTGTATCTAGGATCTTAATTGAGAGACCTGCGAAGAATGCAAGGATTACTATATTCTCCGCTCGTCCAGGGGTTGTAATTGGTAAAAAAGGCGAAGACATTGAGTTGCTCAAAAAAGAACTCGCTTTGCGTTTAGGCGTACCGGTAGCAGTCAATATTGAGGAAGTTCGAAAGCCTGAGATTGACGCTCAGTTGATCGCGGACAGTATTACTCAGCAATTGGAAAAAAGGATTATGTTCCGTCGCGCTATGAAGCGAGCGATGCAAAATGCAATGCGCTTAGGAGCGCAGGGAATCAAAATTATGTCCTCTGGTAGATTGAATGGTATCGAGATTGCCAGGACCGAGTGGTATCGTGAAGGAAGGGTTCCTCTTCACACACTCAGGGCAGATATTGATTACGGATTCTCTGAAGCAAAGACTACTTATGGTGTGATCGGAGTCAAAGTTTGGGTTTATAAAGGTGACACTTTAGGACGCAATGATGCACCTGCAGTTCCAGAGCCCCGCAACGACGATGAGCGTCGCCCACGAGGTAATCGTCGTCCTGATAGTCGCCCAACAAGCGATCGTCCTGCCCGCACAGGCGGACGTCGTCCCGCGGGAACCAATGCCGCACCTGAAGATGGAAGTGATAAACCACTCGAAGCAACAGATGCCCCTAAAACTACCGTCAAGCGCGTCAGAAAAATAAGCGCGCCCGCATCCACTGGCACGGCTGCGGACGGTCAAGGAGAATAACCATGCTGCAACCGGCACGGCGTAAATATAGAAAAGAACAAAAGGGTCGCAACACAGGTGTTGCAACTCGTGGTAATTCAGTAGCATTTGGGGACTTCGGTCTCAAATCAACTGATCGTGGCCGCTTAACGGCTCGACAAATTGAATCTGCACGTCGCGCTATTTCAAGACACATCAAACGTGGTGGCCGAATTTGGATTCGTATTTTTCCAGATAAACCTATCTCGCAAAAACCTGCCGAAGTTCGTATGGGTAACGGCAAGGGAAATCCAGAGTACTACGTGGCTGAAATTCAGCCAGGTAAAATTTTGTATGAAATCGTTGGTGTCCCAGAAGAGTTGGCACGTCAAGCATTCCGATTGGCTGCGGCTAAACTACCATTGCGCACCACTTTTGTGGCTCGCATGCTCGGCCAATAATTCAGGAGTAAATAAACATGAAATCATCTGAATTAAGAGGCAAAGACAAGACTGCGTTAACAGAAGAAGTCAAGTCCTTACAAAAGGCCCACTTTAATCTGAGAATGCAGAAAGCAACACAACAACTGAATAATACGTCGCAGTTAAGTGTTACACGCCGTAGCATCGCACGTGCTAAAACCATACTTGCTGAAAAGCTTGCAACAACTAAGGAGTGACCATGACGGAAGCCAAAAAATCCCTCAATCGCACCTTGATTGGCAAGGTTGTGAGCGACAAAAGAGAAAAAACTGTGACAGTGCTTGTGGAGCGTCGCGTAAAACATGCGCTTTACGGGAAAATCGTAGCTAAATCAAGTAAATACCACGCTCATGATGAAAAAGATGAGTTTAATATAGGTGATGTAATAGAGATCACTGAAAGTCGTCCGATTTCTAAAACAAAAAATTGGGTTGCCACACGTTTAGTTGAAAAAGCTGCAATGCTTTGAGGCTTTTACGCTATTTTGTGCGTAAACATTAAATTAACGGCTCATAATGCTCACGTGTTATGGGCCGTTTGCTTTGGATGTTCTTATTCGCCATTGTCAGTTAGACTATTCCCCATGCCAATTGAAGTCGTCAATTGAGCTGTAAACGATCAAATTTAAATGCACAAAGGAAAAAAATGATTAAAGTAGGAGATACGATCCCTCACACTACGTTGATGGAGTTTTCTGAAGTGGAAGAAGGCGGTTGTAGCATTGGACCAAATCCAGTAGAAGTAGCAAAAGCGGTGGCTGGCAAGACAATCGCCATCTTCGCTGTTCCTGGCGCCTTTACGCCGACTTGCTCTGCTAAACACGTACCAGGTTACTTGGAGAAATATGCAGAGCTTAAAGCCTGCGGGGTAGACGAAATTTGGTGTCTGAGTGTGAACGATACATTTGTAATGGGTGCTTGGGCAAGGGATCAAAAAACCGCAGGCAAAATCAGAATGCTTGCGGACGGAAGTGCTGAATTCGCTAAAGCTGTCGGTTTGACACTAGATTTGTTGGCCCGCGGTATGGGCATTAGAAGTAACAGATATTCAATGCTTGTAAAAGACGGTAAGGTCATAACGCTTAACGTTGAAGAGGGTGGCAAGTTTGAGGTCAGTGATGCGTCCACCATGCTTTCACAACTCAAGCATTGATAAAATTAGTTGGCGCGTAGGATTTATGCTAATAGTAAGAGTAGAAATACCAGTAAAGCGCTAAGAGCTAATAGCGTTAAAGCAAAAAGTCGCTTCTTTATAGTGTCAACCGTTGAGACCTCACCCGGGGTCTCAACTGTCTTGTAGCCATCGAGCATAGGCTTAATGAGATTGATACCGATTATTTGGTAATAAGCAATCGCACAAATGTGCAGCGTTGCTAAAAAAAGTAATAAATAATAACCAACCTCAGTGTGATACCAGCCCATCCAATCAACAACATCGTTGCTGACTCGCTTAACGAATGGTCCGGCAAAAGAGACATCGTCATTGGTCATCAGACCTGAGATGATTTGAGCAAGAAGACTTAAAAGAATGACTGTTATTGAGAGAGATCCAAGCCATGTATGCCCAGGCGAGAGTGTGGTTTGAGTAACAGGGTGGCCATCAGTTATGCTGGGCGGCGAGGCTCGTTTGGCGGGGAAAAAAGAGCTGAATCTAGACCAGTGTCCGCCCCATATTCCCCAAAATATTCTGAAAACAATCAAGACAAGCGTTGTATATCCCAAGTAAGAGTGAATGACCAACCAATCGTCTCCTAAAGACCCCGTTACAAACTGAAGACCAAACAAGAGCGCAAGTGACCAGTGGAAAAGTCGAGTGGGAATATCCCAAACCAATATGGTTTTTAAGGCATTTAAAGTAGACATAAAATAAATCCTAAGATTTGAGAGTGAGTGAGTTTTAAAACTAGTAGATCATTTAGCGTAGTATTATTGTGCAATAAGAGGTGAGTTAGTGTTTTTGAGAAATCAATTTTTTATAAAGGATGAACATGGGATCAATTCAAAAAATAACTGGAACTTTGGTTCTGGTGGTGAGCGCATCTTTCAGTGTCAATGCACAGCAATTCAATAAATCTGAAGATGCCATCAAATATAGGAAAGGTGCGTTTACTGTCATGAACGCTCAATTTGACCAACTTGCGTCCATGGCAAAAGGCAATCTACCTTACGATGCGAAAGTCGCGTCTGAGGGGGCTGCAGCGGTGGAGGCGCTCTCTAAACTTCCCTGGGCTGGTTTTGCAGAAGGAACAGACAAGGGTGAAACTAAAGCCAGACCTGAGATTTGGACAGATGCTGCGAAATTTAAAGATGCCCAGGGCAAGTTAATGACGGAAACAGCAAAGCTCGCCATTGCTGCTAAAACAGGTAAATTAGAAGACTTGAAGGTAGCAGTAAGCGCAACTGGTGGTGCATGCAAAAACTGTCACGAAAACTTTAAATCTAAGTAATGAAGTTAAGGGATTGATGACTTAGTCATTTTTAATCAAGGTTTCAGAAAAAAGGATCCGAGCCCTGTTGTGGTTCTTCGGTTCGGATCTTTCATAGTTCGGGCTACAAAACTTTGGAAGACTTTAAAGATTCGATTTGTTGATCGCTTAAGTGCAGCAACTCTTTTAAAACTTGATCTGTGTGTTGTCCAAGTGTTGGCGGTGGATTTTTTTGCTGTACCGGGGTTAAAGATAATTTAATAGGGCTGGCCACAAGTTCAATATCCGGGCTTAAGGGGTGATCCCATTTTTGAACCATGCCTCTGTGGCGAATATGCGGGTCTGAAAAAACCTCTGCAAAATTGTTGATCGCCCCGCATGGGACCTTTGATGTTTCTAAATCCGAGAGCCAGCTTTGTTTGGACCGAGTCTTCAAGCAACTCTCCAACTCTGGGACCAATATATCTCGATTTTTCACTCTGTCTTGATTCAAGATAAAGCGGCTGTCTTTATGCCAATCGCGATCGGCAACTTCGCAAAACTTTGCAAATTGTCGGTCATTGCCAACTGCGAGAATAATGTAGTCCTTCTCGCCAGACGGGTTCGGTGCGACCTCAAAAACTTGATAGGGAACTATATTTTGGTGTGCATTTCCCATTCGTGCGGGCATCTTGCCGCTAAACTGACCATCTACCAAGTAGTTAGCACCCAAATTAGCGAGCATAGCCACTTGGGTATCAAGAAGGGCCATATCGACGTATTGACCGTGCCCAGTGACACTCACATGGCGCAGGGCGGCTAGTATAGCTACAGATGCATACATCCCTGTAAACAAATCAGCAACTGCAACCCCCACCTTTTGTGGCCCTCCTCCTAAATCATCCCGCTCCCCCGTTATGCTCATCAGCCCACCTATTCCTTGGACTGCATAGTCATAGCCGGCCCTGTCTTTGTAGGGGCCCGTTTGGCCAAATCCAGTAACGCTACAGTAGACCAGTTTAGGATGGATTATTTTTAAAGAGTCATAATCAAGCCCGTAACGCTTCATATCTCCAACTTTAAAGTTCTCAATAAAAACATCACATTCAAGCACTAATTTTTTTAAAAGGGCTTGACCCTCTGGGTTGGCAATGTCACAGGTGATAGATCTTTTGTTTCTGTTGGTTCCAAGGTAATACGCCGCCTCTTGAGTGAGCTTACCTGTGGCGTCTTTCAAAAAGGGGGGGCCCCAACCGCGAGTATCATCACCACACTCGGGCCTTTCAACTTTAATTACGTCAGCACCTAAATCGGCTAGGGTTTGGGTGCACCAAGGACCTGCTAGAACACGGGACAAGTCTAAAACACGAATACCGTCAAGAGAGTTCATAAAGGGGATAGGTTTAAATGAAAGGAGAAGAAATCAGGACATTGCATTGTAGAAAGAAAGTATGCGGTCAAATAAAAGAGAAATGGTGAT
>CAIQHG010000033.1 GCA_903871545.1 uncultured Burkholderiales bacterium | reverse complement strand
TAATGTCTTGGGAGAAGACATGCTTTTTATATCTTTTTTTGCTCAAGCAATGGATAAAAAACATCTAAAGCAAAGTGTTTGCTCTTTAAATCAACACGCTAGCGAAATAGTGACTGCCCTGGAATGCCTCTTAAGAGGCATATGAACACTTAAAGAGGGTAAGGCAGTGTGCGACAACCTAAAACCGTTGCATGTTAGTGACAATTTACACTAAACACCGCTTGCTTAATGGAATAATTTGGTGGGCCCACCTGGACTCGAACCAGGGACCAAAGGATTCGGGTTTGTGTGACTTTCGTCACTCCCTGGACTATGCCTTCACCGTAGCTTGCGCTTTAGGTGGGTGCCGTCTAGTCTCTACACCTTCAACTTTATTTTCATAAAGGAGCTTGGCTCGGTATTGCCGTATGCAAATTTTAACTTTGCCTTTAGGTTTCGCCGAATTTGACACCATTCACTACGCAGTTTCCACGCGTAGTGCACATTTCAACAATATGAGTCCTCTGCTCTAACCAACTGAGCTATAGGCCCTAAACCGTATTTTAACCTATTGTGAGCTCATAAACCGCTGCGCTCATGCAAAGCTGCTTATTTATGACTAAGTGCATTGGTGAGCAACTTAGAAGTGATGTCTACAATTTGGATCATCCGCTTGTATTGCATTCGTGTAGGCCCGATAACACCAAGTGTGCCAACAACTTTACCGTCCATCTCATAATTTGCACTAACGACGGACAACTCCTCTACTGGCACAAACTGACTGTCGCCTCCAATATAAATTCTCACCCCGTCGGCGTTAGCCGAACTCTCCATTAATCTCAATAATTGAGCTTTTTGTTCAAACATATCAAAAGCGCGTCTTAGTTGGCCTAAATCGCTTGAAAAGTCGCTCACAGACAGAAGGTTTCTCTCGCCACTGATGATGACCTCATCTTGGGCTTGACTCATGACCTCTGAGCTGACTTGAACCGCGGCTTGCATAAGCTTACCGATCTCACTCCTTAAGGAGTCCATTTCGGTTTTAAGTTTATCCCTCACCAGATCAAAACTCATACCTGAATAGTTGGTATTTAAATAGTTTGAAGTCTCCAACAGCTGTTGAGCCGAGTAATCGGTATCTGTGAATATAACCCGGTTTTGGACGTCCCCGTCAGGCGAGACAATGATGACTAGTAGCCTTTTCTCGGACAAACGCATAAACTCTATGTGGCGAAATACCATCCCACGCTTAGGAACCATGACAACGCCAACAAAGTGTGAGAGACTAGACAAAAGGTTAGCTGCGTTTGAGATGATTTTTTGGGGCTGATCGGACTGCAAAATTGGAGTCTCAAGCGCATCCGGTTGAGTTGTAAGCATGGTGTCCACGAAAAGCCTGTACCCTTTGGAGGTAGGGATTCGTCCTGCTGAGGTGTGAGGACTTGTGATTAATCCCAGTTCCTCAAGATCAGACATAACGTTTCTAATTGTGGCTGGGGAGAGCTCAATACCAGTCGTTTTGGACAAAGTCCGAGAAGCAACGGGTTGTCCGTCGGCAATGTAGCGCTCGACCAGTGTTTTTAGCAAAAACTTGGCACGTTCATCCAGCATATTCATACTTTAGACAGACTTTAGTGATTTAATTTCCTCATGAAATCAAAATTCCAAAACATTGCCTTAATTGGCAAGTATGCCAAAGATGGCAAAGACTCGAAAAATCCGCAAAACCACAGTGGTTCAAGCGTCGTGACATCAACTGCAAGGATACTCCAGAGCTTAACCCATTTTTTGCACTCTTACGGTGCCAACGTGATACTTGAAAAAGAAACGGCAGCCAGTTGCGATTTCTCACACTCAGAAATTCAAAACACCGATCAAATTGGCGCCTCCTGTGACCTTGCAATCGTTGTTGGCGGGGACGGCACAATGCTTGGCTTTGGGCGACGACTAGCCCCTCACGGAATTCCCCTCATTGGCATCAATCAAGGCAGACTTGGATTCATAACGGATATCGCCTTAGACCAAATAGAGGCTACGTTAGCGCCAATGCTTGAGGGTCACTATACGGAGGACTTTAGAAGTCTCATGATCGGCAAAGTAATCAGGAATGAGCGTTGCGTGTTTAGCACTCTTGCAATGAATGATGTCGTAGTCAACAGAGGGGCAACAGCAGGCATGGTCGAGCTTAGAGTAGAAGTTAATGGACACTTCTTATCTAACCAAAGAGCAGACGGCCTAATTATTGCAACCCCCACGGGCTCAACCGCTTACGCTCTGTCCTCAGGGGGTCCCATCATCCACCCAGGATTATCGGGTTGGGTACTGGTTCCGATTGCGCCTCACACTTTATCCAACCGCCCAATAGTGCTGGGTAATGATGCGGAGATTATGATTGAATTGGTATCTGGTAAAGATGCGAGTGCTAACTTTGATATGCAGTCCTTGGCTTCCTTGACAAGGGGTGACCGCATCAGCGTTATCAAATCAGATCATCAGGTTAAGTTTTTACACCCCAACGGTTGGAGCTATTTTGATACGCTCAGAAAGAAGCTTCACTGGAATGAGGGGGTTGCATGAGCTTAAAACGCATCACGCTAAAAGACTTTGTCATTGTTAAACACCTAGAGCTTGAGCTATCCAGCGGCTTTTCTGTTTTGAGCGGTGAAACTGGGGCTGGAAAGTCAATTTTAATTGACGCCATACAACTGGCGCTTGGCGCTCGAGCAGAGACCTCGGTTATCCGGGAAGGCGCTTCTAAAGCTGAGATTACGTTGGAGTTTAGTGCGCCCCCTTTCGTCGCCGCGTGGCTGGAGGAGGAGGGTTTTGGATTAGATAAAGAACAAAGCGAGCTTTTGGTGAGACGGGTCATTGAGGTTGGGGGAAAAAGCAGAGCCTGGATAAATGCCAGTCCAGCAACCGCTTCACAGCTCAAAGAATTATCCGAGCAGTTAATTGACATACACGGTCAACATGCCTGGCAAAGTCTGACCCGGCCAAATTCTGTGCGTATATTGCTTGATGCATATGCCGGTATTTCAACCGCACCACTCTCCAAACTTTGGAGCCAGCTCAAAGAGGCTAACCAAACTTTATCCAAGGCAAAAGAGGCTCAGGAAAAACTTCTCACCGAAAGAGAGCGTTTAATGTGGCAACTCTCAGAGGTAGAGAAACTAGCCCCTAAGCAGGGGGAGTGGATTGAGCTCAACGCTCAGCACGCAAGGCTTGCCAACGCACAAACCTTGATCGATGTTGCCCAAAAGGCAATTGATTCATTGCAAGGTGAGGACACGGGGGCAGACCAATTGGTCGCTGCTGCCCAAAGCACACTGGACTCAAACTCTCACCTTGAATCCGAATTTGCAGGACTAAGTGATACGCTTGCATCCGCGAATGCTCAAATCGCGGATGTCGCACACTCTTTGCATTCTTGGCTAAAACGAACAGACCTTGACCCCGAGAAACTCAGTGAGCTCGATGAGAGGTTATCTCTTTGGCTGTCTCTGGCCAGGCGCTATAAAAGGTCTCCTGAAGAGCTGCCGGAGCTTTACGCGTCTTGGAAATCTGATTTAGAGGTACTCGAGCGAGCAGTAGATTTAGAAGCTCTTGAACACTCAGAACGCGAAGCCCAAAAAGCGTACAACACCGCAGCCAACCAAATCAGCCATAAAAGAGCTCAAACAGCTCCCCTCCTCTCAGAGGCAATAACTGAGGCCATGCAAGGACTTGGAATGCAAGGGGGGAGATTTTTGGTCCATCTTGAAAAGACCCTAACGGGTGGGCCCGCGGGGGTGGATGATGTGTCTTTTTTAGTCGCCGCTCACGAGGGCGCAACCCCTCGCCCCGTTGCAAAGGTAGCCTCAGGGGGCGAGTTATCCAGGATCTCGCTTGCGATTGCCGTCACAACGAGCCAACTCGGTGAGGCTCAGACTCTCATTTTTGATGAGGTTGACTCCGGCATTGGTGGCGCTGTCGCTCAAACGGTCGGTAGGCTGATGAGAAAACTGGGACTCGACCGCCAAGTGTTGGCTGTAACTCATTTGCCCCAAGTTGCTGCCTGTGCTGATCATCACTGGGTTGTGTCAAAACTAGCCAATAGTGAAGGCACACTTAGTCAAATCAATTCAGTATCTGCTGATGCAAGGATTAGTGAGATTGCTCGAATGCTTGGTGGCGAGCTCATCTCTGAGACTACAAAGGCCCATGCAAAAGAGATGCTGGAACAGGTTAGTCTAGCTAAAGTGGACATCTCAGGCAAAGCGAAAAAGACCGCTCAAGTGAACAAAAAAACACAGGAGATTAAGCTGTGAAACGCGAATTGGTACTAATCACTGGTATGTCGGGTTCGGGGAAATCAGTTGCCCTGCACTCTTTGGAAGACCTGGGTTTTTACTGCGTGGACAACCTGCCCCCAGAACTTTTGATCCCCTTTGTCGATTTAGATCAAAAGCTACAAACTGACAAAATAGCGATTGCTATGGATGTGAGAAGCCGGCTATCTCTGCCCCAAGTGCCGGCTCAACTCTCTGAGCTTAGAAAAAGAGATATCAACATACGACTGCTCTTTCTTGAGTCAACAACTGACACTTTAGTGCATCGGTACTCTGAGACCCGTAGACGTCATCCCTTATCTCAGCAATCTCAGCAATCTCAAAAAATTGATCCCACACCGGGCACTCCTGGCTATAACGCGGCCCTAAATGAGCCACAAGAGCCCAAAAATGATTCAAAGAAATCCTCACTTCAGGACAATTTGGGGATCAGAAATTTAATCGAATCAATTGAATTAGAGCGCGATTTATTGGCTGATTTAAGGGAGATGTCTCACATCATTGACACAAGTTTACTCAGACGCTCTAAATTGCAAAGCTACATACTCTCTTTGATCGGTGCGCCAGCGGCCGCTCTTACCTTGATGTTTGAATCCTTTGCTTTCAAGCGCGGCATACCCGTTCACGCAGATTACGTATTTGACGTGCGCATGCTACCCAACCCCTACTATGACCCATCCCTGAGGGATCAAACTGGCTTAGACGAGCCAGTGGCGAATTGGCTTGAACAGCACAAAAGTGTCATAAGTATGGAGGAGCAAATCGCCCAATTCGTAAATAATTGGCTACCTTCCCTAGATGAGGATCACCGCAGCTACGTGACTGTTGCCATCGGATGTACGGGGGGACAACACCGCTCAGTTTTTTTAGTTGAAAAATTAGCTAAAGTATTCTCAAGCAACTGGCTAACCCTCAAGCGTCACAGAGAGCTCGACAACTAAAGGCTAAGAAGTGTTTTCCTAATTGGAGCTGGAAGCCCTGCGACGCTCCACTCAGCCCTGCTCAACCAATGAGAATCCATCTCTGGGATCTTTTGGAGTGCCGCTCTTAGCGATTCAGGGTTAAAAGACCTAATTTGCACAACGTGCAAAGAGAGCTCTTTATGAGTCAAGACATGAGTAAAGGCAGCACCGTACTCAATCTGCTTTGCACCTAGCGAGCCGATAAATTCCTCGCAAAGCTCTTCACTACTGAACATTGGGAAACAGTAAAGAGCGGCCCATATGCCTTTTGCAGGTCTTCTTTGCAGCAGGACTCGGCCATCTTTGCTAACCAAACAAACCAACCACATTGACTCTGCTCTTTTTTTGACCCGCTTTGTTTTGACTGGATACTTATTTGGTTCTCCAGATTTATACCCTATGCAGTGCATGCTTACTGGACAAACCCCACATTTAGGATTTTTGGGTGTGCAAAGGGTTGCCCCCAAATCCATAACACCCTGCGTGTAGGTTGGCATGTCCGACTTGGACTGTGGCAACTCTTCAAAGGCAATTGTCAATAAATCTTTATTGGATTTAGAGAGAGATAAGTCTGCACCAAATCCCCTTAGCCTGCTAAGCACACGCTTTACGTTACCGTCCAAAATTGGAACTCTTTGTTTAAAGCATATTGAAGCTATCGCAGCTGCTGTGCTAGGCCCTATACCCGGTAAAGTTTGTAGCGTCTCATAGTCTTTGGGGAACACACTAGCATGTAGTTCCACAATTTGCTGGGCGCAGCAATGAAGATTCCTTGCTCGGGAATAATAACCAAGACCACTCCACAAACCCAATACTTCGTCTTGGCTTGCACTGGCAAGAGTTTGGACCGTGGGAAATTGCCTCATGAACCGCTCAAAGTAGGTGATCACTGTTGAGACTTGGGTTTGTTGGAGCATGATTTCAGAGACCCAAACTTTGTAGGGATCTAAATCCTTTTGCCAAGGCAAATCATGGCGACCACTGTGACGTTGCCAAGTGACGAGTAAATTTGCAAATGAGTTTGTGGCCCAACCTTTTTTATATTTTTGCTCTGAAGGCTTCACGTTGACTCTTTTTTCAACTCTGGCAAGAAGGACAATAAAAAGTGGATCGCTGCCCTTGAATAACTTGTTTGATCAAGGTCTGACATACCTTACAAGGCTCTCCAGCGTGCGCATAGACAAAACTCTCCAATTGGAAATAACCACTCTCCCCCCTTGCATTTGAGAAGTTTTGCAGCGTACTGCCTCCCACCTGTATAGCTCGGCTAAGTGTTTCACGTATGGCTTGGTAAAGCCTAAGGCTTTGTGCCTTTGTTATCGTGCGACTAGAACGGGTGGGCCTAATTTTCGCCAAAAAAAGTGCCTCACTCGCATAAATATTACCTACTCCCACAACGATTTGACCACCAAGCAAAGCTTGCTTGATTGATAAATGACGCGACTTCAAAGATCTGTAAAGATGCTCTGGGGTGAAGTCATCGGTCAACGGTTCGACGCCGAGCTTACCCAGTAATTTGTCGACCATGGGTGCTGTCTCGTCGGGGGCGAAAACCACCGCTCCAAACCTTCTAGGGTCATTCAAGGTCAAAACCCCCAAATTAGTTCGCATAACAAAGTGGTCGTGTAATTTCTGTGTGGCTGGGGTACTTAAATCCTCAAATCGCAGGGAGCCAGACATTCCAAGGTGCAAAATCAAAATGCCAGGATCCAGCTCAATCAACAAGTATTTTCCACGCCTGCTTACGCATTTAATGATTAAACCGGTCAAATGCTCGGTTTTACAGCCCAGGGGCCAACGAAGTGGCTTTCCTGTCCATGCATTTTGGATCTTGGCGCCCTTGATTCGCTCAGCAAAACTGAGTCTGGTCACTTCAACTTCGGGTAATTCTGGCATGTTTGAGAAAATTTAGTTCCTTGGTATTATCATCTTAGGTTCTTATTGCAAGCACCCTGCTCATTTAGAAGTCCCTTAAAGTCACATGAAAACTCTACAGCCCATTTATTTTCGTTTTGCAAAAGTCTTTTGCTCCACTACACAGCTCAATACTTTGCGCGAATCGGTAAAGCTCCCTGCCAATCAAAAGAGTCACTCATTTTTAGCTTTATACAGGCACCCTTATAAGGCTAGCCTTTTAAGTCTCGCATTAACTGCGATCTTGTGTAATCCCCTTTGCCTGTCTGCGGCGCCAAAAAATAAACCAACTAAAGATACGCAGAGCGCCTCTCAGTCCAACGCAGACCAAGGCAAGGAGGATACTCCTAAAAACTCAATCTTAACGGGGGAGTTGATGATGGAGATTTTATTGGGTGAGCTCAACAATGAAGCTGGAGTTCCAGCCACAGGGTTTGCTTTAATATTGGACGCGGCCCGTAAAACCGAAGATTCTGGACTTTTTAAACGTGCCGTTGAAATCGCATTGCAAGCCCGCTCAGGCCCCTCTGCATTAGAGGCCGCACGCGCGTGGAAGAATGCAGACCCCACCTCCAAAGAAGCAAACCGTTTTGTATTAGATATTTTGATCGCTTTAAATAAGATCGATCAAACAGAGGAGCCCCTTAGAACTGATCTTTTACTTACCCCCCAAATTGAACAGTTAAAAGCAATAGCCATCATTCCTCAGCTATACCTTCAAGTCAGTGATAAAAATGCTGCCGCTCAAGTCGTTGAACAATCCCTTGGCTCATTTATTATCCGCTCTGACACTGCCTCTGCCAGTTGGATTACTATCGCAAAAATGCGTCTCCTTTCTGGCAAGTCCAAAATGGCTTTGGAAGCTTTGAACAAGGGACTCTCAATGGACCCTCAATCTAAAATAGGTGCTCTACTCGCCATTGAGTTGGCAAGCACACACATACAAGGATCAGAGCAATTAGTCAAGAATTCTATTAACTTACTTAATGACCCACTTATTAGTTTGCAATGGGTAAGAAGTCTTATTGAGATGGACAGAATCAATGATGCTGGCGAACTCATCAAACAAATTACAGAAAAATCTCCAAACTTTCCTGATGCTTGGCTTTTACTGGGAGGGCTCCAACTGGAGTTGGGCAACAACCAGGAGGCAGAAAAGGCCTTAACTCAATACTTAAAACTTGGAGCTGAAACCCCTGAAAGTGTCAACATTCAAAGCATGGGGCAGGCTTATTTGATGATGGCGCAAATCGCTAAAAAACAAAAAAATGACGCCTCTGCCGAAAGATGGCTTGCTAAAATTGAAGATCCCCAATTGCTTATGCGAGCCCAGTTTCAACGTGCAAGCATATTGGCGTCTAAGGGCAAAATGCAAGAAGCAATCGACTTGATTGAGAGTTTGCCAACAAAATCTCAGGATGACAAGAGATCTAAGGTCTTAGGACAAGCCCAACTTTACAGGGAATACAAAGATTTTGACAAAGCATACTCATTGCTAGCTGCTTTCTCAAAATTAAACCCGACTGATGTGGACGTGGCTTATGAGTTGTCAATGGTCGCTGAAAAACTCAAAAAATATGCTGACATGGAGAAGATCTTGCGCTCCATCATATCTGCTCATCCAGACTACGCTCAAGCTTATAACGCACTTGGATTCTCATTTGCCGAGAGGAACTTAAACCTCCGAGAGGCAAAAAAACTTATCGTCAAAGCCCTTGAATTCTCCCCCGATGATCCCTTTATCACTGATAGTTTGGGCTGGGTTGAGTTCAAACTTGGGAACAATTTGGAAGCTCTTGCCATATTGCGGCAGGCCTACACCGCCAAACCTGATTCCGAGATTGCAGCTCACCTGGGTGAGGTGATGTGGACCTTAAAAAAGAATGAAGACGCAATACGTACCTGGGATGAGGGACTCAAGATCAACCCGGAGAACGAAACATTACTTGAAACAATAAAAAGGTTGAAAAGTAAACTGTAAAAGCTCAACGAACGCCCTCTTGTGAAACAAACAAATCAGGATATGTTGACAAGGCAACGAAGCCTTTTGTGCTTGGTTGCTTTTAGTGTGATAAATCTCATAAGTGCATGCTCAAGTCAGCGTCCACTTCTTTCGCGTACGTCTACAAATCACAATTTGGCCAGTCAGTCTAGTTGGAATGGGAAAATAAATTTAACCCTCGACAGTGAACCCAAACAATTTTTTGCTGCCGAATTTGATTTAGAGGGTGACGCTCAAAGTGGCGACATGCAGTTTTATTCCCCCCTTGGAACGACACTTGCCGCTGCTAAGTGGGAGACTGGAGTTGCGCAGTTGATTGTCCCAGGCAAAGACCCTTTTCAATTTGACTGTCTAAACGCACTTAACCAAAAGCTCTTGGGAACAGAGTTGCCGGTTAACATGATTTTTGAATGGGCTAACGGTGCGACTCCAATACCTCCAAAGGGGTGGAGCGTAACGCGTAGCTCTCAAGAAGCGCAGGGCAAGCCAGCAGAGCTCGAGGCACAAAGAGATTTTCCTCTCCCCAGTGCCCACTTAAGCCTTCGGATTTTAAGAAGCACAGAAACTGCACCTCAAACCAATCATTAATTGTGATGAAAAGTATTTCAGATGTTTTAGCACCTGCAAAAATTAATCTTTTTTTGCACATTAATCAAAAGCGCTCAGACGGTTACCACCTTCTTCAATCCGTCTTTATGATGATCGATTGGTATGACAGGCTTCACTTTGAATTGTTACAGGATGAACGGATTGAGCGCATCGATTTAAATCTCGATAAGACGCAAAGAAATCAACTCCCTGCGATTGATTTGTGCGTTAAAGCGGCGCATGCCCTTCAAAAAGCGAGCAAATGCACCAAAGGCGCTCGCATTTTGCTTGAGAAGCATATTCCCCAACAAGCAGGTATGGGCGGGGGCTCGTCTAACGCGGCAAGTACGCTAATCGCACTAAACAGGCTTTGGGATCTAAATTTAAGTAGACAAGAGCTTATCAAAATAGCCCTACCTCTAGGAGCTGATATCCCCTTTTTTTTACTTGGCACTAACGCTTGGGTAGAGGGAATAGGTGAAAAATTAAAGCCCATTAAATTAGAACCCCACCAATGGGTCGTTTTAAAGCCTAAACTTGGCGTCTCTACCCAAGAAATTTTTCAAGATCCACAACTACAACGCAGTACTAAAACTGTTACAATATTTGACTTTGCTGCTCAACCAATAGGCTTTGGGCGAAATGATTTGCAACCAGTAGCGCAGAGACTGTGCCCCCAAATTGGTGAAGCCATAAATTGGTTAGCCAAAGCTGGGTTAGACGCAAGAATGACTGGATCTGGTAGTGCAGTTTTTGCAAATCTTCCTAAAGATGTGAATGGTGCTTCAATCATTTCTTTTTTAGAGATGAGTCAGCCTAATTCTGATTGGGAATTGAGAGTGTGTAGCAATTTGGATAATCATCCGCTTGCGGATTGGGTATCCAGCGACAAATAACGGTGAGCCTGATTTATCGGGTTCTCCCGTGTAGGGGAGTCGCCAAGTTGGTCAAGGCACCGGATTTTGATTCCGGCATGCGAGGGTTCGAGTCCTTCCTCCCCTGCCATTAGATTTGAAGTAAGTCGTCTAAGGATGAAGACTTATTGGTAGTGTTTAGTGTTGAGGTAATTTATCGGTATCTGGGTGCTTATTAAGTGCTACCTAAGTTATTGTTGAATCACTTTTTTGAGGCGCTTAATGGGTTCAGGACAGTACATCGCAAGTTTGTGACATCACACTCTAACTAACTATTCCAAATGTCAACTCCTTCTAGCGACTTTATGGTCTTTACTGGCAATGCCAATCCGGCACTGGCCTCTGATATTGCAAAGCATTTGGGAACTAGCCTTGGGAGTGCCTCTGTTGGAAGATTCTCTGATGGTGAAGTTACTGTTGAGATTAATCAAAATGTGAGAGCGCGGGATGTCTTTGTGGTTCAATCCACGTGTGCCCCGACAAACGAAAATTTAATGGAATTATTGATCATGGTAGACGCTCTTAAAAGAGCTTCTGCTGAGCGAATCAGTGCAGTGATTCCTTACTTTGGGTATGCCCGCCAAGACCGCAGACCTCGGTCTAGCCGGGTTCCAATTTCTGCCAAAGTAGTTGCTAATTTGTTGCAAACTGTTGGCGTTGCAAGAGTGCTAACGATGGACTTGCATGCAGATCAAATTCAAGGTTTTTTTGATATCCCTGTTGATAATATTTATGCTTCTCCAGTACTTTTGAGTGACTTGAAACTTAAAAATTACGATGATTTATTGGTTGTTTCCCCCGATGTGGGAGGTGTAGTTAGGGCACGTGCCATCGCAAAACAAATGGATTGTGATTTGGCTATCATTGACAAACGCCGTCCAAAGGCAAACGTATCTGAAGTCATGCACGTGATTGGAGACATTGACGGGAGAAATTGCGTCATCATGGATGACATGATTGACACGGCGGGCACGTTGGTCAAAGCTGCTGAAGTGCTAAAGGATAAAGGGGCTAAGAAAGTATATGCCTACTGTACTCATCCGATTTTTTCGGGTCCCGCCATTGAGCGGATTGCCCAAGGAAATGCCCTTGATGAGGTGGTAGTTACTAACACTATCCCCCTTAGTTCAAATGCATTAGAGTGTAAAAAAATTCGACAAATCTCAGTCGCTAATTTGATTGCAGAGACAATTCAAAGAATAGCAAACGGTGAGTCGGTGATGAGTTTGTTTTCGGATCAAAATCAACTTTTTTAAGTTAGGCTCTGATTCGATTCAAAAAGCCCTGTAGGTCTTCATACCAACACAATCTTGTGTTGACATGATAACTACAATTTTGTTAACTGAAGTCACATTGGTCGCGATGGACTTCCACGAGGAGAATGATATGAAATTTGTCGCCTTTGAGCGCAACAAGCAGGGTACGGGTGCGAGCCGCCGTCTGCGCAACACTGGTAAAACACCAGGAATCGTATACGGTGGAGAAGGTGAGCCTAAATTAATTGAGCTCGATCACAATGCACTTTGGCATGCTCTTAAAAAAGAAGCGTTTCACGCCTCCATTTTGGAGATGGAAGTTAACGGAACTGACTCTAAAGTACTACTCAGAAACGTCCAGTACCACCCCTTTAAACCGTCTGTGTTGCACGTAGACTTTCAGCGAGTTGACGCTAACACAAAACTACACATGAAAGTGCCTTTGCACTTTTCTGGGGTTGAGAATTCCCCCGCTGTCAAAATTGATGACTGCTTGATCAACCACGTGATCAATGAACTTGAGATCAGCTGCCTCCCCGCAGACTTGCCTGAGTTTATTGCCGTTGATTTAAGTCAACTGAAAAAAGGTGTTTCATTGCACCTCAGTAATCTGACTTTACCCAAAGGCGTCACAGCAGTTACGCGTGGCAAGATAGACCCTGTCATCGTGTCCGTAGTAGCTCAGGCTGAGGAAAAAGCAGAACCCGGTAAAGCAGAACCCGGCAAAGCAGGAGCTGCACCCGCTGCTGATGCAAAGAAATAATGCTGATGTAGATTGAGATAAAGCTTTTCCTCGGAATAAGAAATCTCTCTCAAACCTGTGTGATTAAAGTTGTAAGCCTACCCTGCACTAGTGGGGTAGGCTTTACTTTTAGTCTCTTTTAGAATGTACTTTACACATGATTAAACTCTTTGTTGGACTTGGCAACCCCGGGCTAGAATACGAAAGCACGCGACATAATGCGGGCTTTTGGTGGGTTGACGCCTTGGCAAAAGAGTTGGGCTTAAGCTTTAAAAATGAGAAGCAATTTAACGCACAAAGCGCGAGGGGCGTTTTTAAAGGGGAGAGCTTCTGGCTTTTAAAACCCCAAACATTCATGAATTTATCCGGCCAATCTGTAGGAGCATTGGCTAGGTTCTACAAAATAAAGCCCCAAGAGATACTGATTGCACACGACGAATTAGACATAACCCCGGGTGAGGCTAAGCTCAGATTTGGTGGCTCCCACGCAGGCCACAACGGATTAAGAGACATCCACGATAAATTAGGTAGCGATGCGTACTGGAGACTTAGATTGGGAATTGGCCACCCTGGAGTTAAATCAGAGGTACTGAAGTGGGTACTACAAAAACCAACCACTGATCAATCTATTTTGATAGATCAGTGTATCCAAAGAACACTTAAAGCTTACCCATTATTAATGGACGGGGACTCAGAGCGCGCAACGCAGCAAATTCATACTAGCAAACCCCAAAGACCTAAACCCCCTAAACCACCTAAACCTTCTGAGCCACATATACCCCCTGAACCACTTAAATCCACATTTTCCCAGCCTAGCAACAATCAGGATTGATCTGAGCCTAAGTTGCCATTAGCCGGTTTTGCCTGGGCCATCAAAACCCTGTATTTTTGCCACAGACTCTCTTCGCTTTCAATAAATGCTGGATTGAGGGGAATGCAATCTACGGGGCACACCTCAACGCACTGAGGCACGTCGTAATGACCTACGCACTGGGTACATTTAAGGGGATCGATTTCGTAAATTTGAACTCCCAAATAAATAGCTTCATTGGGACACTCAGGTTCGCATACGTCGCAATTTATGCATTCATCGGTGATCATTAAGGCCATAAGAACAGATCTTTTAAATTAATGTACTTATGTTAATTGCTTTTTGGATTTTCTTTTAATTTAGCTATTATTTGCCCGTGAATGTGCGCAGACACGAATTGAGCAACCTCACCTCCTAAGACTGCAATCTCGCGCACCAAGGTGCTTGAAATGCACTGGTAAACATCTGATGTATTCAAAAATATCGTATCCACATCAGGTGCAAGTCTGTGGTTCATACCGGCCAATTGAAACTCGTAATCAAAGTCCGTCATTGACCTTACGCCTCGAATCATTACTGTGACGCCTCTAGAGATTGCAAATTCACTTACCAAGCCAGTAAAAGACTCAATCCTTACATTGGGACAATCTTTAAGAGCCTCACGAGTCATGTCCATTCTCTCTTGTAAAGAGAAAAGCGTTTTCTTGTGATGGGCAACAGCGACCGAAACAATCAGCGTATCCACCAATTTAGACGAACGGCGAACAATGTCCTCATGCCCAAGTGTGAGGGGGTCAAATGTGCCTGGGTAAAGGGCAATAACGTTGGCCATTGGATTACTCCGAAATTTGTGATTTGGTTGCTCTAAGGATTATAGGCACTGAGCCTTGACAATCAAGACAACCTTAATTTCTCAAACGGTTATGGATTAAGAGGGGATTAATTTACGCAATAAATGGGCATGCACCGCTCCCGCCTTCATATGCTTTTCTACCACTAAACCGTAAGGCTCAAGAGTCTCGTTGATCCACTGTTTTGGGCTCTCTAAGTAGACCACTCCCCCGTGATTCAAACGATCCGCAGCAGCGCCAAGTGACGCGTTGTATAGAGCGGTTGCGTCAAAGGGGGGATCAATGAAAATTAAATCAAGGCTTGCCGTGGGAAGCGCCTTGAGTAAGGAGACGCCCTCGCCTCTTTTAATTTGAACGGCCTGCGCCTTCAATTTGGTTTTAAGTCGCTCAAGGGGCTCTATTAAAGGAGGGCTTAGCTCGAATACCCATACCTTTAACGCGCCTCTAGAGGCGGCCTCAAACCCGAGCACCCCAGTGCCAGCAAACAAGTCAGCGCAACTCCACCCAGTTAAGTCTTGTCCAAGCCAATTGAACAAAGTCTCGCGAACACGGTCTGGGGTGGGCCTAAGCCCCTCAGTGTCCATTACTTTAATGGGGGTCCTCCTCCATTGGCCGCCAATAATTCTCACCTCACCGGGTTTCAAACTTCCCCCCCACTATAACGGTTGCCATTTGCTCAGGTTGAATGTGCTTTTGAAAAGCTGTCTTGATATCTTGAATGCTCACCGCTTTAACTAGATTGACCCATGTATCCAGATAATTTAGGGGTAAATCGTTCCAAGCGATATTGGCCAGGTTGTCGAGCAATTTCTTGTTGCTGTCCAAGCGAAGCGGAAAACTGCCAATTAAGTTGTCCTTCGCCGCTTTCAGCTCCTTTGCAGTGGGACCGTTTTTTACGAACTCAGCCAATACTTCGCGTGACAAATTAACCGCCTGCAAGGCTTGGTCGGGACGCGTTTGCAGACCAATGGTGAAGGGACCTGGTTGTTTAGCCGGAGAAAAGTAGCTGTAAACACTATAGCTTAAACCTCTTTTTTCACGAACCTGCTCGGTCAAGCGCGATACAAAACCGCCCCCGCCCAATACGTAGTTACCAACCGTTAGAGGAAAATAATCAGGATCAGCTCTATCAATTGCAGGCTGTCCAATAAGCACGTGAGCCTGGGCAGAGTCAAAGTCAATGCGTTTTTCCACTGACTTGGTCAGTGGGGCGACATCTGCAATCTTAGGCAAAACTGGGCAATTCACATCTTTATTAAATTGAGAAATTAAAACCTCTACTAATTGACTCGCCTGAGCTTTGCTGAGGTTGCCCACCATACTGATCCGAGCATTGCACAGATTGATGTATTGCTTGTAAAAGCTCTCTAAATCCTCGGCCTGAGTAGATTGCATCGATTCAGGAGTAACCAATTCGCCGTAGGGGTGGGAGGGGAAAATTGTCGCTGCAAAAGCCCTACCTGCTACTGAGCCGGGCTGGGTTAAAGATTCGCGCAAAGCGGCTATTGACTTTTCGCGTTCGCGCTCAAATATCTTTGCATCAAAGGCGGGTCTCGCCATTTGTTGGGCTGCGAGTGAACTAGCGGCTTTGAGAATCTCCTCTTGGGTGAGCGTTCTAAGTCTAAAACTAAATCTGTCTTGACCAGAGGATGCGATAAAGGAGGCGCCCAAATCGGCCCATGCCTCTCCTAGTTGATTCTCATCCATTGCCGGCATTGTTGAACTAGATTTAAAACCTTTTGACATCATCATGGCAACAGCACTTGAGAGCCCCGCTTTATTTGCAAAGTCTCGCCTGGAGCCCGCATCAAAGTCAATTTGGAGATCAAGCATGGGTAAATTAGGGGTGGATACTAAATAAATTTTGGTCCCACCTGGAAGGCTCCAGTACTCAACTGGAGTTGCGGCTAAGCAAGAGGCGCAAATTGAGAAGCACGCCAATCCAACTAAACTCACCAAACTCAAAAGGTTTTTGCGAAGTAAACGCATTAAGAATAAAAAGTTGTGCATTTTAAATGTATCGTTGTATTGGGTTAACAGTATCACCGCAGCATCCCCGCGCGTGGGCTATTTGCGGAGTTACCTGCTTTTCGATCTGCCTGCGCACTCAACGGCAAGGGTATTAAATTACCAACAGTTAATTGATCATCCAGAAAATAACGTTTTGCAACGGACTGGACCTGCTCGGAGGTTACTTTTGATAACTCTTTCATAATTTGGTCATTAGAGTCTAGGGGGAGTCCCTCTATCCAATAAGTGCCAATTTCTTGAGCTTGATTGAAAAGGGAGTCCCTTTTGTAAACGGCGGCGGCTATCCACTGAGCTTTAACTCTCTTAAGCTCTGAGTCTTGAACTCCTTCATCAGCAATTTTTTGAATCTGCGCTTTTAGGGCCAGCTCCAATTGATCCAAGTTTTGTCCTTTGCTAGGAACAGCTTGTAGTTGGAAAAGCTGTGGTCCTCTTCCGCTGAAACCGTATTCGGCTGAGGCCTGAGCTGCAACAGGATGATCGCCTTGGGTTAAAGAGCGGTCTAGCCTAGCACCGCTATAGCCGTCTAATACGGCGCTTAGGATTTGCAAAGCCAAAGCGTCTTGGTGTTGAGCGCTAGAGGGGTCTGCCACGTAGCCAGGAACTTTCCAAGACATAATGAGAAATCCTTGCTCTGCTGGCGCTTTCACGCTTAGCCTTCTGAGTCCAGTTTGCACAGGCTCCGCTCTTGGTTTACGCAGGGGCACGACGCCTCTTGGGATGGAGCCATAGATACTTTCAGCAAGCTTTTTAACGTCCTGGGGATTAACGTCGCCCACCACAACTACGACCGCATTGTTTGGTTTGTACCAATCTGCGTGGAATTGTCGAACGTCCTGTGCTGTCATGGAATCTAGATCGTTCATCCATCCAATGACGGGGCGTCTGTAGGGGGAGGCAGTAAACTGAACTGCGTTGATTTGTTCGTTTAAAACGCTGCGAGGAACGTCATCGGTGCGCATGCGCCGCTCTTCCTTGATCACTTCGATTTCTTTTTTGAATTCAGAATCAGACCACTTATTGTGTTCAAAGCGGTCCGCCTCAAGCTTCATCACAGCCCCCAACCGGTCGGCAGGTATTTGCTGAAAAAATCCAGTGTAGTCAAGATTGGTAAACGCATTTTCACGCCCCCCCAAAGCTGCAACCTTTTTAGAGAACTCGCCTACCCCAAGCTTTGACGTACCTTTAAACATCATGTGCTCAATCGCATGAGCAACACCTGAGGTGCCGTCGACTTCGTCCATTGAGCCGACCCTGACCCAAACCATATGGACAACGGTCGGCGCCCTGTGATCTGGCAAAACAACCAGTTCCATTCCGTTTTTAAGCTTGTATTGAACAAACTGCGCAGAGCTTTGCACGCTTTGAGCGTTCACTGCGATGTTCAAACTAATCGCAAGCCCTGCCAATAGGCCTAAGCACAACCGCTTTTTCAATTTAGCCACCAGAGGAGGCCTAGTTATAAATAATTTGAGACTATTGTGTTTCATTGTTCTTTTCAGGTTAAACGTTTCATAGAATACCAATGTGTTTGAGTATTTAAAACCTTTGATTCTTACTTTAAAACTTTAAGTCATGTTTAGCTTTTTTCGCAAAAAGACCCCAGAACCCGCTGTTTCTTCATTAGAGGATAACACCCCCTCGCCAAGTGATGTTAATGGTTCTTTAAATGTTACGCAAACGACCCTCGAAAAAAGGGATTCTCTAGATAAGGACTCTCAATCTACTACTAAATTGAGGACACTTTGGCTCTCCAAGCTCAAAGAAGGTCTCAAGCGAACGGGTCAAGGATTCAAAGGAGCTTTGAATTTAACCACCATTGATGACCACCTATACGACGAACTTGAGAGCGCTTTGCTCAGCGCGGACACTGGATTTGCAGCTACACAGCATGTTTTAGACGCCTTGAAGGAGAAAATCCGACAAAAAGGGATCACGGATCAACAGAGCGTCAAATCTCTTCTCGTCGATATCTTGACCTCTCTTTTAAAGCCCCTAGAAAAGGAATTAATTCTCGGCGAACACAAACCCACCGTCATTATGGTCGCCGGCGTGAACGGCGCAGGAAAGACCACATCAATTGGAAAAATAACGCGTCATCTTAGTGACTCAGGCGTGAGTGTGCTTTTGGCTGCAGCTGATACCTTTCGCGCCGCAGCCCGAGAACAGTTACTCACCTGGGCGGACAGAAACAAGGTGGAGATCATTTCACAAGAATCAGCTGACCCTGCGGCAGTTAGTTTTGATGCAGTCAGTGCGGGCAAAGCCAGAGGACGCGATGTCGTGCTAATTGACACCGCTGGTCGTTTATCCACGCAAACGCATTTAATGGAGGAGCTCAAAAAAATAAAACGCGTGATTCAAAAGGCCGATGAAACAGCTCCTCATGAAGTGCTTTTAGTGATTGATGGAAACACAGGTCAAAACGCTCTGACACAGGTGAAAGCGTTTGATGAGGCAGTAGCGCTAACTGGACTCGTTGTAACTAAGTTGGACGGAACAGCCAAGGGTGGGGTGCTTGCAGCGATTGCGCTGTGGAATACCGATAGGCTTAAAGTGGGACGCAAAGTGGTTCCCGTTTATTTCATTGGCGTGGGTGAAAAATTAGAGGATCTGCAACGATTCAATGCTCTCGAATTCGCTCAGGCATTAATCGGAGAATAGGGCTTAAAGCATTGAAATTTTTATGACTAAATTTGAAAGACTATTTATGCAACGTCGTCAAACTTTAAAGACCGTGCTGGGCACTGCAGCCTTGAGTCAAGGGCTATTTTCCTCGCAAAGTTCACTTGCTCAGACGAGTTACCCAACCAAACCCATTCGCTACATTGTGCCCGTGTCTGCAGGGGGGGGCAGCGACATGATAGGTCGAACAGTTTGCGAGCGTTGGGGACGGGTACTGCTCCAACCTATGATTATTGACAACGAGGGCGGAGGGGGCGGCGTAATAGCCTGTCAAAATGCAGCCAAAGCCCCTGCAGATGGTTACACACTCATGCAAGGCTATGTGGCAACGCTTGGAACCAGTCCTGCTACACGCAGGAACCTCCCCTATGACCCCATCAAAGATTTCACTCCAATTGGCATGATTGGAGGCACTCCAAATGTGTTGGTGGTTCACCCAAGTGTTCCAGCTAAAAATGTAAAGGAGTTCATAGACTTCATAAAGAAAAACCCTACGAGCGTAAGTTACGGATCCTCTGGTCAGGGCTCTTTAACGCATTTGACGATGGAGCTTTTCAAACAAACGGGGGAAAGCCCTATCGTTCACATTCCCTACAAAGGTATTGCACCAGCTTTTAATGACCTGATGGGGGGGCAAATTCAAGCCATGTTCCCGGGCCTTGCTGCAGCACTGCCTCATATCCGGTCTGGCCGTGTCAGAGCAATTGCTGTAACTGGCGCAACGAGGAGCTCTCAACTCAAAGATACTCCAACGCTTGAGGAATTTGGGTTCAAAGGTTTCACTGCACTGCAGTGGTACGGTGTCGTTGGGCCTGCTGGGTTGCCCACTCAGATTGTTCAAAAGCTCAACTCAACTCTTAACTTAGTTTTGAGTTCGCCCGAGTTGAAAGAAAAAATGGCTGTTGAAGCAGTTGAACCTATGACAATGAGTTCCGATCAATTTGGCAATTACATCAAAGCCGATCTAAGCAGGTGGACTAAACTAGCGAAAGAGAGAAATATTGAACTTGATAATTAAAACCGTCGAGCCTCAATGTTTTAAATACTTGCTATAAATCAGTCCCATCTTAGCCTTTCAATATCCATCCCCGATACACAGCCCATTTGACGTCGGTTTGACCTCTGATTTTTTATTTTTTGACCACTAAAGGCTTGATCATTGTTTTTTAAATTAGTTAATTGTGATGATTATTATTTAAATTAATATTACTTAAGTTATATTAATTTAGGGTTAACCCCTTGCTTGCACAGACCATTGGCACTCTTTGATCAAGAGTGCTAAAATTATGGAAACGTATTCAAAAGGAGTACTCAATGACTACCCTAACCCTTCCAAATATAGGAGCCGAGGGCTCATCTTTGGCCAATCCTTGGTCACTAGTCCCCCCTCTTGGTAACCTAGACGCTTATATATCCGCCGTCAATCGGCTTCCCATGTTGACTCTCGAGCAAGAGCAGCAGTATGCGCGCTTGCTTCAACAAACCAACGACCTGGACGCTGCCGGTAAACTAATCATGTCCCATCTCAGGCTCGTGGTGTCAGTATCCCGCCAATACCTAGGCTACGGGCTTCCACACGCTGACCTTATTCAAGAGGGCAATATTGGTCTCATGAAGGCGGTTCGTCGCTTCGACCCAAACCAAGGCGTGCGCTTGGTAAGCTACGCAATGCACTGGATTAAAGCTGAAATCCATGAATACATTTTGCGCAACTGGAGAATGGTAAAAGTCGCCACTACCAAGGCTCAAAGAAAGCTGTTCTTCAATTTAAGGTCAATGAAACAGGGCTTTAAATCAGATGAGGGATCCAACACCGATGCGCCCACTCACAAAGATTGTTTAACTGAGGCTCAAATAGATGCAATGGCCAAGGAGCTAAACGTCAAACGTGAAGAAGTAATCGAAATGGAGACACGAATGTCAGGTGGAGACGTGATCTTAGACCCTGCTCCCAATGATGACGGTGAGGACGCCTACGGTCCAATCTCATACCTAACTGACTTGAACAACGAGCCCACTGCTGTGATTGAGTCTCATCAAAGAGACTACTTATCTAGCGACGGGATCGCGATGGCGCTCAACGCGTTAGACGCCAGAAGTCGCAAAATCGTTGAAGAGCGCTGGCTCAAAGTCAATGATGACGGGTCGGGAGGTATGACACTTCATGACCTAGCGGCCGAGTTCGGCGTGAGCGCGGAGCGGGTGCGCCAAATAGAGGCAGCGGCCATGAAGAAAATGAAGTTGTCCTTGGCTGAGATGGCTTAAAAATCTTCTCTTTTTCCTCAACGTTTAACCAACCAGTCACAACCTTGATATAACATCTGGTTATGAATGATTTACTTTACGAAATTGAGTCCAATACCCTAACCAAAAAACACGCTTCAAAAAGAACCACCTTGGTGAGCGTTGCTGTCAACGTGGGTTTGACGATTTCTCAAATAACGGCGGGTGTCTTCTCCGGATCTCAAGGTTTGATAGCTGATGGAGTGCATTCACTGAGCGATTTACTCGCAGATTTTGTTGTATTGCTCGCCAATCAGCACAGCCATAAGGAAGCGGACAGCGATCACCATTATGGTCATCAAAGATATGAAACGGCCGCATCACTCTTTTTAGGCTTCACCTTGGTGGCAGTGGGAGTTGGGATGCTTTTTAGTGCAGGTCAAAGGATCATAGATCCCAAGCCCACTGCTCAAATACAAATTCTTGCCCTCTACATTGCAATAGGTTCTCTTTTTGTAAAGGAGACTCTATTTAGATACATGCTGTCAGTTGCGCTAAAAGTTCGCTCCTCAATGTTGGTTGCGAATGCTTGGCATGCAAGGTCTGACGCCGCCTCCTCTTTAGTCGTTGCACTTGGTATTGTGGGTGCTCTTTTTGGTTACGCAGTTCTAGATTCAGTAGGTGCTTTAATTGTTGGCTTAATGGTTTCTCGTATGGGATGGAAATTTGGATGGGAAGCTCTTAACGATTTAATGGACCGGGCTGTCTCCGATGAGGCTCGCAACAAGATAGAAGAAATCATTAGCTCAACTGAGGGTGTCAAGGGCTTTCACGACTTAAGGACCCGCAAAATGGGAGACCTAATCCTAGTTGATGTTCATATTGAAGTTGATGGCAACATAAACGTTAGACTGGGACACGAAATTGCCTTTGAAGCGGCTAACCGGGTAAAGGCAAATATGCCCGTGCTTGATGTCATGACCCATGTTGATCCCGTGTGAATTGTTCCCCTACTCAATTCATCTGCTTTGCGGCTCAGCAAAACCCTACAAACCACATGCCAGACAAAAGCTACTTCACTTCAGCCATTAAGCTTTTGATGTCTTGTGTCAGTGCTTGAGTTGGCATTGCGTAGCGAATAAATAGCCTAATTCGTCCCTGCGTATCAAAAAGGTAAGTCCCCGCAGAATGATCAACGGTATAAGAATTAGGATCAGAGGAGCTGGGCACTTTTTTATAATAAATCTTAAAGCTCTTAGCTATTTGATCTAAATCCTCAGGGGCAGGACTGTAACCAATAAAACTTGAATCAAAATTACTCACGTACGCTTTTAAAACCTCAGGGGTATCACGCTTGGGGTCAACGGAGACAAATAGAACCTGTAACTTGTCCCCCTCCTGAGCCAAGCTTTCTTTGATTTGTTTGAGCTCTGACATTGTTGTTGGACAAACATCGGGGCACTGGGTGTACCCGAAGAAAAGAGCCACAACTTTGCCCTTAAAGGAGTCCATTGAAAGTGATCTGCCTTGTTGGTCCTTAAATGAAAATCCGTTTGCGTAATCAGCCCCCGTTATATCCACGCCGTTGAAGGTAGGTTTAGGCGCGCATGCACTAAGTATGAGTAATATGGAGACGCAAATTTTTAAAAAAATAAATTTCAAAGGTCGGATCAAGGGCATAAAAAAATTCCAAAGGGTCCAGTAAGCAGTCATAAAGTGAAATAACTTCAAGTCATTGATCTACTTTTTTAGATGTAATGATCCACCAAAAGAGCAAGGAATAAAAAGCTTAAGTGATACAAAGAAAATCTAAAAGTCTTTCTAGCTAACTCATCTGAGTAATTTCGCCACAAAAGCCAAGCATATACGCAAAACCAAATTGACAAAATCAAAGCCGCTACTAAATAGAGCCAACCACTCATGCGGTAAGCAAATGGCATTAAACAAGCGGCCATTAATACTAGTGTGTACAGAAGGATCTGCAAACGCGTGAACTCGTTTCCGTGGGTTACGGGCAGCATGGGAAGGCCAGCCCTTTTATAGTCCTCTACTCTATAAAGCGCCAAGGCCCAAAAATGAGGCGGGGTCCATAAAAAAATAATTAAAAATAGTATCAACGCCTCAGGTCCTACATCACCCGTCATCGCCGCCCAACCCAGCACGGGGGGCATAGCGCCTGAGGCACCACCGATCACAATATTTTGCGGGGTCAAGGGCTTTAATATTACAGTGTAGATTACAGCGTACCCAACGAATGTGGCAAAAGTAAGAATCATTGTGAGTGGATTCACCCAGTAGTAAAGTACAAAAGAACCTAGCACCACCATTACAAATGATAGTAACGCCGTCTCTGAGTCAGCTATTTCCCCCATCGCTGTGGGTCTCCATGAGGTTCTCTTCATCCGAGCATCAATTGCTTTTTCAACCAAACAGTTAAATGCAGCAGCTGCACCAGAAACCAACCAAATGCCCACGCAAGCGATCCCCCCCAAACGCAAATCCGCTAATGAGGGGACTCCCGGGACGGCTAGTACCATACCGATAAGCGCACAAAAAACAATCAACTGAATAACACGCGGCTTAGTTAATGTGTTGTACTGCTTCCATTTGAGAACGGAGAAAAAGGCATTAACGCTCATGAAAAGACCTTTGGCTGTTGAGCGTCCACATTCAAAACGTTTGGAGGAGTCTGGCATGCACAGGCAATCTCAGAGGCTCTTTCACGACTCATTAAAAATCCAATACTCAGTACCACCACAAGACAAGCTGCGCCCCCCGTATGCATCACTGCAGACAACAGCGGCCATTGAAATACCGCGTTTGAGATCCCTGTGATCGCTTGTAAAGCGATCAAACTCCAAACAAGGTAGCCTAGTTTTTTAAATCTCTCCTCCCGACTAAGCATTGCTCCGACACCAACTAAACCCAATATCACGACATAAGCAAATAATCTGTGGGTGTAGTGAATTGCAGTTAGCGCCTCGAAGTTCAAAATTTCACCTGCGCCAGTCATGCCAAGAGGACGCCAAAGCTCAAAACCATCAGTGAAATTCATGTGTGGCCACCAACTGTTTTGACACATCGGAAAGGAGGAGCAAGCCGTGACCGCGTAGTTTGTGCTAACCCAACCGCCCAAAAGAGTTTGCAAAAGCACAATCCCAATTGAGACACCTAACACCAAGGGGAGATAAGGATTGTGCTTAAGAGGTGATGGGGGTGATAGGGGTAAAAGGTAAGTTAAAAGCGATGAAATATGCTCAATATGCTCTAACTCAGTTTTGCTTAAGCCTTTTAAATTTGGATCGGTAGCGCTTGATCTACTTAAATTGAGTTCCACATTTTGGAGGTTAAGCCCCGCCCGGTCTCGGCGCACGCTCATACTCGCAACTGAGCCCTTAACGAGGCTTCCTTGCAAGTAAACAAAATAAGTTAGCATCAGCAGCAATACAACCGCACCCAGCAAGTGCAGGGTCACTATTGCCGGGAAGAGCTTCATAGTTACAGTAAACGCCCCAAATGCCCCTTGGGTGCAAACCCATATTAAAAGGAAAAGACTTGCAAATTTCAAGCGTGTTGTTAATTTATTGACCCATGCATATAAGCACATAGTAAGTATCAACACACCCACTGCAGTTGCCAAATAGCGATGAATCATTTCAACCCAAGCTTTAAAGTGCGTAACAGGCCCAGTTGGCATTAATTGTTGCGCACCATCAATCATCAGACTGGCTCCATTTGGACTTGTAAAGCCGTAACATCCCGGCCAATCTGGGCATCCCAATCCTGAGTCCGTTAGCCTGGTATAGGCACCAAACACAAGTAAATCGAAGGTCAAGAAAAGCGTAATTTGGGACAACAAAAGCAAACGCCTATTTTGTCTTAACTTCTTATTAGAAAGACCCTCCTCCACCGAAATTGATTCTTGATCTAGTTTAGGTGCTGAGCTTTGCATCCAAACCCAACTGATAGGACCCATGGCAATAACCAGTCCCATCAAACCTACATTTGCAAGGGGTGCAAAATTAAACAAAGCGGTTGTGTGCATGACTTATTTTTTCTCTATGACACTTTTTGGTAAATCAGTTGCCGAGTTGTCTGGCACTGATTGAGCAGGCAAAGCATTTCGTCCCGCCAAGTCCCAACTCTCTGAGGCTCGCAAAAGACGCTCAATGTCCCGTCGTATTTTGGGCGCAGTGTCTAGGTCCACTGTTGATGGAAATTTCATCATCAACTCACCCATCGGATCCACCAAATACAGGAACTCTTGTGTGTTAACCTCAGTTGCTGTCTTCTCTTTTGCAGTGGTTTGTAAGCCGAGCCATTTGAAGACATCCTTGTCTGATACTTTGATGATCCAAGAGTTGCTAAACGCTTTCACCTGCTTGAGATCCACAGCCTCCTGACCCATAACAAGCCACACCCTATCGACTCTGTCATTTTCTCGGCCCAACGCGGTGTGAATTTGTCGCTGGAAATAAAGTCTTTTTTCGCACGCCTCATCGCAAATACCCGAGCTCACGCTCATCAATAGCCACTGACCTTTTAGCGAACTAAGCCTCTCATTGGAAGCGGACTTCTCTGAGTTAGGACGAGCAAGAACCAGCATCTCAAGATCTGGGATGCTGCGTGTGGGTTGAATCAACTCTCCGTAACTTTTGATGGTTGTAGGTCTGATAACGTAGTAAGTCAAATAGGATAAAACAACTGGCGCAGAACAAATTAAAAACACAGCGATCATCAATAGACGACCTTTTGTAGTGCGTTTTGAATCCTCATTCGCCATCTCTTGAGGGGATGGTAAATCATACACAGTCATTGACAGAGGATGATCTAAGTCCCCTTTGCTGTTTGAGGTTTTATTGTTGTTTTGCATGCAAATAAGGTTTGATCCATTGAAACCAAAAATAAAGAAAGCCGATGAGTGCGCTTAGTAAAAACCACTGGACAGCGTACCCATAGTTTTTATCAGAGCTAATACCTTGTACGGGCAAATCCCGGATCAATCCCTCTGAGGGTTTCGCTATTTGGTGAATAAAAGCGCTGACCTTGAGTCCGGTTTGATTTTCAAAAGTACTTAAATCAAAATTTTGCCAAATGCCGCTTTTAAGGTAAGTCTTAGTCTCAGAGCCCTCCTCTTTAGATCCGCCCCATAGCTCAAGCATTTTAGAGGGCGACTTTGATATTAAACCTTGGATTTGGATAAGACCTTTGGGTGTTTCAACTTGATCGGGTATTTGAGAGGGATCTACTGGATTCCAAGGCACCCAACCCCGCTCTACCAACACAACAGTTGAATCTTCTAACTTCAGGGGAGTCATCACCCAAAACCCCGACTTACCCTCATGACTTCTGTTTGCAAGGTATATCGTTAAATCCGTTAACCATTCGCCCCCTAACTCTGCACGCCGGTTAAAGAATTGCCAAGCTTCCCTGTGGCTTAAGATCTCGCTTTGAGACAAAGCTGGAAGATTCATTTGCTCGTTAAACTGAGCCTTCATCTGATCTTTATCATAGCCCCTGGATAATTGCCACTCTCCTAACCACAAAGTTAAAAGCACCCCTAATAGAGCAGCTAATGCGATCAATCCGCTTTGCTTTTTTGGGCCAATATCAGAAGTGGAATTCATTAAAGACTTAAATTTTGTAGAATGATTCGATCGAAAGCACTTAGGATCATCTCATATATGGAAATCATTGTCTTCATTGCGTTTATTGGCATTATTGGTAGCTTGGGTGCTGCGTTGTACTTCATGATGAAGGATGGTCAAAATGGAGCACCGAAAACTAGCCGCATGGCAAAAGCTTTGGCATTTAGGATTGGCATCTCTGTACTTTTGTTCATTTGTGTATTAATCTCATGGAAATTAGGTTACATACAGCCAACAGGAATCCAAGTAGGGCAATAATGGTTTGTGATTAATTAACAAAGGCCGCTTTAAGCGGCCTTTATCTTTTTAAAGTCTGACAGTTTTTAAAGTTACATCCAATAAACCAAAATATAGAGTCCCAACCAAACCACATCAACAAAGTGCCAATACCAAGCAGCACCCTCAAAGCCGAAGTGTTGTTCAGGGGTAAAGTGTCCCTTTTGAATACGCAGGGTAATGACTGTCAACATCAACATACCCATAAAAACGTGAAAACCGTGAAAGCCAGTCAGCAAGAAGAATGTAGAGCCATAAGCACCTGAAGTTAACTTTAAATTTAACTCTGAATAGGCATGGTGATATTCATAACCTTGAACACACAGGAATATGACCCCGAGCAGCACAGTCATCCACATAAATATAATTGTATTTTTACGATCATTTTCTCTAAAAAGATGATGCGCAACTGTAATAGTGACGCCAGAGCTTAGCAAAAGCGCTGTGTTGATGGTAGGTAACCAAAAAGGCGTCATTGTTTGAAAAGGCTCTATGATGTTGGCTGGTGATGCAGTAACGCCTGCGGCCATGCTAGGCCATACAGACTTGAATTCAGGCCACAACACAGAGTTACTTAAATTGCCAAGAGCAGGGACTGAGTGAGTCCGCATCCACCATAAAGCAGAGAAGAAAGCGCCGAAAAACATTACCTCTGAGAAAATGAACCAACTCATGCTCCAGCGGTAAGATAAATCGATTTTGCGTCCGTATTTTCCGCTCTGGCTCTCGGACACCGCCTCTCCAAACCATTGATACAAAACAAAGAGCCAAATAAAAAGTCCGAAGAACAGGGAATATTTACCCCATGAAACTTCGTTAACCCATTGGCTTGCGCCTAGCATTAGAAAAAATAAACCCGCCGCCGCCGCCGCAGGATGACGTGAGGGCTCAGGCACAAAATAATAGGGGGTTCCGCCTTGGGAAGTACTACTCATCTCAACTCCTAGTTAACTGGCAACGACCAGGTTGACCAACAAGATCAGCCCAATCACAAATATAAAAGCGGCAACCACACCCACTGCCAAAACGTGCAGTGGTTTGATAGATGCCACATCTTCTTGAAATCCACTGCTTTTCCTAATACCAATGAAGGACCATAAAACGGCCCTCACAGTTCTAAAAAATACATTCTTTGTAACTGGCTTCACGGTTGATTTTTCGACCACATTTGCTTCGCTCATACTCGCACTCCTTTGATAGAGCCGAGATTATGCTGGGGGATAAAAATCACAACAGGAGTATTCGGCGCTGCAGGGATTTTACTTCCAACTTCAAAAAAGGTATATGACAAAGTGATAGTGTTTACGTCTTTAGCCAGTTTGGAGTCAATAACAAAGACAACTGGCCAGGATTTTTTCTCACCCGGCGCCAATGTATATTGATTGAAGCAAAAACACTCTAATTTATTAAAGTGAGCCGCCGCCTCTTTAGGAGCGTAACTTGGAATGGCCTGAGCAGACATAACCCGGTCCTGGGTGTTTTGAAACTCATACATAACAGTTACCAACTCGCCTGGATGAACCTGTAAAGAATTTGTCTCGGGCTTAAATAGCCAAGGACCCCTTACATTCGTATCAAATTCAACTGTGATACTTCGGGTTAAGTCAACTTGCGTGTTCTTTGGAAGAACGTACCTGGCGTTTCCAGTTCCGGCTTGCTCTTTTTCGCCTAAGGCCAAAATGTTGATACCAGTGAATTCACAAATAGCCTTATACATGGGTATCAAAGCATATCCAAAACCGAACATAGCAAAAGCAATGAACACAAGTTTGTAAAGTAACTGTTTATTAAGTCCAACCATCATATTTGATTGAAGTTTAGGACTTAACCTAAACCCAATAGCGTCATTTTGGCTAAAAAACCAAGGAAGAAAATAACCGCGATTGAAGCTAAAGCTAACCCTAATCGCTGGTTTTTCTTCTTTTGCTCGGATGTAAGCATTCTTTGTGTATCAACCTGTGATTGATTATTAAGCAAGAACTTTTGTTGCAGTAACGTCCAACTTCGGTGGGTTCTCAAAAGTATGGAAGGGGGCGGGAGAAGGAACTTCCCACTCTAAGCCCTCAGCACCTTCCCATGGTCTTTGAACAGCCTTAACGCCGTGACCACGCATCACTGGCAAAACTATAAAGAGAAGGAAGTAAACTTGAGAAAGGCCGAACACAAAAGCGCCGACAGATGCAATCGCATTGAAATCTGCAAACTGCATTGGGTAGTCCGCGTAACGTCTAGGCATACCGGCTAGTCCAAGAAAGTGCATAGGGAAGAAAGTAACGTTAAATGCAATGATCGTCAACCAAAAGTGAATTTTTCCGCGTGTTTCGTTGTACATCACACCAGTCCACTTAGGACTCCAGTAGTAAAAACCAGCGAACATACTAAAGAGTGATCCCGCAACCAAAACATAATGGAAGTGTGCTACCACGTAGTAGGTGTCTTGAATTTGCATATCAATTGGCGCCATTGAGCAAATCAAGCCGGTGAAACCGCCCATCGTGAAAACAAAGATAAAACCAACTGCAAAAAGCATGGGGGTTTCAAAAGTCATTGAACCCTTCCACATTGTTGCAACCCAATTAAAGACTTTCACTCCGGTTGGCACCGAGATCAACATTGTTGCGTACATGAAAAAGAGCTGTCCTGTAACGGGCATGCCCGTTGCATACATGTGGTGAGCCCATACGATAAAAGACAAAATCGCAATCGATGAGGTGGCATAAACCATTGAGGAGTAGCCAAATAGCTTCTTACGTGCAAAGGCTGGGATGATTTGGCTGACTATGCCGAATGCCGGCAGAATCATGATGTAGACCTCAGGATGACCAAAAAACCAGAAAATGTGCTGAAACATCACTGGATCACCACCACCGGCGGGATTAAAAAACGTTGTACCGAAATGTCTGTCAGTCAAAGTCATTGTGATTGCGCCAGCCAACACAGGCATCACAGCAATCAGCAGGTAAGCAGTGATCAGCCATGTCCAAACAAACATGGGCATTTTCATCAAAGTCATGCCAGGCGCACGCATATTGAGAATGGTCACAATAATATTGATAGACCCCATGATTGAGCTTGCACCCAATAAGTGAAGCGCAAAAATGGCCGAATCCATAGAAGGACCCATCTGCAGTGTTAAAGGTGCGTAAAGTGTCCAACCTCCAGAAGGTGCACCGCCTGGTGCAAAGAAGGATGTGGATAGTAATATGGCTGCGGGTATCATCAGCCAAAAACTAAAGTTGTTCATACGAGCAAAAGCCATGTCAGATGCACCGATTTGCAGCGGTATCATCCAGTTAGCAAAGCCAACAAATGCTGGCATGATCGCGCCAAACACCATGATGAGACCATGCATCGTTGTCAGTTGATTAAACAATTCAGGGTTTACGATCTGCAAACCTGGCTTAAAGAGTTCTGCGCGGATTAATAACGCAAGAACTCCTCCAATTAAAAACATGGTGAACGCAAACAACAAATAAAGAGTTCCGATGTCTTTGTGATTGGTTGCAAAGACCCACCTGCGCCAACCCACGGGTGCACCGTGGTGGTCGTGGTCGTGGTCGCCTGCAATGTGCCCATGGGGATCGAGAACTGCGCTCATGCTGATTTCCTTTAAATACTAAATACTTGAAAAATTATTGATGGTTATTTACGATTTGCCAACACTTCAGAGGGCTGAACAACTTGATCTGTTTTGTTAGACCAATGGTTTTTAGTAAAACTAATCACCGCAGCTAAATCCGTGTCACTTAAAGCTTTCCAACTTGGCATTGCCCCGTTATTTTGTCCGTTAAGTAAAACCATGATTTGCTTGGATTTATCAGCGTTTAATACCACTGCAGCCCCGTCAAGTGGCTTAATTGGCCCTCCGCCCTTACCGTTTGGCTGATGACAGACTTGGCAATTGGCTGCGTATACTTTCGAGCCTCTTTCAAGTAATTCTTCTTTGGTCCATATCTTATTAGGATCATCTTTCAGAGCCGCCATTTTATGAGCCTGCTCAGTTACCCAAGCGGTGTAGTCCTCTTGACTGACCACTTTTACGTGGATAGGCATATAAGCATGCTCTTTGCCGCAAAGCTCTTGGCATTGTCCGTGAAAATCTCCCACTCTCTCAGCCCTAAACCAGGTGTCTCGAACAAAGCCAGGAATAGCGTCTTGCTTGATACCAAAAGATGGCACCGCAAAGGCGTGAATTACATCGGTTGACGTGGTGATGATTCGAACTTTTTTGCCAACTGGGACAACCAATGGATTGTCCACTTTTAGCAAGTAATCATCAATGTCGACACCCACGGCACCGTTGTTGGACATGACGCGCTGCTCGTTGTCCAAAGTGGAAACAATGGAGATTCCCTCTCCTTGTCCTTTCAAATAGTCGTAGCCCCACTTCCATTGTTGACCTGTGGCTTTAATGGTTAGATCTGCATTGGAGGTATCTTTCTCAGCTACCACGGCTTTAGTGGCAGGAAGGGCCATGAAAATAACAATGATGAAAGGAATCACTGTCCATGCAATCTCAACTTTTACAGATTCATGGAAATTAGCCGCCTTGTGATTTAAAGATTTGCGGTGCTTAAGAATAGAGTAAAACATCACTCCAAAAACAGCAAGGAAGATAACTGTGCAGATGATCATCATGAACCAATGCAACCAAACTTGTTCCTCTGCGATTTTGGTAGCTGGAATCTGAATACTGTACTCTCTGACTGCAGGACCTCCAGGTAAATCATTAACAGCCCAAGCAGCGTTTGTTAACCAAGCGCCAAGGAATAAAAGGCCTGCAGCCAACTTTTTGGGGAAATCTATCATCTTGTTCACGTTTATTGCCTAAGAAAAATGAATCAACCATCTAAGGGTTTACACCCCCCGTTGACACAGCTAACAACAAATCAAGGGTTAATCCTACCATTTAACCCTGAGATTGTATCAATTCTTTTACTCCCCAAAGTAACTAATGTCAATGACAAAAAACACGCGCAGAACTGTAAAAAATTTAAATCCTCCAAACATTCAATTTCTAACTAGATTTTTAGTAATTTTTGGATATTTTTGCCATTTATTGCCAATAAGTCATCCTTACTAAAACCGTACTTTGCCAAGCCTTGAACGTGTTCCGCGGAGGTCCTGTATGGGTAATCAGTCCCAAAAACCACTTGGGACACGTCCACTAAATTTAAAAGAGACAACAATGCGCCTGGGTGAGATGCTTGTGCCGTATCGTAATAAAACCCCTTCACCAATTCAAGGACCTGTTGAGAGTTTATTTTTTTTCCAAATTCGGAGTTGATTTTAGGCAGCAATGTCAGGCGCTCAATCAAAAAAGGCAAGGTTCCGCCTGCGTGTGAGAAGATGAAACGAATATCTTTGTACTTTTGTGCTGTGCCAGAGAAAATCAGGCTAGTAATGGTTCGTGTGGTGTCAGTTGCAAATTCAATCACCGAGCCTGGCACGCCAGATTGCAATGGGCTACAGCATTTTGGGTTTGCGGGATGCGTATAAACCACCAGTTTCCTTTTATTGATCTCCTGCATGACTGGGTCAAACAAGGGGTCCCCAAGCCACTTTCCGTCGTAGCTTGTGAGCATTGCTATGCCATTTGCTTTCAAAGTATCCATTGAATATGCAATTTCAGCCAAACTTTGGTCCACATCCAACATGGGTAGAGTTGCAAAAAAACCAAATCTTTTAGGCCTATCCGCCGCCAACTGGGCGCCGTACTCATTGCACATTCTCGCAACACGCTGCCTAGTTTGTGAATCTCCAAAACTTGCAACCGGTGTAGTTGGAGAGGTCAGTGCGGTCGTGACCCCAGCAGCGTCCATATCCTCCAAGCTCTTGGCCAAAGACCAGTTGCGCGCGGGTGGCTCTGCAAGACCAGCCGACTGTAGCTCGCGCAAATAATCCGGCGCAAAAACGTGGTGATGAACATCAATCAAACTAGGAGGTAAAAGATCAGCCTGCGCAGCTATTGCATTGCTACCCTGCACACCCCAGGGTTCAATTCCAGCATAAACCCCAATCCCTAACAAGGAGGATAAAAAACCCCTGCGGTTTTCTTTTGAACAACAATGGACATGCTTAAAAGTTGGAAATCTGGCAGAGCTATTTAACTCGTGGCCCTTTGGATCGGATTGTTTAATCGTATTGATTGCATTCATTTTTAAAGCCTTAAAAAACTTTGACTAACTATGCCCGGGGGTACAGCGAAAATCAATCCGTGTTAACCAATACTTTCAAACTTTAAGATGGCCACAGCATATTTTTCAATCTCCTCACGGCTAAATCTTTGCATATTCCTGCGGGCTAGATTATTGATTTACGGGGGACCGAGGATCGAGTAGCAAAGACATAAGATCTTTAAGTTGATTTTCGTTTAGGATGGCCTTGGAGTGGGCCAATCCAACAGGTATACCAAACCTAGGCATGACGGTACACACATTAAAGGCTTTGGAATTGACCAGCACGCCCCAAGTGTATTGAACTAAAGGTGAGGAGCTTGGATTGCTGGTCAACTCGTTAAATGTCTTCAAATTACTGACCCCTCTTAAAAAGCCGTATTTGTAAAGACTTGGTCCAAGGCTTCCGTATGACAACTCCTCTTTACTCAGCTGATGGCAGTTGTAGCAGTTCCCCCCGTTTTCTTGTTCCGCAGAATCGCTCCATGTTCTACCTCTACCGTCTTGAGCAATGCTCTCTCCTCGCTTATAGTCCCCAAAATAATTTAAATCTTGGGGTAAAGAAATGAGACTCTGATTTTGAACTCTTATTTTCTCCATCAATGCTAAGTCAGTTGCATTTTGTTCAGTATTCTTAGATATCTCAACAGCACTTGCATTCTCGGCTTGTTGGGAACAATAGGCCTGAGTTTGGTCTTGATTAAGTCGGTCCACACCAGCTATACCAAAAGATTCAAAAGAGTCTCTAATGAGTTGAGAAATGTGCTGTTCACCCCAGCTTTTGGCACCCAGTAAAAGATTTGGTTCTTGGATTGGGCTGTGTTCGCTCCTCAAGTTGAATTGATCCATTTGCGTCTGATGTGAGCAACTGCTTAAACTGCACAGGACCAGGATGTAAAAAGTGGTTTGCCCGCACAAAGAGATCTTTTGAGACGGACGCACAAAGAGGGAGAGGCTAAGATTTACAGGTATTTTACAAATTTCATTTAGCCAACCAAGCTTTAATGATCTATAAAACATACTTACCTTTTGAGTCCAGGAGAAGCGGCTTTTGAGCCATTTGAGGTGGCTCCCAAGTACACAGATAGGGCTATAGTTGCTGGGCTGGCAAAAATGGGTTTTGGAAAGCGCTGCTGTCTGAAACAATCGGCCAATCGTTGCTGCATAGTCCAAACCGAGCCAGTAGATATACGGTAAGCTGGCCATGTGCCATAAGCGAAACCGGCCCCAGCTTGAGTTGTTAAATTAGGAAGCTCTTGCAGACGAATTCTTCGTGCGTCTTCGCTGTGACAGGTTGAACAGGAAAAATCATGCGTTCCAGCCCTATAGTAAAAGAGCTTTTTGCCTTCTTCATACATCTCCAATTCTGCGGGGTTTGAGAGCGGGACTTTAAAAGGTAAGCCCTCAGATTCTGACGCTACGTAAGCTGCAAGTAAAGACAGATTCATTCGCTCGGGACTAGAGAAATCCGCCTGGATTAATTCCTGTGCATTAAAACCCTGAATTTCTTGCATGCAGCTAAGAAGTCTGGACTCTAAATCTTGTACTCTTTTAGTGTCCCAAAAATATCTTGGCAATTGGGTCCAAGCTCCTTGAATGACGCCAGCTCCCAGCCCAAGGTCGCAGGTTTTGAGTGTTTTTTGCTTTGGTCCGCGTGGTTGACTCCACAGCGCCTTACCTTTGAGTATGTACAAATCTGCTGGGTTTTCTTCTTGCAACATTTGACGGTACTCAGCGATGGCCCTTTCGCTGGAACTTCTAGGAGAGCCGCTGCTCTCATCAAGCTTTAAGACACCCTGGGCTTGGAGGGTTGCAAATGGACAAGCCCACAAAATGATCAAGATTGTGTTACGAAACGCTTCCCACTTGCGCCTATCCAGGATTAATCTAAACAGTGGTGATTGCATCTTGAGGACCAATAAAGGAGACAATTTTACGTGGGCACTTACTTTTTACAAGCATCCGAAAGATCTTTGATAGTACAAAAAAGCTGGGGTCTTAGTGATTAAGCCGTTATTATTCAAGTCACAAAAGCCTCATCGGTCCTTGAGTCTCCCCTGTTGTCTTTCCAGGTAATGGCTATTTTGTCGCCCGGCTTTGTTCCTTTAACGGAAAATTGCATAAATGGATTTTTTGAAACCCCACCACCCCACTCCGCTGTCATAACGACCCTGCCGTTTAAAGATGCGCTGACATCTTGAATATTCCAAATGGGAATGGTTCGTCCATCGTCCCCTTTTCTTTGGCCCGACTCCATTTCGTGACTCATCAGGACTTTAACCGTGGTCACACCTGCCAGAGACTGCAAACGAATTCTCATTGGGTCAGACACTACATTCTCCAAAAAATTATTTATTCAACAAACTTTAATGCAATTATGGGTTGCTAAAGGCGGATCTTTGCAGCCCTCAACAATTCACCCCCCACACCCGCCTAGCGTTACTTTTACTTCTTTTTTGCTATAAAAAACCCGTCCATCCCCGAGTTGTGCAAAGGCAATAAAGTCAGAAGTTTGAGCAAATTTACTGCGCACGGTGATACTTGGCAACACATCGTCAGTCAAATTAAAAATAGCCACCAAAGGTATTGGATTTTTTTCAACTATAAAAATCCACCGCCTCACATTTGCTAAAGTGGTCGTGGCGGCTACTTGAACAACAGCACCGTTCTCTGCGATCTCAGGCGTTAGGAGGCTTATTTGGTTGCTCTCAAGAGGCAATCCCAGACCCAAGGACTTGTTTAAATCTGCAAGCGTTTTGGCATCAAAAGCACTTTGTTGATAGGCAAAACTTACCTCAGTTTGTACGAGGGACTCCAACAGTAGGGCCGATAAAGCAGCGCCTTTTTTTAGTGCGTTGCGTCTATTATTCATCATTTTTAATACCCTCAACTCCATTAGCATTCTTGTATTGTGCCCCAATAGCTCTTGCGTTGGAACTTAGACTATCGTTTTAAGGGCCATTAGATTTCAAAATGAAAGCGCATCGAAATTACATTAATAGGACCCCTTGATAAGTTGTATCCTGGATTTTGTATACGTTGAAAGTCTGCACTTAGGAACGATTGCTTGTATATTCGAGCGCTGTAATAAGCCTCTAAGATTTGCTCAGGCTTATATAGAAAAGAAACAGGTGCATCCCCAATAAACGCGGTCTGCCCTCCTGCTTGAAGATATCTTACTTCCTCATTTGATAGGTTGTTTGCAGCCCAAGCTAGTCCAAATGTATCATCAACTCTTCCCCATCTGTTCCCTTTTAAAGAGGATCCCAGAGTGAAAGAACTTCCCACATCCAGAGTATTTGTTTCTGATTTATCGTTATTCCAGCTGTAGCGAGCGAACACACCCAGATCAGCGCTGAGGGACTGCTCTGCATTAAAACCGTACCCATAATTTGCGTTTATTTTGCGACTCCCAATAAATGAATCGTTGAGGTTTAGGTTGCCTGCATTCAATGCATCTTGATATGTAGTCATGTACGCATGCTCCCTAAAAACTATCCCTCTTAGCGCACCTGGTTGATTGCCTATTTTGTGCATATGCGAAAATTCAATTTGATCAACAAAATCCTTCGTTAAAGAGTAATCCATTGTGAGCGTACTGGGTACTTTTGGGGTTGCAAGTCGACCTGCTTTAAGTATCCAATCATTTTGATACCACTCTACAATTAGACCGTAGGTATAGCCTCTTGGGTCTGCAGCGTAACCATAGGCTCCCATTGAGAACACTGAAAAATTCATGAAATCAGACCTTGGATCGTGGCTGAAGGTATTCATGTCAAAAAAATCTAATGACGCAACCTTGCCCCAAGTTAGTACTACTTTGTCCTTATCTCCATTTTGTGCTAATTGGTTTACAGTGGCCTCAGGTATGTATTGATCTCCCGTGCCTAAACCAAACGTTTGCCGAATAAAGGCTCTTGCGTTGTAAGCTACCGCGGGAATGTAGTTCCCCTTTTGTAGCTCCCCATTTTGGAAACCACCCAGCCCCACCAGTGCACCTGTAAACGGCGTACCTTCAAAGATTTCAGGGTTGTAAAACCCTTCTGCACCATTCCAAAGCTTGGCACCAAGATAAGCAGTTGTGCTGTAGCTAAAGCTTCGGTTGTTATCTCCATCTGTGCGGCTTAGCAAACTTGTGCTGCGAGTTGAGCTAATGGGTGAATTAAAGTTATTTTTTCGCTGTTCTACGTAATTTGTTTGAAGATGAATACTCCATTCCTGCTTTTTTTGTGAATCAATTTCAACATCCTCTAATGCTCGCCCATTCAGATCAGTTGAATTAGATGAGTTTGGAGCTTGTCGAGGGTATGCTGCAGAAAAGTCAAATTCAGCAGCCAAAACTGCCAATTGCAAAGAGACCGTAAATAAAGAACCAATTAAAATACACTTAACATTCATTTTAAAAATTTTTCAAAGGTATAAAAGGGACATGATTTGTAAATGAGAATCATTATCATTCACAGATCAGACTTTTTATAAAAATCTTTTCTAAAACGGACTTTTTTTTGACATGGATATGAATTTTTGTATGAAAGTTTGTTGTATCATGTCATTAGGAAAGATAACAGACATAATTATTCAATTTATTGGTATTTAAT
>CAIQHG010000032.1 GCA_903871545.1 uncultured Burkholderiales bacterium | reverse complement strand
TAATTATAAATAAATAATTTAAATAATAATTTAATAATAGCAAACGATTTAATGCTTAAGTGTTCTAATTTTTTTATACAGGCAAGATAGATACGGTGGGTTCAAAAAATCTGATGAAGAAGAATTTAAAGTTTACAGTTTTTTATGCTGGCCTACCCCGCTGAATAGATCACATACTATCTAATCAATCATTTTTTATTGTAAAATTACATTGCACTATAAACTACAAGGGAAATTTAATGAAATTACTAAACAAAACGGCCGCTTTTTCAATTGGATTGTATTTATGTTTAGTCCACTCAACTTTTGCTAACACCTGGGCTGATTTTCGACTACATAATGAAAGTCATCACGCCATTAAATCATTTCAAACTGATGATGGCAAAGGCTCCAAATACGGAAAAAATTGGTTAAGCTCAAACTTAAAACCAGGCCAAGTCAGAGGCATGCGTTTTAATAAATGGGAAGGACCTTGTGAAGTCAACTTCAAAGTAATATCTGTAGACGGTTTTGTCCATGAGTACAGTTCTGATTTTTGCTCTACGACTGATCTTTATATTGACGATGAGGCGGCTACCACCAATTAAAACAATACTGATTTGTGTTTTTGCCAATTGAATCCGTTGTCGTTTCTCTTGGCAAATTCACAATTTTATTTATGTTTTTTAGGGGCTATCGACCCATGACTATTTCATAGACTATTTGTTATTATTTTTTTGATTTAGATGCTTTTGCATATTCATAAATACACTTTTCTAATTTTTCCCACCATTTAAAATATGAATATGCAACTTAAGATAATTTTATGGGTGTTGCCTTTTTTCATTTGTTTAACAGCACTGGCAGATGATACCGTAGTTGGCCTTGGAAGTGGTGGGCTTGAATTTCTGTCTACCGATGAGATTGAAATGGTTCAGGAAGACTTAACTATCTCAACTAACATAATTGACGCTCGTTACATTTTTAGAAATATCACCGATCATCCAGTTAAAATCATGGTGGCGTTTCCTTTACCCATCATCGATTTTAGTAAATTCAGTTATTACGGACCGGCAATAAATCTTCCTAAATTTAATGGATCGAATTTTGTTGACTTCAAAACATATGTAAATAATCAAATTATTGAAACAAAAGTAGAAACCAAAGCTCTAGTCAACTATTCCGATATTTCTAATGAATTAAGAAAGCTTAACATTAATTTTGAAATTCCTGGGCCTCAAGGTTTCAATGAAAACATCAGCAAAAAGCTTTCCTCTTTAAAAAAAGCAGATCAAGAAAAACTAATAAAGTTGGGGGCAATTCAAAATCTTAAAGCTGATGATAGCCAACCTGATTTGTTTTATGAAAATTGGTCACTTGTCACTCTTTATTATTGGACTCAAACCTTTCCAGTAGGTCAGACAGTACAAATTCGGCATACCTATCATCCAATTATTGAAGAATCTGCTGGCTTTGGGGCCTTATTAACAGATTACACCGGCAAACCTATCCCATTAGTTCTCGAGGGCACTCCAGATGCAAGATACCCTGCAGATTCTAGAGATTACTTCAAACCGTACTGCATGACTGATGAATTTTGGAAGCTAGCCAGAGAAAAAAATACACGTTTTTCTTATGAGAGCAAAAAAATTAACTTTATCCTAAAAACAGCAAATGCTTGGCGTAAACCAATTGGGGAGTTCAATTTTATAATTGAACGCAACAACCCAGATTCCTTAGTTTCTCTTTGTATGGACGGTATCAAGAAAGTTAGTCCCACCCGTTTTAAATTGACGAAGACCAACTTTATTCCAGATAAGGATATAGATATATTTTTTTTAGAGACCAATAAAAACTGAATTAGTTATTCAAATTTGATAATTTAATTTTTAAACAATATATGAAAAAAATATTCATTTTTGGAATTTTTTTTTACTCACAAGCATTTTCTCAAAACTCTGATTTTATATTTTCAAAAGAATTCGATCGTTGTTCAGATAAAGCATACTCAACTTCAGCCAGTGTTGCCTGTGTGAGCGAGGAGACTAAACGGCAAGACCTACGACTTAATCAAAACTATCAAGTTGTTATGAAGAATTTAACAACATTGCGCCAACAATCGTTAACAAAGGCACAAAAACTTTGGGTTCAATTTAGAGATGCTAATTGTGCTTTCTACTTTGATCCTGAAGGAGGAACCATTACTAGGCAAATTTCAGCGATGTGCTTTCTTACTATGACAAAAGATAGGGCAGATGAGCTCTCTAAAATGGATTAATCATTTCATATACCTATCTTCCCATTAATAATTTTAAAAAGATTTACTATCAATTCAAAATTTTTCTATTTAGATTAATTTTATGTTTCGGTACATTTAATTTGACTGTGCATAAAATACGATGCGTTGAATTAAAAGAATACCCCCGCAAAGTCCCGCTGTAAGTGATACAAATGTTTTGATATTTAGGTTATTTATTTTAGTAAATAATCTATTTATTAAAGCTATTAAAGCAAGAGCAGTAAAAAGAAAAACGATTTGACCAAATTCAATACCTAAATTAAAACCTACCAGAGTTATTATTTTTGTACTAACGTTGAATCCCTCTAAATTAATTGCCGAAGCAAATCCCATCCCGTGAAGCAAACCGCATATAAAAATAATTAAATACACATACTTGTGCTTTAAAGTATTCATAAAACTCATATTTCCTAAAGCCATTATCACGATACTCGCTGCGATACTAGGCTCGACTATAACTGGAGAGATGCTGATGAGGGCAAACAAAGTTGCGGCTAAAGTGATGCTGTGTGCAACAGAGAAAACCGTAATGATACTTACCCAATAGCGCATTCCATATCCTGCAACCAATACGGTCAAAATAAAAAGCAAATGATCAAATCCGCTCAGAATATGTTCGATCCCCAAACTTAAGTAATCAACAAACAAACTAGGTAATGGCTTAAAGAACTCTCTGCTCTCATTAAGAACATCAAAAACGGCACTCTCAGACTCAAAGTCTGAGTCTGAGACTCCTTGGCGGGTCGCTTTTATTGAGAACGATTTCTCAGTCTGCTGGAATCCAAATAAGTCGCAACTCATAGTTAGGTGTTCAATATTCTCTGAACCAGTGAATAGCAATTTTTCATAAATGATGAGTTGATCAGCCTCACCAGAGTTATCGTTATTTACGGGAGACAACATTAGATTAAAGTAAACGATCTCGTATTTTCTTGTCTGCGCACTGAACGTTAGTCTTTCCTTGATCTCGGAACTAATTTCTTGTCTTCGCAGTTCAAGTTCATTTCGATTTATTAATCCAGGTTGAGTGTTACCTAAACTCTTTAAACTGGATACGGGAATCGATAATGTGATTAAAACTTCATTTCTGTTGATTTTTAAAAAGCCCTCTTGCACTGGCATCAAGTGAGCATGCGCGCAACCAACCCAGAAAGCTACTGCTATAAATAACTTTATAAGAATTAATATTCGTTGTCCAAATCTAAATGTGTCACCTGCAGCCATATTCTCAGGGGATATTGATAATTGCCAAAGGTATGACCTCAGTCAACCAAAATTTGTCTTGCTCTGTGTTTATCACCCAGAGTGGCATAAGAGCGTTCGACATTTGAATTTTAACTCTGTACAAAGGCTCGGTGCTGTGGATTTCAGCTTTAAAGACAAGGGGATCTAAGTGTGCTTGAAATTCTGGGGGTAGTTGTTGAATCACCAACTCATCTTTAAGTATATTTTGGAGCGCGCTTGCTTCCGCAATCTGTATATTCATCAATTCATATTTTGAACCTTGAGGAGTGTAAATAAATGATTTTGACTGCAACTCAGTCAAGGCAATTTTTAACTCTTTTTTAAATTGCTCTAACGCTAGGTTTGAATATTGCTTCAAAAATGTATCTGGCTTCATTGTTGGCGCAAGAACTTTATTAAGTAAAGGAGCAACATTAACACTGAAACTCAATACAAGCTTGGTTGGACTTTCCCTAGTGATGGAAAGTTGGTTGTAATGGGGTTGGGAATTAAGTGACCCTGCAAAAAGGCAGGGCACACATAAAATGCACAAAAGTGCTAATCTTCTTGGTATGAAGAGCAAAAAATACCAAGAAGGTAATTTAAATGCATTGAATCGAGATTTTTTATTAAATAACGATCGCATACTTTTTTATATGTATTTGGGAGATGGGGTCTTTCGTTATTTAATCCACCGCTATTGAACATTACCCCCCATGAACACATTATTGTTAAAGCTTGAATTAGTATAGAAGAAAGGCACTGTGTTAATCTTACCAGCCCAGGCACCTTTAATTAAAACATGCAGAGTGTACGCTGGCGTCGATCCACTTGCAGGCCAGACTATAGTGTTGGCATGGTAATGATATCCCAGGCTATCTCCTGTGCTGTGGATATGACCTCCAAACTGGTCTAAGCTAACACTTGCGCCACTCAAACCAGAGTCATCTGTTCCAGTGCCTGTTCTGTAGCGGCCGTAAAGAGCTATCCCGTCGTAACCAAATCCAATGATTGGCGGGTGTGTTGCACCAACATAATCAGAGTCACCGTAAACCCCTATTCCGTACTGGATACCGGATTTGTAACCGTCTGCATGACAGTGCGGTCCACCACCGCCTTGTCCTACGTGACATCCACTGGCAGAGAGCTCAGCCTGGCTTTGAGAGGGTACTATCGTATTGTTCATGACAGGAAATATGACTTGACCGTTTATTAAAAGTCCGTTATCTGCTGTACTCGCGTAGCTGTAAACAAGATTTGTAGTGGTAGATGTGGGAGACTTATTGCTATTTTGATCACTGTAAAGAGAGGGAGTGAATGTATTGTCCAATGGGCTTGTCACAACACCATAATCTCTCATGGGAATGGTGTGGATGTAATAATCCAAATTAGCTGACCGGGTCACAGTTGAGGTAGCGTAGCTGCCAGTACTCCCAGCACCTGGAGGTCTTGCCACATCGATTAAGCCGGTTGGAGAAGCCTGATTTCCGTAGTGGACGATTACCATCATGGGATGGTATACGCCGCTGGAGTCTTTCTCATTGGTGTAATAGACAAAGGGGACGAGATGTTGCCCAGGTCTCCCGTCTACAACCGAATCTGAGGAAAGCGTGTAGGCAAGAGTTGCGTCTCTGTAAGCCGTGTAAACAGCTGGGCTGTATCGCAAAGTGAAATTATTAGCACTAGCTGTAGAAACAATAGTGGCTAGCATAGCATCAGCGCTGGCCTTAGTTGTTGCGTTGCTCCCAGGATATAGAACTTGTGCATTGTATGCGGACTTAACCTGTCCGTAAATTGAACCCACTACCGAGCTTGTCTCGACTGATGCCAGACTGCTCACCTTAGTAATAAAAGGTGCTGGTGAATTAGACACATACGAAATGCTACTAGGATTGAAGTCTGCAGGGATACCAAAATCAAATGGAGAATCGTACAACCAAAACGTCGTACTGCTAGATTCAGATGAAACTAAACTGTAGACCCCATTTTTTAGACTCAAATAGTAATTCGCACCAGTAAAGTTGGAGTCAAGTGTATAGGCTTGAGTCCAATTTGTGTCCGGGTTATTAGAGTTGGTAGCAGAAGTCAAACCATAAATGTACCTACTTTTGGCTTGGATTAAATGTTTAGTAGAGTTGTAGGAAAAAGTTATATAGCCTGTGGTTGTAGAACTTGTTAATCCAAAACTATTCGTAAATTGGAGTGTCTTGGTGCTAGAGTTGTAATCGATTGCATCATTTGGGTTTAAATGAGATTCGATTCGAAAATTACCGTCAGCGCTAGCAACAGCCAACATAAGACTTGATAAGTAATTTTTTATAGTAGACGAAGTAGTTAAATTAGTCGCGGTTGCAGCATAACCCGTATTTGTTCCCTTTGCATCGATGGACGTGGCTATTGAATCAACGGTTAAGTAATTAGCCGTTGGAGAGGCACTTGATGTGTCACTAATTAAGTAGCGCCCCCTGGTGGTAAAGCCATCTGCACTCTTCAACGATGATGGTTGATAGCTAGCTTTTATGGCAGCATCAAACGTGGCAGGAGGCATAAAAGCGGGATTAGACGTTAAGGTTGAGGTGCTTGTGCCGGTTGTTGAAGACGTTGATGAGCCTGGATTATTTACCCAAAAACCGACTCCATTGGTAAGACTATTCGATGGGAAACTCTCATAGCCCTGTGTACCAATATAAGTGCTCAGTAGATTTGAGCCGTCGTCATATAAAGGTGCGTAAAAATACCACTTTGCATTTGTATTATCCCAAGCCCAAAGAGATGTGACATTTATAGGCGCCTTCACCCCAGAGGACGAATTAGGACCAATTGATACATTGAATACCGGTGCGCTAACGCCGTCACCGATTGAAATTAGATTCCACCCGGTTCGCAAAGCATTGGTAGCACCTGGTTTGAAATTAGTTAAACTGTAACTGTTGCCACTTGGTGGTGTAAAAGAAAAACTTGCTGCAGCATTAACCCAGTATCCCTCGCCTGGTTGAATGGTGGTTAGAAATTCATATTTTTGTCCTGCTGCATAAGACGCCCCCCCATCAGCAGTTGTTGGGGTATAAAAGGCCCAAGTAGTTGTAGCAGCGTCCCACTTCCATATACTGGTCACGTTGCTGGTAGTAGTAGTAATAGGAAAAGAATTTGCAACTGTAATTACGCTTGTGGTTCCGTTGCCCAATAAATTCCAGCCCTTGACGAGAGAAACGCTTTGAGCACTTGCGAGTGTCACCCCAAAGGAGACCAATATAAAGGCTAAACGTAGAAGAGATTTAGATTTAAGTGAAAGTTTCATAATAAATTGGTCTTTCAATAAATTAGTAGGCAATGCGGTATTTGTTAGTTTGTAAATGCACAGATGCATTTTAACAATCAAATGTCACAAATAATTATTCTGATATCGGTATTTTTTAATATTTCGTTTTATTCAATCGCAGTATGAATGAAAACTTTAACCAGATTTGTATGAGCATCTGTGCAATTTAACGTATTGAACAATGCAGTTGATAATTTGTAATATTCATTCAAAAAGACTTGAACCTAAAGCTTTTATGAAAAACTATAAAAGAATAAAAATTGATATTTGAATTCTTAACTTTCACAGTAATCCAGAACAACACTTGAGTCTTTTTTTGCTTAAATTTAATGCGGTTGAAAAGTATTAACGATTTCCTTAAATTCTAAGACGCTTTACTTGGTTAAGAAACCACTCCCTTGCGCCCTATTTTCCAGTTATTTCCAGTTATTTCCAGTTATTTCCAGTTATTTTCAGGATTTTCATCCTACTGCCGATAACGACTCATCTAAATCCAATGGGTGTTAGTGCACAGTCTCATGAGAAATATTCTGCTAAATTGCGAACTCAAGCGGTGCACCTGCTTTTAAGACTGATAAAGAACACAAATCTGAATTAACTCCTTACAAAGCGAAAAACATTCCCATTAAGGATTAAGCAACAGCATTTCAATCAAGGGAGAACTAAATAAATCAAATTTGTTGCATTTTTAATTTTCATAGCAACAAACCATCACCAAGATGTAATTAATTAAATTGACTTAAAACTTAGTATGCAAAAAAATTGAATAAAGATCACAAATAAGAATACTTTTTAAAGTCATTTTATAAACACACTTGCTTGCGTAAAGTCCACATAGTTAGATCAAATCAAGGAGGTTTTTATGAATTCAGATGGTATGTGTCCCTTTGGGCTCGGCGCGAACACACAATCAAACCAGACCCCACAGGTGTGGTGGCCAAAGTCCCTGAACCTTGATATTTTGCATCAGCATGACACCAAAACAAATCCAATGGGAAAGTCCTTTAACTACCGGGAGGAACTTAAGAATTTGAATGTAGAAGCACTTAAAGAGGATATGCAAACCCTCCTTAAAACCAGCCAAGAGTGGTGGCCAGCAGATTGGGGGTACTACGGGGGACTGATGATTCGTTTAGCTTGGCACGCTGCAGGGACCTACCGCATTGGAGACGGCAGGGGCGGCGCTGGCAGCGGTAGTCAGCGATTCGCCCCTCTCAACTCTTGGCCAGACAACGCAAATTTAGACAAAGCTCGTAGACTACTTTGGCCGCTTAAAAAGAAATATGGGAACAAAATTAGTTGGGCAGACTTGGTTGTTTTGTCCGGGACGATCGCTTATGAGTCTATGGGTTTGAAGACGTTTGGATTTTCTTTTGGACGAGAAGACGTTTGGCATCCGGAAAAAGACATTTATTGGGGCTCAGAGAGGGAATGGCTTCAAAAAAGTGGTGGGGAGGGATCGCGCTATTCAGGCCTACGTGACTTAGAAAACCCCCTAGCCGCAGTCATGATGGGTTTGATCTACGTCAACCCTGAGGGAGTGGACGGCAACCCAGATCCCTTGAAAACTGCTTACGATATTCGGGTCACTTTTGCTCGTATGGCAATGAACGATGAGGAAACGGTTGCTCTCACAGCAGGGGGACACACTGTGGGAAAGGCTCACGGTAACGCAAACGCAGCTAATTTAGGTCCTGCCCCAGAGGCAGCGCCTGTTGAAGAACAAGGCCTGGGCTGGGTTAACCACACCACTCGGGGCATTGGCCGAGATACAGTAACCAGTGGAATTGAGGGCACTTGGACCACGCACCCAACTAAGTGGGATAACGGATACTTTAAGAATTTACTGGGTTACGAATGGGAATTAACGAAAAGCCCTGCGGGAGCATGGCAATATAAGCCGATTAATCTCAAAGATGAGGACATGCCTGTGGGTGTAGAGGATCCGACGACCCGTCAAAACTTAGTCATGACGGACGCAGATATGGCTATGAAATTGGATCCACAGTACCGCATTATCTCGGAAAAATTTTCTGCAGATCAAGCCTATTTTTCACAAACCTTTGCAAAGGCTTGGTTTAAATTAACTCACCGTGATATGGGCCCAAAAGCCAGATACTTTGGACCCGATGTGCCCAAAGCAGACTTAATTTGGCAAGACCCAGTTCCAACGGGGCCTAGCGGATACGATTTTGAGGCAGTCAAAACTAAAATCAAATCAAGTGGTTTATCAATGAGTGAGATGATTACGACAGCGTGGGACAGTGCACGTACTTTTAGAAACTCTGATAAAAGGGGCGGCGCAAATGGTGCGCGCATTCGCCTAGCTCCTCAAAAGGACTGGACGGGAAACGAGCCTGAACGTTTAAGTAAAGTTATCACCATTTACGAGAAAATAGCCAAAGAATCAGGCATTAGTGTCGCAGACACTATCGTGCTAGGCGGTAACCTAGGCATTGAGCAAGCAGTAAAAGCGGGTGGTTTTAATGTAAGCGTGCCGTTTAGGTCAGGCCGCGGAGATGCGAGCGCTGAGATGACGGATGTTGAGTCTTTTGCGGTTCTTGAGCCACTCGCAGATGGATACAGAAATTGGTTAAAGCAAAGCTACGTCGTAACTACTGAGGAGTTACTCTTGGACAGAACGCAACTAATGGGACTAACGGCTCTAGAAATGACGGCTCTCGTAGGCGGCTTACGTGTCCTGGGTACAAACTATGGAGGGTCAAAGCACGGAGTTTTTACAGAACGAGAGGGGACGCTCAGCAATGATTTCTTTGTTCATTTAACAGACATGAATTACAAATGGAAGCCAACCGGTGTCAACAGTTACGATGTCATTGAGAGGGTAAGTGGTAAAGTGAAATGGACTGCTACTCGAGTCGATCTCGTTTTTGGTTCAAATTCGGTTTTGCGCTCATACGCTGAAGTTTATGCACAAGACGATAACAAAGAAAAATTCGTTAATGATTTTGTTGCTGCATGGACAAAAGTAATGAACGGTGACTTGTTTTAAGATGATCTAAACATTTAAGTGCAAATGTCAGGGGAAAGCTGTCCTGGAATTTAATGGAAAATTATGTTCCTTTAAGGATTATCCTAAAACCCCACTTTTTTTGCTATGTCACTAACTGAGGCCTCAAAAGCGACAATATTTAAGTCATGAAGTTCATATAGATATTTTTTTATTAAAGCAATTGTTAAGTGGATATTTTTTTCAATAAAGACATCAGTGTCTATCGTGGCACTAGGGCCCTCGTAAGACGTAAACTTTTCTTTGAAAACCAAACCACCTGGCTCTATGTCTTTTGGAAACTCAAGGGTACCGTGCTTAAAAATTTTTACACGGTTAAATAGCTGTATATCTCCAGCCATATGCCTAATCTCAGACTGTGAATGGATTGTGTTTGCCCCCAGTTTTTCAAATAATTGAGATTCTGAAGGTGCCAAATAGTTTTGTATTTTTTCGCCTTTTTGAATCACTAATTTGTCTAAAAATCTCAAGCCTACCCGGTGTATAGTGGGGACATCTAGTACTTTACTTATGATGAAAAGACCTTCTAAAAACAACGCCAAAAAAGTCTCGAAATCAACATAGTTACTTGACTGGTAAGTCAAACATTGATTGTTCAAACGAAAGTGACTGAATTTCTTAGAGTCTGAGAATTGATAAACGTCATGGGTCGTAGGTACCAATGATTTATTGTTGCCAGTTTGAGTTACGTGAAAGCCTTGGTTTCGCATGTGCAAGAATTCCCCGTACTGGGCCATCCTGAAATCGTCTTGAACAGATGGCACAAGTTCTTGTATATTTAAGATAGGTTCAAAACGAATCTCCGCTATGGTTAGTAAGACAGATGTGTTTTTAATTGGCATTACCATAATTTTGAATTTTTACTCAACGGTAATAGTAATGGGTATACACAATTTGTACCCTTTACCTCTAATAGCTTTGATGCTAGGCTCACCATCATTGAAAGGGGCTATCTTTTGTCTTATCCTGCTCACTAACTGCTCTATTCTTACCTTTAGTGCGGCATCAGTTGTGTCAACCTCACCCATTAATTCAATAATTTTAAAAATCTCCAGGCACTGACTTGAGAGTGCTAATTCGGTGAGTAGTTTGCACTCCGATGATGTTAAATTTATCTTTGCGGCCAATGGCGTAAGAAGACTTAAATTTCTTGAATCTAATCTCCAAGAAGCGGGCAGCTCAGGTCTTTTCACCCTTTTGCAAAGGTTGCGAAGCACCGTTGTCAGCTCATCAGGTTTGGCCGGTTTAGTGATGAACACATCTGCCCCAGCCTCATAGCCTTGTTGTCGGTCAATACTCATCACTCGCGCTGTTAATACAACAACCCCGATATCAGGCAGTGCTTTTCGAATTCTCCTTGTGATCGTAAGGCCGTCCTCAAAAGGAAGATTTAAATCAATAATCAATGCATCTGCGGGAGAACTTGATAGAGCGGCTGTTAATTCTTCTCCGCCCTCGACGCCTTTGACTATAAATCCATCATCAGATAAATGGTCCACAAGTTCTTGGCGTAAAGATAAATTATCTTCTACGATAATAATTCGGTACTGTTCCATTATGTATTTTTAGTTTTCCAGTTTTAACTTGGCTTATCTAAGCGGTTGATAGTAATTAAATCGTTTTCTTATGATAACGGCATCAAGGATACTTTCCTGATAATTCCTGAATTTGGCGGGATAGAGCTTATTCAACTATAGATGGATATTTATCGCTATTTAAAATATGACTTATATTGATAGCCTAAAAGAAAAATTTATTTCCTTATCTGAAGTGCTAACAATAATCTTAGTACCTAATCGCTCTGCTAACGTTTGTGACAACCATAATCCAAGGCCTGTACCGGCAAATTTCCTTGCGTCTTCCGATCTGTAGTAGCGCTGGAAAAGAAGATTCAAATCTGGCTTGGCATCTTGAAGGAGTAGATTTACAATTTGAAACTCAACAAAATTCACTTCATTATGTGTTTTATTTTCTACATTTAAACATAGGGTACTTGAGGGAGGAGAATAAATTAACGCGTTTTTAATTAAATTTATCAAAATAATTCTTAGATAATTTGGATCAGTTTTGATATATTGCTGATGTGGGTTCGTTAACCTGTTTTGAAAATTAATTCGACTCACATCTGCGTTTTCCGATAAGCCATAATTTTCTAATATATCCTCCAAAAACTCATTCACTAAAATTGATTCTAATTTTATATCCGGATTGTTTTCAGCATATTTATCTGCAGTTACGCAGTTCGCTATGATTTGATTTAAGTCCTCTACCGCGGCATTGATTCTTTTAAGACGTGCCTCCTCTTCAGAATTAAATTGACCACGTCTGAGTGTTGTGTGGATGCCCAATTTGATAACCGATAAGGGTGTATTGAGTTCATGCAAAAGCATTGACATAAAACTTTGTTGTCTTTTTCTTTGTATTTCTTCTTGGCGAAGTTGTTCTTTTATGGTGATTAAATTATTTTTCTTTATATTTATTTCGTTTATATTTTCATATGAAAAGAAAATTAAAACTGCAAGTAAGGCAGATACATTAATATAGACTTGAACATTAATAAAATTATTTTTAATAATCAACGGCAAATCAAAACCTGACAACTCAATAACCACAAAGCTTTGAATACCAATTAGGTAGGCGATCAACACTAGGTAGAAAATCCCATATGGTTTTTTTTCCTCTTTTAATTTTATTAATTTGATGCAAAAGAGAAAGATATTCACACAGGTAAATAAACACATACCATAAAAAATGTAATTCAGGAAATAGTTTGTATTTAAAGCCCATACAAAAATTCCTAAAATTACATATCCAAAAAATGCAATTGTTAGTGTGTTTTTTTTGATATTGATATTCAATCTATGTTTGAATATGTTTGCAACTACGAGATATAGTGTTGCTCGGTCAAATAAAAAAATAAGTAAAAAGAACTCTTTACTAATACGTAGCTCAAACAAATTTAATTGACTCAGATTTGTCAAAAAATTTATAGCGATAATTCTAAAGATTGTAAAAGCTACTATAAATTTATTGAAAATATTTTCTGGATTGATAAAAATAAATAAAATGCTGCTCAGCAATACAATTGCATAGATTATATTTGCAGCACTAGAAATAGTTGCTTTTCGTCTCTGATATTCAACAAGTTGTTTCGTTGTAAGTATATTGGGACTTGCATTTAGAAAAGGTTTATTTATAATTTTTATATAAATAACTGAATCACGAACTTCTTTTGGAAAGTCAAAATAATCTTGCAATTCATTTTTAGTTAAATCTGACTCACTAAACTGGTTTTTATTGCCATCGGTTTGCACAAATACCGCTACCCTATCAATGTTAACTGCGTCAAAGGTTAAGTGTATATTTTCACCTGTTTTGTTTTGAATGATGTATTTAAACCATACGCTTGAATCACCCTTGACCACACTAAAATATCTGCTGCCCGGCGTAAAAAAAACAGATTTAACAGTTTGAATATCCTCTTTGTTATTTTCATCAAAAAAATAACCTTGAAACTGTACAAGCGGCGCAACAATGTTTGTATCACCCCCCCCCTTTGAATTAAAAGACAAGAATAATAAAAAGAGGAAGAGAACAACAAATACTGCGTTTTTTAAAAATATTTGCATGACTTGTTTACTTTTATCGAATGGTACTGGTGTTCAAAGCTGCTTTATTCTAAGGGGGCCTAGACAGGTCTAGGCAAGTCTAGGGAGGCTAAGGATGTCCAAGGATGTTTAAGGATGTTTGAGCGGCTGATACGCCCTGGATTACAAATTACTATTATTTGTTAAATGTGTAAAGTATATGACTCAGGAATCGTCAGCTTTAAAAAGGAATTTGTTCTAACATCCTAATTGTTTTCATCAACTTTATTTCCACCACCCAATCCTTATGGCTGACACTGACGAGCTCACCCAACCCCACCGAGTTGAGCATAATTTATTCATAGGAGCTGGGGTTACATTTTCGGGAACAGTTTATGTACCCGGAAAAGCACTTATCGATGGTGTATTTGACGGGGATTTGAAAGCGCGGGACTTAGAGGTGGGTGTCAACGGTACAGTGATTGGAAACATAGACGCTCAATCCCTTGACGTGAGGGGCAAGATGTTCGAGCACATCAAATGTGCCCAAGTTTGTTTGATTCGCTCCACAGGGGTTATAACTGGCTCAATTGTTTATGGTCAGTTGGAAATAGAGAGGGGCGGGGTCATAAAGGGCTCCCTCAACGCCTAGGCCCCCACCCCAAAAACTGCGCCATCAAAATACGGCGTGGTTTAAATTCAACATTTATTCAATACTATTTGCAAATTTAAATTTAAATTTTTTTCTTTGAAACATTTAGCGATAGAAGCTAAGAAGTTAAATACATCCTCCAAACTATTTATTACATTGAAATACAAGACGCTACTAATACTTTTGAATTCCTTTCTCTCTAGGTTTCTAAGTTATTTGCTCTTAATGCCCGAAGTGCTCAAAACAATTCTAAATTTGACTCTTTCAGCTTTTGTCAGGGTTGATTGATTGAGGTAGATAACATTACAAAAAAGTTGTCCTTAACATCTTTTTTTCGCTTAGTCCTACCATCTCATGAAACACATATCGTTAAGCTTAGCCCATAAAATTACTACTTTTGTAGTTATTTTTTTCCTGCTTTACGTCTTTTCACCCTCAAAAGCTGTACAAGCTGCTACGACTGCCTCTAATGCTTTAACAGCACCAAACGCGGGAACCTTGCAGCAAGAAATTGAAAGAGACCGAGAGTTAAACCGGTTGAGAATCTCCCCTCCTCCAGAAACTCAAACCAAAGAAATAATCAAAGATTCCTCAGGTCCAAGTGTTACGGTTAAAGAATTCAGATTTATTGGCAACTCGATTTACACCAGTTCTGAGCTTGCTGAGCGGTTAACCTCTTATCTAAATCATCCCATTGACTTTAAAGACTTAGAGGCTGCCACGTTGAGGGTGGCTGAATTTTACAGACAAGGAGGATGGGTCGTCAAAACCTCTCTCCCCCCTCAAGATATAGGGGGCGCTATCGTCACAATCCAAGTTGTTGAGGCCATATTTGGACAAGTGCGCATTGATGGGAAGCCCTCTAAAAATGTAGATTCGACTCGCATACTAGCGACTTTCTATACTGCACAAAAGCCTGGTTCGGCTTTAAATTCAAAGTCTATCGAACGTGCACTCTCTTTGGTTGGAGAGCTATCTGGATTAGTAGCCCAGGGGAGCCTATCAGAAGGTGAGCATGAGGGTGAAACCGATCTAATCGTTTCTTTAAAAGACAAATCATTCTTCAACGCAGATGTGGGCTCTGACAACTCAGGCTCTAGATCTACTGGAAGTAATCACCTAACTGCCAATTTCAATCTTAATTCACCTCTAAAGATGGGGGATCAATTAGGTCTTAACTTGATCTCTAGCCTAGGTAGCGAATACATCCGCTTATCAGAGACTATCCCCGTTGGATATTCAGGCTTAAAGATAGGGATGAACGCATCCATCCTAAATTACAGGCTCATCACGCAAGATTTCATCTCTCTTGCGGCTAATGGTACCTCGACAGCGGTGGGCTTAGAGAGCAACTATCCTTTAATAAAATCGAATTCCTCTTTATTAAATTTAGCTTTTAACGCCGACTATAAACACTTTGTGAACAACTCTCAGGGCGCTGTAGTATCTGATTACAGAAACTCACCCTTGACACTTGCTCTCAGTGGTTACAAATCCGATTCACTGTTAGGAGGCGGTTACGGTGTGGGTAGCTTAAATATCTCTACCGGGGGGATTAATTTGAATAACTCCCCCGCCACATACCAGTCCAACGACGCAAGCACTACTCAGGTTTCGGGTAGGTATACAAAGACAAGATATTTTTTATCGCGCGAACAAGATCTTTTTTCAAGCTTGACCTTTTATACAGCAGTCTCAGGTCAATGGGCTAACAAGAACTTGGATTCTTCAGAAAAGTTTTACCTAGGCGGTGTCAATGGTGTTCGAGCTTACCCAACGAACGAGGCGGGAGGGGCCTTGGGGGAGTTGGCTAATTTGGAGTTGAGAGCCCGTTTCTTGGGCAGTTACACAATGACAGGTTTTTACGACTTTGGTCAAATTTTGATCAATCCAACTAATAATTTTACTGGTGCTTCTGCGCTCAATAGCTACGCCCTAAAAGGAGCTGGCTTATCTCTTGGATACCAAAGCAACTCCGGCGCTAACTTAAAAGCTGTCGTAGCTAAGCGAATTGGCAGAAATCCAAATCCAACGTCTAGCGGTAACGATCAAGACGGATCACTACAAACCACGCGTATTTGGCTTAATGCCAACTTACCGTTCTAGCGCTATAAAAATTTAAAGCGCGGTGCATCAAAATGAACAATGTCTACAAAGTCATATGGAATGAGTTCTCTGAAACTTTTGTAGCTGTATCTGAACTCACCAAGGGAAAAAGTAAGTCCCAAACCAGACTGGTTGATTCAATTGTCATCGGAGTTGAGCAAACTCGGACCCACTTCTTTATAAAACCATTAATAGCCGCTCTAATTTGCATTGGTTTTACATTTGCCACCTATGCAGCGCCTATAGCAGCGCATACACTTGCGCCATCAGCCACACAGCTCCCATCTGGAGGGCAGGTGTCAGCGGGAACCGCGACAGTCTCTCAAAGCGGTGCTGTAATGACGGTGAATCAAGAGAGTGCAAAAGCGGCGATTAATTGGCAAAAATTTGATATCGGCTCACAGGCGACAGTTAATTTTGTACAGCCCTCAGCTTCCAGCGTTGTTCTTAACCGTGTTTTAGATTTAAATCCAAGTCAAATCTTCGGCAAGATCAACTCCAACGGATCCGTTTTTTTAGAAAATCCTAACGGCGTATATTTCTCCCCCAGTGCCAGCGTAGATACAGGAAGCTTTTTAGCAACCACTGCACACATCAATGACTCCGATTTCATGGGAGGCAACTTTGTCTTCAGCAGAAGC
>CAIQHG010000031.1 GCA_903871545.1 uncultured Burkholderiales bacterium | reverse complement strand
CCTCCAGACAGTTGGGATGCATTGTGTCCCACCAAAGAGTCAGCCCCTTTGGGAAGGGTGCTCAAGTAGTCGCCCAGATTGGCGTCCTTGAGGCATTGCAAGGCTCTTTCAGGGTGAGCCATTTGACCCAACATGACGTTGTTGAGCAAAGTGTCATTGAGCACCACCACGTTTTGGCTGACCAGCGCAATGTGTTGTCTCAAGCTGTGAAGTTGCCATTCTCGGATATCGACACCGTCAAGGAGGAGGGCTCCTTCAGTGGGGTCAATCAAGCGGGGGATCAAATTGGCCAAGGTTGTTTTGCCCGAGCCTGAGGCGCCCACCAGGGCCAAAATTTCTCCGGCATGCAGCTTCAAATTCAACCGATCGATGGCGGGCTCCAGATCGGCTTGGTAGCGCACACGGATGTCTTTGAACTCAAGCTCCCCGCGCACCTTTGTTGGGGCGTAAGTGCCCTCTGTTTGGTCCTTGGTTTTTTCAATCAAGTCCAAGCCTCTTTCAATGGCAGCAAGTCCCCTTGTCATGGGCGCGGCCACTTCAGACAGATGTGTTGATTGGCATTGAAAACTGAGCCATTTTGAATGGAATTTGCAACGAAAATTGAGCCACACTAATCGTCTATCCTGCTTGTTTATTAAGCAAGGAGGGACAAGGAGTGATCAATTTGGGAACTTTGAGCAAATTACGCAGACTTGTCATACGTGACCGTGTCTCCGTGCGGGAAGCCAGTCGAAGGCTTGGGATTTCTCGAAACACTGCAGCCCGGTGGTTGCACGAATCGGAAATGGTTGTGCCTAAATACCCGAGGCGTGCGCCAATACCGGGGGTTTTAGATGCATACAAAGAGGTACTGATTTCATGGCTTAAAGCCGACAGCTACCGTAACAAACGAGAGCGTCGAGGGGTCAAGGCTTTATTTGAGGCACTGCAGGCATTGGGTTATAGGGGTGGGAATACGACGGTCTATCGATTCGCCAAGAGTTGGCGAGAAGAGCAAAACCAGGCGCCTCGGGGGTCAGGGTTCGTGCCGTTGCAGTTTGAACTGGGGGAGGCGTTTCAGTTCGATTGGAGTTGTGAGTACTTGGTAATTGGGGGCTTGAGGCGACGTCTTGAGGTGGCCCACACCAAGTTGGCAGCCAGTCGGGCGTTCTTGTTGGTTGCGTACTTTACGCAGTCTCATGAGATGCTATTTGACGCCCATGCCCGAGCCTTTGCCGTCTTTGGTGGTGTGCCCAGACGCGGCATTTATGACAACATGAAAACTGCGGTTGACAAGGTGGGTAAAGGCAAGGAGCGAAGCGTCAATGCCCGCTTTGAAGCCATGACGGGGCACTACTTGTTTGAGCACGAGTTCTGCAACCGTGCAGCCGGGTGGGAGAAGGGGATCGTCGAGAAGAATGTGCAAGACAGGAGGCGTGGTGTATTGCGCGAAGCAGCGCAAAGGAGCTGGGGCAGTCTTCATGATCTGAACGATTGGTTGCAAACTGCCTGTCAAAGTGCCTGGAATGAGTTAACGCATCCTCAGTGGCCGCAGCTGAGTGTTGCGGATGTGTGGCAAGACGAGGCGACTCGGTTGATGCCATTGCCAAGGCCATTTGATGGGTATGTAGAGCAATCCGCTCGGGTAAGCTCGACGTCATTGATCACCTACCAGCGCAACCGCTACAGTGTGCCGTGCGAGTGGGTCAATCAGTTGGTGAGCTTGCGTGCTTACCCGGGCTACTTGTTTGTGGTGGCATTGGACGGTACCAACGTGAAGCTGCCCCGCAGCTTTGAGCGAGACCAAACCATCTATGACTGGCGGCATTACATTGAGCTCATTGAGCGAAAGCCGGGGGCGTTGCGCAATGGAGCTCCGTTCAAAAAGATGCCCGCTCCGTTGTTAGAACTTCAGCGTCAGTTGCTCAAGCACTCCGGAGGCGACCGAGTGATGGCTCAGGTGCTGGGGGCCGTCAATTTACACGGCCTTGAGGCTGTGGTGGTGGCGACGGAATTGGCATTAAAGGCTGGACGCGTGAGCGCACAGCATATTCTGAATGTTCTAGCCAGGCTCAAGGAGCCCCCTGTAGAGCGGCAATCAGTAGAAACGCCATTGCAACTGAATACGCCGGCTCAACCCAATCTCGAGCGCTACGACGCGCTCAGAAGAGAGCAGGAGGCATCATCATGAGTGATATTGTGGAGGAACTGAAGTCTTTGGGACTGCACGGTATGGCCAGCGCGTGGCCAGAAGTGCTGGGTACAGCCAGGATGAAGGTACTGGATCACGAAGTAGTACTGCATCAATTGATCAAATCTGAGGCTGCGCAGAGAGAGGTTCGCTCGATGGCCTACCAAATGCGAGTAGCGCGGTTCCCGTCACATCGAGACCTAGTGGGCTTTGAATTTGAGCAAGCCCATGTAGATGAGAACTTGGTCAAGCAGTTGCACGAACTGGATTTTATGGATGCTGCACAAAATATTGTATTTGTTGGTGGTCCTGGAACAGGTAAAACGCATCTGGCTACGAGTTTAGGTATACAGGCCATTCGCGCCAAAGGCAAGCGGGTTAGATTCTTCTCAACGGTGGAATTGGTCAACACGCTTGAAATAGAAAAGGCTCAAAACAAGCATGGTCAACTTGCGCATCGTTTGATGTTTGTTGACATGGTGGTCTTAGATGAGATGGGCTATTTACCATTCACCCAAACAGGGGGAGCTTTGCTATTTCATCTACTATCAAAACTTTATGAGCGAACGAGTGTGGTGATCACGACTAACTTGAATTTCTCTGAATGGGCCAATGTATTTGGAGATGCCAAGATGACAACAGCACTCTTAGACCGCCTCACACACCGGTGTCACATTGTTGAAACGGGTAATGAGAGTTGGCGTTTCAAGCAATCACAGGCCAATAATCAGCAACTTAAGAAATCAAAAATGAAAGGAACAAGAAATGCAAATCAGGTAAACTTATCCACAACAGACTAGACCAATAATTCGTTAAACCAGTGGCTCAATATTCGATGCAAACACTGGCTCACTTTGCGTTGCAAATCAACAATCCACACAATTGATCGTTTATTCCATACACTTAAGCTTAAACTACAATAGTATTGTTATATACAAATGTATTTTTTAGTATTATAACTTCCATTTATTATTTAAGTGATTATTTTTTTCCTGTCCTATTTTGATAAATTTCCGTATGAATTCAACACTGAGTGAAGAAACTCTGAGTTTTCAATTTG
>CAIQHG010000030.1 GCA_903871545.1 uncultured Burkholderiales bacterium | reverse complement strand
GCCTAAATAAAAAATGATTTTATAATTTTTAATTATAAAGTAATCATTTAATAAATTTCTAATCTCTAATATCCAAGTAAAACTATAGGTTTTTAAGATGAAGGGTTATTTTTTGATGTGTCATTTTTTGGTGAAAAAAAGTGGAGATCTAAAGCAAACTAGATAGGCTTATAGTTAAACCTTTCGAATTAGTTTATAACCCTTGAAAAAATATACCCGAAATATCACAACTCACTTCACAAAAAAACGCTAAGTATCAAGCCATACTAGAGAAAAGAAAGCACCGAAGGGTCTAAACTAAGGATTTAGTGGACTTGCAAAGAACGACTTTTTATGTCTCCTTAGGCATTTCGAGAGTTGTTAAGTGTTGAACGGGCTGAGGTTGTATTGGCATCATTTTTTGATATCTCTTGGAGGTTTTGTGAGCAATAAAAATTCAAATACTGAGCTGGATCTGAACTCAGACAAATTCATTCAAGAAACGATAGAAGCCCTTAAAAAATTGGATAAAGATGAGAGGGAGCATTATCAATTCTTATCTAAAGCAGTTTTAAAGTGCTACTTTGAAGAAAATAACCGAGCCGTGGTTACGATCAGCAAGGGAATCGGTCAAACTTTTACGCTTATCTCTGTGAACGCAGATGATCATCAAACGAACCGTATATTGTCTGACACTAGCGACGCGGTTGGTTTTGGACATTCTCAGCCAAGGGTTCAAAGACCTGAGTTCTTAAACTAAGACGAATTTTGCAATAGCGTTATTCAAGCCAACACAGGATCTTTAATAAAACAATCCAAAAACGTGAAATAGCTTGATGTGAAAAACATCGCTGCCAATATAAGCATAGCCGGTAGCAACACCATTGCAACCCATTCGCTGTCATCAAAAATTACTGTTAACAGAGCAAGTCCAGCGGCGAAACTTATAAAGATAGCAGACCAAGTTAGAGCAAACACTGCGAAAGCTCTCCAATTTGAGACACAAGCTATAAAGCTAAAAAAAAGGCTCTTCAAAACCGGCTCTTGGTGCCAGTGAACCAAAGCGGGTGCATGCCAAAAGAGAGCCGATAGGGGAAGGTATAAAGCTGTCGAGACCCACATGGCATTTTGGAAATTGTTTGAATTGAGCGTCTCCTCCGTAAAGGATCCACCGTTCAAATAAAGGCCAGCAAAGATGCCGCCGTCATAAATGACTGAAACCCCCAAAATACCAAAAAAAGCGAGGGCATAAATAAGTCCCAATAAGAGCATAGACTTCCTGCGATTGGAGTCGGTGAGGAGTCCAGTAATCAAAATGGAGGGCATTGGAAACTTATCTAAATTCGCCTCCCTAGCCGCTGCCATTAACCCAAGCGTTGAAACAGGCAAAAGCGCCAGGGCTATAAAGCTGCCTATAAAGGGTGTGAATGAAAAAACAGAGAGCATAGCCATGAACATGAAGAAAAGACCGCTTAGAGCAACTGGTTGTTTCCAAAACGTTTTGATACCCAACCTAACCCAAATGAATCCATTTCGAGCAGGTACAACATTTAATTTCATGGTTTATAGTTTATTTGTTTAGAGGCTTAAATGTGAGAGCACGCGTTCTCGAAGTATCCGCTCAAAATGGGTAGGATCGTGTGGTTGGAGTAAGGAGGCTTTGCGAGGCAAGTAAAAATCCCAAAGCCTTGACAGCCAGAACCTAAAGGCAGCAGCCCTGAGCATTGGATTTAACATCTGACGCTCGCACCGCTCAAGGGGGCGCTCTTTTTGGTAAGCACTCAAAAACGAATGCAGTAACTCTGTATTCCATTGACCCGTTTGGAGATCAATACACCAATCATTCAAACATACCGCTAAATCGTAAACCCAAGTATCGATACCTGCAAAATAAAAATCAAAGAAACCGCTGAGCTCTGTTTGTTCAAACATCACGTTGTCTCTAAATAAGTCAGCGTGCACGGGTCCTTTTGGTAGAGCCTTGTAAGCGGAAAGAGAGGCCGCGTGGTGTTGGAAGGCAAGCTCACTGATCAAGAACTCTTGCCTTGCGCTGTCCAGATGAGGGAGAACCTGCGGGGCAGTTTTAGTCCACCAATCAAGCCCCCTTAAATTGGGTTGCTCGTATTTAAAGTCCTGCGCAGCTAAATGGGTTCGTGCCAGCATAGAGCCCACCATTTGACAGTGCATCGTTCCTGGGTTTAGTTCGCTTTTGCCCTTTAATCTGCTGACGATCGCAGCAGGTTTCTCGTTAAGTGAGAAAACAATATCTCCGCTGGGGCTCACAATAGGATCAGGCACTTTGATTCCTTTGAGTGCCAAGTGTTTCATGAGATTGAGGTAAAAAGGCAACTGCTCAAAACTTAACCTCTCAAAGAGTGTCAATACGAATTGCCCCTTTTCAGTGGTTAAGAAATAGTTCGTATTTTCGATACCGCCTTTGATGGGGGTGAGCTCTTTTGCCTGGCCTAAATTAAGGCTATCTAGCAAAGGAGCTAACTGAGTTTCAGAAACGGGAGTGTAGACGGCCATTGCAGTGGATTTAATGGGGAAGTTTTCAAATGGGGAAGGAGACAAAAGGCTTGAGAGAATAATCGCAAGGAATGTGCTTGCTAAAAGACCCAAAAAGTGTATTTACCCTGGGTGAGATTGTAGGCTTGCTTTGAGGGAGAACGTGTGAATTTAATGATTTGCGGTCCAAATCCTGTTCACTGATGTCTTGTTTACTTATGGATTTTTGCAAGGCTGATTCAATTTAGGAGGCACAATATGATCTATGAGTGAAAAACAGACCCTATTGTTAGTTGACGGCTCCAGTTATTTGTACAGAGCTTTTCATGCCATGCCTGATTTGAGGGTCTCTCCTGGTGATCCAACCAGCCCCGCTACTGGCGCGATAAGGGGCATGATCAACATGATGTCGAGTTTAAAAAAAGAGGTGAGTGCGGATTATGCAGTTTGCATATTTGATGCCCCGGGACCCACTTTTAGGGATGAGTTATACCCTGCATATAAAGCGAACAGGTCTCCAATGCCTCCTGATTTGCGCACCCAAATTGATCCGATTCACCATGTCGTGAGCTTGATGGGTTGGAACGTAGTGGTCGTACCTGGCGTAGAGGCCGATGATGTGATCGGCACACTTGCTCATTTAGGGGATAAAAAAGACATCGAAGTCATCATCTCAAGTGGCGACAAAGACCTAAGTCAATTGGTCAATTCAAACATTTGGGTCATGGACACAATGAGCGGCAAAAAGCGCGACATAAAGGGTGTGACTGAGGAGTTTGGAGTTCCCCCGTCTCTCATGTTGGATTACCAAACCTTGGTGGGCGATACGGTTGACAATGTGCCGGGAGTGGAGAAAGTGGGGCCTAAAACGGCCGTCAAATGGTTGACTGAATTTGGCAATCTAGAAAATATCATCCATGCAGCCCCCAACATCAGGGGAGTCGTAGGGGAGAATTTGAGAAGGGCCCTTGATTGGCTACCTAAAGGGCGAGAGTTGTTGACCATTCGCACAGATTGTGATTTGTCCGCTTATTTGCCCGGACTGCCGGACTTTGAGCTTCTTAAATTCAAGCCCCCTGAGCAAGAGCGACTGCTTGAGTTTTATAAAATATATGGTTTCAAAGGGTTGGTGAAAAGCGTTGAGACACAGGGTGCGAGTGGCTCGCACGGGGCTAAGGAGGGCGACCACAGGGGCCAAAACCAATCTTTCACTAACTCCTTGCAAGACTCGGGGGGCGACGACGCCCTCAATGGTGATCTACCCCCTCAAAGCTCCCTGATTGGCCCCGTTCGCTATGACACAATTCTGAGCATGGAGCATTTAGAGGCGTGGATCGCACGCCTAAGATCGGCAAAATGGGTAGCACTTGATACAGAGACTACATCGCTTGATGAGATGCAGGCGAAAATCGTAGGAATTAGCTTTAGTATCAATGTGGGAGAGTCAGCCTACATTCCGCTGACACACGATTATCCTGGTGCGCCCGATCAATTGCCAATTAATTTGGTTTTGGAGAAATTAAAGCCGTGGTTGGAGGATCCTACGGCTTGCAAAATCGGACAACACATTAAATACGATCGCCATGTTTTTGCCAATCATGCTATACAGGTTAGAGGCTATTTGCACGACACGATGCTTCAAAGTTATGTCCTAGAGGTACATAAGCCCCATAATCTGGGCAGCCTTGCGCAGCGTCATTTGGGGAGAAATGGGGTTACGTATGAATCCCTTTGCGGCAAAGGGGCGCACCAAATCAAATTTAATCAAGTTGAGATTGAACAGGCGTCTCACTATGCATGTGAGGATACAGACCAAACTTTGGATGTACACCTGTGTCTCTGGCCGAGAATCCAGGTGGATGAGAAATTAAACTTTATCTACCAGTTGGAGATCCAAAGCAGTGAGACGCTGTTTAGGATAGAGCGCAACGGGGTGCTAATTGACGCTTTAACACTGGCCAAACAAAGTCAGGAACTAGGGGGGCGCATTGGGGAATTGGAAAAAGAGGCTTACTTACTCGCTGAACAGCCCTTTAACCTGAGTTCTCCCAAACAAATTGCTGAGATATTTTTTGAAAAGCTAGGGCTCCCCGTTCTCAAGAAAACACCCAAAGGTGCGCCAAGCACGGATGAGGAGGTACTCGAAAAGTTGGCTGAAGACTACCCCCTGCCCGCTAAGATTTTAGAGCATAGGGGGATCTTCAAGCTCAAAGGAACTTATACCGATAAACTTGCGCAAATGGCTCAACCCAGCACGGGGCGTGTACACACGCACTACGCACAAGCTATCGCGGTGACGGGCAGGCTGTCCAGCAATGAGCCCAACCTACAAAATATTCCCATCAGAACGCCCGAGGGCAGACGCGTGCGCGAGGCTTTTGTTGCACCACCCGGTAGTTTGATTGCAAGCGCTGATTACAGTCAAATTGAGCTCCGAATCATGGCTCATTTAAGCGAGGATGATGCCCTTTTAAAAGCGTTTCATGAAGGCTTAGATGTTCACAAAGCAACGGCTGCAGAGATTTTCTCAGTCCCTGTTACAGATGTCACTCATGAACAAAGAAGGTATGCAAAAGTTATCAATTTTGGATTAATTTACGGAATGAGCGCATTTGGACTTGCTAAAGCGCTTTCAATCGATAACACGGCTGCAAAGAACTACATAGACCGTTATTTTCTGCGCTTTGCGGGCGTGAAACGCTACATGGAGGAGACCCGAAGCACTGCGCGTCAAAAGGGCTATGTAGAAACTGTGTTTGGGCGGCGTTTGTACCTACCAGAGATTAATTCGCCAAATGGTCCCAGGCGAGCGGGCGCTGAGCGAGCAGCCATAAATGCGCCGATGCAAGGTACGGCCGCAGATTTAATCAAACTAAGTATGGTGCGAGTGCAGCTCGAGCTAGACCGGCTCTCCAAGAAAACTAAAATGATTATGCAAGTTCACGATGAGCTCGTTTTTGAGGTACCTCTAGAGGAGGTGGATTGGTTAAAGGTTAGCATCCCCAGTTTAATGGCGGGTGTTGCAGACTTGAAAGTTCCTTTGTTGGCTGAATTGGGCATGGGCGAGAACTGGGACAAAGCACACTAAGTAAACATGCAGTCATCTTCATATCTTCTGATTTGCATTTTATTGGGTACCCTTGCTTCGGGGGTGGGCAGTGTTTGGGTTGCTTGGATTTTTGTCAAAGCAGTGATGTCTAAATACACTCAGCATTTGTTGAGTTTAGCTGCGGGGGCCTTACTTGCGACCGCTTTCATGCACCTACTGCCCGAAGCCTTTGAGGGCTTTGATAACCCAAGGGCTCTTTTTGGTGTTCTTTTAGCAGGCATTTTGTTTTTCTTTTTATTGGACAAAGCGGAGCTATGGCACCACGGTCACGAGCATCATCATGACTCAGAGTCAACACATGATTCAATTTACTCACATCAACACGCTCACTCTCCTGGCCATGCGCATACTCATTTAGATTCGACTTTAGAACCTCATCTCAAGGGTGGTGGTTGGGCTGTGCTGTTTGGTGACAGTTTGCACTCATTTGGTGATGGCGTGTTGGTTGCGGCCGCATTTATGGCTGATTTCCATGTCGGCTTGATCGCAAGCCTTGCGGTTTGGACTCATGAGGTTCCGCATCACATGGGCGATCTGGTTGTTTTGGGGGCAAACTCAACAGAGCCCAAAACTGCAATCATTAAATTATCTTTAGCTGGGGGGGTAACTGTTTTAGGGGGCTTGGCAGGTTTGTTTTTACTGCGTGGACACGAGGATTTTCTTCCCTACTTATTAGCTTTGGCCAGCAGTAGTTATATATATGTTTCTTTGGCTGATTTGATTCCTCAGTTGCAAAAGCGACTCACTCCACGTCAAACACTGACTCAATTAATTTGGCTCAGCACGGGCTTAGTTTTGGTTAGTTTAGCCAGCCAACTAGGTAGGAGCTTTGGCTCTAGCTGAAAAATCAGAAGCGCTTAAAAATCAAACTTCCGTTTGTTCCACCAAAGCCAAAGTTATTTTTAAGGGCGTAGGTCATGCTGATTTCACGCGCCTTATTTGCACAGTAATCGAGTGTGCACTCGGGGTCAGGGTTGTGTAAATTAATCGTTGGCGGCACTATTTGGTTATGAAGAGCCATCACAGTAAAGACGCTTTCGATCCCACCTGCGCCTCCCAGTAAATGTCCAGTCATTGACTTTGTTGAACTAATGACTGTATTCTTTGCATGCTCACCAAATGCGGCTTGAATTGCGTGGGTTTCATTGATATCTCCCAGCGGAGTGGAAGTGCCGTGCGCATTGATGTAGTCGACTGCTTCAGGGTTAATTTCGGCATTTTTCATGGCATGCACCATAGCGCGCCTTGGACCATCCATGTTGGGTGCGGTCATATGCCCTGCATCAGCACTCATGCCAAAGCCGGCCAATTCGGCGTAGATTTTTGCTCCTCGAGCTTTTGCAAATTCGTACTCTTCAAGGACCACTACCCCTGCTCCCTCACCTAAGACAAAACCATCACGCTCCTTATCCCAAGGCCTAGAGGCCGACGTAGGATCGTCGTTGCGCGTGGACAAAGCCCTCATAGCAGCAAAACCACCCAAGCCAAGAGGGGAGATGGTAGCCTCTGCCCCACCAGCAATCATCACATCTGCGTCACCGTATTCGATCAATCGTCCAGCTTGTCCGATGCTGTGAAGACCCGTCGTACAAGCCGTTGCAATGGCAAGGTTGGGCCCTTTAAATCCAAAACGCATGGATACATGACCCGATATCATGTTAACGATTGAAGCTGGGACAAAGAAGGGCGAAATACGACGCGGTCCGCGGTTAACCAGCTCTGCGTGCATATTCTCGATTAGGGGTAAACCCCCGATCCCCGAGCCAATTAAGCATCCTATCCTCTCAGCAACCAACTCGCTCAATGCTTCCCCAACAGGTAAACCACTGTCTTGAACTGCTTGGACTGCTGCGACGATACCAAAGTGGATGAACGAGTCCATCGTTCGTGCTTCTTTAGGACTGATATAAGAGTCTAGGTCTAGTCCCTTGACTTCGCCTGCAAAGTGACAAGAAAACCCACTCGCATCGAAGTGAGTTATATTTTGTATTCCAGAGTGACCAGCAATAATGTTTGACCAGGACTCTTGAACCGTATTACCTACGGGACAAACGCATCCCAGGCCAGTCACGACAACGCGGCGACGGCTCATTCAGAAGCTACTTTCCAATGGTTTGCCTTAAAAATTAGGCTTTTTTGTGTGCTAAAGCGTAATCCACTGCATTTTTAACAGTGGTGATTTTTTCTGCGTCTTCGTCTGGAATTTCAATTCCGAACTCATCTTCTAACGCCATAACCAGTTCAACCGTGTCAAGTGAATCCGCTCCCAAATCGGCTACAAAAGCCTTATCTTGGGTGACTTGGGCCTCTTCGACTCCAAGTTGCTCAGCAATTATTTTTTTGACACGTGCTTCAATATCGCTCATTTAATTCCCTCAGAGGGTTGTGTAGAAGGGGTTGATTTTAGCCGAGTAGAGATTAGATTTCAGAAATTTGAAAAAACTTAATTTCAAACCATCAACATGCCGCCATTGACATGAATTTCTTGGCCAGTGATGTAAGAGGCCAACGGACTGGCTAAAAATTGAACCAAATTAGCAACATCTCCGGGTTGTCCGAGTCTGTTCAGTGGAATTTGTGAGATTAATGCTTTTTGCTGATCATCTGATAGTGCTGCGGTCATGTCGGTGTCAATAAATCCAGGCGCCACACAGTTCACGGTGATGTTTCTTGAGCCAAGTTCACGAGCGAGGGCGCGGGTCATTCCAGCCACGCCCGCTTTTGAGGCTGCATAGTTGGATTGACCTGGGTTACCGCTTGCCCCGACAACGCTTGTGATGTTGATAATTCGACCAAAACGCTGTTTCATCATTGGTCTAATTGCTGCCTTTGATAAAGTAAAAACCGCTTTTAGGTTGGTGTCAATGACCGCGTCCCAATCATCATCCTTCAGGCGCATGGCCAGCATATCTTTGGTGATCCCTGCGTTGTTGATCAAAATATGTAGACCCCCTTGCTCAAGAGTGAGTTTATCAATGAGTGTCCCGCCGTCTTGGGAATTAGTGACGTCAAGCACTGCGCCTGAACACCCAGGGTAGGTGCTAAGTGCAGCAGTGATCTTATCTGCTCCAGACTGAGTGGTCGCCGTCCCCGTCACGAGTACGCCCATCTCCGCTAGCGATTTAGCAATGGCTTGCCCGATCCCTCGAGTAGCACCCGTAACAAGGGCAATTTGCCCTTTCATTTGATTGACAGACATAGGGATTGAAGATTTGTGATTTGTTTAGGGGGCTGCAACAAGTTCTTGGAGCTTTACCAGTGTGCTTGGGTCAAATAAAGGGGCGCTCTCAAGGGTGGGGTCAATGCGGGTAGTAAGTCCACTTAAAACTTTTCCAGGCCCAGACTCGACTGTTAAATTAACACCGAGCTCTTTTATAGCTCGAATAGTTTGAACCCAACGAACAGGGTTGAATGCTTGGCGATATAAAGCGTCTTTAATCAGCGCGGGGTCCCCAAGACTCAGCACATCCACGTTATTGATGACAGGCGTGTGCGGGGGGAGGAATTCGGCGTGATCCAACCTTTCTTTTAACCTTTGCGCAGCGGGGCTCATCAACGAGCTGTGAAAGGGTGCAGAGACTGGGAGAATTAAAGCCCTTTTTGCTCCCATTGATTTTAAAACTTGGCATGCCAAATTTACTCCGCCGACAGTGCCTGCGATGACTGTTTGCAAAGGGTCATTGAAGTTCACTGCCTGGACACTTTCATTAGGATTTTGCTCGACAACTTGTGCGCACCCCTCGATTACTTTATCGCTGTCCAGCCCAAGCACAGCTGCCATTGCACCTACACCAACAGGCACGGCCTCTTGCATCGCCTGGGCGCGAAAGCGCACTAAGGGGGCTGCGTCCTTTAAACTCAATACGCCAGCGCATACGAGCGCGGAGTACTCGCCCAAAGAGTGACCCGCCATTACAGCGGGTTGGGCACCCCCCTCAGACTTCCAAACTCGAAAGGCAGCAACTCCGGCCACCAACATCACGGGCTGAGTATTGGTTGTGAGAGAGAGCTCCTCTTTGGAGCCGGTTGAAATTAATTTACCAATATCCTCGCTCAGCGAATCCGATGCCTCGCCAAGAGTTTGCACAACGCTTGGATGGTCTCCCCAAGCGTCTAACATACCCACCGATTGGGATCCTTGTCCAGGAAATAAGAACGCAAATTTTTTCATTTTTTAAGGGTTTTGCAGTTTAGGCTATTTGTGAGTCTTCATTAGGGTTATAGGTTTATCAAAGCGGAGCCCCAGGTAAAGCCTCCCCCCACACCCTCTAGAAGTACTTTTTGACCTGCTTTTAACTTTCCTGAGCGAACCCCGTAATCAAGTGCTAAGGGAATGGAGGCGGCAGATGTGTTTCCGTGGTCTTGTACTGTCAAAATAACCTTATCCATCGACATACCCATCTTCTTGGCTGTACTTTGAATAATTCTGATGTTTGCTTGGTGAGGCACAAGCCAATCCAGATCCTTGGCCTCTAAACCCGCTTTCTTTAAACATGCTTTAGCAGTTTGTTCCAAAACGCCTACAGCAAGTTTAAAAACGGCTTGACCGTCCATTTTCAGAACTGGATCGCCCAAGATTTGTCCGCCGCTCACGTGTCCTGGCACGCAAAGCAGCTTGGCGTGCTTACCGTCTGAATGAATATCAGTTGCCAAAATGCCGGGACGATCAGATGCCTCTATTACCACGGCTCCTGCGCCGTCCCCAAAGAGGACGCAGGTCGTCCTGTCTCTAAAGTCCAACAGTCTGGAGAAGACCTCCGCGCCGACCACTAAAACCTTGTTGGATCTTCCTGAGCAGACCATTGCATCTGCAACGCTAAGAGCGTAGACAAAACCGCTGCACACCGCTTGAATATCAAAGGCGGGTGCACCTGCAATTGCGTGAGATGTAGGGCTAAGCGCTTGAAGTTTATTTTGAAGAATGCATGCCGTAGAGGGGAAAACCATGTCGGGGGTGGAGGTTGCGACAATGATGAGGTCAATATCTTCTGGGCCAAGTCCAGCCGCCGTAAGCGCTTGTTTACTGGCTTCAAAAGCCAAGTCGCTACTGTAAACTCCCTCGTCCACGAAATGACGATAAGCAATGCCAGTTCGCTCAATGATCCAAGGCTCAGAGCTCTCGATACCCAGTTCAGCCAATTGAGTAACGATCTGTGCGTTTGATATCTTCCTTGGTGGCAGGTAACTACCGGTTCCAGTTATTCGCGCGTATCTAGTCATTCATCAAAAGAGCTATTAATCAATTCTTTGCCTAATTGGCTTGAAGCTAAAAAAGGTGCTGCATGAGAGATTCGAACCCGAACTTTCTCTAACAAATGATTAGAAACTGCATCATATGCTCGGTTAAGACTGTTCTCAAAGGCCAGTATATCTGCTGAACCGTGGCTTTTGAATACTAAGCCCTGTAATCCTAAAAGGGCAGCGCCGTTGTGGCGTCTGTGATCTACTCGTTTTTTAAATGCAGATAGCGCCGGATGAGCGATGATTCCAGATAATTTGGTGAAGATGTTGCTAGAAAAGCCTTCCTTCAACATTTGGGAGACCATCGATGCAAGTCCTTCGCTTGCTTTTAGTGCAACATTTCCGACGAATCCATCGCAAACCACAATGTCCGTGGTTCCTTTAAAAATATCATTTCCTTCAATATTCCCGTAGAAATTCAAGTCACCCGAGTGAGCTGCGCTATGCATTAACTCAGATGTTTTTTTGATCATTTCACTACCCTTTATAGCCTCTTCACCAATATTGAGCAAGCCTACAGTAGGTTCATCGATACCGTAAAGAACGGAGACAAGAGCAGAGCCCATGACAGCGAATTGAAGTAAGTGTTCGGGTGTGCAATCAACATTGGCGCCAAGATCAAGCATTGTGGTACCCCCGCCTTTGACATTGGGTAACTGTCCTGCAATTGCTGGGCGCTCGATACCATCAATCGTCTTTAAGATGTATCTGGCAATTGCCATAAGAGCACCCGTATTCCCGGCTGATATGGCGACATGAGCGTGACCCTCTTTGACTTGTTCGATGCTAATTCGCATTGAAGACTTTTTCTTGCGTCGCAGGGCCGTTTCAAGCGGATCGTGCATCTCAACAATTTCTGGGCACTCAAGTAATGTAGCCCTGGGGTGAGAGAAGTTTTTTGCGCATCCCTCTAAAACGACACAAATAAGCTTTGCATCGGGATGGTTGTTTAAGAAGTTAAGGCAAGCAGGTAAGGTAACCGAAGTTCCGTGATCTCCCCCCATACAATCAACGGCCAGTGTAATCATGGTGAGCCAGTGTTAGTGAGGAGAGTTGCAAAAAGTAGAGGGCAAGAATGCAAAAGCCCGCGCCAAATTAAAAGCGACGGGCTGTATCAAGTTTAAAAGCGTTAAGCTTCAGACTTGGTTTTTAAGACTTTGCGACCACGGTAAAAACCATTAGGGCTAATGTGGTGACGCAAATGGACTTCACCGCTTGTTGGCTCTAAGGCTATACCTGGCACATTAAGAGCATTGTGAGAGCGGTGCATTCCACGTTTGGAGGGAGATTTTTTGTTTTGTTGGACGGCCATGTCAGGCTCCTAGGAATTCTTGGGTTATCTTATGTGGGACAAGTCAAAATCTAAAGCATATCAGAGTTGACATTAGCCCATAATTATAACCCACTGTATCCAAATTAGACCATTTATCCTGCTAAATCAAGTTTTAGTCCGCTTTTTTAGCTTCTCCAAAGCCGCAAAAGGATTGGGTCTTTGGAATTGGGGATCGTTTTGTATTTCTTGAGCCAGGCCTTCAAGTACTGAGTTATGACAGGCCTGATGCCTTGGTACGAGGGGCAGATTCATAATTAATTCGTCCTCAATTAGTTCTAAAGCATTAAATTTTCTATCCAGTGCGAGTAGATCCTCCTCGTTTTCATCATCTTGGGCTAAAGCTGTTTCCTCGCTATCGACAAACCTAAAATGACGGTCGACAGCCAGCTCAAAAGGGGCTAACTCCAAACAACGTTGACAAGTCAGGACAATATGAGTGTTGGCTTTAAGGTGAAGCCAAATTTGCGGTGTCCCGTTTTGAGTCTTCCTTTGCTCGCCTTTTAAAGTCCAACTAACGGATTCTTCAGGAGAGGGGCGAGCATCCTCGATTTTGAGTCTTTCAAAACCGGACAAAGGCAACTCCCCCCCTAGAGTGCTTGAAGTTTGAGCAAAATTTAAAATATCTAGTTTGTAGAGATCAGGGTGATGTTTCATCCGGCTAAGTGTAAGAGAATCGGAGTTTGAAATAAAGAGAAAAGCTCCAATGACGTATTCCAAACTCATATTAGCTTCAACTTCAGTTTACAGACGAGAACTGTTGATGCGACTGAGAATCCCCTTTGATGTAATTGCGCCACATGTGGATGAGACCCCCTTGAGTGGGGAGAGTCCGCAAGACTTAGCTCGTAGGCTTGCTCACTCGAAAGCCCTCGCAGTTGCCCAAGCACACCCTAAGGCCTTGGTCATTGGCTCAGACCAAGTGGTAAATTTGGTAGGCGAGTGCTTGGGAAAGCCGGGCAATCACGAAAAAGCAATTGTGCAGTTACGAAAGCTAAGTGGTCAAATTGTGAGCTTTGAGACTGCTGTCTCAGTGATTTCAATTGACGCTCATTTTAAAGCTCAAGAATTAGTATCGGTGAAAGTAAAATTTAGAGATCTAGAGGACTCTGAGATAGAGAGCTATTTACGAGCGGAAACCCCTTACGACTGTGCGGGTAGTGCAAAAAGTGAGGGGCTAGGGATCACTTTGTTGGAGTTTATTCAAAGTGACGATCCAACCGCTTTGATAGGCCTACCTTTAATCTCGACTTGCAATATGCTCAGGCAAGCATCTTTCAAGCTTAACTAATCAGATTTTGCCAAGGTAACCAAGGTATGTTAAAAAACGCTGAGCCCACCTATGGAACTCTTTATTTAGTTCCTGGCACATTAGATTTTGGATGTGATGAAATGGTAAAAATTACGCATGTTTTGCCATTGAATACTTTGCAAATTGCCAGCGGACTGAGGTATTGGGTTTGTGAGAATGCTAAAACGCTTCGCGCATATTTAAAAAGAGTGGGTGAGATCTGTCCACTAGAGTTACCCATTCAGAAAATTAATATTCAAGAACTTGCACACCAAATCCATAAAAAGGGTGATCACTCTGAGCAGACAAGAGGGAGTCAAAAGGCGCAAGTTTCTTTGTATCTTAATCCCGCATTAGAGGGGCATTCAATTGGACTGGCCAGCGAGGCAGGAATGCCCGCAGTCGCTGATCCGGGCTCATCTGTTGTGCGAGCAGCGCACGCTTTGGGTATTCCAGTTGTTCCCTTGGTTGGGCCCTCCTCTATTTTGATGGCTTTAAGCGCTTTTGGCCTTAACGGTCAAAGCTTTACTTTTGTGGGTTACGTCCCTCATGAGAGCGCTGCACTTCAAAAACGCCTCAAAGAATTAGAGGCAATCGCAATAAAAAGCGAGCAAACACAGCTAATTATTGAAACCCCGTACAGAAACAACTCACTTTTCAAATCTCTGATCAGTCATTTAAACGCGAACACTAGAGTCGGGGTGAGTATTGGTTTGACTTTGATGGGGGGCAAAAATATGTGTAAATCTGTTGCTGATTGGAACCGCTCACCGGTCGAGCTACCTCAAAATTTACCCGTAGTTTTTGCTATAGGCTCTTAAAAACTCAGCTTTTTACACTTAGCGAAGTTCGGGCCAGGTTTTAAGAGCCTTGACGGCGCCAGCCCCTAAGGCGGCACCAAATCGCTTGGCCAGCCTTTCGGCCACGTTATCGCGCTTGGTGTAATCCACCAAATCTTCAGCTTTCACAACTTCCCGCGCAACATAGTCCAAGCTACCCAGTTCGTCTGCGAGACCCAATTCAATGGATTGTTGACCTGTCCAAAAAAGACCGCTAAAGAGATCTGGAGACTCTTTGAGCCGGTTGCCCCGTCCCTCTTTTACGACTCCAATGAATTGCTGATGAATTTGCTCAAGCATAAGTAAAGCAAAAGCTTTTTGAGTCTTGGACATTGGGCTAAAAGGATCTAAGAATCCCTTGTTTTCACCGGCAGTCAGTAAACGCCTCTCGACCCCCACCTTGTCCATAATGCCTGTGAATCCAAAGCCGTCCATCAGCACACCTATGCTTCCAACGATGCTTGCTTTGTCCACATAAATGTTGTCGGCTGCTACTGCGATGTAATAGGCAGCGGACGCACATGTCTCCTCTACGACAGCGTAAACCGGTTTTTTGTGCTTGGCTTTTAATCGTCTAATCTCATCGTTGATCATTCCCGCTTGCACAGGACTTCCCCCGGGAGAGTTGATCAAAAGTACCACTGCTTTTGTATTTTCATCCTCAAAGGCATCTTTGAGTGCTTGGTTGATCCACTCAGCACTGGCATCTGAGTCAGCAGAGATCTCTCCCTTAATCTCAACGACCCCGGTATGTACTCCGCTACTTGTAGAGCTGCCGGTGTTTTTATAAAGAGTTAGCACGCCTGCGACGATTAGAACGACCAACCAGCAAAAGCGAATAAATGTTCTCCAACGCCGGGCCAAGCGCTGCTCCTCCAAAGCTGCAAAGGCCCATTTTTCAAGAGTAGCTTGGCCCCATGACGGTGTGTGAGGCGCAAAGTTGCCAGTACCACCAGTACCACCGGAGATGGAGGGATTGGGTGGGGTCTGGGAATCGTTATGTGAATCGTTCATTATTTAAAAAATCACTGTTTTGAGATTATGTGTAGTATGCCAGTAGACATTTCCGTTTGATTCGTTAAGGTCAATTTTCACTAAATTCTTGCGACAAGGTCCCTCAACGCACTGTCCGGTTTCAGGGGCGTAAACTGCGCCGTGAGTTGCGCACATCAACCACTTACCAGATTCATCAAAAAAACGATTTTCTTGATAATCCATCTCCATGGGAATGTGGGCGCACCTATTTAAGTAGGCTTGGACCCCCCCTTTGTAGCGAACTGCAAACGCTTTAGAGGTCATGCCCTCATAGTTCACATCAAAGGGTACTGCCCGTCCAGAATTCTCTAATGCGCTTGAGGCACATAAAAAAACCTTCTCATCCATGCTCGTTAATCCATTGATGCAATTCTTGAACTGATTTAGCGATAAATAATGGCCCAAACTCTTGCAGACTTTCTCCCCTGTGGGCCCCGTAGCTTACGCCTACGCTTGCACAACCCGCGCGTTGAGCCATTAACAAGTCATGTGAAGTGTCCCCAATCATAAGCGTTCTTGAAGGCAAGATACGCATCTCCTCCATTAATTCAAGTAGCATTTTGGGATCTGGCTTGCCAGCTGTTTCATCGGCAGTGCGAGTCGAGTGAAAAACGTCTTTGAGTGCAGCCGTGTTAAGCGCGTCATTGAGCCCACTTCGGCTTTTTCCTGTTGCAACCGCTATCTTGAACGACTGAGAGCGAAGTTGACTCAGCATTTCTAAAGTGCCCTCAAATAAAGACAAATCGTTTTTTTGCTTCACATAGTGGTGGCTGTAGCGTTTACTAAGCTCGGGGTATTTTTCTGCAGGCACATCTGGCGCTGCATGGGCAAGTGCTGGCACCAAGGCCAGCCCAATGACATAGGCCGCTTTTTCATCTGTAGGGGCTTGACCTCCTACATCTTTTACTGCTTCTTGGATACAGCGAATGATGATCTTTGTGGAGTCAAAAAGTGTTCCATCCCAATCAAACGCTATCAAGTCAAATTGTCTAGATCTTGAGTGGGGGTTGTACATGGTCTATGAATTCCTGCAGTTCGGGTGGTAAAGGAGCCTCAAGTAAAACACTTTTATCGCTGTTTGGATGATTAAAACGAAGCCGCCATGCATGCAAGAACATTCGCTTAAGGCCCATCTTTTTCAACTCCCTATTGTGTTCGAAATCTCCGTACTTATCATCACCCATAATTGGATAGCCCTGGCTTGCAAGATGAACTCTAATTTGGTGTGTTCGCCCAGTTTTGATGGTAACTTCCAATAAACTGTAACCACCCACTAAGCGGGATAATTTCACCAATGTTATGGCGCGCAATCCGCTAGCGTCGTTGTGGGCAAGAACTTTTACACGTCTCTCTCCCTCACTCGCACCATCCCCGGGTCCCAAAGTGTATTTAAGAAGCGGCAGGTCAATCACTTTTTTATTTGAGGGCCATTGGCCATGCACCAAAGCCAGATAAGTTTTGCCTGTTTCTCGTCCTTTGAACTGAGCTTGCAGTTGGGTGAGAGAACTCCTTTTTTTTGCGACCAATAAAATCCCCGACGTTTCTTTGTCTAACCGGTGCACTAGTTCCAATAGTTTGGCCATGGGTCTGGCGCTACGTAATTGTTCGATAACCCCAAAACTGACTCCACTTCCCCCGTGCACCGCCACACCGGAGGGTTTGTTGAGGGCAAGCATCCATTCATCCTCTAAAAGTATTGGGAATTCCTTACCAGGCGTAGTATCTTTGGGATCGAGGGTTTCTCCTAATTCCTCGCCTTTGCTTACCCTAACCGGTGGTATGCGAATGAGATCCCCATCAACAATCCGGGTTTGAGCCTCTACTCGGCCTTTGTTGATCCGAACTTCGCCGCTGCGAATAATCCTATAAATGTGGGTCTTTGGGACACCTTTGAGATGCTTAATTAGAAAGTTATCCAATCTTTGTCCTGCGGATTCTTCGTCCACAACGATTGTTTTTGCGCTTAACGGTTTTGCCGACTTGTCTGGGTCTATAATATTCATTACCAGCGATCTGTTCTCTAAGTGCTTGATTTGAATAAGAGATTAGAGCACGAGAATGGTTGCTGTGAAGTCGATGCCATGTGAGTTATTTATTTGTATGCCCTGACCAACGGTTTGGCAGCTTGATGCGAATTCTCATGTAGAGCCGATGAATTTAGAAACTTGAACGGAATTTACGAAGTTGCAGCATCATTCAAACCTGAGGCTGCAGCGGAAAAAAAGCGAGTAAAAAAGCCATGTTTTTGCTGATCATGATGTTAGAACTATTTAGTAACTGCGAAGTGTTTTCGCACGTCAGTAGGGCTAAACGTGTCATTGTATTTAAAAACTTTGTTCAGAGCGCAAAAGGCCTTTGGGTCTCTTCTGCTCGGGCACAGCTCGCTCCTATCCAAAAGCATAAAAAACAAACGCGCCGTTGACCTCTTAAAGGGCCTATACAACGCGCAGTGGGTTTAAGCTTCACTTCCTTTTCCAGTGGTTTTTAGTTTCAAAGACTCGGGCATTGTTTATCCCGTTTAGGGATTCGTATTGTTTGAGATAAAGGAACGCATCATGAAACGGATGCTAATTAATGCAACCCAAGCTGAGGAAAGACGCTTGGCCATCGTGGACGGTCAAAAATTATTAGACTATGAAATTGAGATTGAAGGGCGTGAGCAACGCAAGGGAAATATTTACAAGGCTGTAGTCACGCGTGTAGAGCCCTCGCTTGAGGCGTGCTTTGTGGATTACGGTGAGGAGCGTCACGGCTTTTTATCTTTTAAGGAAATATCTAAACAGTATTTCTCTTCCGGCATAGCGCCTAGTCAAGCCCGGATTCAAGATGTGATTAGAGAGGGCCAAGAGATTTTGGTTCAAGTTGAGAAAGAAGAGCGCGGTAACAAGGGCGCAGCACTCACCTCCTTCATATCGCTTGCAGGTAGATACGTCGTGTTAATGCCCAATAACCCCAGAGGTGGGGGCGTGAGCAGACGTATTGAGGGTGATGACCGCGCTGAGCTCAAGGAGGCCATGGATCAGCTTCAGTACCCAAACGGCATGTCAATCATTGCTCGCACAGCAGGTATTGGTCGAACCGCAGCAGAACTGCAGTGGGATTTAAATTATTTACTGAAATTGTGGAACGCCATAGACGGTGCAGGTAAAGCAAACAAGGGTGCGTTTTTAATTTATCAAGAATCTAGTTTAGTCATAAGAGCGATTCGGGATTATTTCAATGTAGAGATCGGTGACATCCTCATAGATACCGATGACTTGTATGAGCAAGCCGCTCAGTTCATGTCTCACGTCATGCCTGAACACGCTGAGAGAGTAAAGCGCTACAGAGACGATACCCCGTTATTTAGCCGATTCCAAATTGAACATCAAATTGAATCCGCTTATGCAAGAACGGTTACTTTGCCAAGTGGTGGCGCTATTGTGATTGATCACACGGAGGCGTTGGTCTCTGTTGACGTTAACTCTGCCAGGTCAATCAAAGGTGGCGATATTGAGGAGACAGCAACTCGCACGAATCTAGAGGCTGCAGACGAGGTCGCACGACAAATGAGACTTCGAGATCTGGGCGGCCTGATCGTGATTGACTTTATTGATATGGAGGAGTCCAAAAACCGCAGGGAAGTGGAAAACCGTTTGCGGGATGCACTCCGTCAAGACCGTGCCAGAGTCCAGTTTGGCAGCATTAGTAAATTCGGTCTCCTTGAGATGAGTCGCCAAAGACTTCGTCCTGCTTTGTCTGAGGGGGCTTCAATCCCCTGCCCAAGGTGCGGCGGTGCAGGTCACATCAGAGACTCTGAGAGCTCTGCGCTTCAGATTCTTCGTATCATTCAAGAGGAGTCTATGAAGGACAACACTGCAGCAGTCTACGCTCAAGTGCCCGTAGAAGTGGCCTCTTATTTGTTAAATGAAAAGCGTACAGAAATTGCAAAAATAGAGATTAAACAGCGCATCAACGTGCTCTTAATTCCCAATAAATCACTTGAGACTCCTAATTACAAATTAGAGAGACTTAAGCACGATGACGCCAGGCTCGATAACGTAGAGACCAGCTATAAGATGGTCGAGGAGGTAGAGGATCCCGCCTCTGTGACACGTCGTGCTCAGGAGCCCACTAATCGCCAAACCCCGTTGATTAAGGGCGTATTGCCGGATGCACCCGCACCTATCGTAGAGCCTAGACCGATAAAAGCGGCGCCCCCAGCAACTACCCCTAAGCAAGAACAAACTGTTGCCGAATCCGGTTTTATAGGTTGGTTTAAAAATCTATTCAAATCCAAGCCCGCTGTACAAGAGCCGAAAGAGGAGACTGTTGAAAAAGGTAAAGACACCCGCCGCGATTCTCAACGCCCCCCTAGAGAGGGTGGCCAACGCGCAGACACAAGAAGGGGTGCAGGGCGGAGAAATGAAAGGTCTGATAGGGGTGAGAAGGGTGACCGTGCAGAGCGCTCCGACAAGCCGCAAGCAAGAGCAGATAAGCCCGAGCGCCAAGAAGGCCGGCCAGAGCGCGGGGACCGTGCCGATCGTGCAGAGGGACGTTCCAATCAAACGGGTCAGGGCAGAAATCAGGGACCGAGATCTCAAAGTGGCATCTCTAATCGCGAGCCCAGAGAAAACCGAGATAAACCCTCAGACTCATTACCATTTGACCCCAATACGGTCTCAGAAAGACTTCCTGAGCAGCAAAACTCGCTCTCCAATGTCCCAACTCCAAATGCACCGCAAACTGAAAAAGCGGAACGCCCAAGAAGACGCGAACGCTCTGAGGGACGCGGTGAACCTAGACGGGCCCGCTCTCCAGAAGGGGCTCCAGAAGTGGTGAGTTCTGAGCAAGACCAGAACAGTGAAAATCTAGCTACAAACTCTACACACGCTACAAATGCATCTGGCGCAAGCAGCTCTGTGGATATGGAAAGAGTAGGGGAGAGACGCGACCGCAGGTCAAGAGATCGTTACGGTCGAGAGCGCCGTGAACGCCAGGAGCGTACACCTGATGAAGCAGCCGCCGTGAGTGAGCAATCCACTTCATCACAAAACCAGCCTAACCAGCCATCTGGACCTTACGGGGCGACGGCGAGCGAGAGTCATTCCTTAAACAACTCAGCTCACCCCAACCACGACGTTCAAACCAAGACCCATCCGCACGACTCGCAAAGGGCCGAAATGCCAAAGGTCGTGCCTTATGATTTGCCCATGGATCAATTGGTTCAGATCGCAAAGTCCTCGGGCTTAGAGTGGGTCAATAGCAACCCTGAGCGAATCGCTCAAGTTCAAATGATCATTGCCTCAGAACCCAAACCTGTGCATGTCCCAAGACCTAGGCCCCCTCTTGTTGTTCTAGATGAGGGACCACTGATACTGGTTGAGACACGCAAAGATTTGTCGCAAATAAAGATCGGAATTTAATTAAATATAAGTTTAATTACGCAAAATCGGCATTGGGGCATTCGCATAGACAGCCCCCTATGCCGATTTGACATTTGAGAAATCAAGCAATCAGCGCAATTTTTTTCCAAATCGACAGTGCTTCAGCTTCATCGCCTCTTTGAGTCGCCAATTGCGCCAAGGCAAGCCAAGCCTGCTTTTTCATGCTTGGTTTAATTAAGTTGCGCGAGGCCTCTTGCATCAATTGCTGAGCCTTGCCCCAAAGCCCGTTGTGCATGCACACCATTGCACTGAGAAATTGAAGGTTCGGGTCTGTGGGCCTAGAGACTCTGGCTTGATCGACTTTTGCAAGCCAAGTTTTGTCAGGTCCCAACGCTTTTAAGATAGAGGATAGGGTTTGAATCAGTTTCTCGATTTGTTGGGTAGAAAGCGCTCCAGGTTTTTGGATGTGCAAATCCCAAACAGGGGAAATCCAGAGCAAAGCTGTTTGAGGACTTCCATTTAAGCTGACCATCTTCTCGCCTGCGTGAACAGCAACGTCAGGTAACGCCCTTTCGTTTAGGCTAAACATTTTCCAGATTTGTATCAACTGCTCAGGCTCATTGCACTCATCAAGGCTTGATATACATAAACTTTTAAGCAACCCACTGGCTGCATTTTGAGAGAAGGCCCCGTGCTTATTAAGTAGTCTTGCCGTCTCCAGAGCCGCCTTTTGGTGTTTAGCAAGTCGATCCGATTTGAGCTTAAGCCTTAGGGTTAAAGTTCGCCGTGCTGCTCCGCCTTTTAGCTCACCCAGCAAGCCCAAGGCAGAAAGCGGATCGGCATCAGATAGGGACCAACGAGCAGCACTTAAAAGAGAGGCTTCCCTTATTTCTCCACCGCTTGACGCATCGGTTGCTGGAAATTTTATAAGCAGTGCTTGAAGATGTTGGTCTCTAGACTTGAAGTCTCTAAGCTCATGTGCGCTTTCAGCTCCAATAAGGTGAGCAAGACCGATTAGTTGATTTAGGTACTTCGGCGTTGATACTTCGTCTTGAGAGAGCTCTTTAAGGGAATTTGCGCTCTCAACAGCCTTAGTTGCAGCGCCAATCGATCTAACATATCTTCCCGTCAGCAATTGTTCCAATGCGTTCAAAAGGGACTCGTGCGTAGAGCGCTCTCTTTGTAGTAATCTCCAACGTTTAGCAATCTTTGGTAACGCCAATAATGTAGAGACCCCGCGAATTGCAACGTAGAGTAATATAAAAGCGGTAACCGTAATTAGTATGGCTAAGTTGATGGATACATCCACCCGATATCCCGTTAAAAAGACAGAGACAAGCCCCCCTGGGTGCTGCGCTGCAGTGGCCAGTGCAACTGCAACGCTAAATAAGGTGAGAAACCAGATTGCAGCTCTCATATTAATTACCCATTGAGGCGGCTCCAATAGCAGCCCAAGTGTTTTGTATAGATGGAATGTCTGTCTGCAAGCTGAGGGTTTGGATTTCTTTGATGAGCACAGATACGCTTTGACCCTGCTTGGACTGCATATCAAAGAATTTATTTAATTGTTTGTCACACTCAACGATATCTGATTTGAAAGAACTTGGTTGGTGAGCAAGTAGGCCTAATTTGGCATTTAACATTCTAAGTTTTAGATTTTCTCTTAAAAAATAGCCTTGACTTGGTGCTAGAAGACTAGCCTCTGGTTGATCAATGTGAGTAATACGGACCAGTCCTTTAATTTGTTCCCAAATGTGCATGCTTACCAACTGCCAACCGTAATTTGCAGTGTCCTCTAGGATGGATTGAACCAAAGTCTTGGGTGGAGACGGGTTTTGAGGTGACTCCTTATGACTGACACTTGAACTGAGAGGGGGGATTGGGGTATCGATGGTTGAGTTGTTTGGTATTGAAGCTAGAGGCGTCACAGGTTTTAGCTGAGGTTCGTTTAAAAGGGGTAAATCCTCAGCTTTTTGAACGAGTTGATCTAGCTTTAGCAATAAACCGGGTGTATCAAGGACAGGGGCAGATTTGATTAAATCAAGATCTCTGATCAACGCCCTTTGAATGGAAAGTATTTTTGGCTGAGATGATTTGGAGATATGTTGCTCTGCGTTTTTAAGAGCTTGAATCAAGGGCTGCGCGCTTCCAGTTAGCAGGGATTGCTGTTGGGCAATTTTGAGTGAAGCTTCAACCTCAGTAACCAAATTCTCGTCCCTGGTACGAGAAAGAGACTGCATCAACTCCTCGAGTTGGGCGCGTTGAAGGGCTACTTCTGTGACTTTTGCCTCAAGCAGGGCCAATTTAGCTGCAGTTTCGCGGGCTAGCTCTTGGGCATCTTTGGAGCTTACTTTTGCCTCAAGAGATTGGCTATTAGATTGAGCACTTTGTTTAGCCAATAACTCTTCAATAGAGGACAGCTTTGACCACAAAAACAAAGCGCTAACAAGGCCTGCAAAGGCCGTAACTGCAAGTCCAATTAAAGTCCAACGAAGTTTCCTTGAAGGCAACACGTTAAGTTTGGTATCTTGGAAAGTTTGGTTAGGGTTGTTCAAAATTCAAGCTCAAAAGGGGTTGATGAATTTTAGTGACTTAAGTACATCAGCGATCACTGGGCGTGACACGTGCACAACACCCCAGCCTACTTCTTTCGCCTTTGAAGCTATTTTCGAGTGAGTTGCTAGCGCGCTCCCCTTGGACCAATCTTGGTTGGGCAAGAGGTTAGATAGGTTCTCGATGGCCAAAGAGCTGCTAAAAATCCAAATAGCTTGCTCGTTAATTGCTTTACTGGCTAGTGAGATTTGCTCAGCGCTCCATTGGGGAGTGCCCCTTGTGTAAACCTCTATCGTATCAACATGAATATTTGATTCTTGCAACTTCCAAATCAACCAATTGCTTCCACTAGGTGGATTTAAGTCATCTTTGAAGAGGGGGCTAGGTGGAAGATTTTCATCACTGCCTTTAACAAATAAAACTTTGTCTGATGCATTGACGGTATTTTTAACCCTCTCCCAAAGATGGGGGGAATCAAACTGTGGGGCAAAGTGATCGGGAGCCATAATTAAATGCTCTGCTACGCCCCAACGAATCAAAGTATTGAGGGTGCCTTGCCCAGTCGCCCAACATTTAACTGCAGGCCACGAGGTATTGGACAGCTTTTGGACAGCATTCATGAAGTGCTCTACTGCGGCGCTGCTTACGAAAACAACTGCTGAAAAAGTTTCCAACCGAGAAAGAATATTTAGAAATTGCTGATCTGGTTTAATGGGACTAATTTCTATCAAAGGCCAATTCACCGCCTGGTATCCAGCTTTCATAACTCCGTCCAACCAATTCTGGGACTCTTTTTGGGGTCTGGTTAAAACGATTTGAAGGGGCTGCATGTGTCGGGTTTAACCGGGTTGAATCAGGTCGAGCAACTAAAGGTAAGGGGGCGGGGGAGCTATTTTGGACAACATAACCGGGTTTTAGAGATGTTTCAGTGTAGTTTAATCTGATATTTAAAGCTAAAAAGTAGATATTAATCTACATGCCCATCTAGGGCTAAAATCACAGCGTATGTCAATTAATCAACTCGATAAAAAATCACAATCTTGGTCCGCACTCTTTGCAGAGCCGATGAGCGAATTGGTCAAGCGCTACACCTCAAGTGTCTCGTTTGACAAGCGCTTGTGGCGCGCTGATATTGAGGGCTCACTTGCGCATGCTGAAATGCTTGAGCACCAAAAAATAATAAGCACCTCAGATTATCAGGACATTGTTGCGGGTCTTCGACGCATAGGTGAGGAAATTCACAACAACCAATTCGATTGGAAACTCGATTTAGAGGATGTGCACTTAAATATTGAAGCCAGATTAACTCAAATGGTTGGCGACGCTGGAAAAAGACTTCACACAGGACGCAGCAGAAATGACCAGGTCGCAACAGACGTTAGGCTGTGGCTAAGAGACGAGATAGATGAAATCTCAGATTTATTAAAACAGTTCCAACATTCGTTGCTTGAGGTGGCTGAAACCAATGTTGAAGTAATCATGCCTGGTTTTACTCACCTTCAAGTGGCGCAGCCCATATCTTTCGCTCATCACATGCTGGCGTATGTTGAGATGTTCGGTCGGGACTTGGATCGCTTTAGGGAGGTTCGAGTTCGAGTGAACAGATTACCTCTTGGGAGTGCGGCGCTGGCGGGCACAAGTTACCCACTCGATAGAGAAAGAGTAGCAAGAACTCTTGGGATGGTCGATAAGGAGGGTGCGCCCTGTGTTTGCCAAAACAGCTTGGACGCCGTGAGCGATCGTGACTTTGCCGTTGAGTTCACCAGTGCTGCTGCTCTTTGTATGGTCCACATAAGCAGAATGAGTGAGGAGTTGGTGCTTTGGATGAGCCAAAATTTTGGGTTTATCAAACTCTCTGATCGTTTCACCACAGGCAGCTCCATCATGCCTCAAAAGAAAAATCCAGATGTCCCTGAGCTTGCGAGGGGAAAGGCAGGGCGGGTGTTTGGCCATTTAATGGGGCTCTTGACGTTGATGAAAGCTCAGCCCCTTGCCTATAACAAAGACAATCAAGAGGATAAAGAACCGTTGTTTGATACGGTTGACACACTCAAAGACACACTTAGAATATTTGATGAAATGATGGGTGGCCAAGTTGACCCCAAAACAGCGATCAGATCGGGAGGAATTCAGGTCAACGTTCAGGCAATGAAAGAGGCGGCGCTAAAAGGGTATGCGACTGCAACCGATTTGGCGGATTATTTGGTGAGAAAGGGTTTGCCGTTTAGGGACGCTCACGAGGCCGTTGCGAAAATAGTTCGACTAGCTCAAGAGTTAAAAAAAGGCTTAAGCGATTTGCCAATTGCACAGCTAAGGGCAATCAACCCTTTGATTGAGGAGGATGTTTACAGCGTATTAACGCTTGAGGGCTCACTGAACGCGCGCGCAACCTTAGGGGGGACAGCCCCAGGGCAGATAAGAATGCAAATTGAGAGATGGAAAAAACTACTTTAAAGAGGTCACTGATGAGCGTTATAACGAATATTGAGGATTTAAAAAAACTAGCTCAAAAACGTGTGCCCCGGATGTTTTTTGACTACGCTGACTCAGGTAGTTGGACTGAGAGCACTTACAGGGCGAATGAAAGCGACTTTCAGAAAATAAAATTTCGCCAACGAGTTGCTGTTAATTTAGAGGGCAGAACGACCCGCTCAAAAATGATCGGGCAAGAGGTCAGCATGCCTGTTGCCATCGCACCGACCGGACTTACTGGCATGCAGCACGCGGATGGTGAAATCCTCGCAGCGCGTGCGGCCAAAGCTTTTGGCATTCCTTATACTTTGTCAACCATGAGTATCTGCTCCATTGAGACAGTCTCAAAAGGTATTCAAGGACACCCTTTTTGGTTTCAGTTGTACGTCATGAAAGACCGGGCGTTTATCGAGAGTTTAATTGATAGGGCCAAAGCTGCTGGCTGCTCTGCGCTTGTGTTAACTCTGGATTTGCAAATTTTAGGTCAACGCCACAAGGACCTAAAAAATAGTTTGTCTGCCCCTCCCAAATTGACGATCCCTAATATTTTGAACATGATGACCAAGCCGGGCTGGTGCATGGGGATGCTTGGCACACGCAACAGGGAGTTTGGAAACATTGTGGGACACGTTAAAGGCGTGGCTGATATGAGCTCTTTGTCGGAGTGGACTGCCAAGCAATTTGACCCTGCCCTTAACTGGGACGATGTGGAGTGGGTTAAAAAGAAATGGGGCGGTAAATTAATTTTAAAAGGTATCCAAGACGTAGAGGACGCCAAGCTTGCAGTCAAAAGCGGCGCAGACGCCCTGATTGTGTCCAATCACGGAGGACGTCAATTAGACGGAGCGCAGTCAAGCATTGAGTCTTTACCGCACATTATTGACGCTGTAGGCTCACAAATTGAGGTCCACATGGACGGCGGTATAAGGAGTGGTCAAGATGTTTTAAAAGCCCTGGCTCTCGGCGCAAAGGGGACTTATATTGGGAGAGCGTTTTTATTTGGACTCGGCGCAATGGGCCAGCAAGGGGTTACAAAAGCTTTACAGTTAATCCACAATGAGCTGGATTTGACGATGGCCTTTTGCGGCAAGACATCAATCGACCAAATCGATACCTCCATCTTGTTGCCCGGGACTTATCCGAAATAAATTTGCTTTCCTTTTTGCTCACCCTTTCACTTTTAATTTGTCACATTTGCCTCGTAAAAAGTTCTTTGATGTGTAAATGAATTCAGTTGAATTCTCTAACCATGCTGAAAATCGTGACCACCAAGCCGTGAGTCTGCCAAGGCGTATTGCGCATTTAGATATGGACGCTTTTTACGCATCAGTGGAGCTTTTGCGCTACCCCCAGCTCAAGGGACTCCCGGTCGTGATCGGAGGGTCCAGAAGGCGCGAGGACATGTATTTGGAGCGCTTAAGGCAAATAGATCCTGATAAGGATTGGCAAAACGCTCCACTCTCAGACATTCCAGTTGAGGTATTTCCTCGGTTAAAAGATTACGCGGGCAGAGGCGTAATCACAACGGCCACTTACGCCGCTCGTCAGTTTGGGGTTGGCTCTGCGATGGGTTTGATGAAAGCCGCACTCTTGTGCCCGCAGGCTGTATTGTTACCCGTGGATTTTGAGGAGTACCGAAAATACTCTAAACAATTTAAAAGCATCATCACCGATATAGCGCCTGTCATGCAAGACAGAGGAGTCGATGAGGTGTATGTTGACTTTACAAACACTCCTGGCGGGCAAAGAGAGGGGGGAAGGGTGCTTGCGCGGTTAATTCAAAAAAGTATTTTTCAAGCAACCCAACTGACTTGCTCGATTGGAGTTGCACCCAATAAATTACTTTCCAAAATGGCAAGTGAACTCAATAAACCCAACGGCATATGTATTTTGTCTGAGGAGGATCTGCAGACAAAGATTTGGCCCCTAGCTTGCAGAAAAATAAATGGCATCGGACCCAAAACAGATGAGAAACTAAAATCTTTGGGAATCACGTTGATTGGTCAACTCGCTTTATACGACCCCAATGAGTTGATCACTCATTTTGGTCAAAATTACGGTCGGTGGTTGTTTGAGGCCGCTAATGGCAGAGATGACTCTCCCATCACTACATATAGCGAACCGGTGAGCCTTAGCCGGGAAACAACATTTGAGCGGGACCTTCACCCCGCATCTGACAAAGATAGACTTACCCCCATTTTTACTCGCTTGTGCGAACAGGTCTCAAACGATTTGAAACGAAAAGGGTACCTTGGTAAAACGGTGGGTATTAAAATGAAATACGATAACTTTAAGACCGTCACTAGAGACCAAAAAATAGACATAGCCACCGACGACCCCAAGGAGATTAGACGTTACGCTGGTGAGCTTTTAAAGCGGGTGGATTTGACTAAGAAAATAAGATTACTTGGAGTCAGGATGGGATCTTTGGTTAAGGTAGGGGAGTGGGGTGCCGAGCAAGGGAGCCGGGAAACTCGGCCTGAAGAGGGACTCAATCAAGAGCTTTTTTAACGCATCAAAGTTAATAATGCTCCCCCCCCTCTATCACTGCCGAGCTGTCCTGTGGTGTTTGGGTAAGCCTTGTGGTTTGCTGGTCCTAAAGGGACTGATATCTATTCCCCCTCTTCTCGTAAAACAAGCAAACACGCTTAACTCCACAGGTTTACAGCGCGTCCAAATATCGTTGAATATTCGCTCAACACAAGGCTCGTGAAATTCATTTTGGTCCCTGAAGCTGACTAAATAGCGAAGTAAACCAGCTTGGTCTATTTGTGGTCCGTAATAGCTTATTTGCACGCTCGCCCAGTCGGGTTGTCCGGTGACCAAACAGTTGCTTTTAAGGAGATCACTTTTCAGCGTTTCTTTGACCGGTTGCTCCCCCGTGCTCGAGCTCAAAAGATCTGGGTCTGGGATGTAAATACTGCATTCCAGATCGAGCCGATCAAGGCTTAGGCCGTCTAGCTCACGGGGCAGGTGAGCGTGAAATTCTTGGGGCGAGAGTAGCTCAGTAAAGACCTGTCCTTTTGGCTGAGTACCCCTCCAAATAGCCTTGGTTAAGTCTTGTTCGATGGCGTGCTTTACGGCCTCTTTATTTTCAAACTGAGTTGAATTAAAACTATTAAAGTAGAGTTTTAAAGACTTGCTCTCAATGATGTGCGTAGACTCGCAGGGCACAATCAACCGAGCAATGCAGACCTCGGGCTTACCCCGCTTATTGAGCCAACTGAGCTCGTAGGCGGTCCAAAGATCAGCCCCCAAAAAGGAGGGCGTCGCGCGTATACCCATCCTTGCGCGAGTGGGGGCGCGCTCTATAGGAAACAAGAGTTGCGGTGCGTAGGTGTTGATGTAAGCAGAGGCCTTACCAAGCTCTCCGAGCTCACCCTTCTCCCTCAGTTCTTTAAGGTCCATAATTGCTTTGATTTCCCCCGATTCGCTGTTCTCTTTGGGTTGATCTAATCCTTCACTAACAGAGTTGGGTATGGGTTGCATCGAGGTGGGTAAGGTCATGAAAGGTTTTTTAAACTCAATGTAGAGGTTTATTAAGCGTATATTGAAGGGTGCGCTCTAAGGAGGGACGAGCGCGTTTTTAACTACTATATTTTCTAAAAACAAACCTATCTGCAGTAGACAAATTAGGCTCGAAGACATAACCTTCGCTGTCGAATTTTTGAAGCCCAGTAGGCGTTTTAAGTTTGTGTTGTACGGCATATCTCGCCATCAAACCGCGAGCTCGTTTGGCTAAAAAACTAATGACCTTAAATTGACCAGACTTTTCTTGTTCAAATACGCACTCAATAACTCTTGCTTTAAGAGCCTTGAGTTGAATGGATTTAAAGTACTCTTGAGATGCAAGATTAACAATAATAGGTGTTTTCTCGGTGGATAGCCTGCTGTTCAGATATTCTGATAGGGACTCGCCCCAGAATTTATAGAGATTCGAGCCCCTAGAGTTTTCTAGTGGAGTGCCCATCTCCAAACGGTAGGGTTGCATTTTATCTAGTGGCCTTAGTACCCCGTAAAGACCACTCAATATGGCTAAGTGATCCTGGGCCCAATTCAGCTCCTTAGTGTTCAAGGAGTAAGCATCTAATCCCTCATAGACATCTCCGTTAAAGGCTAGCAACGCGGGGCGGGAGTTTTTTTGTGTGAATTTAGGAGACCAGTCTTTATAACGTTCCAAATTGAGCTGGGATAAAGCCTCGCTCAAACTCATTAATTCGCTTATTTGGGTTTTGTCTTTTGTCTTTAGGATAGAGATTAATTCAGCAGATTGTTTCTGAAAAATGGGCTCACTGGCCTCAACCATTGGAAGCGTGCTTTTATAGTCTAATGTTTTTGCAGGAGATAGCAAGAAAAGCATAAACAGATGAGGAACTATCACTTGAGTGAACAATGTTTAATTTTAAATCAACTAAAGTCTAGTCGTAAACTATTTGTTGCACTATTGCTGCTTAAACTAAATTAACATGCCTCTGAATTTTTAATTGGTGGGCAACGCTTGAGCGATGCACACATCGTATGATCGAAATTGACACTCACCAACAAAAAAGCCTCAAAATGTATGAGGCTTTTGAAGAGGTTGAAACATTTCAATCAGTTAACTTGTTGCCAAGGTACGTTACAGGTTTGTACTGCAGGGTAATAATTTTGGGCACTAGCGCAATAATATGCGTGGGGCTGGACAACGTAAGCTTGTTGGGGTTGGATGTATACAGTTGAGGGCTCAATAACCTGAACGGGTGTGGAGTAATATGTCGAGTTGGTTGTAGCGTAAGCGGTGCTAGCGATTGCCCCGCCGATAACGGCGCCGGCAATAAAAGGCACGACACCGTACCCGCCCCTGTAGTAGCCGCCCCCGTGGCGCCAACCTTCTGCGCGGTAATTGCCGCCTCCGTTGTAGTAGCCACCACCGCCGTAGTAGCCGCCTGCGTGCCATCCGCCTGCGAAACTGGCGTTACTGGCTAAAAGGGCTGTGGTGGACAGCAAAAGTACGAGTAGTTTTTTCATATTTGATCTCCCTTGTATTAAGAGCTTGTGAATAACTAAATAACGCGCCACTGGAACAAGCGGTTGACAAGGAAACGGGCTTAGAACAGTTTTGCGTTGTCCAACCCCCCCCTGTAGAAACTTAATCTTGGGTCAGTAATTATGAACTATACAAGGGCTGACCCGAACAAGCCAGTTAAAATCAGCTTTAATTGAGAAATACTTGAAAATTTGTAAAAGGCTCCAAAACCCAACTCATTCAAGTACTGCCCGTTTAAGCTTAAATTATTCTCCCTAAAAATCCTTGTATGAGCCAAAACTCTTCCCCGAATTCTCCTTTTCCCAATTCCACAGATTCGAAGTCCCCTGTCGAGGAGACCCACGCCGTAGAGCAACCCGGTCTTAACAGCTTACCTAAATCTTTCGAGCCCTCTGGGATCGAGATGCGTTGGGGCCCCGAGTGGGAAAGACGTGGGTACGGGGTGGGCGGTGCTTACGGCAGCGGGCAGGCTCAAGCCGGATCCCCCTCCTTTTGCATTCAATTGCCCCCACCCAATGTGACTGGCACTTTGCATATGGGGCACGCCTTTAACCAGACGATCATGGATACCTTGACTCGTTATCACCGCATGAGCGGGTTCAACTCTGTCTGGATACCCGGCACGGATCACGCTGGAATAGCTACCCAAATTGTCGTTGAACGCCAACTGCAAGAGCAAGGCATTACCCGTCACCAGATGGGAGATACGCCCGAGCTTGCGCGCAAGAACTTTATCGATAAAGTTTGGCAGTGGAAGGAGCAAAGTGGACATACGATTACGAGCCAGATGCGCCGTATGGGCGACAGTGTGGACTGGTCGCGCGAGTATTTTACGATGGACCAAAATTTATCCGACGTAGTCGTAAAAACCTTCGTTGCTTTGTATCAACAAAAATTAATTTACCGGGGCAAACGACTGGTTAATTGGGATCCAGTTTTGAGCACAGCGGTGAGTGACTTAGAAGTAGAGAGTCGTGAGTCCCAAGGGCACATGTACTACATCCTCTATCCATTTGCAAAGGGCGAGCAACTCATTGAAGGCTCTCCTCAAAAGGGCCTCGTGATTGCAACCACCCGCCCTGAGACGTTACTTGGTGACTCCGCCTTGGCTGTGCACCCAGAGGACAGCAGGTACTCGCATTTGATTGGACAAGAGGTTGAGCTCCCTCTTTGCAATAGGCGAATCCCAATCATTGCTGACGCCTTTGTAGACCCAAGTTTTGGCTCTGGGGTTGTAAAAATAACGGGCGCTCACGACTTTAACGACTACGCTTGTGCACAAAGGCATAACCTGCCGTTGGTGTGTATTTTTACATTGGACGCCAAAGTTAACGAAAACGCACCTGAGGCCTACAGAGGGCTTGATCGTTTTGATGCTCGCAAAGTGATCCTAAAGGATTTAAAAGAGTTGGACTTGTTTGTGGAGATGAAGCCGCACAAACTGATGTTGCCAATTTGTGCAAGAACAGGGCAAGTTGTAGAGCCCATGCTTACTGATCAATGGTTCATTGCCATGAGCAAAGTCGGGGAGGGCGACTCAACCGGTAAAAGCATAGCCGCTAAAGCGGTAGAGGCGGTTCAATCCGGGGAAGTGCAGTTTGTTCCAGAAAACTGGATCAACACCTATAACCAGTGGATGAACAACATCCAAGACTGGTGTATTAGTCGTCAATTGTGGTGGGGACATCAGATACCGGCCTGGTACGACGAGGAGGGGCATGTGTACGTTGCTGAGAGCCTCGCCCAAGCGCAGGCCCAAGCCCCTGGCAAAACGCTTAGACGAGATCCGGATGTCTTGGACACTTGGTACTCCTCTGCAATGGTGCCTTTTTCAACACTTGGTTGGCCTGCTAAAACTCAAGATCTAGATCTTTATCTACCAAGCTCGGTCTTAGTTACGGGCTATGACATTATCTTTTTTTGGGTGGCACGAATGATCATGATGACCACTCATTTCACTGGAAAAGTTCCGTTTAAAAAGGTCTATATTCACGGTCTTGTATTGGACGCAAATGGCAAAAAAATGAGTAAATCTGAGGGCAATGTTTTAGATCCGGTCGATCTCATAGACGGAATCGCATTGCCTGCTTTGCTTGAAAAAAGGGTGGTCGGACTGCGCCGACCTGAGACCGCAGGGCAGGTCAAAAAAGAAACAGAAAAAGAATTCCCAAGCGGCATTCCAAGCTACGGCGCCGACGCGCTAAGGTTTACCTTTGCGTCCATGGCCACTTTAGGGCGAAGTATTAATTTTGATAGCAAGAGGTGCGAGGGATATAGAAATTTTTGTAACAAGCTTTGGAATGCAACCCGGTTTGTATTAATGAACTGTGAGGGCCACGATTGCGGCTTATTGGAGCACACCAAGGAGCAGTGCCAAGTTGGCGGGGTAGCTCATGGTTATATGACCTTTAGCCAGCCAGACCGGTGGATTGCCTCACAACTTCAAAGACTAGAGGAGCAAGTTGAGCAGAGTTTTAAAGATTTTAGAATTGACATCGTGGCAAACTCTATTTATGACTTTGTTTGGAATGAATTTTGTGATTGGTATTTGGAGATCGCAAAAGTCCAACTGATGGGGGGCGAAAAAACTATTCAGCGGGGAACGCGGCGCACGCTGATTCGCACATTAGAGACCTTATTAAGACTTTTGCATCCCATTATTCCTTTTATTACGGAAGAACTTTGGCAAAAAGTTGCTCCTATTGCGGGACGAATCAAAAGTGGCGAGTTGGACCGTGCTTCTGTTTCTATAGTCGCGTATCCAAAAAGTATGCCTGGGAAAATTGACCCGATCGCTGAGCTCTACGTGCAAGACCTCAAAGCGATTGTGGACTCGTGTCGCAATTTACGAGGCGAGATGGGCGTGTCTCCTGCAATAAAACTGCCTCTACTTATTTTGGGAGCAGATGAACGGGTTCGCTCTATGATGCCGGCCTTAAAAATCCTGGCAAAACTAAGCGACATTAAACTCTTTGAGGATGAATCTCAGTGGCGCCAAAGCAGTGAGTCCTCCCCTGTTGCGGTGGTTGGAGCAGTTAGGATGTGCCTTCACATTCAAGTGGACGCAACAGCAGAGCGCGCAAGACTTGGCAAGGAGATACTTAGAATCCAAACAGAACTTGATAAAGGGCAAATCAAGCTTTCCAATGAATCTTTTGTAGCGAAAGCTCCCCCCGCAGTGATAGAGCAAGAGCGCAAAAGGATGGCGGATTTTCAGCAAACGATCGTGAAACTCAAAGATCAGCTAGCTCGGTTACCGGTCTAAGCATTGGTTAAAAATTAAACAGGGCTTAGGTAATCTTGAGGGCCTGATTTTGCCCCCTGCCTTTGATCCTCTCTTATATAGGTCTGGCTCAATCATCGTCTTTTAAGGACGTGTATGAACTCTGTTCCTTGGGTTCTTTGTTCAATCAATTCATTGCCTGTTTGTTTGCAAAACGCGGCAAAGTCTCTATTTGAGCCGCTATCGGTGGAAACAACTCTTAGGAGTTGTCCAGATTGCATAGATGATAGAGATTTTTTGGCCTTTAAAATAGGCAGTGGACAATTCAGACCCCTAGTATCTAGCTCTACATCGACGATCATCTTGATTTCAACCTTTTCATTCGGAGGCGAGTTGGTTAATACGCTCTATTTCTTCCCATTCAAGAAAACGCGGCTCAATGGATTTTGTTTTTAACCAATCTGCCAAAGCATAGCCCGTACCTGCAGGCCAGCATATTAGTTTATCGAAATCAAAAAGCCTATATTCGAGTAACTCAGGGGAGAGCTCGATAGTGCCCGAATCTTTAGTAACTGCGTGATAGGCGATCAGCACTTGGTTGCGCCTTTGAAAGTCATAGACGCCAATAAGCTTTAGCGAAATAACATCAAGATTTGTCTCCTCTTTGACCTCTCGGGTGATGCCCTCGTGCGGAGTCTCTCCCGCCTCCATAAATCCGGTTATAAGGGCAAAACGCTTGCCTGGCCAAGCAGAGTTTCTGGCTAACAGTATCTGCCCTTTGTGCTCCACAATGGCAGCCAATACGGGAGTGGGATTGTTCCAGTGTGTCCAGTCACAGCTTAGGCAGGCCAAACGCTCTTTTGGTCCCCCGTCCTCCTGTCTTGCTATAAGTTCCAAGCGAGAGGCGCACATTGGGCAGAACTTGAATTCATTCATGCTGGAAAAACTCCTGTAGAAAGATATCGGTCACCCCTATCGCAAACGATGAAAACAATAGTTGCATTAGTAACTTGTTTGGCCAACTCTAGAGCAACCCAACATGCGCCGGCAGCTGAAACGCCTGCAAAAATTCCTTCCTCTTTTGCCAGGAGTCTACACATTTGCTCTGCGTCATGTTGACTGACTAACGTAATTTTATCTACATGAGTTGGATCGTAAATTTTCGGCAAATACTCAGGCGCCCATTTGCGGATGCCCGCTATCCTAGACCCCTCACTTGGTTGAGCACCAATGATTTGAATATTTTTATTTTTATTTTTAAGGTATTTTGAGACGCCCGTAATAGTTCCAGTAGTGCCCATTGCACTTACAAAATGAGTTACCCTTCCTTGGGTGTCTTGCCAAATTTCTGGCCCGGTTGTTTCAAAGTGAATCCGTGGGTTGTCTGAGTTTGCAAATTGATCTAAAACATGGCCCTTGCCTTCTTTTTGCATTTGTAGTGCAAGGTCTCTCGCCCCCTCCATACCAACGCTCTTGGGCGTTAAAATAAGCTCAGCCCCATAAGCTTTCATGGTCTGAGCGCGCTCTATTGATAAATCCTCGGGCATGATGAGAATCATCTTGTAACCTTTGATTGCAGCGACCATGGCCAACGCGATGCCCGTATTTCCAGAGGTTGCCTCAATCAAAGTATCTCCAACTTTAATATCTCCTCTCTCCTGTGCTCGTTGAATCATGGAGAGAGCGGGTCTGTCTTTGACGGAACCAGCGGGATTATTTCCCTCCAACTTGCCAAGCAAAATGTTGCCGCGTTCAAGGCACACTTGATGCCCGATTCGCTGCAAGGCAACCAAAGGAGTGCGACCAATTGTTGACTCTATCGTGGGGTATTGCATGGATTTTTGTTGGTTTAATAGAGAGAAGCCATAAATATAATGTATTCTGGTGATGATAATGGATATCAAGCCAATACTGTGCCATAATTTATTTCCCCCTCTTTGCCGGAGTGGCGAAATTGGTAGACGCAGCAGATTCAAAATCTGCCGGTGCAAAACACCGTGCCGGTTCGAGTCCGGCCCCCGGCACCATTGATCACCATCAGTGGATGAAAAATACCCATTAAAACCACTATTAGCTTATTGGCTTGTTGGGGTTTTGGCGCTTGTGTACGTTGCATGACCTCCCCCCTTTACTAAGTCGCAGTTATTTCACGCATTTCAATCCCAATGAGGGCAAACGGTTGCGCTTTGATGGCCTTCATGTACTTACAGAGCAGCAGTTTTACGCAGGATCTATACACGAGTAGCACTTACATGAAACGACTATTCAACCGATTCAGGTTGGTTTTTTAAAAGGGCGGTTTTTAATCAAGCGACCCTCTTTATACTCATTAGTTATATATAAAGTAAAAATATATATTTTGATTTTAAGATGAGCACAGTTAAAGTGCCCGTATGCATGATTTTCAATTTATTTTGGCGGGCTTCTTTGTTGGTACTGTTGTGGGACTGACCGGAGTTGGGGGCGGCTCACTAATGACGCCACTTTTGATTTTTTTGTTTGGTGTTAAGCCGCACTTGGCAGTCGGCACCGATTTACTTTTCGCTGCAATCACTAAGTCTGGAGGCACTTACACATTGTGGCGTCAAAAGCTAATTCCTTGGCGAGTTGTGTTTCATTTGAGCCTGGGAAGTATTCCTGGTTGCTTAGTAACAATTTACGTACTCAATCAATATGACCTTGCGAGTACCGAAATTGAACACTTAATTAAACGAGCGTTAGGCATTGCTCTTTTATTGACAGCTGCTTCCCTACTTTATAAAGTCTTAAAAACTTCATATTCGTCGACCAAGATGCAGTCGTTTGAGGCTTCAGGGGAAGGGCAACCCTTGAACCCTAAAAACACCATCAGCATTAGCGCAAATGTGGCCCTAAGTAGCGATCAAATTGTGATTGATAAAGAATCTTTAGACACAAATCATCCAGTTTTAACGGTTCTTTTGGGGCTTGCAATAGGCTCAATGGTGACACTGACCTCAGTGGGCGCGGGCGCCATTGGAGTGAGCGTTTTGATGCTTTTATACCCCAAACTTCCTCTGCCAAAGATAGTTGCTGCTGACATTGCCTACGCCGTCCCTTTAACTTTAGTTGCAGGTTTGGGGCATGCTAGCCTAGGTACAGTAGATTGGGAGCTTCTTTTGAAACTAGCGTTGGGCTCCTTGCCAGGGATTTGGGTGGGAGCGCACTTTCTAAGCCGCACCCCCGAGAGGGTGATCCGTCTGAGCCTCAGTGTGCTTTTGGCATGGGCGGCATCTAAGCTCATTTTAGTTTGAGACAATACCGCGGTCGACTCACTTTTCTTTATCCTACATTTACAAATGACTAGCCCTACATTATTTAAAACCAATCAAGAGTCTGCTATCAGCCGCTGGGCAACTCCGAGCGCTTTGTACGGGGCTCGTTTGAAAAATACTTGGACTGAGTTGGAGCGCTGCGTCAAAAATCTAAGTCCAATTAAGCAAGCCAGCAGTTTAGGCCCCGAGGATGTTGTAATCAGCCATTTACTTCAGACGATTGGACTTGTGGTCCCCGTATTTGTTTTAGAAACCGGGGCTTTGCACTATGAAACTTCTGCTTTTTTAGAGCGATTTCAAGCCACTACAAAGCTTTGCGTTGAGATATATCGGCCAATGCCTGAGAGCGTAATAGAGTTTGTTAGAACTAAAGGTCAAAAGGCTATCTACGGGTCTATTGAGAACAGAAAGAGTTGCTGTCAGATCCGTAAGGTCGAACCCCTTCAAAGAGCTTTAAAGGGGCAAAGAGCCTGGATAACTGGACTAAGGCGTGAACAATCTCAAGCCCGTGCGCAGGTAAGTTTTGTGGATGACTCTGAGTTGGAGCGCACTGGGCTAACTAAAGTAAATCCCTTGGTGGAATGGAGTTGGGGCGACGTATGGCACTACATCGATGTCAATGGTCTGGACTACAACGCGTTGCACAATGAGTTCTTTCCAAGTATTGGATGTGCACCTTGCACTCGAGCAATCAGTGAAGGCGAAGAGTTTAGAGCCGGGCGTTGGTGGTGGGAACAAGAAAACGCTAAAGAGTGCGGCCTTCACGTCAGTGCCTAAAGCCTGGTGCAGCAGCCTATATTGGCTAAAGCGCCGAGCTATTTCAACGTTGAGCGATTTCTTGGCCACCGCTAATCATTAAATTCCAATTGTCTAAAAGATCATAAATGTCTACTATTGAAAATCCACCTCTCGCAAGCTCGCCCGAAAATACAAGTCAAGTTAAGCCGCAAGATACGCCGCCATCATTTTCCCCAAGCCAGTCCCACTTAGACGGGTTGGAGAGTGAGACGATCTTTATACTGCGCGAAGTTGCAGCAAGCTTTGAGAGACCTGCACTTTTATTTTCGGGGGGAAAAGATTCATTGGTTATGCTGCGGTGCGCAGAAAAAGCGTTTGGCCCAGGACGTATCCCTTACCCACTGCTGATGATCGACACGGGTCACAACTTTGAGGAGGTCATACAGTTTAGAGATTACCGCGCACAACAACTTGGAGCGCAACTCATTGTTCGCAGCCTTGAGGACTCAATGAGGCGAGGCACAGTGCGCTTAAGCAATCCAGATGAGCCGAGGAACGCTCATCAATCGGTCACTCTTTTAGAGGCCATTGAGGAACATAAATTTGATGCCTTAATCGGTGGTGCTAGGAGAGATGAAGAAAAAGCGCGCGCTAAGGAGCGAATCTTCTCACACAGAGACAGTTTTGGGACCTGGCAACCTAAGTCCCAACGCCCTGAGCTGTGGAGTTTGTTCAACACCAAACTACAGCCGGGAGAGCACTTCCGGGTTTTTCCAATCTCCAACTGGACTGAAATGGATGTGTGGCAGTACATTGAGCGCGAACAAATTGAATTGCCAAGTCTTTACTATAGCCATCAAAGGGAAATAGTAGAGCGCAAAGGCCTATTGGTACCGGTGACCCCTTTAACTCAATTAAAGGTGGGCGAGACATCCAAACTAATGGATGTGCGTTTTAGAACGATTGGCGACATTACATGCACTTGCCCAGTTTCTAGTCATGCCAGGACACCTAAGGAAATAGTGACGGAGACGCTTAGTGTCAAACAAAGTGAGCGAGGGGCGACCCGAATGGATGATCAAACCTCTGAGGCTTCAATGGAGAAGAGGAAAAAAGACGGCTATTTTTAATGGATTATCTACAAATGGAAAATAAATTTTCATCTGAGCACAAAAAATCTAAGTCAATCGACAAATAGCATTTCAAATCTAAAATATAAACCCATGTCACAACTATCCGATCTCACTCCCCCTTCAACTTTGAGCATGAGCCACTCTAAAGATCCCCTGAATGCACTTAGGTTTATCACTTGTGGATCGGTTGATGACGGCAAAAGCACCTTGATTGGTAGGCTTTTGGTGGATTCGCAGGCTGTGCTTGAGGATCACCTTGCAGGCGTTCAACGCCAAGGACAAACCGATTTAGCTCTTCTAACGGATGGCCTCTCCGCGGAGCGAGAGCAAGGCATCACTATTGATGTGGCCTATCGTTACTTTGCCACGGAGGCAAGAAAATTTATTATTGGCGACACACCGGGACACGAGCAGTACACGCGCAATATGGTTACGGCCGCCTCAAGCGCCGACGCAGCGCTCGTAATTGTAGATTCCACCAAGCTTGACTGGGCGAAATCGGATCTGGTCTTACTGGATCAAACGCGGCGACACACGCTTCTTGTGAATCTGTTAAGGGTTCCAAGTATTATATTTGTAGTAAACAAGCTAGACGCAGTGACAGACCCAACTAAAGCGTTCAACAATATAAGAGCTGCACTCAAGACCTTTGCAGCTCAAGCAAAGATTGAAGTCTGCGATGTTGTACCAATATCAGCCTTAAAAGGGTGGAACGTCGTAAATTCAAAAGAAAATTGGTGCGGCTACGAGGGAAAAAGTTTAATTGCTATTTTAGAAAAGCTTCCCAGTACTCCCCCAGAATATGAGGGGGTCCCGACCGTTTGTATCCAGTGGATCGAAAAACAGCACGACTCTAACCGAACAAATAAAGGGAGAAGAATTTTATGGGGTCGCGTTGCAAATGGTGAGTTAAAACTTGGGGATGCAGTACAAGTTCATCCCAGCGGACAAACTGCAAAAGTAGCGGAAATTGTCAATTCAGTTCGGGCTCAGCATGACCCACGCATTGGGCAGGCGGGACAACAAGTAGGGGTTACTTTAGAGCGAGAGATCGATGTCTCAAGGGGCGACTGGTTGGTGGTGTACGGACCCAATGAATCAAAATCCGCAATCGAGCCTACTCGAAGATTAAAGGCAACAGTTGCTTGGTTAGACGACGAACCGTTGCTAAGTGGGAGAACTTATTGGGCGCTTCACGGCCACCAATGGGTGAAGGCGCAGGTCACTCAAATTGAAAACACAATTAATATCGTGACCCTGCAAAAAGAAAAAACAGAATCACTGAATACCAATGAGATTGGCACCATTGAATTAACTCTCAAAGAGCCCATTCTTAGTCAATCTTTTCTTAAATCGCGTTTAATGGGCGCAATGATTTTGGTTGATACCGCCACACACAAAACTTCCGCTGCTGTGCTGATAAATTAAAATAGTCTTTAGCAGGCTGTTTTGGCTCATGTCGGGTCAGAGAAAACTAAATTTTTTCCCTTTTTGATATTCCAAAGCGTTTTTAGCTAGTGGAAACTTTAATCAAAAGTATTGGTAGTATTATTGTTACCTAGGCGATCAACGTGGTGTTGCCAATAAGCGGCTAATTGAGAACATGCTCAATATTCAGCTAGACACAGTTTATTTTCTAAAGCGTTACAAAGTCATTTTTCAATAATTAAGTGTTTTTTTGGGAGTTTTATGAAACCAACTGACAAATCTGTATTTGCCGCAGGTCTCGTTATTGCCTCTTATTTTTTAATTTTTAACTTTGCTATAGCTGAGACTCGTATTCCAGATCCACTGCCCAGAGGGAATTTTGAAAAACTTGGATTTTCCAGGGAGGGCGTGCAGCGTATTGATGACTTTATAAACACCGAAATCAGCGAAAATCGGATGCCCGGCGCTGTATTGGCAGTTGCAAGGCACGGTAAGCTTGTTATCTATAAAGCGTACGGAAGTAGAGATCCAATTACCCACGCACCCATGTCATTAGATTCTGTTTTTCATCTCGCATCTATGACTAAGGTTATGGCAACTGTAGGTGCATTGAGTATTTATGAGGAAGGGAAATTACCTTTAAATAGTCCAATTAACTTTTGGTTGGATGAATTTAAAAATTCCCATGTTGGCACCATCCAAGCCGACGGAGATGTCTCCCTCAAGCCCGTTTTGAAGCCTATTACGGTTCAAGATTTAATGCGCCATACCAATGGCATGCCCTACGGCGATAGAGGTTCTACTCCCATTCACAAATTGTTCCCTCCTAGTTCCGCTGGCTCAGCTTTCGTTTATGAAGGGGGTGAGTTCTTACAAAAACTAGCGAGTGCTCCTCTCTTGTATGAGCCAGGAACGGTTTGGGATTACGGATTCGGTATCGACGTACTTGGACTGATTGAGGAAAAAATTGATGGCACTTCTCTTGAGAATATTTTGAATAAAAGAGTGTGGTCTAAGGTGGGCATGAAAAGCACTACTTTTCATCCGAGCCCTGCTCTTCGTGCAAAACTTGCTAGACCTCTTTCGTTAGATCCGATGACTGGCAAGCCTCAATCAATTGGTATATTGGATAAACAAACTAAATTCGATTGTGCAGGCTCTTGTGCTTTTAGCACTGCAGGGGATTACATCCGTTTCGCACAAATGTTGCTAAATAAAGGTCAGATTGATAACCGTCGAGTCATAAGTTCAAATACTGTCAATTTCATGACCTCAGACCATCTAGGTTTAAATATTAAAAATAATGTGTCCGGTACAGAACCAGCACGGGCTGGTTATGGTTTCGGCCTAGGTGTCGCTGTAAGAACTGCGCGCGGAGTTGCGGCCCTTAACGGAAATGTGGGTGAGTTCACATGGAACGGGGCAAGTGGTACCATTTTTTGGGTAGATCCTGCGTCTGACTTAGCAGTTGTTATGATGGCTGCAACCCCCGGCGAAATTCGCAAAATTTATAGAGAAAAGTTGCCTGCCGTTGTGTATGGCGCCCTAAACCAATAAATTGCTTTATCTGATATTGATAGTTTATGCTCTTTATTAGTGGCATCAGAATTAGGCCTTTCCCTAGACAGGTTTAAAACGAGTTATTCCGAGGTAGACTCGATTTTTCGTTTTTAATGTTTCCTTGAAGGCAATTGACTTTACGGCTTAAATAGATTTTTTAGCCTATCTATCAAATACGCTTTAAAACACACGTTTATAAGGAAATATTGAGTCGGATTTGATAAAATACAGTTATGTGAAGACATAACATTTTGTTTACTAATAGCTAATTGTGCAAAAACTCTTAAGATTATTGTTTTGTGGTTTGTGGGTGTTTGTAAACCAAGCAGTTCATAGCGAAATTCAGATCGATAAATATTATTTTTCAGAAAATAAATCGATTTCGGGAAAAAAAGAAATTGCAGATGATACGAGCTTAGACAACAGGGAAGTTATTCGACGTGTTGAAAATCTAAACTTTACACCCTTTTATTCAGATCTTCTCAAAGGATTTACGGATGATACGCAGTGGATCAAATTAGTAATATCAGACAAAAAGAGTGTCACCGACGATTTTTCAGAAAAGATGGTTTACCCGCTAATATTGCGGGTTGGTGCCCTAACTTTAGACAAAATTCAATTATTTGAATTTAATAAAAATGAGTGGACTACTCAAATGCTAGGAGACAGGCATATGAGCTATCCAAGGTTATGTGATGATGAGTTCCACTGCTTTTACTTAAAGTCAACTCTTGAAAAACCAATCACTCTGTACTTAAAAATTGAGTCACAAAATATTGTACAAATCCATGCGGAAGTAGTGGCTCAGGACGAGTTATCAAAAGTCGTGAGCAAAAGGATTATGGCAAGTTCAATATCTATTGCAGTAGGAATTTGTCTTTTTGTAGTGGCTTTAATTTTTTATTTAATCGATAGAAGCCGACTGATTCTTGTGTATGTCTTTTTTCAAATTAGTCTTACTTTATATACCGTTTCATTTAACGGTATTTTGTTTGATTTTTTTAAAGGAGACTATTTTGAATTGATAAAATTCATGCCTGAATTGTTTTTTTACTTTAGGTCTCTCTTGTTTTGCCTATTATGCCGTGAAATTTTTATAAGCTATTCAGTCAATCGTTTTTATAAAAGGGCAATTATTGCGATAGTTTTTTTAATAATAACCAATATGGTTGCTACTTTTGCAGACGTTGGCCATCTAAATAACATATTTAATATAGCTTTACAACTTTGTGTGTTGGGTATGAACTACTACGCGCTAATAACCACAGTTATTCCTTCAAAGATTAGTAAGATAATATGGATTGGTAATACCGTTTACTCTTTGATTTTAACTTCCGGTTTTTTATACGTCTCAAATTTAATTGACGTTAATAACTTTAACTTCCTCATTCATGACTTCTTTGACTATAGATTGAACGGGATTGCGATTGGATGTGTCATTTTTTCAATAGTCGCTTTTGAAATATTAGAAAAAAATAAAAAAAATCAAACTCTTTTAAACGAAGCAGCATCAAGTAAATTAACGGTCACGCTATTAAACGAAAAACTACATGAGCGAGAGCAAATGGTTGATTTGCTTACGCATGAAATAAAAAATCCATTAAGTACTATAAATTATGCAGCAGCATTTATTCAAAATAATCATGCACTTGAGAGTGAAGTAAATGAGCGGACAAAGAAAATTGTGCAATCGACAAATCGTATAAACACTGTTTTGAATCAAGTTTTCTTGTCGGCCAAACTTGACAAATATAGTTCTAAAGAGCACGAGCAAAATGAGAGCATAAATTTCACAGAGCTTGTCAAAGATATCGTTAGTGATTACGAGAGCGGACGGATATTTAAAATTAACAACCGTGAAGTTGTTGAGATTTTCGGCAACCGTTTCTTACTCACTACCGTTCTTGATAACTTAATCAGTAATGCAGTAAAGTACCGCAGTCAAAATTCTGAAATCAATATCTCCTTCGGAGTTGTAAGCACTTCTCAAGACTCAAAGGCAGATGGAGTTGAAGTTACTGGCGGATTTTATTTTTTCAATATCACAAACACAGTCGATATCAATAATATCCCTGATCCGGATCAATTATTCAAAAGATATTACAGACACGATAATTTTATTTCGAAGCCCGGAATGGGTATTGGACTCAATATTGTGCAAGTTGCCTCCAACTTGATAGGCGGCCAAATTTCATGGTGCTTAGATGACGATCTTATTTCTTTTAAATTAAAAGTTGACCTATGAATACCAAACCCTTTAGTTACTCCCTAGCTAACGAAAATCCATTTAATGTTGTCCTAGTCGAAGATGATCATAATTTACGTAAAGAAATTTCTGATCACTTGAGAGGCAATGGTTTTACTGTTTTTGATACGGCTAATGCTTCAGCATTTGATGATTTAGTCAATCCTGACGTAATCGATCTTTATGTTATAGATTTAAATTTACCTGGAGAAAATGGCATACTACTCTCCAAAAGGATTCGCGCTAAATTCCCCCTCGTTGGAATCGTCATTATTACCGCTAGGTTAGGATTGGGGGACAAATTAGCAAGCTACGCTCACGGTGGTGCAGATTTTTATTTAAACAAACCAGTCTCACCCGAAGAGCTTGTATTGGTTTTACAAAATTTGGGTCGAAGGGTTAAAAATATTAATACAGAACAGGCGTGGTCTTTAAATTTGAGGGACAGAATATTAATGAGCCCCGATTTGCAGCATAAATTGCGGTTAACTAGCCGAGAAAAAATCCTATTAGTTGCACTTTCACAAGCTAAGGACAATACCCTTGAGTCAGGCTTTATTGCTGATTTGTTTACCTCTGGGGAGGAGAATGACTTTATGTCCAAACATGCCCTAGAAGAGCTGATAGCCAGACTTCGACGAAAATTAAAAAGTGCTCAACCACCCGAAGCTGAGGCAGCTATCAAATCAGTCTGGGGTGTAGGGTATCAATTATGTATACAAATTAAGATCGAACACTAAGTGGTCATTTCTTTGTCTTGTATCTGGTTTTTCAACGATCTAAAAAAAACGATGTTCTTATTTGCGTTGAACTAACCTAGGCTGACCAAAAAGCGTATCAAATACCCAGGTAAAAACAAACGTGCCGACCAAGAAAAAAATAGTCATAGCAATGTCCATTAAGAATGCTTTTGTGTATGAAATTTCAAACCACCATGCAAACAAAACCACAAATACCGCAAGCATCGGTAGCTCAAATCCCAGTGCATGCATGACTCGTCTTAAAATGGTTCTGTTGGGTGAGATTTGGCGGTGCTCCCAAATTTCAAACCAGTAATTAAAAAGCCAATTCCAAAGTACAGCAACTACAGACCCAGTAATAGCCATAACACTGGCATGGGCAACACTTTGATCCGACAGAAATGAGAGTCCCAAACTAGAGCAACCAATTGCCAAAATTTCGGAGCTAATTAAAAATAAAACGCGTCTTCTCCAGCCTTGAAGTGAATAAAGGAGGGGATCTTTGAGATTAGGGTGTGAATCAGTTTGCAAGTAATTACTACTTTTTAAAAGTTCATTTTATCTTAGGTTCATCTTCAAATTAACTGTGAACTGCTTGTTCTCTTAAAGTTAATGCGAAGATGCCTCACAAATACTTTAACTTAATTCAAAATTTTATGTAACGTTGGCCATCAAAATTGGGAAAGAATCTGTGGTTTTGTTTGACATGCTTGTCCCAGATTTTATTGATGCTGCTGATATCTTTGCTACCCTTACTCTTACTCGTACTTGAATCGTGCTGGAATCGTGCTGAGCTTTTTTGTCAATAATCCTTTGCTGCAAAACTACTCTTACAAATTGAGTGGCCTTTTAAAGATCCTGGCATTATTTGAAGGGTTTGAAAGAGAAATAATACTGTGTGTTGAGCAGCAACGTTTTGCTTGTGTAGCGTTTAAATAAGCAACGAGTTTGCTAATTGGCAAAGTTTTGGGTGCGGTTAGACGCAATCTTTAAAAAAACGCCCACAAATGGCAATAAAGATTAGGTGTTTAATCACATTCTTTTGGACTTAGGAGTGGAGCCTAATACGGCGAAAGAACACTCCACAATGGTGTTGCCTGTTTTGCCAGACTTGTCAGTGACGGACGGGTTTAATAGGAACGCTTTTGGCATTGTCTTAATTTTTCAACTAAAATATAAATCTTATAAATAGGTGGCAATGATCCACATGTCACGGCTTTGTAAGATAAAGAACATGTTTTTATTGGGAAAACTAATCCTAATGTAATCATTTTTCTCAAAGTTGTCACAGATATATATAGACAGAGCTAAAGAACGAGTGACTTCTGTCGATAACGAATAATCGGTTATTTTGCCTTGTAAAGGTTAGAAATATTCAAAGTAGCTCTTGATTAGTTGATCAATAAAATTTCTAATCAAACAATGGTCATGCCGCCGTCACTTTGCGGCCATCGCGGACCAAGGGCACCGCGTTCCGGCGCAGATGCTTAGTGCCGGGGTTCAGCATCACTTCGGCTGTATATTGTGCCAAATAAACCCGCCT